>NZ_JBOEGM010000019.1:0-83901 GCF_050633425.1 Pelagimonas sp. | reverse complement strand
AAATTCAGGAATCGCTGGGGACGGATGGCGCGGCATCACAGTCTCAATGGAATCACGAGTAGTTGGACAGTCCTATGACCTTCGCATCTCTGGAACGCCGAAGGCCCCGATCGCACCTCAACACACATATATGTACTGATGGACCTAACGGGCCAATGCTCTGCTCATAGACGCCGCAGGAAAACAGGTTTCGGTTTGGCCAGTCGCTTTTTGCCACCGGCCAATCGACCGACGTGTTTTGTATCCCGGCAAACCGTCTGCACCGCCTACATCATGCCCCAGCTTTTCCAATCCGCGCTGCATGGCGGCAATGTCAGAGCGCAGCATCTTGTCGGTCTTGCCCCAACTCGCAGTGAAATCGCCCATTCCATATTGAATTTTGTCGCCGACATGGCCGACAAACAGCGCATAGAGATCGCTGGTATTGTAATCTTTCAGAACGTAAAAATTCGGCGTCACGATAAAGGCCGGGCCGGAACGACCCGCAGGCATGAGCAAAAACCCTTCGGCACGCAATTCATGATCAGGAAAGGCTTTGCCAGACACGCGGCGCACCCCCATCTTTGCCCAATCACGGATTTTGCGCCCCTGATCCGGGCCTTCCAATGAGCAAGACACAGAGGCAGGCACAGTGACTTCGAACCCCCAATCGCGGCCTGTCTTCCAACCGTGCTTTTTGAGGTAGTTGGCGATTGAGGCAATTGTATCGGCCTCGGATTGCCAAATGTCGGCGCGTCCGTCGCCGTTCCCATCAGCGGCGTATTTCAAGAAACTGCTGGGCATAAACTGCGGTTGACCCAATGCCCCGGCCCAACTGCTTTTCATCGTTTGTGAACCGACATGCCCCGCCTGGGCGATTTGCAACGCGGCGACCAGCTCACCATAGAAGTATGGTTTGCGGGTGCTCATAAATGCCTTGGTCGCGAGAACTTCGATTGCGTTATGCTTGATGGGCACTTTGCCAAACCCGCTTTCACGGCCCCAGATACCCAAAACGATCCGCCCCGGAACACCGGTCTTTTTCTCAATCCGCGCAAGGGTGCTGCGATGGGCCTTGGCCATGCGTCGCCCCATGCTTGCTGTGCCGTCCACCGATGCGGGTCGAAAGTACTTTGAGGGGGCACCGAACTCCGCCTGTCCTTGTTTCTTTGGTACCGAGGTACCGCCCGGCGGCACCAATCCCGGCAATTTCCAATTCAAGGACACCCCGGCAAAAGACCGATCAAACACCGCTCGTGAAACACCTTGTTTGCGCGCAGCAGGCCAGACTGTTTGCTTTAACCATGTTTGAAACTGGCGCTCGACTGCGGTGCGGTTTTGGGCCGTCGCCGGCAGAGGTGCCAGTGCGAGCATAAAGAGGATTAGGCAAGAACGAATGATCACAAAAACATCCCGAAACTGGTTTCCAAAGCAGGGGTATTGAACGCCCCTGCTGGAAAGCTAGTCCAAGCCCGCCCGTCGGTCCATCACACACGGCCAGTTCTTGCCGACAGCCCGCGATCAACAGGCGATTTGGCGTGCCTCCAAGAGAGCCACCGTTTGCGGCAAAAGATGTTCGCGGTCGCGCGGCTCAATCAACAGACGCGGATTGGCACCGGTTCGTGCAATGGCGTCAAAAATGGCAGGCCAAGGCAAGGTGCCTTCTCCTGGGTGCCAATGACGGTCGGCATACCCATCGGCGTCCTGCAAATGCACATGACCCAGCGTGTCGCCAGCAGCGGCAATGAAGTCGGTGACGGGCGGCGCTTTGTATTGACCGTTTGCCAATTGCGCATGGCCGGTGTCGATGGAGGTTTTGAGGTGGTCCGAGCCAACCTCACGCACCAGATCAACGCGCATGAACGGATCGGCGTCATCAATGTTTTCCAACATCAAGACACATCCGATGTCGCGCGCCCGATTGACCACGGGAGCGAGGCATTCAAGGCTGGCTTCAAACAAAGATTGACGCAGCCATTCATAGTTTTGGTCATTCAGCCGGTGCCAAAAGGTAAACGGGCTGTGGACGACCATATGAGTGCCCGACAGGGATTCTGCGACCTCAAGGCCCTGTAGCAAACGCTGAGTGATGATAGCGCGCAATTCTGGATCTGGGTTCGAGATATCAAGCCCAAGGAAAGGCCCGTGAATGCCGACCGGGCCATGATACCCGTCCAGCAGAGGTTTGTAGGCAGACAGAAGTGCCTCACGATCATGCACAATGGCTTGAAACGTTACAAAATCTTGGATTTCCAGCGCGCGATCATGATCACGCATCCAGGTTTGCAAAAGCGCAAAAGCGTCATGTTTCAAAGCTGCGCCAAGGCGGGGGAGCGTGGTCATGAAGGGATCCTATTTGATGCCAGCGCGCATGAAGCTTTGCACGAATTGGCGTTGGAAGAGCAGAAAGGCCAGCAACAGCGGCCCGGATGTCAGCAGGGTTGCCGCGTTGATAATCGACCATTGGATGCCTGAATCGGTGGCGGCAAAGATTGACAGACCAACGGTCAGCGGACGGGTTTCAACCGAATTGGTGATGATCAGTGGCCATAGGAAATTGTTCCAATGCGCCGACACAGAGACCAACCCAAAGGCAAGGTAGGTCGGCTTGGCCAGTGGCATGTAAACCCGCCAAATCCGCCCCATGATTGACGTGCCTTCGATACGAGCCGCATCGTCTAATTCCTGGGGAATCGTCATAAAGGTCTGACGCAGAAGGAAGATGCCAAAGCCCGAAGCCATGTAGGGAAGCCCAATGGCCAAGATTGTATCGACAAGACCGAGATCACGCATGGTTTTGTAATTCTCAACCAGCAAGATGTCGGGCATCACCATCAGCTGGACCAGCACCAGTGAAAACAAGATGCCCTTGCCCCGAAAATCGAGCCGAGCAAAGGCATAGGCCGCCAAAGTGCCCAAAGCGATCTGCCCAACCAAAATCATGGTGACAAGGATAGTGGTGTTCAAAAAGTACCGCGCAAAGGGAGCCTGTGCCCATGCATCTGCGAAATTGGACAAGGTCAGGGGCGCCAAAATATCAAACCGGGTTTCATATTCAGACGGGTGAAATGCCGTCCAAACAGCATACGCCAGCGGCAAAACCCACAAAAGCGCCAAAGCCCATGCCGCCAAAGTGGTCAATGCGCGCTCCCATGAAAACATCAAATGGTTCATTTGTAATGCACCCGGCGATCAAGAAAGTAGAATTGCGCAATGGCGACGGCGGCCAAGATACCCAAAATCACAACCGTCAGCGTCGCGGCATAGGCCGTGTCCCAATACTGGAACGCCACCTCGTAGACATAAAACAACAACAGTTTCGACGCGTTGTTCGGCCCGCCTTCGGTCATGACAAAAATGTGGTCGATGAGGCGCACGGAATTGATCACCGCATTGATCGACACAAACAGCGTGGTGGGCATGATCAATGGCAACGTCACCCGGCGAAAGAAATACCAACGATTTGCTCCTTCCAGAGCAGCGGCTTCGCGCAAGGGCGTTGGAATGGTTTGCAAGGCTGCCAGATAAAAGATCATGAAGAAACCGGCCTCTTTCCAAACGGCCACGGCAATCATCGTGTACAAAACCGTATCGGTTTGCCCGACCCAGTTTTGCGCCGGGTATTCAAACACCCCGCGAATTTGGTCAATCAAACCAAAACCCGGCGTGTAGAAAAACATCCAGATATTGGCGACAGCGATCAACGGCAGCACGGTCGGAGTGAAAAACGCCATGCGCAAAAAGGCGCGTCCCGAGAGCTTTTCATTCACAAACACCGCCATCAGAAGGGCCAGAATGATCGACACCGGGATCGTTACAGCGGCATAAATCAGGTTGTTCATCAAGGCTTTGAAAAACACCGGATCGGCCAAAAGCGTGGCGTAGTTTTCAGACCCGACAAACACAGATGGGCGTCGGCCCCGACCGGTGGAAAAGAAACTGTTGATGAGTGTTTCAATCGCCGGGATATGCGTGAACCCGATCAGAATGATCATCGCGGGCAGCAAAAGCAGCCAAGCATATATCCAGTCACGGCGCATGAAGAAATCCGGTGAGTTGAGGGTAAAAGGGGGCGATGAGTGCCCCCTTTCCTAAGTTGGTTCAGCGGTAGCTTTTCAGAACAGCTTCGGCTTGGGCCTGAGCATCAGCCAAGGCATCTTGGGGCGATTTTTCGCCAGCAATTGCTGCGGCCAATGCATCATTTAGGAAGCTGGTCACACGGGCATTTTCATATGTCGACAGCTCTGCCACCGCGTGTTCAAGATGATCGCGGGTGACCAAAGCGGCGGGCACTTCGGCGACATAGGCTTTCATCGCATCGGTTTCCCAAGCATCGGCGCGCGGTGCCACATACCCGGTTGCAATCGACCATGTCGCCGCTTGCTCAGGGGCGGTGATCCACTGAACAAAATCAACCGCAGCGTCTTTCTGCTCTTCGGTTGAATCCTTGAACAAATAGAAGTTGCCGCCGCCAGTTGGGGCACCGTAACGCTCATCCGCCGGCAGGAAGCCAACTCCGAAATCAAACGGCGCGTTGGTACGGATGTTGGTCAAGTTGCCGGTCGAGGTCCAGATGATGGCAGATTCGCCTTCGAAGAACGCCTTGGGGGTCGCGCCCCAATCAATCGATCCTTCGGCCATAACAGCGTGCTCTTTGGACAGATCAACCAAAAACTCCAAAGCCCGTGCCACTTTGGGGTCGTCAAAGTTGGTCTTGTTGCCCTCGGCATTGGCCAGGATCGCTCCAGCAGGCGTCGAAAGCCCTTGGAACAGCCAGTAAGGGAAGCCAGCCGATGGAATGCGCAACCCCCACTGGGTCACATTGCCAGCACCATCTTTTTTGGTCAGCGCCTTGGAGGCGGTCAATAGCTCGTCCCAGTTGGCCGGGGCGACATCAGGGTTCAGACCGGCTTCGGCAAAGGCCTCTTTGTTCCAATACATAACAGGGGTCGAGCGCTGGAATGGGATGCCCCATGTTTTGCCGCCCGTCTGCGAGTTTTGCATAAAGGCCGGGTAAAATCCACCGATCCAATCGGCTTGTTCCGCGTCTGTCAGATAGGCGTCAAAGGGCTCGATCAGGTCTTCATCCATCAGGGTGAACATTTCGGTCGACAAAAGAACCGACAATTGCGGGGCGTTCCCACCGCGCGCCGCTGTGACCGCTTTGGTCGAGGCGTCGTTGTACGACCCCGCATATATGGCGTTGATCGAAACATCGGGATGCGCGGCCGTATATTCGGCCGTCAGGGCTTCAATCGTATCAGCCGCGGCACCGCCAACAGCCACAGGAAAGTAAAATTCCAGTTCAACAGCATATGCCGGAGCGCTGGTTGCCAAGGCCAAAACGGCACCGGCAGCGGAAGTTTTGAGAAAGTTCACAAGCATGGATTTAAAACCTTTGCTAAGTTGAAGACGCAAGGACCAAACCTTGCGCGTGATCGTTGGAGATACGGGCCCCGCTTTGGGTATCGAACACCGATAGGTTTTCGGCGTCGAACCCCAATGAAATCGGAGAGTTGAGTGGAAAATCGGTATGACCTGCGCCGCGCACGCGCACCAAAGCCGTCCCAATCCGACAGGTCATCAGCACATCAGCCCCGAAGAATTCGACCACTTCGACATGTCCGTTGAGCGGGCCGTCTTGGGCAATATAAATGTCTTCGGGACGCAGCCCCAACTGACAAGACCGGGCGCGATGCGTCGCAAACACTTGAGCATCGGGCATATCATTTGGGTCAAATAAGTTCATGGGCGGGGTGCCAATAAACTGCCCTGCAAAGGGCGTTGCAGGGCGTGCATATAGGGCGCGCGGCGTGTCGACCTGTTCGATATGGCCATTCTTCATCAAGACAACTTGATCGGCCATTGTCATGGCTTCGGCCTGATCATGGGTCACGTAGACCATTGTAAACCCAAGTTTTTGTTGCAGATCGCGCAATTCGGCCCGCATGTCCTGACGCAGCTTTGCGTCCAAATTGGACAAAGGCTCATCCATCAGGCATATGCGGCGTTCGGCAATAATCGCACGGCCAAGCGCAACCCGCTGTTGCTGTCCCCCCGAAAGTTCGCTGGGTTTGCGGCCAAGCAAATGCGACAGTTCGAGCAACGCTGCGACACGGTCCAGCTTTCTGGTGCGCTCAGCCTTTGGGGTGCGGCGGGTGCGCAGGCCAAAAATGATGTTTTCTGCCACCGACAAATGCGGAAACAGTGCGTAGGATTGAAACACCATGGCCAAGTCGCGCGCACTTGGCGGGTCTGAGGTTACGGCAACCTCATCGACAAAAACGTCACCCTGTGTTGGTGTTTCCAAGCCCGAAATCAACCGCAACAAAGTCGATTTCCCACAGCCCGAAGGGCCAAGCAGCGCGGTAAAGGATCCGGCAGGAATAGACAAAGACACATCATGCAGCGCAACGGCATCCCCCCAGGATTTCCGAAGGGACTGAAGCCGGATGGACCGGCCATTTAGGGCAAAATCACTCATGTCCATCTCCGGCTTGGGGCGTGACAAGGCCGGTGCCCGAGGCGCACAGCATGTCAACAATGTGTGGGGGCGGCACGGCATCACAAAACACCGTATGAACGGATGAAATGTCGCCACCACGAACATGGGCGCGGCGGCCAAATTTGCTTCGGTCCAACACCAGAAATGCCGCATTGCAACTGGCCTGAATGGCGGCGCGGCAAGCGACTTCCTCTTCTGTAAAGTCCAACAGATCGCCGGTTGCGCCCACCCCTCCGACCCCGAAAATTCCGAAATCGACACAGTAGCGACCGAAGAAGTTTTCGACGGCAGGCCCAAGAACATCGCGGTCGCCCGCCCGCAACGTTCCTCCGGGTATGGTCACCGACCAATTGCTTTGCGCGCTTGCCAACATTGCAACGTTGAGGTTGTTGGTGAAAATGTTCAGGTCAGATTTGCCGATCAGCGCTTCGACCACCACTTGCGGTGTTGTCCCAATCGAAACCGCCAAGGAAGAGCCATCTTCCACCTCAGCCGCGACCAGGTCGGCCAAGGCCTTTTTGCCGGGCGCGTTCAAGGCGCTGCGATGTGCATTGACCAGATTGCCCCTCGGAACCGGCATATCCACACCGCCGCGAACGCGCCGCAATTCTCCCGCTTCGCTCAGGATATTGACATCGCGGCGAATGGTTTGAGGTGACACGCAATAGCGGTCAGCCATCTCCTCAATACCCAAAAAGCCAAGCTTCTGAACTTCTAGCAGGATGTGATTTTGGCGATCTGAATACGAAATGGGACAAATCCACGTGAACAGCGTTTGCCGCATTTACAGCGAATTTCGTGACGTTCATTTGAAAGCGTCGTGACGCTCAAATGAACATTGCGTTTCAGATTTGTAACGGCGTGCCGCGGAGGCACATGATCACGATCCGCAGTTGTTTCATCTTGAACGCGTCTGGTATATTTATTAGACCAAGTCTAATCGGAGGATGACATGACCAATCTCACATCGGATACAGCCACGCGGCGGCAGCTTGCGTTGGACCTTTGGAAAACGGGGGTGTCCAGCGCATCTGGGTCAAACGCTGTGACACAGGTCATTAAAGCCAATAAGCTAACCAGCCCAACGGGCATTGTAGCCATTGGCAAGGCAGCCGCCGCCATGACGCTGGGCGCCATGACAATCGCCCGACAGGGCACCAAGGCTCTTGTTGTCACCAAATACGGGCACGCTGAGAGCGCGCTGACCGCGAACAGCGCAGTCGAGATCATTGAATCCGCGCATCCGATCCCGGATCAAAATTCGCTGCGCGCAGGCAAAAGGGTGCTGGAATTTGTCCAGGGTCTTACGAGCGATGATCGCTTGTTGCTTTTGATTTCGGGCGGCGCGTCGTCATTGGTTGAGGTTCTCACGCCCGGTATCACCTTGGACGATCTGCGTGAGTTGAACCAAGACATGATCAGCCAAGATCGCACGATTGAAGAAATCAACGCAGCGCGCCGCGAGCTCTCCATGATCAAGTCAGGCGGGCTCCTGTCGCATTTCAAAGGCGCACATGTCGATGTTGTTTTCATTTCGGACGTCGCCAAGGACGATCCCAATGTTATCGGTTCTGGTATCGGGCATATCGCCGCCAAGGGCAGCCGTGCTTTCACGATGAACAGCTATGTTGCGGCTAACAACGCGTCGGCGCGCGCAGCTGTCGCGGGTGAGGTCACGCGACGTGGGGAGGCCTGTGTTGAAAACAGCGAAACCCTAAGCGGTGAAATTTCCGACCTGTCGAAAACGTTGGCCGACGCGTTGCGCGTTGGGGCAGAGGGCGTTTACATTTGGGGCGGAGAACCCGTTGTGAACTTGCCTGAAAACCCCGGAAATGGGGGCCGAAACCAAGCGCTGGCTTTGCTGTTAGCGCGCGAGCTTCAAGGCGTTGATGGCATAACAGTCGTCGTTGGAGGAACCGACGGGACCGATGGCCCCACAAATGCGGCCGGCGGCATTATTGATGGATCAACATACAAGCAATCGCTGGGCCACGATGACGCGATCACCCGCGCCAATGCAGGCGATGCATTGGCCGATAGTGACGCTCTGCTCGTCACCGGGCCGACGGGCACGAATGTCATGGATCTGATTGTTGCGGTGAAAGCCTCACCCGCCAGCCAATAGCGCCCGGATATCAGAAATATTTTCAAAACCCTTGCGCCGTTCTAAATCCCTGAGACCATCCACGACATAGGAAAGATGATCGCGCATCGCATCCGACGCAGCGGGCCCATCACACGCGACAACGGCCCGAAAAATAGCGACATGTTGGTTGTGAATAGGCCGGTTATCGCCCGCATACTCGGCGTGCCGCACGAGCCAGTCGGATGTCACCCTTTCAATGATGGCCCAAAAGGATTCCAAAAGGGCGCTAAGCGCCGGGTTCCCACAGCTCTCTGCAAGCAGCTTGTGAAACTCAATGTCGACAGACGGATATGCCTGAGGCTCGGCCTGCACCGCGTGTTCCATGCGCCCCAGCAGACCACGTAAGGCGTCTTTCTGTTCCACATTCATTTTCTGAGCGGCAACACTTACCGTCCACTCCTCAAGCAAAAGCCGAAATTCAAACATGGCTTCGACCGCTGCGGGATGTCTCAAAATAGCGTTTGTCAAAGCCGCAATGGGATCCTTGCGAATGTTCGAAACGACACTGACCACGCCTCGCTTTTCAAATTGGACAAGCCCATTTGCAGCAAGCTGATGAAACGCCAGCTTGACCGCGTTTTCCGCATGTCCAATCTCTCGGGACAGGTCCTTTAGGTTCGGGAATTTCAGACCAACCTGGTATGTTCCGTCACAAATTCGTGCCGCCAAATCATGATACGCGCGTTCCTGGGGCGAAATCTCTGAGACCTTTGATGGCAGCTCAAACCTCAGACCAAAATTGCTTTCCAGAGCGGCAATCCTAATCTGTTCCATCAGAGACCTCACCACGTCTCCGTCCCCATCCGCGATACGGCTCACAGTATGGCAAAACCGCTCAACCGCATCGGCCTGAGATGCAATCTGAGCCAGCCCGGCGCCTATCGACGCGCGAAACCCGCACAGCAGATTATGCACGACTTGAATGCCAAAGAAGTTATAATTGGCCTCAACCAGTTTCATAACCAAATCGTAAAAGGCCTCAGTGGCCGCCTCGCTCGCTGTGTCGCTCATTTCAAGAACCATCTGGTCCACTGCGGCTTGGGTTCTGTTGCGATCCGACGGGTTGGCACGACGGGTTGCGGACTGCGTCATGCCCGCACATGTCTGAGACAAAACATCAAAGAGATGCGCTGCGCTGTCAGCCCCAAGCTGATGAAACGATTGGGTCAAAACCTCATCGATAACGTCTGAAATCTGGTGGCCATTGGCCGCCGAGCGCAAAAGCCCTTTGGCCTGCAACCGCGACAACGCTTGGCGCAGGGTTGTTCTGGACACCCCGATATCCTTGGAAAGCTGACGCTCAGACGGCAGATTGGTCTCTGGCCGGATTGCACCAGAAAAAATCAGCCCTTCAATACTGTGCTCAAGCACATCAACGGCGTTCGGGATTTTTAGTTCTGGAAACTTCATGAAACCTCTAGGAGATTGGTTGCGCGTTTCACCTGACATCTCGTTTCAGCTATCATCAAGCCTCACCTGCGGGACATCCCCCCTGCCACATGAACGAGAGCACCCCATCTGCCAAGCCGATTTGTAGAACCAGTTGGGTCAAATGGGAAACCGGTAGTCCGCGCATTTTGCGCTGTCATTTTGCTACGCTTGCGCATTTAGATGGGCACATGGCCGATTCAATTCCCTCTCTCAAATGGTTCACAACCTTTCAAAGCCTTGCGCAATCGGGTTCGGTGCAAATGACCGCGGCTCAGACGCAGCAATCTGACAGCACCGTGTCGTATCATTTGCAAAATTTGGAAAGGCACTTGGGGACCGCGCTGTTCGACCATTCGTGCCGACCGATGCGGCTCACGGCGCAAGGGGCGACATATCTGCGCTATGTAGAAGAGGTTTTGGCCCTTTTGGACCAAGCACGATCCGACGTGACAACTCTGGCACCACAAACTCTGCGCCGTTTGCGGTTTGCAATGATTGAGGATTTTGAAAGCGATATCGGCCCCGAAATCACCCGACTTCTGGCCACCGCCCTGCCGAATTGTCGATTGACCCATTACACAAGGATGAGCCACGATATCCTCGACCTGCTGCGCAATCGCGACGTGGATATTGGCATAGCCACACAGCCGCAAACTCCGTTGGCGAATGTGACGGAAATGCCGATGTTGCGCGATCCCTTTGTTTTGGCGGTGCCAGCAGGATCGGAGACGACGGCCGAAGATTTTGTTCAAGGCCGTAGCGAACTGCCATTCTTACGATACATGGGTAGCCAGATCATGGGTATGATGATCGAAGCGCAATTGGCCCGTCTGCGGATCAAACTTGACAACACCCATGAGCTCGACAGCACATCTTCGATCATGGCACTCGTCGCGCAAAACGGCGGTTGGACCATAACCACGCCAAGCAATTACGGCCGGTCCAAACGGTTTCAAGGACAGGTCACGCTCCTGCCCTTTCCGCGCAAAACATTTGCGCGCACAATTTCGATGTTTGTAGCCGAGCCGCATTTGGACAGTCTTGCCCAAACGGTTTTGACGGCGATGCGCAGTCAGCTCGCGACACACACTATTGGCCCGATCATAACGGCCTATCCTTGGCTGCGAGATGGGTATCGACTTCTGCCCGACTAACGGTCAGTCCAAGATATTGAACATGGCGCGAATGTCTTGGTCCTGTTTGGGGCTCAGATAGGTGGGATGGTGCGTGTTCAGCACGTCGCGCGCACGGCTGTTGGCACGGTTCCATGCATCTTTGGCACCGCGATCCTGCCAAGTTTTGGGCTGTTCTCGGTCCGCCAGTTTCGGATAGTGATAATCACGCTCCATTGCCTGATAGGTCGCATCTGCCCCAAGGAAGTGCCCCGCGCCCAATACCGAATTGCATATGGTTTCAAACGCCAAATTTTCCTCGCTCACCTCGACCCCGCGCAATGCGCGATAGGTCATGGCATGCATCTCATCGTCAAGAATGAAGGCCTCAAAACTGGCCCCAAGAAGGGCTGCGGTCATGCCTGAGCTTTCATAGATGAGATTGCCACCGGCCAGAGCGGCTGCCAAACTGGTCATCCCCTTTTCAACCCCATATTGCGCATCAATCGCCTTGGCGTCGGTCATCGAACAGGCCACCCCAGATGGCAATCCCAGCCAATTCGACAGCTGCGCAGACGCGGCATTGAGCACTGTCGTTTCCCCGCCACCCCCCGCAAAGGCCCCGCTGCGCAGGTCAATCACTAGCGGCCAATTCGAAAACACCATCGGAAAACCCGGCGAGATCACATTAACCATCACCAAACTCGCCAATGTCTCGGCCAAGGATTGCGCCAAAAAACCTGCGAGCGTGGCCGGCGCAGTGGCACCCGCCTGTGCCGCAGTGATGCACGACATGGGAATGTTGTGTTCCATGCATTTGTAAACCACATCCACCGCGTCTTCGCCAAACCGCATGGGTGAGATGACCGGGCTTATATGGGCTTTGCAAAACGGACGCTTGGCAAAGGCCCCTGCGCCACCGGCAGCAATGTCAAACATCTTGATGATCGGGTCGACATGCGCTGCGATTGTAAAGGCGGTGGCAACGGGTTTTGTGGTGTTGCGCAGCAGCGCGTAGGCGGTGTTGACGTCCAGATCAAACATATCGGGCACATCGGTGGCGATGCAGCAGCGCGTGAACCACGCAACGTTGTCCAGAGTGTCTTGAAGCCGGGTGAAATTGTGCAAATCCTGCAGGGTCGATGGGCGGTAAAGCCCGCTGTCCAAGTCAAGCGTATTGACCGCCGCGCCACCAGTGCCGAAATAGACCCGCGCGCCGCCCACATGAATATCGCGATCTGGATCACGGCCATAAAGGGTGAACTCTTTGGCCGCGTCACTGATTGCCTGTTGCACCATGAATTCGGGAAATCCAATCCTTCCGTTGCCCAGTTCAACCGCGCCTGCCGCCAATAGGTCAGCTTGCAACCTGTCGGGAACCTCGCCCATCCCCAGCTCAGCCAATAATCGCAGCGCCGTGTCTAAAATCGCCTGCATTTGAGGGCCGTCCAGCGGTGTATAAGCCCCCCCGATTTGACCGGCCGGAGCCGGATTGACTTTGGGCGGGGCCGCGCGAGCAGTCAGCCGTGCTTTGCGCCCGGATCGGCGCGGTTTGTTTGGTCTCTGTTCCATGAACCCTCGGTCTGGCTTGATCCCACAGGACCCCTTGCGAAGCTGCCAATCAATTGGCGCACACAATTTCCTGAAAATCTAAATTCTTATTCCTGATTTTTAGGAAATATGGGTTGGCATTGACGTGCCCCCCTTTGCCTCGCTCTGGTGGCACCAGATCAACAAAGGGGTCATCATGAAATCGCATGCCAAAGTTGTCGTCATCGGTGGCGGGATCGCCGGATGTTCCACGCTGTATCACCTGACCCAAGAGGGATGGAGTGATGTTGTCTTGCTCGAACGCAACGAACTGACGTCCGGCACCACGTGGCATTCGGCGGCGCAGGTCACAAATTTTGGCATGAACCAAACCATGGTGGGTCTGAAAACCCACTCTATCAATCTCTACAAAGAGCTGCGTGATGATCCCGATTATCCGGTGAGCTACAACCACGGAGATGGTGGCATTCGGCTTGCCAATACCGAGGCGCAGATGGATGGCTACCGGCATTTTGCCTCGATGGCACGTGGCATGAATGTTGATTTCGACGTCATTGATGCCGCCGAATGCGCCCGTCGTCATCCGCTGATTTCCACAGACAATTTGGTTGGCGGGCTTTGGGATGGCAATGACGGTGACATCGACCCGGCCAGCCTGTGCCAAGCCTTGGCCCGCCGAGCCCGCAAAGCAGGGGCACAAGTGTATCGCAACACCCCCGTCACGGGCCTGACCCAACACAAAGACGACAGTTGGACGGTGCATACCGAGCACGGCGACATCACCTGCGAAATCGTTGTGAATGCCTGTGGGTATCGCGTGAACGAAGTGGGCGCGATGATGGGTGTGCACCACCCGGTCATGTCAATGGAACACCAGTATTTCGTCACCGATGACATCCCCGCAATCCGCGATGCAGGCCATCGCATGCCGCTCTTGCGGTGCCCGATCAGTGACTATTATTGCCGTCAGGAAAAGAACGGTTTGCTGGTCGGGTTCTATGAACAAAACTGTAAAACATGGGGTATGGATGGCATTGACCCGCATTTCGTCAACGCGCTCTGCCCAGATGATCTCGACCGGATCACGGACGTGCTCGAGGGGGCGTTTGAACGTATGCCCGCCCTGGCCGATGTGGGCATCAAGACGATCGTAAACGGCCCGATCACATATACCATTGATGGCGCGCCCCTGGTTGGTCCAATCCCCGGCAAACGAAATGCGTTTTGTATTATCGGTCTGCGCGCGGGTCTTGGCGAAGGTGGTGGACATGGCTGGCTGCTGGCCCAGCAGATCGTGCATGGTGAGGCCTGTTATGACACATGGTGCATCGATCCCCGCCGCTTTGCCGCCCATACCAATGTTGAGCTGACTGCGCTTAAGGCCATCGAAGATTACCAAAACGAGTTTCGCTTTCATTTCCCCAATGAACATCGCCCCGCAGGCCGCATGGCGAAAACCACGCCTTTGACGCCGGTTTTGGCCGCTGAAGGTGCTGTGTTTACAACGGTCAACGGGTGGGAGCGCGCTGAGTTTTACAAACCGAATGCCGATTTTCACATCACTCACAGCTTTCGGTTTGACGAAAGCCATGATCTGGTCGGGGCCGAAGTGAATGCGGTGCAAACAGCGGTCGGCCTTTGCGAAGTTGATGGATTCAACCGGATTGAAGTGACGGGCTCCGACGCTTGGGCCTTCCTCGATCGGATGATCTGTGGGCGCCTGCCACGTAAATCTGGCCGGGTTGGGTTGGGATATATGCTCAACCACCACGGCATGCTTAAAAGCGAAGTGACTATTGCCAATCTCCCGGCGACGGATCGCGGCAGTGAGCGGATTTGGCTTGGATCTGCGGCTGCGGCCGAATGCCATGATATGGATTGGCTGCAATCTCATGTTGGCGCGGATGACGATGTTCAAATGCGCGCGCTAACCAATGATCAAACCATTCTGGTACTCGCCGGGCCCAGATCCCGCGATGTGATGAACAAGGTGAGCCGCAATGATTGGTCAAAAACCGGGTTCCCATGGCTGTCGGTGCGTGAATGCTTCATCGGAATCGCTCCGGCCACTGTGATGGCGGTGAGCTTCTCAGGCGAACTGGCCTATGAAATTCACATCCCGAATGCCTCGCTTTATGCTGCCTATCTGGCGCTCCGCGAGGCCGGGGAGGAACATGGTTTGAAACTATTTGGCGGGTTGGCTGTCGACTCGATGCGGTTGGAAAAAGGATACCTGCATTGGAAAGCTGATATCCTGACCGAATTCGACCCGTATGAAACGGACTTGGGACGTTTTGTAGACATGTCCAAACCCGACTTTATCGGCAAAAAGGCACTGGCCGAACGTCTGGCCATTGGCCCTCAAAAACGCCTTGTGACGTTGAACGTCACCTGCAACACATCCGCGGCGCAGGCCGGGGCATCGGTGATGCTCCAGGGCAAGGTTGTCGGCACGGTGACGTCGGGTGCCTATGGCCATCGCACCGGCAAAAACCTTGCCTATGCGTTTGTCGATCCAGATTTGGCCAATGCCGGAACGGCGGTGCAAATTGACATGCTGGGCCACATGGAAACGGCCGAAATCGTCCCCAAAGGCCAATATGATCCGCATCTAACGCATGTCAGAAGCTAGAGAAAACCTGCGACTCTCCCAAAGCGGAGTACACCATCAGTAGAAAACTTGCGGGGACGTTACGAGTTAAGGTAGAGGTCGCCTATGCAAATTCTCGACGTCTCTCATAGCCCCGTGCTGGTTTTTGCCTCGCTTTTGGTCGCGCTCATGGCCGGGTTTACCGGGCTGTCGTTGACCAAGGGCCTATCAGATCGCAGCGTCGCGCATCGCAAAATCCTGATCGTTCTGGCCGCCATCGCTTTGGGCGGCGGGATTTGGTCGATGCATTTCGTGGCCATGCTCGGTCTGCAATTGCCGATTTTGTTTTTCTATGACGCAGCGATCACGCTCACCTCGGCGCTTGTGGCGATCTTAGTCGTAGGTTTTGCGCTGCTGATCCTACATTTCTGGAAACGCACCCGTGGCACTTTGGTTCTGGCCGGGGTGATTGTTGGCCTTGGCGTTTTGGCAATGCACTACCTTGGCATGTCCGCGATGGAGCTGTGTCAGGCGATCTATTCGCCAACTGGAATTGCCTTGGCCGTTGTGTCGTCATGTGTTCTGAACATCGCGGCCTTTGCCATTGCCTACGGCAAGCGAACCCAACGCAATATCGTCCTTGGCACCCTCTTCTTTGGCTTCGCGGTTTTTGCCGTCCACTTCGTCGCCATGAGCGGCACAGATTTTGTCGCCATTGATGTGCTCTCCGAAGTCGGCCCGTTGATCAGCAACGAAGTTATGGCCATCGGCGTCGTGCTTTCGAGCTTTGTTTTGTGTGGGGCATTTTTGCTCACCGGGGTGACATTCCTGACCCCCGATGAAACGCCTGTTTCCGACACCATCGCCCCCAAACATTCTGCGCCTGAAGCAGAGCCACCAAAGCAAACTCAGCCCGCCCTATCGACCCAACAAATTCCTTACGAGCATGAAGGGCGAACCCTGTTCCAAGACACCAGCTCTGTCGCCGCCATTCGAGCTGAGGGGCATTACACGTATCTCTATACCGCCGACGATAAACTGTTTTGCGTCTGGTCGATCTCCGAAGCGGCCAAACGGCTCGAAACCGGCCCGTTTATCCGCACGCATCGCAGCTATCTGATCAACCCCGCGCATGTCTCTGGGTTTGAGAGATTTAAAGACAACGGCGTGTGCCATTTCGAAACAGCCAACCTTGCCAAAGTTCCGGTGAGCCGATCACGACTCAAGGCTGTGCGCGCCGCTTTGGGCGTTTAACCTCTTTCGCAGTTCGTGCAATGCATGTCGCACTTCGTGCACAAATCCACTCTTTTCAGTTAATATTTGATGCAGGTCGCCGCGCCTTCGCCTCACCTCCCCATCACAAAGCCAGATGAACTGCATGTCGGGGAGGACAAGCAATGATACCAGCGGCGTTCGATTATTATCGGCCCAAAACCATGGGGGATGTGATCGCCATTCTACAAGAACATGGCGATGATGCCCGTGTCATGGCAGGCGGGCACAGCCTCATTCCAATGATGAAATTGCGCATGGCCGACGTGCCACATTTGATCGACCTGCAAGCGGTCGACGGATTGAACGGCATTACCATCGCCGGCGGGCGCATCACGTTGGGGGCGATGGTCACCCAACATGATCTGATCAACAACGATGGCCTTTCCAACGCTGCGCCAATCCTGCGCGAAGCCGCGCTTCAAATCGCCGACCCCCAGGTGCGTTATATGGGCACCGTTGGCGGGAATGTCGCCAACGGCGATCCGGGGAACGATATGCCGGGCTTGATGCAATGCCTTGATGCTCAGATCAACCTCATCGGGCCCGAAGGCGAACGCTCGGTCGCGGCGCGAGACTATTACGAAGCCGCCTATATGACCGCCCGCGAAGATGACGAAGTTTTGGTTTCGGTTGAATTTAACGCGCCCATTGGCGGCTTTGCTTACGAAAAGCAGAAGCGCAAAATCGGTGACTATGCAACCGCCGCCGCCGCGGTTCAAATCTCAAAATCCGACGGCAAAGTCGCGACAGCCTCCATCGCTATGACCAACCTAAGCGACGTCCCGGTTTGGTCCGATGCCGCCGCCGCCGCTTTGATCGGAACCGCTTGCGACGTTGACGCGATCAATGCCTCGGCCGCCGCCATGCTGGGCGACATTGATCCTTCCGAGGACAACCGTGGCCCGGTTGCGTTCAAACGCCATGTGGCTGCCGTCACACTGGCCCGCGCCATCGCACGCGCCTTTGACCGGGCATAAGGGGAACACCATGTCTGACAAAATGCATATCAAACTGAACGTGAACGGTGAGGACAAAGAATTCCTTGCTGAGCCACGCGAATTACTGATCTACGCGCTGCGCGAAAAGCTCGACATCACTGGCCCGCATGTAGGATGTGACACATCACATTGCGGGGCCTGTACGGTCACGATGAACGGCAAATCGGTCAAGTCTTGCACCGTATTTGTTGCCCAGGCCGACGGGGCCGAGATCACCACCATTGAAGGGATCGGCACCCCTGATGCGCTTCACGTCCTGCAGGAGAGTTTTCGCGAACATCACGGGCTTCAGTGCGGGTTCTGCACACCCGGCATGATCACCCGCGCCACCAAGCTTTTGGAGGAAAACCCAAACCCAAGCGAAGAAGACGTTCGGTTCGGCATGGCGGGCAATATCTGCCGCTGTACCGGGTATCAGAACATCGTCAAATCCATCCTTGCTGCGGCAAGCGAGATTAACGCGCAGGCCTCAAGTAGCGAAGCGGTAGGCCAAACCAAAGTGGAGGCAGCGGAATGAACGATATGACCCCAGATCGCGAAGAACGCTCTGCCAACCTCAAAGGGATGGGCTGTTCCCGCAAACGCGTTGAAGATGCCCGTTTCACCCAAGGCAAGGGCAACTATGTCGATGACATCAAGCTGCCCGGCATGTTGCACGGCGATTTCGTGCGCTCGCCCTATGCCCACGCCAAAGTTGTCTCTGTCAACAAAGAGGCCGCTCTGGCCCTGCCCGGTGTTGTGGCGGTTTTGACCGCCGAAGACCTCGCGCCGCTCAACCTGCATTGGATGCCGACCCTTGCGGGTGACAAACAGATGGTTCTGGCCGATGGCAAGGTGCTTTTCCAAGGCCAAGAAGTTGCCTTTGTCGTCGCCTCCGATCGCTATGTGGCCGCCGATGCGGTTGAGCTTGTTGAGGTGGAATACGAAGAACTGCCGGTGATCACCGATCCGTTTGAATCGTTGAAATCCGATGTGGTTTTGCGCCCTGATCTGGATGGTCAAACCGAAAGCGCGCACGGTCCGCGCAAACATCACAACCATATTTTCACATGGGAACAAGGCGACGAAAGCGGCACCAATCAGGTGATCGACAATGCCGATGTGGTTGCCACGGAATCCATGTATTATCATCGCACTCACCCCTGCCCGCTTGAAACCTGTGGCAGTGTGGCGTCGATGGACAAGGTCAATGGCAAGTTGACCCTTTGGGGCACGTTCCAAGCGCCGCATGTGGTGCGTACTGTCGCGTCGCTTTTGTCTGGTATCGAAGAGCATAACATTCGCGTTGTGTCGCCCGACATCGGCGGCGGTTTTGGCAACAAGGTTGGGGTCTATCCCGGCTATGTTTGCTCCATCGTTGCCTCAATTGTGACCGGGGTCCCGGTGAAATGGGTCGAGGATCGGATGGAAAATCTGATGTCCACCGCCTTTGCCCGCGACTATCACATGACCGGCAAAATTTCCGCGACCAAAGAAGGTAAGATCACCGGTTTACATTGCCATGTGACAGCGGATCATGGCGGGTTTGACGCTTGCGCCGATCCGACCAAATTCCCGGCGGGTTTCATGAACATCTGCACCGGGTCATATGACATTCCGGTCGCTTATCTGGCCGTGGATGGGGTTTACACCAACAAAGCACCGGGCGGTGTTTCCTATCGCTGTTCCTTCCGCGTGACCGAGGCGGTTTATTTCATCGAACGAATGATCGAAGTCCTTGCGATTGAGTTGGACATGGATGCCGCCGAGCTGCGCCGCATCAACTTTATCAAGAAAGAACAGTTCCCATATACCGCCGCCTTGGGTTGGGAATATGACTCAGGCGATTATCACACGGCATGGGACAAGGCGTTGAAGACCGTTGATTATGACGGTCTGCAAGGAACAGGCCGAACGGGTCGAGGCGTTCAAGCGCGGTGAAACCCGCAAGCTGATGGGCATTGGTCTGACCTTCTTTACCGAGATTGTCGGGGCCGGGCCGGTCAAGAACTGTGACATCCTTGGCATGGGCATGTTTGATAGCTGCGAAATCCGTATCCACCCGACCGGGTCTGCGATTGCGCGTTTGGGCACGATTTCCCAAGGTCAGGGTCACGCGACGACCTTTGCGCAAATCCTAGCGAGCGAGATCGGGATTTCCGCCGATAGCATCACGATCGAGGAAGGCGACACCGACACCGCGCCTTATGGGCTTGGCACCTACGGGTCGCGCTCAACCCCGGTTGCGGGGGCGGCAACGGCGATGGCCGGGCGAAAAATCCGCGCCAAGGCGCAGATGATTGCCGCCTATCTGCTTGAGGTGCATGACGACGACGTTGAATTCGACATTGACCGTTTTGTGGTCAAAGGTGCGCCTGAAAAGTTCAAGACGATGAAGGAAATCGCCTACGCCGCCTATAACCAAGCCATTCCGGGGATCGAACCAGGGCTTGAGGCGGTGAGCTACTATGATCCGCCAAACATGACCTATCCCTTTGGGGCCTATGTTTGTGTGATGGACATTGACGTCGATACAGGTGTTCCCGAAATCCGTCGGTTTTATGCGCTGGATGATTGCGGCACGCGGATCAACCCGATGATCATCGAAGGGCAAATCCATGGTGGTTTGACCGAAGCCCTTGCCGTCGCTTTGGGCCAGGAAATTGCCTATGACGACATCGGCAATGTGAAAACCGGGACGTTGATGGACTTCTTCTTGCCCACCGCATGGGAAGTGCCCAATTACGAAACCGATTTCACCGTGACGCCAAGCCCGCATCATCCGATCGGCGCAAAAGGCGTGGGCGAAAGCCCCCATGTCGGCGGTGTGCCATGTTTCTCGAATGCGGTTCAGGATGCGTTCCGGGCCTTTGGCAACCGGCACACCAACATGCCCCACGATCATTGGCGCATTTGGCAAACCGCCAACCAGCTTGGCCTACATGATTAACTGAAACGGGGCGGTACAGGCGCCGCCCCTCTTCCACTTTCGGACGACACCATGACCTTTCAAGACTTGCAAACCGCCATGGCGGATCAAGGATATATTGCCGATGATGATCTGGCGATGGCCGTTCATCTGGCGCTGTCGCTTGGTCGGCCTTTGTTGCTCGAAGGGGCCGCTGGCGTCGGCAAAACGGACGTTGCGCGCGTGTTATCACAGGTGCGGGACACGGAGCTGATCCGCTTACAATGCTACGAGGGCTTGGACGCCGCGCAATCCATTTACGAATGGAACTACCAGCGGCAATTGCTGTCGATCCGGGCCGCCGCCGAAGATGGGGAAACCGGTCGGGATGTTGAGACGCGGATTTTTTCCGAAGAGTTTTTGCTTGAACGACCTTTGCTCAAGGCCATTCGACAGCCAGAACCACCGGTTTTATTGATTGATGAGATCGACCGGTCCGATGAGGAATTTGAAGCCTACTTGCTTGAAATACTGTCAGATTTCCAAATTACGGTCCCCGAACTCGGGACCATCACTGCCACGACCCGACCCATTGTCATACTAACGGCAAACGGCACCCGCGATCTTTCAGACGCGTTGCGCCGCCGGTGCTTATATGCCCATGTCGCCTATCCTGATCGCGCCACTGAATTGGCAATTCTCAAGACACGCTGCCGAGACCTCGAAACGCATTTGGCCGAGCAAATCATCGGTTTCGTCCAGTCTTTGCGCAAAGAAGACCTTGAGAAAAAGCCCGGCATTGCCGAGATGCTGGATTTCGCCGCCGCTTTGTCGGGCCTGGGCATCAACGACCTGACCCAGGATCCGACGATCTTGCAGGCCAGCCTTGCGACTTTGCTCAAAACCCAAGGGGATCGCGCCAATATTACGACGGAAGTAGCACAACGCCTTGCTGGCAAAGCAGCATGAGCCGGGTCACCAAATTCGCGGCCCAAGACCCTGGCCCCGCCGCACGCATGGCCGGGTTTATGAACCATCTGCGCGCCAATGGGCTCCGTCTTGGTGTTGCTGAAACCGGTGTCGGATTGTCCGCCCTCACCCACATTCAGGCCGTCGATCCAGATCAAACCCGCCACGCCTTGCGGTCGATTTGTTGTAGCGGCCCCGAGGATACCGAACGGTTCGACGATCTGTTCAACGCCTTTTGGCTTAATGGTGGGCGGGTCGCAGAGAAGACAATTCCCGTACCAACTCCCGCCTCCGACCATGTTCACAGTTCACGCAAGGCCAAGGGGCAGGACGCCGACACAGGGACGGGAACGCCAAGCACGCCAGATGCAGGCGAGGGAGACGCGCAGGCCGATGGTGAGGGTCGTTTGCAGGCCAGTTTGCATCAGGCCACTCTGAAAAAGGACCTGCGCGATCTGGTTCAACCTGAGGACATAGCCGAAGCGCAAAAGATCGCGGAGCGGCTCGGCACAGCGCTGCGACACCAAAGATCACGCCGTCGCAAGCAGGCGCGCAAAGGCGATCACATTCATTTTCGCAAAGTGATCCGCCAGAGCCTTGCCACCGGGGGCGAACCTATGCACCTGCCACGCAAACAACGCCCGGATCGGCCTTTGAAAATCGTCACCCTGTGTGATGTGTCGGGGTCGATGACCAGCTACGCACAGGTGTTTCTGGCTTTTATCGCAGGGCTTATGCGCGCCGATAAAACCGCCGATGCCTATCTGTTTCACACCCGCCTCGTGCGCATTGCCGAAGCTTTGCGTGACAAAGACGCGCTGCGGGCACTTGGGCGGCTGTCGGTTCTGGCCGATGGCTTTGGAGGCGGGTCCAAAATCGGGGCGTCGCTTGACCAATTTACCCGGACGTATGCGCGCCGGTTTGTGGATGGTCGCACGGTCGTTTTGATATTGTCCGATGGCTATGACACGGACACGCCTGAGCTGATTGGCACCGCCCTTGAGCGCCTCAAAAAGCGCGGCTGCAAGATCATCTGGCTCAACCCGCTCAAGGGGTGGGCCGGCTACGCACCCGTGGCCCAAGGAATGGCTGCCGCCCTGCCCCATCTTGATCTCTTTTTTCCGGCCAACCGTTTGGCTGATTTTGCCGCGCTCGAACAGGAGCTGACCCACCTATGATGCCCGCCGACATGACCAACCCCGAAATCGCAGAGCTCGCAGAAAAACTGCGCGCCAAGGGCGAACCCTTTGCAATTGCAACCGTGATCCGAACCTTGGGGGCGACGGCGGCAAAACCGGGCGCCAAGGCGTTGATCGATGCGCAAGGCGAGATTTTGCAAGGCTGGATCGGCGGGGGCTGTGTGCGCGGTGCCATCGCGAAAGCCACCAAACGCGCCTTGGCAGACGGCACACCACAGCTCATTTCACTGCACCCACAGGATTTACTGGATGAAAAGGGCATAGCGCCGGGCGATGACGTCGAAGGGGTGCAATTTGCCCGCAACGGCTGCCCGTCCAAAGGGTCGATGGATATTTTCGTCGAATTGGTACTGCCTTTGCCCGAACTGGTCATCTACGGCGACGCCCCGGTTGCCCAATCGCTGGCGCGGCTGTCTTCGCAGTTTCAATGGGCTGTTCTGAGCGGACCAGCCACCGCCCCCAGCCCCCAACGAACAGCCAGCGCCGGGCGCATGATCGTTGTGGCCACCCAAGGCAAGAACGATCTCGCCAGCCTCAAAGCCGCATTGGCCTTACCGAGTGCGTTTGTCGCCTTTGTCGGCAGTCGTCGCAAATTCGCAGCGCTCTCTGAAAAGCTGCTGGCCGACGGTCTGGCGCAGTCGGTTTTGGACCGGGTTCAGGCCCCCGCAGGTCTGGCAATCGGCGCGGTCACACCTGACGAAATCGCCCTATCCATTTTGGCGCAACTGACCCAAGAGCGCCGCCGCGACCAACGTGGCCCACACTCTGAATCAAAAGGGAATTTTTCATGAAACGCCTGCTCATCCGCACATTGAAACGCTTTGCCTACAAACCGCTCAGCAAGGAACAGGCCGACATTTTGGCTTCGGTCAAATTTCCCTGCTGCTAGTCGCCAATCGCGCCCAACGCCCAAAAAAGGACATTCCACTTGGACCTTCATGACGAAATAACCATCAACGCACCGATGGCCCGCGTCTATGACGCGCTGAACGACCCCAACATCCTGCGCCAATGTATCCCCGGCTGCGAAGAGTTGATCAAGCATTCAGACACGAATCTTGAGGCCAAAGTCGTCCTCAAAGTTGGACCTGTCAAAGCCCGTTTTAGCGGCACGGTTGAGCTTGACATATCCGGTGCGCCAAACGCGTTCTCTCTGAGCGGTCAAGGCAATGGCGGCGCGGCAGGGCATGCCAAAGGCGGGGCCGATGTCACTCTTCGCGAAGAGAATGGCCAAACGGTTTTAACCTATACAGCCAAGGCCGAGATCGGTGGTAAACTTGCTCAACTTGGCTCGCGTCTTGTCCAGAGCACGGCCAAAAAGCTGGCCGCGAAGTTCTTTAACAGCTTTGCTGAGCTTCTAGGCACCGTCGACGCCTGACTCCAACGGCCCGCCTGCCCATTTATCTGCGATGATTCAGTATGGTAAAGAGGCGGCGGTGGCCGGAAAAATCTGGACGATCTGTGGGGCAATCTTGATCACGCTCTGATTTGCGCATGACATGTTCGGCCATGACAATCGCGACAATCGCAACAAAGACCCCTCCCGCCATTTGCCCGATCAGCACACCAGCGGCGCCCCAATATTGGGCCCCCACATAGACAAACGGGATCACCCCAAGCGTGTTGCGCCCCCAATTCACCCAGGTGGAATAGAACGGATGGCCCAGGTTGTTAAACGACGCATTGGCAACAAATATGATGCCGTTGAATATCCATAACAATGACAACGGCCCGCAAAACAGAAAGATCAAATCGCGCGCCACGCCGGTCGCGTTGAACACGTCCGCCACAACGTCACGGGTGAGGTATAGGACCCCAACAACCGGGAACACATATACGATGATCAGCACGACGGAGCGGTTAAAAGCGCTGCGCACCCGACGGTGCTGTTTGGCTCCGAAGTTTTGGCCTATAATCGGACCAATGGCACCGGACATGGCAAAGATCAGGGCAAAAGCCACCGGGGTCACGCGCCCGATGATCGCCATTCCCGCGACGGCTGCTTCGCCAAATTCTGCTGCAATTCTTGTAACATATGCGCCGCCAATAGGGGTGGCGACATTGGCCAGCATGGCCGGCAATGCGATGGCTGCTATCGGCTTGAGATCCTTTATCAACGCCGCCGGTGACAAAAGAGTCATCCCGCCATAGCGCCGAACCAGATACCAAAACGACACCCCTGCCATCGTAAACCGCGAGGCCACCGAAGCCCAGGCCGCGCCTTCGAGCCCCATATCGAGCCCAAATATAAAGATCGGATCAAGCACAGCATTGATGATCCCCGCGCTAAGGGTCGCCATCATCGAAAGTTTTGCCGCGCCATGGCTGCGCAGGGCTGCAGACGCCACAATCGCAATCAATACAATGGGCATGGTGGGAACCAGAATCTGTAGAAAGGAAACGGCAAGGTTTTGCGTTTCTCCGGTTGCCCCAACAAGGCCGGTCAACGCAGCCAGATTTTGGTAGATCAAAATGGCCACAACCACCGCAAAGGCAAAACCGACCACCAGGACATGCGTCAACAATTCTCGGGCGCGCTCTGGGTTCCCTTCGCCCAACGCCTTGGCAACCAAGGCCCCGCCCGCAATCCCAAGCCCGATGGACAGCGACGTTGTCACGAACAAAATCGTTCCGGCGAAACCGACCGCAGCCGCCAGTTCCTCGATGCCAAGCATTGCGATGAACAACATATCGACGAGGTCGACCACAAACAGCGCGATAAACCCGACAGCCGCTGTAAGCGACATGGTGACGATGTGGCCGGTCAGGTTTCCACTAAGGAACTTTGCCTGTGCGGTGCTCATGATTTGGACTCAGTTGAACCGGTCATTATGGCCTGCATCCTTGCGCTCAACTCTGCCTCCCAATCCTCGCGTTGGTCACGGATTGACGCCACATATTTCTCGTTTTCCATTGGCGGAATGTCCGGGTCATAATGTGCCGCCGCATCAAGCATCAAGCGACGGTCAAGCTCGTTAAAAGCTTCGACCATCTGGTCCGCCTGCGTGCGGGAATATCCCAATGCTTCAATTGATGAGCGCCCCATGCGCATGGAACTGTCATAGGTTTCGCGAATGATATCGCGGCACCCGGCGACCCACAGGTCGTACACATGATTGCGGTCCATCGCACGGGCTACGATATGCAAATCTGGGTAATGGTGACGCAGATATTTGACCAATTCGGTCGTCCGCTCTTTGTCATCAATGGCAATCACAAACAGCTTGGCGTCGGCCACCCCGGCGGAATGAAGCAAATCCGGGCGGGTCGCGTCGCCATAGTAGGCTTTCAAATCAAAAGCTTTGATCATTTCAAGCTGGTGCGCAGAAAAATCAATCACTGTCGGTGCCATCCCACATCCGCGTAGCACCCGCGCCACCAAACCTCCGACGCGACCATGCCCTGCGATGATGATGTTTGATCGCTCTTCGATGGCGTCCATTTCCCGCGCTTCCGATTGAACAAAACGCGGAGCAACGACACGGTCAAACAGAATAAACAGTGCTGGCGTGAGCAACATCGACAAGGCGACAATCAAAAGCAAAATCTGGGCGAGATCACCGGGAATGACTGCGCTCGAAACGGTAAACGCAAGCAGGACAAAGCCAAATTCACCCGCTTGGGCCAAGCCAAGACTGAAAAGCCAGCGATCGGCACCGCGCAGCTTGAACATCACAGCCAGCGCATAGAGAACGGCTGATTTCGCCACCATCAATCCAATCGTCAGCCCTAGGATCATAGCGAAGTTGTCAAACAACAGGCCAAAATTGATGCCCGCCCCGACGGTCATAAAAAACAAACCAAGCAAGAGGCCTTTGAACGGGTCAATGTCACTTTCGAGCTCGTGCCGGTATTCGCTGTTGGCCAAAACAACACCCGCTAAAAACGTGCCCAAGGCGGGCGAAAGCCCGACCAGCGACATCAAGAGCGCAATGCCGATAACAATCATCAAAGCTGCCGCAATAAACAGCTCGCGAAGTTGAGCGGCTGCAATGAATCGAAAGATCGGGCCCGTGAGATGCGATCCGATGACAATCACCCCCGCAATCGCCGCAAGGGTGACCAGCGCAACACCCCACCCCGGTAGTCCGTCCACCAGACTAAGTGAGCTACCATGACCATCGTCGCCATGGGAACCATGCGCCAACGCGTCGACCAGTTCAGGCATAGCAAGCAGCGGAATCAAAGCCAACATTGGGATCACAGCGATGTCTTGAAACAGCAAAACCGAAAAGCTGGATTGGCCGCCGTCGCTGCGCATCAGCCCTTTTTCACCCAATGTTTGCAAGACAATAGCCGTCGACGAAAGCGCCATGACAAGCCCAATCGCCAATGCAACCGTCCAAGGTTGGCCAAAGGCCATCGCAACGCCCATAACCAAGAGCGTGGTCAGCCCCACCTGCCCGCCACCAAGCCCCAAAAGTTTGGCGCGCATCTCCCAAAGCATTTTGGGTTCAAGCTCAAGCCCGACCAAAAACAGCATCATAACCACACCAAATTCGGCGAAATGTTGGATCGAGACCACATCCACATGTAGCCACGCCAAGATCGGGCTGATCGCGATCCCCGCAATCAAAAAACCCAAAACAGAGCCAAGGCCAAGACGAGACGCAATCGGCACAGCGATCACACCCGCGACAAGAAACACAAAGGCAGCAAGAAGAATGTCGGTCATGGTAAAGGCGATCCTAGTGGGATGGGGGCTGTTGTCGCAAACATGCAAGAGAAATAACAGAATAGCTAGCGTGCCGGTTCTTCAAACTCAGTGCGATGCGAATAAATCCCTGCTGGCTCCGCCCTGCACCTAATGGTTTTCTTTTGCAAAACGGTATGCCATTGCTTTCAACCATGGCCACGCTCAAGGATATCAGCAAACATCTCGGACTGTCCGTCACTCAGGTCAGCCGGGCGATGAACAACCATTCCGATGTAAGCGAAGCCACCACTGAACGGGTCCATATGGCGGCGCGTGAACTCGGCTATGTTGTTAATCAATCCGCCCGTTCCCTTGTGACCGGCCGCAGCGGTTTGGTGTCCTTGATCCGACCGGGTGGGCTGTCTGGCCCCGCTGACTTGTCGGTTTTGGAAACCATTTCGGGACTGTCGAATGAGTTTTTCGAGCGCGGTATGCAATTTGTCCTGCAAATGATGCCCCCCGGAAGCGACGCTTTGCCAGTTTACCGGCAAGCCTCGGCCAGCGGCGCATTTGACGGGTTCATTTTGATTGATGCCAAGCTGAACGATCCGCGTGTCACCTTGCTGGAAACGCTGGGGTCGCCTTTCGTCATGCATGGGCGCGCTCAGCCCGACGCCACGCATCCCTATTTCGACATCGACAATTTTGAGGTGGCGCGCAGGCATGTCACCCATCTGACCGAGCTTGGACACAAACGGATTGCCATGTTGAATGCTATTCCGGGTCAGGCCTATACCGAATACCGAACCCAAGGGTATCAGGCAGGGTTGTCTGCTGCTGGCCTGCCATTTGATCCGTCTTTGGTGGTCAACACCCAGATGACCGAAGGCAACGGTATGATTTCGACCGCCCGCCTGTTTGAAGATGAGCAAAATCGCCCCACGGCCTTGATATGCGGGAGCATCTTGCTGGCCAAGGGCGCCTATACTGCCCTTCAGGCTATGGGATTACGCATTCCCGAAGACGTTTCGGTTGTCGCCCATGATGACGTATTGCACGACATTCGCGGATCGGCTTTTTACCCGTCTTTGACCGTGACCAAATCCGCGTTTTCCGAAAGCTGGTCCGTTCTGGCAGATATTTTATGCGCCGAAATTCGAGGCGATGAAAGTGTTGCACGTCAACATGTTGCCGAGTTTGAGTTTATCGTTCGAGCCTCCTCAGCGGCCCCAAGCTAACCCAGTTTTTCACAAAGCATCTTGACAGTTTAACTCTGTGCCAACCATAAATCCGAAACGTTTCGGATTCTTCTATCCGTGATTCCGAAACGTTTCGGTCAGGCAGGAGGGCCTGACCTTAACAGGAGGAAAACATGACCACATCCATCACGCGCCATTTGCTCGGTGCTGCCGCAGTGACGGCCATTGCCACGACATCCCTAGCCGACGAGGTGACCCTGGCATCCGGGATCACCGGCAGCCGCATCGAAGATTTCAAAGCGATCGTCAAACCCTGGGAAGCCTCCACCGGCCACACAGTCACTCTGGTGCCGATGCCCGCGTCATCAACCGACCAATTTGGTCAATATCGTCTCTGGCTTGCTGCTGGAAACAGCGACATCGACCTGTATCAGACCGATGTGATTTGGGCCCCGCAATTGGCCGAGCAACTGGTCGATCTGTCCGAGGTCGCTGGTGAGCTGATGCAAAGCCACTTCCCATCCATCGTTCAAAGCCAAACCGTTGGCGACAAACTGGTTGCTCTACCGCTCTATACCGATGCGCCGGCCTTGTATTACCGCTCTGATCTTCTGGAAAAGCACGGTGCCAGCGTCCCAGAAACCTGGGAGGAGCTCACCCAGACCGCGCAAAAAATCCAAGACGCCGAGCGGGCAGCAGGCAACGATGATCTGTGGGGGTTCGTTTGGCAAGGCAACGCCTATGAAGGCCTGACATGCAATGCGCTGGAATGGGTCAAGAGCTTTGGTGGCGGTCAAATCGTAGAGCCAAACGGCGATATCTCGATTAACAACGACAAGGCCATCGCCGCTCTTGATTTTGTCGCCACCTGGCCGGGCACAATCTCTCCCGAAGGTGTGCTGGCCTATAAGGAAGAAGAAGCGCGCGGTGTTTGGCAGACAGGCAACGCTGTTTTCATGCGGAACTGGCCCTATGCTTATGGGCTTGGCAACAGTGAGGACAGCGCGGTTAAGGGCAAGTTCGCGGTGACGACCCTGCCCACCGGCGGCGATCATGACACCAGTGCCGCGACACTGGGCGGTTGGAACATCGCCGTATCAAAATATTCGGAAAATCAGGACATCGCCATTTCGCTGGCCATGTATCTCGCTGGCCCCGAGGCTCAGAAAATTCGCTCTCTGACTGGCAGCCGCCTACCTACGATTATGTCGCTCTACGAGGACGCCGACATTGCCAAAGAAGTTCCGATTATTCCGCAGTGGAAACAGGTTTTCCTGGAGGCTGTGCCGCGCCCATCCGCGCCAACCAAAGGGGCTTACAACGAAGTGTCGTCCAAGTTTTGGTCCGCCGTTCACAACACCCTGTCCGGGGATGGCACGGCCGCAGAAAACCTTGAGCTGCTTGAGCTAGAGCTGAGCGATCTCAAAGGGTCCGGCTGGTAAAAGCCTACTCCTGTGGGGTGGTCGGGCCTCATCCCCGGCCACCCTCCCCTGCCCTCTTAACTCCGGACGCGCCATGAGCACCCCCTCCCCTTCCCCATCAAAACCATCGGCGGGCCTAAGCCTCACGGCGCAACGTCGCCGCGCAGCGCTCTGGTTTTTGGCCCCGATGCTGGCCGCGCTGTTTTTCGTCGCCGCTTGGCCCCTGCTGCGCACCATCTATTTTTCATTTACCGACACAACATTGACCAACCTTTATGGCGGCGAATGGATCGGGTTTGACAACTATCTGAGCTATCGCAAACTGTCCTCTGGGCGGGTGATCTGGCGCGGGACATTGGCCGATCCCGCCTGGTGGAACGCCTTTTGGAACACGTTGCGGTTTGCCTTTGTCTCGGTTGGGCTGGAAACCGTTCTGGGCCTGGGCGTTGCCCTTGTGCTGCACCAAAATTTCACCGGCCGGGGCTGGGTTCGCGCCGCGATTTTGATCCCTTGGGCGATTCCGACCATCGTGTCGGCCCGCATGTGGGGTTGGATGCTGAACGACCAGTTTGGCATCATCAACGATCTGCTGCTCAAACTTGGTTTGATCGACGCAAAAATCGCCTGGACCGCCAATGTCGACACCGCCATGACCGCAGTCCTGATTGTCGATGTTTGGAAGACCACGCCCTTTATGGCGCTGTTATGCCTTGCCGGATTGCAGATGGTGCCCAAAGACATCTACGCAGCCGCCCGTGTCGATGGCATCCACCCTATTCGCGTGTTTTTACGCGTCACCCTGCCCTTGATCCGCCCGGCGCTGATGGTGGCCGTGATCTTTCGGATGCTCGACGCGCTCCGGGTGTTCGACCTGATCTATGTCCTGACCCCAAATTCCAAAGCGACCAAGACCATGTCCGTCATCGCCCGTGAAAACCTAATCGATTTCGACAAATTTGCCTATGGATCGGCACAATCAACGCTGTTGTTTGCGCTGATCGCTGTATTTGTCAGCGCCTATATCTGGCTGGGCAAAGTTGACCTCTCCGGGGATCAGTCTCAATGAATAAGCGTCTGAAAAATATAGGTTTTTATGCCATTGTCTGTGTGATTGTAATCCTCGCAGTCTTTCCGTTTTACTATGCCATCATCACCAGCTTGAAAACCGGCACCGCCCTGTTTGAGGTTGATTACCTCCCCACCTCTCTGGACCTCAGCAACTACATCGACGTGCTGTCCAATCCAAATTTCGCCCGCAGCATTTGGAACTCGGTTCTGATCGCCGGGCTAACGGTTGGCTTTGCGATGTTCCTTGCGGTCACGGCGTCTTATGCGCTGGCCCGTGTTCGATTTCGCGGCCGCGGCTTGTTGCTTATGTCGATCCTCGCTGTTTCAATGTTTCCCCAAATCGCCGTGCTGGCCGGGTTGTTCGAATTGGTGCGGGCCTTGGGCATCTACAACACCCCGTGGGCGATGATCCTGTCTTACACGATCTTCACGCTGCCCTTTACGGTCTGGGTGTTGACCACATTTATGCGCGACCTGCCGATTGAGATCGAAGAAGCAGCGATCATCGACGGGGCCACCCCGTGGAACATCATCACCCAAGTGTTCTTGCCTCTGATGTGGCCTGCCCTCGTCACCACCGGGTTGCTTGCCTTTATCGGTGCGTGGAACGAGTTCCTCTTTGCCCTCACCTTCACCGCCTCCGAGACCCAGCGCACCGTTCCGGTGGCCATCGCGCTGCTCTCAGGCAGTAGCGAGTTTGAAACCCCTTGGGGCACGCTCATGGCCGCGTCGGTCATTGTGACTGTGCCGCTCATCATTCTCGTTTTGATCTTTCAACGCAAAATCGTGGCTGGCCTCACCGCCGGCGGCGTCAAAGGATAACCTGACATGGCTGAGATAGAGCTGAAAAACCTGCGCAAAAGCTATGGTGCGCTTGACGTGATCAAGGGCGTCGATTTGAAAATCCGCAAAGGCGAATTCATGGTTTTTGTCGGCCCGTCCGGGTGCGGAAAATCCACCCTATTGCGCCTGATTTCCGGTCTGGAAGAGATCACCGATGGTGATCTCGAGTTTGACCACATCCGGGTCAACGACCATATCCCGTCCAAACGCGGTATCGCCATGGTGTTCCAAAGCTACGCGCTTTACCCGCATATGACCGTGTTTGAAAACATGGCATTCGGGATGAAGCTGGCCAAGTCTTCGAAAGAGGACATGCACGCTCGGGTGACCACTGCGGCCGAGATGCTGCAAATCGACCACCTGCTTGATCGCAAGCCCAAGGCATTGTCAGGCGGGCAGCGTCAGCGTGTTGCCATTGGCCGCGCCATTGTGCGCGACCCGCAGGTGTTTTTGTTCGACGAACCCTTGTCCAACCTCGACGCGGCGCTGCGCGTTCAAACCCGGTTGGAAATTGCCAAGCTGCACCACGACATGGACGGGGTGACAATGATCTATGTGACCCATGACCAAGTCGAGGCCATGACCCTCGCAGACCGGATTTGTGTGCTGCGTGATGGTTTGGTCGAACAGGTGGGCACCCCAGAAGAGCTATACGACGCACCCGACAGCGTCTTTGTTGCAGGGTTCATAGGCTCGCCCAAAATGAACCTTCTCACTGATGGATTGGCCGCCGCGCATAACTGTTCCACTTACGGCATTCGGCCCGAACATATTGAGATTTGCAAGCCGTCCGACGGGCTTTGGAACGGCAACGTGGTGCATGCCGAGAACCTCGGATCAGACCACTACCTGTTTGTAGACATCGGAGCGAGTGACCCCCTGATTGTTCGACGATCCGGCAAACAGACCACCCCCATCGGCACGGCGCTTGGCCTGCATCCGCAGCCCGGCCATGCCCACCGTTTTGACGCCCTTGATCGGGCCATTCGATAACCTTTCAACAAGACGTGCATAGCGCACAAAACAGGACAGAGACTATGACCAAGATTGTTCTTGTCGGGGCGGGAAGCCTCCAATTCGGCACGGGTATGCTCGGAGATATTTTCCAGAGCACACACCTCAGCGGCGCGGAAATTGTGCTGCATGATATCAACCTTGCGGCGGCTGAACGCACGCTGCACGTGGCCCAAAACCATATTTCAGCCCATGATCTTGACCACACAATCAGCGCCACAACAGATCTCAAATCCGCCTTGCAGGGCGCGCGCTTTGTGGTGATCTCCATCGAAGTCGGAGATCGTTTTGCCCTTTGGGATCTGGATTGGAAAGTGCCACAGCAATATGGCATCGCCCAGGTCTATGGCGAAAATGGTGGCCCTGGGGGGCTGTTCCATAGCTTGCGGATCATCCCGCCCATTTTGGACATTTGTCAGCAGGTCATGGACACCTGCCCTGATGCGACCGTGTTCAACTATTCCAACCCAATGAGCCGGATATGTACCACGGTGCATCGCAAATTCCCCGATCTGGAATTTGTGGGCATGTGCCACGAGATCGTCTCTCTTGAGCGCCATCTTGCCCCGCTGTTGGGCGTTGATCGCTCTGAGATCAGCTACCGCGCCGGTGGCCTCAACCACTTTTCCGTCATGACGGATGTCACCTATCTCAGGGATGGTTCCAGCGCTTATGACGATGTTCGGGCCAAGGCAGCCGCCTATTTCGGCAGCAAACCGGGGTATTCCGAAATCTTGCAAGCTTCGCGTAAAACCGGAGCGTCGATTGAAACCGAAGGCTGGATGGACGTGGATCTCAGCCAGATTGAAACCGTCCGTCCATGGTCCGACCGATGGTTGTTTAAACATGTGCTCGAGACGTTTGGGGCCTTGCCAATTACATATGACAGCCACTTTGGGGAATATATCCAATGGGCACATGATTGCTCTGACCATCAGGGCATTTTGGATTTCTACACCTATTATCGCAACTTCCTTGGCAAGACCGATCCGGTGATTGAAGACACCTTAAAAGAACGTGTGGTTCCGATTATGGAGGCCCTCACCGGGGCCCCCTCTTACGAGGAAGCCGCCGTGAATATCCCGAACAAGGGTTACATCCCCAATCTTCCCGATTGGATTTGCGTCGAGGTTCCTGCAATTGTCGACGAAAACGGGGTGCATGGTATCAGCGTCGACATCCCGGCGGGCATCCGGGGACTGTTGTCCAATCAGATCGGCATTCATGACATGACAGCGGAAGCCATCCTGAATGAAAGTCGTGACCTTGCGGTCCAAGCTTTGCTGGTTGATCCCGTGGTCACTAAGTCAAAAGGGATGGATACTTTGGTGGATCACATGATCGCGGAACAGTCGCCATGGCTCGACTATCTAAAGTGAATTTCTAGCCGTCTGACAATTCCGAAATCGTTCAACGGCCGCCTTTGATGGGCGGCCGTTTTTTGAGGCAAGCCGAATTCCTCTTGGTCTCAGGTGCCCCAAAGAGTGTTGAATACGCTGTTTGCGAAGACATTGCCCTCGCGGTGTCCAAGCGCCTACAGGAAAACCAAGGCAATTTTATTTGCGTTTCGTCAAACCAAGAGTGAGACGGTATGTTTTGTGTTCTGAAACCGCTTGATGATCCAAACCTGACGTCTAGATGTTTGGTCGCGCCCCTATAGGCCAATGATGCCATTGTGGATATGGCTACGCTGGATTGAGATAATCAAGGACACGGGTCACCAATATTCAGCGTGCCCGCCTGCCCTAATCCAATCATCGCGAAAATTGTCAGCTGACAATTGCGCCTCCAAATTGCCCAATCATCACCTACTACGCTCCGCATCCCAAAGCCTTGCCTTTGTCTTGGTCTCTTAGGTTCACTCAAATTGTCAGCTGACAATTTTGCGCCTTGGTGTGTTGGAGAGCCTTTAGCATGGGCAAAACACTAAACCGCCCCATGGCCGCTTTTTGACCCAAACAACGCAAGTACGCCCCCGGCGAGCGGATCGTAGACAGCCGTTCATGGATGCTCAAAACCGCAATGGCGGCTGGAACTTGGCCAAGGCGTTGCAAAGCTTCATGCCACACGGGCTGATTTATACCCAGCATCGGCGCAAGCTGATTGGCAATTGTGTGCAAGTCCTGCCATGTTCGCACCCTATCAGGAAAGAGCGCTTGGGTTTCTTTGCATTGTTCCATGATCTCCTCAGGCGACATCTCAAGAGATCGGTCACCTTCAGAGTCAAAATCAGATTTAATTGTATCTTGTATGTGCCGCTCATTTTGGTTGGCAGCGGTGTTCATTTTGGCTGTGTCCACAACAGGTTCCACAGGGTTTTCCACGTCTGGTAATTGGGCAACCAGTGTCTCGATCAGAGCTTCAAGTTGTTCGGGTGACAATTTCCGGCGCAAGAGTTTGTTGAGGTCTTGGTCAGGCTCAATCGCGTGAGACAATAACGTATGCCGAAGGGCCATCAGACGATCCCGAAGGCTTTTGCAACGCTCGCGGGTTTCACGCGCAAGGAGTGCGGCGTCGGCAACTTCATCGGCACGCCAGGCAAGCGGCGAGAGATCAAACCCAAACGCGATGTCAACGTGGCCACGGACCTGACGGGCATAGCGTTTGCCATTGGGGCTCGCATGGCGGGTGATCACACCTGCGGCAACCAGATGGCCCAAATGACGACGCAGGGTGCTTTCGGGCATCCCATTAAGCCGGTCCGAAAGGGTCCGGTTCGACGGGAAGACGATTGCGGCGTTGGGCTGCAAGGGGAGGGCGCGATCAGGCAAAAACGTCAAGAGGGCCTTCAAGACACCCAGGCTGCGATGCGACAGGCCAAAGCTGTCGGCACCTTCACTGAGATCTTTAAGAAGCGCCCATTTGTCCGGACCGTTAGGGATCTGGACACAGCTATCCTGCCGCCCAAATTCGGTTTGGGTCGTCATTTTCATGTAAATTTCACGAAGGACAAAGAAAACCCGGCCCTATGCTCACACATAGAGTTGACAGGAGTCAGGTCGAGCGGCTATCTCAAAAGTGCAAAGATCGAGAAGGGCCTTCTAGACGTAGTTCTGGGGGGCTTTTCTTTTATCCGGCTGCTCGTGCCTCCATTGTTAATTTCTGCTCTCGTTGTCTTCCGACCGGTCTTTTTGCCAGCGGTCGTGAAGTTCGCTGATCAACGTCTGGGCATTTTGCTCCATCCACTGATCAAATCCATCTGTGGCCTTCGAAGAGATAACCAGCGAAAGCCCTTTGCCTGTGCGTTTCATTTCTGCCAACTCGGTGCCATCAGCGCCGGCAAGCGTCTGGGAGGACGGGGCAGGGGGCTTGGCGCGCTCCTGTAGGCCTTGGGCATGCGTATACACGGCCTCAAAACGTTGATCAGATGTTAACGTCGTAAAATCCGGGTCGTTTGTATAGGCCTTGGCCCGCGCCTGGGCCGATGTGTCTTCAAACAGCTTCACGAGCGCCAACCACCGCTCGCGCCCAATTCCAGGGGCCGACCCGATGGAGCGCAGGAAATCCATGTCAAAGGCTGACCCGACCTTGAGCATTCGGCTCACCATCGGGAGGTCGATCGACAGCGCATCGCAAATTGTCTGCCGGTCATATCCTGCGTCCTGCAGTTGGGCCGCAAAACTGGCCTTCTCAACAAAGCTCAGATCCTGTCGCGCGGTGTTTTCTTGCCCCTGCGCCATCACCAGCGCATGATCATCAAGTTGCCGCACCATGGCTTTGACCGGCAGGCCAAGCGCACGCAGCGCCATCAACCTGCGGCGGCCATAAACGATTTCAAACCGGCCATGTGTCGTTGGGTGTGGACGCAACAAAACCGGAACCTGTTGACCGTAGGTATTTAGACTCTGTTTCAGCTGATCTTGCGCCAAATCATCGATTCCAAGGCGGTCTTCGACACCCGCGTCGTCAATCAAACTGGCATCGATTTCCTGCACGGCATTTTCCTGCAGTTTACTGAGCGAGCTTTGCAATGCGCCAACCGCGCCCCGTGGCATCATCTGCGTCTTGGGGCGGTCGGGTTTGGTGGTCAAACCGGGTGTTAAGATGCCTTTGCGTGCCATTAGCGTCCCCATGCCTGTTGAACGAGGGCCTCAACTTCATCATTGACGGTGTTGAGTGAATCCACCGCGCGATCATAGGTGTTGCGATTGAACTGGGATCGGTCAACTTCGTACAAAGTCTGGTGTGTTAGACCCGCATCCGAGATCGCTGTAGACTTTAGAACCGGGGCAACCATTACCTCATCGCCGAACATTTGCCGCAAGAAGGCAACCACCTGTTGTTGTGGGCCATCATTGGGTTCATAGCGGTTGATCAGAAAGCGCAAAAAGTCGAACTCCATGCGCGCTCCCGCTTCAGAGACAACATCCAACAGGTCGGCGCTCATCTGCAAAAACTGCGACATCGAGGCGATATCGAGCATGTTTGGCACAACCGTGATCACAATCCCGGTCGAGGCACATAGGGCCGACATGGTCAGATACCCCAATTGCGGCGGGCAATCGAAGATAATGACGTCGTATTGGTCCTCAACCTCCTGCAAAACCGCAGCCATACGGGCGAAAAACGGTGGTTGGACGTTGCCCAAAAGCGCCTGAGGCGTCTCATGTTCAAACTCTTGCAACATCAACCCGCCAGGGGCGAGATCAATGCCGGTGAAGAACGTCTCTTGGATCACCGAAGAGAGGGGGAGGGGGTCGTCATAGCGGATGGCATCGTAAATCGTGCCCGACTGCAAAAAGTCATATTCGGGACGATAGCCAAACAGTGTCGTCAAAGACGCCTGCGGATCAATATCGACGCACAGTACCCTGTAGCCTTTGAGCGCAAACCGCTGGGCATTGTGGATCGACGACGTTGTTTTGCCGGATCCCCCTTTGAAATTCAAAAAGGATAAGACCTGAACCTTGTCCCCATCTTTTCGGCCTCGTTGGTAGGAGCCTTTGGTCTTGGTGGTCCCTTCAAGCGTCTCGCGGATTTTCAGCAGGTCTGAGGCCGAATAGTGTCGCCGTCCGCCCGGAGTCGTGTGGACATCGCCGATTTTACCGTCAAAATGTAACTTGCGCAGAAAGCTCGCTGAAATACCCAACAGCTCGGCCGCTTCGCCCGCAGAGAACAGGCGCAATTCCTTGCGCGCGTCGGGGGCAAAGACCTTGAGCATGTGGTCTTCGAGAGCCGCACTCAGGTTCTCCGCATTCTCGCGAATGCGGGTGTTTATATGGATTTGATCCGCCATGTCTGCCCTTTTAGGGTAACGCTGTTTTCCGTCAGCGCCTTATTTATCGTTTCTTTAAGCAAGAAGCGGCGTGTTTTGCAACAGATTCCTGCATTTGCAAGGCGCGTTGGAAAGTCACAAATCACAAAATTCCGCATAAGTCACTGAAAATAAATGCTTAAATGAAAAATTCGCGATTTTCGAGCTTACAAAGTTCTCGTGGCAGGTGTTTCAGAACGGGGCGGGGCAGATCGGTGATTCCCGTTTTCGGCCATGGGTTTGAATCAGTTTCTTAATGCGTCTCTTGCATACGTCGTGGCGCGGTTTGGGCCGATAAAACTTTCACGCAGGGCTTGACGATTATCAATTAGTTCAACGTCACCGACTGTTAGCGATTGGGTCAAGATTTAGCATTAGGCCCGCAAATGACCGCCGCGATTCCCACAACTGCACCGACAATCCGCCGCACAGCCGTGCGGTCGGTGTTGCTACGCCGGTGTATGGCGCTTGTTGCGGTTTTTGCGCTGTTTCTTCAGCTCTTTGCCCCCAATCTCGCCAAGGCCGCGAATTTGGAATGGATCGAAATTTGCTCAGAGTTTGGCGTCACAATGGTCGAGGTTGACCTGTCTGATGGCCCAGATCATCCGGGGCTTCCCTGCCCGGACTGTGACGCGTGCACTGTGTGTGCCACCTCCTTGCTGGTGGTATCCCAAGATGCTGTGGGCGGTCTCACGCCTATTAATGCTGTTCTTGACTTGGGGTATCAAACGCGGCCGGGTTCTAAACCCGAAAACCGGTTTCTGTGGCCCGTCACACGGGCCCCCCCGTCAGAGAACAAAACAAAATCGGACTGCGTATTCCGCGCGTTCCCAGTGTCACCTTTAAAAAAGGGAGAGGCGCTGTGACCGTAACAAGCGCATTCTTCTCACGTCTGGTTCGTGGCTTGATCGTTAGCCTCATCTGCCTGATGGCGATGATCGCCCCGGCCCATGCAGACAGTTTAGACAGCTTCTTGCCTGATCTGAACCCGGCGGACATGGCCCCTGGTGCTGACGCCTTTGGCCCGGTCCGTGAAGATGTGAAGGTCGCCCCAATCCTCAAAGCGGGCAAGACCATCGCATGGGCTTTCCTGACCTCAGATTTCGTTGGCACCACCGGGTATTCGGGCAAACCGATCCATGTGGTCGCGGCGATCAACAATGACGCGGTCTTGACTGGTGTCAAATTGGTCAAACATTCCGAACCCATTGTCCTGATCGGTATTCCCAACTCCAAGATGGTCAAACTCACCGAAGGCTATACCGGGCTGGACCTCAAGGCCGAGGCTGCCTCGGGCGGTGAGTCCCACGATCTCGACATCATTTCAGGCGCAACAGTGACGATTATGGTCATTGATGACAGTCTGGTGCGCGGTGGTATCAAGGTGTCGCGCGCGCTTGGTTTGGGTGGTCTTGCGCCTGTTACCCGCGACGGGCCGCGCCGCGCCGTCGACATGGCCAAAGAAGATGTGACCGATTGGACAACCCTGTCTGGCGATGGATCGGTGCGGCGCATGACGCTGGACATCGGCCAAGTCAACCAAGCCTTTGAGGCGATGGATGACCCGCGCGCCGCCAAACGCCCCGAAGCGGGGGAGCCGGGCGACACCTATATCGACATGCATATGGCGCTGGTCTCGGTTCCCAGTATCGGGAAAACCCTATTGGGCGAGGCGGAATATGCCAATCTGGTCGATTGGCTAGAGCCGGGCGAACAAGCGCTGCTGGTGTTGGGGCGCGGTCTCTACAGTTTCAAAGGGTCGGGCTATGTCCGTGGGGGCATCTTTGATCGGATTCAGCTGATCCAAGGCGATAATTCCGTCCGCTTCTTTGACAAACAACAGCGTCGTTTGGGCGAATTGGCGACCGATGATAGCCCCTCTTTTGTTGAACTCGACATCTTTAAAATCGCCGCGGATGCAGAGTTTGATCCAACCGAACCCTTCCGTATGCAATTGCTGGCACAGCGTTCTGTTGGGGCCTTGGAACGGGTGTTTTTGACATTCGACCTTGGCTATAAATTACCGGAACGCTTCTTGTTGCCCAAAGCCGCGGCTGCCAAAGTGGTCGATGACGCCACGGCCGAAGCCGCTGCAAAAACTGCCCTGTGGCAGCGGATTTGGAAAGACCGCACTGTCGAAATCGGCGTGTTGGGCGTGATGCTGATCGTGCTGACGGCGACGTTTTTCTTCCAATTCCAAGCGACTATGAACGCGCGGAACTTTTATTGGTTCCGCATCGGGTATCTGACCATGTCGCTGTTCTTTATTGGCTGGTATGCCAATGCGCAGCTCTCCGTTGTCAATCTGATGGCGCTGGCCGGAAGCCTCAAGGGCGGCTTCACATGGGATGCATTTCTCATGGACCCGCTGGTGTTTATCCAATGGTTCTCCATCGCAGCGGCGCTGCTGTTTTGGGGCAGGGGGGCCTATTGTGGCTGGCTGTGCCCATTCGGTGCGCTTCAAGAACTGACCAACAAGATCGCGCGCGCCTTCAAGGTTCCTCAGATCACCCTGCCATGGGGGCTGCATGAACGGCTTTGGGCGGTGAAGTACATGATCTTCCTTGGGCTGTTTGGCCTGTCGATGGTGTCGATCCCGCTGGCGGAAACCTATGCCGAGATTGAGCCGTTCAAAACTGCGATCATCCTGAAATTTGTCCGCGACTGGCCGTTTGTCATCTTTGCCTTGTCACTGGTGGTGGCCGGTCTGTTTATCGAACGGCTCTATTGCCGCTATCTGTGCCCGCTTGGTGCGGCGCTGGCGATCCCGGCCCGGATTCGCATGTTTGACTGGCTGCGCCGGTACAAAGAATGCGGCTCTCCCTGTCAAACCTGCGCCAATGAATGCCCGGTGCAGGCGATTCACCCGACGGGTGAAATCAATCCGAATGAATGCGTCGACTGTCTGCATTGTCAGGTTCTCTATCAGTCCGACGCCAAATGCCCGGTCGTCATCCGCCAAGTCAAACGGCGGGCCAAGGTCGGATCGGCGGATCTGGAAAGGCCCAAGGCCCCCGTTTCCCCAAAAGATGCCCCGACAAATCACCCAAATGCCAAACCCACCCCTGTTTCGTGAAGGAGGAACTCTAATGTCCGAAGAAACCACTGAAAAAATGCCAGAGCAAAAACTATCTGTCACACGTCGCGGCCTTTTGGGCGCAACCGCAACTGGCGCGGCTGTCGCTGCAACCGGCATCGGCGGCGCGCTGATGGGCGCTGGCGAAGCGCAGGCCGCAACGGGTCAAAGCTGGCACCTTGCCCCCGGCGATCTGGATGAATACTACGGCTTCTGGTCCTCGGGTCAGACCGGCGAATTGCGCATCCTGGGCATGCCGTCCATGCGCGAATTGATGCGTGTTCCAGTGTTCAACCGCTGCTCAGCCACGGGTTGGGGCCAGACCAATGAATCGCTCAAGGTTTTGACCGAAGGCTTGCTGCCTGAAACCAAGGAATTCCTCGCCGCCAATGGCAAGGTCACCTATGACAACGGCGATTTGCACCACCCGCATATGTCGTTCACCGATGGCACCTATGATGGCCGTTTTCTGTTCATGAACGACAAAGCCAACACCCGCGTGGCGCGTGTGCGCTGTGACGTGATGAAATGCGACAAGATCATCGAGATCCCCAACGCGCATGACATCCACGGCCTTCGCCCTCAGAAATTCCCACGCACCGGGTATGTCTTTGCAAATGGTGAGCACGAAGCGCCGCTGGTCAATGATGGCACCATTCTGGATGAGCCAGAGCAGTATGTGAACATCTTCACCGCCATCGACGGTGACGAGATGGAAGTTGCATGGCAGGTGATCGTGTCGGGGAACCTCGACAACACCGATTGTGATTATCAGGGCAAATACGCTTTCTCGACCTCGTATAACTCGGAAATGGGCATGACCCTCGCCGAGATGACCGAAGCTGAGCTTGACCACGTTGTTGTTTTCAACATCAAGGCGATCGAAGCCGCGATTCAAGCGGGCGATTACCAAGAGCTTAAGGGCGTCAAAGTTGTTGACGGCCGCAAAGGTGCGCCGGGCAAACTGACCCGCTACATCCCGATCCCCAACTCGCCTCATGGTGTGAACGCCGCACCAGACAAGCGTCACATCTGTATTAACGGGAAACTGTCGCCAACCGTGTCGGTCATTGACGTGGAAAAGCTCGACGCTTTGTTTGATGCGGACGCCGATCCACGCAGCGCTGTTGTTGCAGAGCCTCAGCTGGGTCTCGGCCCGCTCCACACCGCCTTTGATGGCCGTGGCAATGCCTACACCACGCTCTTCCTCGACAGCCAGGTTGTGAAGTGGAACATCCAAGACGCGATTGCCTCTTATGGCGGTTCCGATGTTGACCCGATCAAAGACAAGGTCGATGTGCATTACCAGCCCGGCCACAACTCGACCTCGATGGGTGAAACCGCCGAAGCAGATGGCAAGTGGCTGATTTCGATGAACAAGTTCTCGAAAGATCGCTTCTTGAATGTGGGTCCGCTCAAGCCGGAAAACGAACAGTTGATCGACATTTCCGGTGACAAGATGAAGGTGGTTCATGACGGCCCAACCTTTGCCGAACCCCATGACAGCATCGTTGTTCATCGCTCCAAGGTGACCCCGGTTGATGTTTGGGATCGCAACGATCCAATGTGGGAAGACGCCCGTGTTCAGGCCGCCGCCGACGGTATTGATCTGGAAGATGGGGCCGAAGAAATCATCCGCGACAAGGAAGATCCAACCAAAGTGCGTGTCTATATGACATCGGTTGCGCCGGTCTTTTCGTGGGAGAAATTTGAGGTCAACCAAGGCGACGAAGTCACCGTCTATGTCACCAACCTCGATGACGTTGACGACGTAACCCACGGGTTCTGTATGGCCAACTTTGGTGTCGCCATGGAAGTCGGACCTCAGGCAACCGCATCGGTCACCTTTGTGGCCGAACGTCCCGGTGTTCACTGGTTCTATTGCCAGTGGTTCTGCCATGCGCTGCACATGGAAATGCGCGGCCGTATGTTCGTGAAACCCCGCGAGGCCTAAGAGATGCGCTGGCTCCTGACTCTTTGTATAAGCCTGATTTTGGTCGCGGCCCCTGGTGCGGCTAAGGTTTGGGATGTCCCAAATGGGGCAGGGGCCATTGCAACAGTATTGGCGCAGGCGGCGGATGGAGACACTCTTCGCCTGAGCCCCGGCACCTATTTTGAAAATGTGGTGTTGGATCGGCCAATGATTTTGGATGGCATGGGCCATGCGGTGATCGACGCGGGCGGCACCGGCAGCGTGATCACCGTGACCGGTGATGGCGTGACCGTGCAAAACGTTACTGTGCAAGGGTCAGGCAGCAGCCATGACACCATCGACAGCGGCATTCAGCTCAAGAAAACCGCCTATGCCCCGCAAATCCTGAATAACGTGGTGTTGGGTAATCTCTACGGAATTGACATTCACGGCGCCAAAGACGCGCTGGTGCAGGGCAACCGTATTGAAGGGCGCCAAGACCGTCATATGAACAGTCGCGGCAATGGCGTTTACGTCTGGAACTCCCCCGGTGCCATTGTCGACAACAATGATATTCGATGGGGGCGAGACGGGATTTTTGTGAACTCCTCCAAGAAAAACACCTTTACCAACAACCTGTTCCGCGATCTGCGCTTTGCAGTTCACTATATGTATGCCGACAACTCCATCGTCGCCAACAATGTCTCGATCGGCAACGATCTGGGCTATGCGGTGATGTTCACCACCAACGTCAAGGTCATTGGCAATGTCTCGATTGACGACCGGGAACATGGGGTGATGATGAACTACGCGAATAAATCCGAAATTCGCGGCAACTATGTGCGCGGCGCCAAGGAAAAATGTTCGTTCCTGTATAATTCCAACCGCAATACCTTTGCCGATAACTGGTTCGAAGGCTGCGGGATTGGCATCCATTTTACCGCCGGATCACAGGACAATCGGATCCTCGGCAACGCTTTTGTCGGAAACCGGACACAGGTCAAACTGGTCTCAACCGATTGGCATGAATGGTCCGAGGATGGGCGCGGCAACTACTGGTCGGACAATGCCAGCTTTGACGTTGATGGTGACGGTATCGGCGATCAACCCTACCGCCCCAACGACAGCATGGATCACGTGCTTTGGACACAGCCGGGTGCCAAATTGCTTCTCGGGTCGCCTGCGGTTCAACTTGTCCGCTGGTCGCAATCTGCCTTTCCCGCGCTTTTGCCCGGCGGGGTGGTCGACAGCTTCCCGGTTATGAAACCCGTCAAACCCGACGCTTACCGAAAGGTGCCCCATGACGGCTGACGTTTTGAAGATTTCCAATGCCTGCAAAGCCCGCGGCAAGACCCGCGTTTTGTCAGACGTGTCGCTGCTTGTGCAACCGGGAGAGCGCGTGGCGCTGCTCGGCCATAACGGCGCTGGAAAATCGACCCTGATCAAGGCTGTTTTGGGTCTAACTCCCATCGACGGCGGTACGGTTTTCATTAACGGGGCCACCCCCGGCAGCGCCCAAGCCCGCCGCGCCACCGCCTATTTGCCCGAGGCCGTTTCGTTCCATCCGGCGTTGACGGGGCGCGAACAACTCACCCTGTTTGCCAAATTAGACGGGGCCAAGGCCGACGTTGTGGGCTTGTTGGACCGGGTCGGCCTGTCCGACGCTTTGGACCGCCGCATTGGCACCTATTCCAAAGGGATGCGGCAACGGTTGGGCTTGGCGCAGGTCTTGCTTGGAAAGCCGGCCGTTGCCCTGTTGGATGAACCAACCAGCGGCCTTGACCCAATTTCGCGCCAAGATCTCTATGCCATCATCGACCAGTTGGCGGGGCAGGGGACGGCCGTATTGATTGCGTCGCACGCGCTGACCGAGGTCGAGGCCCGCACTGACCGGATTGCGATCATGAATCAAGGCGTGCTGGTCGCGGACGACACCCTGACAGGATTGTCGCGCCGGGCCGGATTGCCGATCCGCCTGCGCGTTCGTGCAACGGACAATGCCGATGCCATTGCGGCGCAAATCGGCGGGCGGCGGATCAATGGGGCCTCGGTCGAATTGCATTGCACGCCGGACGACAAAATGGCGCAACTCCGTCGCATCACCGATCTGGGCGAGGCGGTGGCTGATCTTGAAATCACCCCGCCCAAACTTGAAGACCTTTACCGGCATTTTGCCAAAAATCCGATTTCGGAGGATGTGCAATGACCCGCTCTCTCGCTATCGCCGCCTGTGAAATGCGAATTCTTCAGCGCAACTTATGGCTCGTGGTTGCCACGGTGATCATGGTGCTCTTTGCGCTTGCCCTGACGTTTGCAGGGTCTGCCCCAACAGGATCGCTGGGCGTAGATATGCTGACGGTCTCGGTGGCATCCATGACCACGCTAAGCGTTTATCTCGCTCCGCTTTTGGCGCTGATGATCTCGTTTGATGCCATCGCTGGGGATGCCGATCGTGGCTCGCTGGCTTTGCTGCTCTCGTATCCCGCCAGCCGGGGCGAGGTGTTGCTGGGCAAATTCATCGCCCACCTTGGCGCGCTGGCCATCGCGATGATCATTGGCTTTGGGTCTGCGGGAGCGGTTGCGGCATGGTCTGGCGGGGCAGGGGCCGAAAGCCTCTTGGCGCTTGCCCGTCTCATCGCCACCTCAATTGTCTTGGGCGCGGTCTTTGTCACCCTTGGGTATCTGGTGTCTTCCCTCGCCAGTTCTTCAACCGCTGCAGCGGGGATGAGCGCGGGGCTCTGGCTCATTTTTGTCGTTCTCTTTGATCTTGGCTTGTTGGGCGCGGTGGTGATGGATGATGGTGGCCGTTTCACCCAAACGATCTTTCCTTGGTTGATGGTCGCGAATCCCGCTGACGCGTTTCGGGTCTGGAATATTGCCGGTTCTGACGGCGTTGCGCTGACAAGCGGCATGACCGGCGCCGCCGCAGCGCTTCCTATCTGGGCCGCGCCTGCCTCTTTATTGGCATGGCCATTTCTGGGTTTTAGTGCGGCCCGACTGGCTTTTCGGAGGATCGAACCATGAGACTGATCACACTTGCGCTGATCGCCCTCACCCTGAGCGCCTGCCAAGAGGACGAGGCCAAGGCCCCCCCACCGCCTGTTGATATGACGGCGGAGGCGCTCAGTTACTTTTGCCAGATGAACATCTCGGATCACGGTGGCCCCAAGGCGCAAATTCATCTCGAAGGCTATCCGACCCCGATCTTTTTTGCGCAGGTTCGCGATATGGTTGCCTATCTCAAAAGCCCCGAACGAGACGCCAAAATTTTGGCAGTTTATGTCAGCGACATGAACGCGGCCCCCAGTTGGGAACACCCCGGCACCGCCAATTGGATCGCCGCTGATGGGGCGCAATATGTTGTCGGAGCACCGGTGCGGGGCGGCATGGGCGCGCCTGAAATCGTACCTTTTGGCAACTATGAAGGTGCCGATGCATTCTCTACAAAATATGGTGGGCAGGTCCTGCCAATGTCCGAAATTCCCGACGATGCCGCCCTTGGTGCCGTCAATTTGGCCCAAGTGTTGGAGACCCCATCATGACCGTTTTAACGCGTCGTCGTTTCTTGACCATTGCCGCCGCTGGTGGTGCTGTCGCGGCTTGTCCGGTTTCGGCCCGCACACCCGTGGCGCGATGGACGGGGCGTGCGCTTGGAGCTGGGGCGTCCATGCAATTGGTCGGACTGGGCGGGGATGCCGCCGCCGAGATATTTGCACAGGTTGAGGCCGAAATTCTGCGACTTGAGGCTGTGTTTAGCCTCTACGACCCGCAAAGTGAGCTGTCTCGCTTGAACCAAGACGGGACCTTGGCGGGGCCGTCCTTCGATTTCTTGCAGGTTCTCAGCCTGTCAAACCGCTTGAATGTCGCCACAAAAGGCCGTTTTGATCCGAGCATCCAGTCCCTCTGGCATGCCAAGGCGACAGGTGGTGATCTTGAGGCCGCGATGGCATTGGTTGGGTGGCACAACGTTCATTTTGAGAGCAGCCGCATCACGGTGGGGCGCGGTCAGTCGCTTACGTTTAATGGCATCGCCCAAGGCTACATCACCGATAAAATCGCCGCGCTATTGCGGGGGCATGGTTTGAGCGATGTGCTGGTTGATATGGGCGAAGTGATGGGTCTGGGCAACCGGCCCGATGGCACGCCTTGGAAATTGGGTGTGGCCGCGCCTGATGGCCAAATTCTGCATCGCGTTCAGCTCAGTGATCGGGCCTTGGCAACATCTGCGACCCATGGCACCGTTCTGGCCGGTGGACCGCATATTCTGGACCCAAAGGGAGACGGCGGTCAGCCGGTCTTGGTCTCTGTCTCGGCGCCAAGCGCGGCGTTGGCCGATGGCCTCTCAACCGCTTTGTGCCTGACGGATGAGACGCAGCGCGTGCTCTCACAATTCCCCAAGGCCGAGCTGATCCTGCGCGCCTAAGATCCGCAAGCCGCCATCACACCGCGCAATTCAGCCAGCCCTCGCATACGCCCCAAAAGCGGATAACCGGGTTGCCCGCCTTGCTGCAGATCAAAGAGCAAATCCTGCCCATGGTCGGGCCGCATCGGGATTTGCCAATCACCCCGCCCTTGGGTTTTGCGTTTGTTTTCTTCAGCCGTCAAAGCCTGGATTGTCGCCACCATATCGGTGTCGCCATTCAGGTGCAGATCTTCAAAGAAGCTGGATTTATCGTTGTCGAAAGGGGCACGTCGGGAGGTATTGCGCAAATGGGCAAAATGGATGCGGTCGCCAAGCCGTTCGACAAAGCCAACCGGATCAAATGCCGGATCAACGCCCAGCGACCCGGTGCAAAACGTGATGCCCGAGGCCTGACTGTCAACCGCATCACAGATCGCGGTGTAGTCCGCTTCGTTTGACATGATGCGTGGCAATCCCAAGAGCGGGAAGGGGGGATCATCGGGGTGGCAACACAGCCGCAGACCAAGCTCCTCGGCAAGTGGTGTGACTTCGGACAAGAAATCCACCAAGTTGGCGCGAAGCTGCTGTGCTGAGATCGCATCATAGCTCGCCAAATGGCCGCGCACATCTTCCAGACTCCAATTGTCATTGGCACCGGGAAGCCCTGCTACAATGTTGTTCTGAAGTGTCTTTTTCTGCGCATCATTCATGACGTCAAACCGCGTGCGCGCGGCCTCAATGGTGTCTGCGCCAAATTCGGCCATGGCTGCCGGGCGCTGTAGAATGAACAAATCAAACGCAGCAAAATCCACGACATCAAAATACATCGCGGTGCCACCGTGGGGCATTTTCGCCGATAAATCGGTGCGGGTCCAATCGAGCACCGGCATGAAATTATAGCATATTACCTCAAGCCCGCAGGCGGCCAAATTGCGCATGCTTTGCCGATAAGCGTTGATATGGGCGCGGTAATCAGGCCCCTTGATTTTGATCGTCTCAGAGACAGGCAGGCTCTCGACCACCTCCCAATTGATCCCGGTTGCACCGCTTGTGGGGTGGGCAATTTGCTGTTGGCGGAGTTTGATTTCCTCACCGCTCCAAACCTGACCGGGCGCAATATGATGAAGGGCAGACACGACGCCTTCGACGCCGACTTGCGGCAGCGCGGACATTTCAATGATGTCCGCCGGTCCGAACCATCGCCAAGTCTGCCGCATTTCTCTCTCCCTCAAATGCATCCGTTATCGCTATCACAGGGGTGCCGTGCCTTTCGCCTGTTGTCCAGCCTGAAAATTTGCACCAGAGGAGTAATTGGCATATATTGCCAAGAGAACGGAGGCCCAGATGGCAACGCGCAACATCGTATTGACCGATCAACAAGAAGAGCTGGTGCATCAATTGGTGGCCAGTGGGCGCTATCAAAACGCGAGTGAAGCGTTGCGGGCCGGGTTGCGCTTGCTTGAACGTGAAGAACAGGCCGCACTCGATATCCGCACCCGCCTGATGGAGGGGTTGGCCCAAGCCGAGCGCGGTGATTTGGTCAAAGGATCAGGTGCGGATGCGGTCCGGGCGGCCTTTGCCCAGGCCAAGGCACGCAAACCGCAATGACACCGCAATGACACGGGCCTGGCGGCTGACGAAACAGGCTCAGGACAGTTTGGTTGAGATCGCGGTCTGGACCTTAGACACCTTTGGTCCGCGACAGGCGAAAGCCTATGAAATTGACTTGATTGAGCGGTGCGACCGCATCGCGTCAGGGGAGGTTCTGGGCCAAGATTGTTCCGTTTTGGTTGGACCAAGGGCAAAACCGGAACGCGGCCAAAGCAATGGGCTTCGGTTTGTGCGTGCCGGGCGGCATTTTATTGTCTACCTTGAAGCGTCCGAGCAAATCATCATCATTGATTTCTTACATGCACGTTGTGATTTGCCCGCGCGCATTGCTGCGCTCACATCCGCCCGTTAAGTTGGCAAGTCGCGCCCATCCGCGATGGCTTCCATGGTGATATAGGATGTCACGGCCTCTAGCTCAAAATCACGAATAAGCCTCTGATAAATGCGGTCAAAATCATTCATGTCCTGAGCGACGATTTTGAGCATATAGTCGTAATCCCCGGCGATACGAAAGAAGTCGATGACGTTTTCAATCGCCAAAACCGATTTGCGAAATCCATTGAGCCAATCTGCGGAATGATGCCGTGTGCGCAGCATGACAAACACCGTCAGACCCAGCCCCACGGACATGGGATCAAGCCGAATGGTCTGGCCGGTGATCACCCCGCTTTGGCGCAGTTTGGTCAAGCGTCGCCAACAGGAATTTTGCGAAAGCCCAACTTTCTCGGCCAAATCACGCTGAGACAGGGAGGCATCCCCCTGCAGGGCGCGCAAGATGGCTTTGTCCACAGAATCTAGGGTATGGTCGATCATTTGATAGGACTTGCCCCTTAATCGCGCAGATATTGGTGAAGTATTACCCTCACAATAGGGTCATAACTCTCCTAGCGCAACGCAGGAGACCCGACATGCCCCTATCACTTGACCCAAAACAGCCCTTTGGCGCATTTCAACGTCAACTGACTGGCAGCGACAGCCATGGTCGTTTGCGGGCTGGTCTGATTGGTGAAGGCATGGAAATACCCGGCCCGTTTGGGCCCAAACCACTTGTCTATGCGGATTATGTCGCCTCGGGGCGGGCTCTTGTGCAAGTTGAGGATTTTGTGACCCGCCACGTCCTTCCCTTTTACGCCAACAGCCATACAGAAGCGTCTTTTTGCGGGCAGCAAATGACCCGGATGCGCGAAAAGGCGCGTCAGATTATTGGCCAGCTGTGCGGCGCGGATGACCGGCACGCGGTGGTTTTTGCGGGGTCAGGGGCCACGGCGGGTCTCAATCGGTTGGTGCATCTGTTGGCGGCGGGCCCCGAAACAGTGGTCATTATCGGCCCCTATGAACATCACTCCAACATTCTGCCCTGGCGTGAAAGCGGCGCGAAAGTGATCGAAATTCCCGAAGCCGAGAACGGCGGCCCGGATTTGGTGTGTTTGCAGGCCACGCTTGAACAGCACCAAGGCCAGCACATCATTGGTAGTTTCTCTGCGGCGTCCAACGTGACCGGCGTCATGACCGATGTGGAGGCGGTGACGAGCAAACTCAAAGCCTTTGGGGCGCTGGCGGTTTGGGATTACGCGGGCGGCGGCCCATATATGCCAATGCGCATGCGTCATGCTGATGCGATTGTCACGTCGCCTCACAAATTTATCGGTGGTCCGGGCGCGTCGGGTGTGATGATCCTGCGCAAAGACGCGGTGCGCACACAAAGGCCGAGCCTGCCAGGGGGCGGCACCGTCGCCTTTGTATCGCCTTGGGCGCATGATTATTCCGGCGATCTTGCCACGCGCGAAGAGGCTGGCACACCAAATGTGATTGGCGATATTCGCGCCGCCTTGGCGTTTCTGGTCAAAGACGCCATTGGCCAAGAGTTCATCACCGAGCGGCTAGACACTCTGCGCGCGCGTGCTTTGAAGGTTTGGCAGAAAACCCCCGGTTTACGCCTCATCGGTCATCCGAACGCGCCGTCTCTGCCGATTTTTTCGTTTCAGGTGCAGGATCGTGATGGCGCGATGGTGCATCAGCAATTGGTGACGCGGATGCTTTCAGATGTCTTTGGCATTCAGGCCCGCGGCGGCTGTGCCTGCGCCGGACCATATGCGCACCGGTTGCTTGGTATTCAAGCGGTGCAATCAGAGCAATTGCGCGCAGAGATTTTGGCGGGGCATGAAGTTGAAAAACCGGGTTGGACCCGGCTTGGCTTCTCACCGCTGATGACGGATATCAAAGCCGATACGCTCATTGCTGCGGTCGATCAATTGGCCCGCGATCCGCATGCCTTTAGCGGGGTGTACCAAATGGATCCTCAAACCGCGCGGTTTAGTCCAAAGGCGGCTTAACCTGTTCGAGCCTAGCCGCTTACCACTGATCTGGAAGTGCCTGCAGTTGTTGGTTCCTGTAAAACGCCGCGGCGCGCAATGGCCTAGTTTGGGACGCACTGCTCGTGGAGGTAAAAGCCATATCCGCTCTGACCAGATCGCTTGATGCGATACATCGCAGCGTCTGACTGTTGCATCTGCGTTTCATAGTCAGGGGTTGGACCATTGGCCAATGAAATGCCAACACTGCATCCGATCTTCAAACTCCGCCCTTCTACCGCAAAGGGTGTGGTCAATGTCTCAACCACAACTGTCCCCAGCCGTTCGAGCACGACAACCGCATTATCTTCGGAGCATTTCAGCAGAATAGCAAATTCATCCCCGCCTAAACGGGCCACCAAATCGCCAGATCGCACCGATGCCTTGAGGCGCCGAGAGACCTGTTGCAGCAGTTTGTCACCAACATGATGCCCAAAGGTGTCGTTGACCGATTTGAATTCATTGAGGTCCAACATCACCAAGGCGATCTCTTCGCCCCGAGCGTTTTTGGCCCAGGCCTCGAACTCTTCCTCAAGCTTCATCCGGTTGGGCAGGCCGGTCAGGGCATCATGCAACGAGGCATGGCGCACTTTTTCCACGGCGGTTGCCTTCTCAGTGATATCCGTATGCGTCCCAACCCATCCCCCGTCCGGCATTGGCGCATGTGTGGTTGCAACAATTCGGCCCGAGCTCAGAGTAAATTCTACTGAAACTGGCTCCCCTTTGGCGAGTTGGGAATACAAGCGCTCAAGGTGCTCATGCACGTCGGGTTTGAAATCACCGCGCGACTCTTCGGCTTCAAGAAGCTCTTGCAACGTCACACCAGCGCGGATCTCACCCTCAGGTTTGTCGAAAATGTCGATGTAGTTCTGATTCCAAGTCGTCAGCCGCGCATCGCTGTCAAAAACAGAAACCCCTTGCTCCATCCGATCTAGAATGGTGCGCAATTCGGCGCTTGTTTTCTTAGAGAAAGCCTCAGACTCCTTGAGCTTGAGCTCAAACTCTTTTTGCTCGGTGATGTCTCGAAATGTTCCGATTAAGCCGACCATGTTATTGTCTTCGAAAATCGGTTCCCCAACTGTATGCACCCAGATCTGCCGCCCTTTGGCGGTGATCATTTCGGCTTCGATATCCCAGTTCGTCTGGTTCTCGATAGCATCACCGACGACGGCGGAAACGATGTCTCCGGCTTCAGGGGTGTAAAAACTCAATGCCGTTTCGAGGTCGGGTACATAATCTGGAGGGACGTCGTGAATGCGTTTGGTTTGATCGGTCCAGAAAAGCTCTTGAGTGTCGAGCCGCAGTTGCCAGCCACCAACACCCGATACTGCTGTTATACGGTCGAGCAACGTCGCTGTTCGTTGGGCGATCTTGGCCTTGTCATTCACAGATTTGGCCGTATCGATGGCCATGCGTTCGCTTTCGAACGTCCGCAAAAGCCCTTCTACTGCGATGCCCAGAAGTTTGACACGCTCTTTTTGTTTTTCCGTCAAAACCCGCGGTTTGCGATCAATAACGCAAAAAGACCCAAGCTTTGTCGAGCCATCGGTGGACAATGGATAGCCTGCATAAAAGCGAATATTCGGATCGCCTGTCACCAGCGGGTTATCCCGAAACCGGTCGTCTAAATGCGCATCCTCGACAATGAAAACATCGTCGCCGTGAATTGTATGGGCACAAAAGGAGACATCGCGTGACGTGGCATCGGCCTCAAGCCCGTGTTTGGCCTTGAACCATTGTTCCGTCTCTCCGACAATAGAAACCAGCGCAATCGGGCAGTCCAGAATGTCAGCTGCCAAGGCGACAATGGCATCGAATTCCGGTGTCCGAGGCGAGCGGACAAGCTGTAGCCATTCTAGATATTCGAGCCGTTCAGACTCGTTATCGGTCGGAGGGGCAATCATACCGGTCTGCCTTTTACACACACTACTATCAATATCGGTCCTTGGCGTTTGACGGTGCATAGTTCCTCAACCTCGAGTAACAAAACATAATCTAACACAACCAAACTGGCAAATGTCAGCTTAGCGTTCACGTCTAAGTGAAATTGGTAAACAAATTACTGAACCTTTAACGGAAGCTCCGAACAACAGAGATTTGCTTGCCTTTTATGCGAATTCGGGTCAATTCCAAGCCATGCGCCCGCTGTCTTACCTCTTACCAATCTTAGCGACACTCGTTGTGGCGACCTTGGTGTTTCGGGTCTCGTACGGGTATTTTCAATCCGAAGAGCTGTCCAAGGCGCAAGGGCGATTATCGCTGTATCAAAGCTCGGTTTCGGCAGAAATTGATCGGTTTTCTCACCTGACCTATGTGTTGGCCCGCGACAGCCATGTGCGCGCAACGGCCCAAGGGGGATCAACGGGGGAACTCAATCAACGTTTCCATGATTTCTCACGCCAGGCGGGGCTTGGGGCAATCTATTTGATGGCGACCGATGGTGTGGCGATTGCCGCGTCAAACTTTCAAAGCCCGTCAAGTTTTATCGGTCAAAGCTATGCGTTCCGGCCCTATTTCCGCGACGCGTTAGACGGGCAACAGGGGCGGTTTTATGCCATTGGCACAACCACGGGCCTGCCCGGATACTTCATCGCTGATCTTGTTCAAAGCGGGCTCGACCCTGTCGGTGTTATTGCGATCAAGATTGACTTTTCGGATTTGGAGGACAGTTGGCGCAACTCTGGGGAACAGGTGTTTTTGGCCAACGAAGACGGGGTTGTTTTGCTGGCATCTGATCCCGCTTGGCGCTATCGGGTGTTGGCCCCGCTGAGCGCGGCGCAGCGGGATCGGATCACCGAGGCCCGTCAATTTCCAGGGCAAACCTTGGATGTTTTGGATTGGTCAGCCGAGGCGAATTCCAGAGCGCGTATAGGGGCCGATCGTCGGATTCACCTGTCTACACATGCGTTACAGCACGGCTGGCAATTGCATTATTTTGCAAGTGATGATCGGGCGCTCACACGCAGCTGGCTTGTCACCGCGATTGTGATTTTCGCGGCGGGTCTGGCGTTGATCGTGACGCAAATTCAACGGGCACGCCGGGTCGGGGCTGCGTTGAAGCGCTCTGAGCAAGAGGAAGCCGAACTGCGGCGTGCCAATGAACGCTTGGCGGTTGAAATCCAAGACCGGACTACGGCGGAACGTCGTTTGAAACGGACCCAAGGAGAGCTTGAACGCGCGAGCCGGTTGGCGGCTCTGGGGCAATTGTCGGCCTCCGTCACCCATGAGCTTGGTCAGCCGATCGCGGCCATGCGCAACCATTTGGTTGCCGCCGAAATCGGTGGGCAGGGTTCGCCGAAACTATTGGGCAAGATCACCGGTTTGGTGGATCGGATGGAAGGCATCACCCGCCAGTTAAAGTTCTTCTCCAGATCTGATAGCGATGCGTTCAAAGACCTTGATCTGCGCGATGCCTGTCGGGCCGCCTTGGCGCTGGTTGATCCGAATGTCGTTGCAATGGGCGCGCAGGTTCACGTCACTGAGCCCGACGAACCGGTTTTGACACGCGGCAGCCGTTTGAGGATCGAACAGGTGCTGACAAACCTGCTGCGCAATGCGCTGGACGCGGCCGAAGATGCCGCCCCCCCGACACTCACGATCCAAATTGGAACAGGCCAATCGGATGTTTGGTTTGATCTGCGCGACAATGGCCACGGCCTTGGTAAATCAACCTTGGAAGAGCTGCAGGAACCCTTTGTGACCACACGCGAAAGCGGGCGCGGTATGGGGCTTGGCCTCGCTATTTCCGCCAGCATTGTCAAAGATCACGGCGGCACCATGACCGCTCAAAATCATCCCGACGGCGGGGCCATTTTCCGTGTCACCTTTCCCAAGCCGCCCGACGAAAGCGAAACATCATGAGCCCCCAAACTGCCTTCAAGGTCTTGGTTGTCGACGATGACAAATCTATGCGCCTGTCATTGGTCGACCTGCTGGAGGCCTCGGGCTGGCACGTCCAAGCCTTGCCGCGCGCTGCCCTTGTCGCCGAAACCCTTGGGCATTTCCACGCTGATGTCATCCTCTCTGACGTGCGCATGCCGGGCATGTCCGGTCTTGAGCTTTTGGCCAGCCTCGACACATCCCAAGCCCCCCCCGTTGTGCTTATCTCAGCGCATGGCGATATTCCGATGGCAGTGCAGGCCATTCAGGATGGCGCATATAGTTTTATCGAAAAGCCCTATGAACCGCGCCGCCTGTTGACGGTTTTGACCCATGCCGCCCAGCAATCGCGGATGCGTGTGAGCAATGTCCGCTTGCGGCAACGGCTCTATCAGCTCTCTGGGCTTGATCGGGTTCTGTTGGGGCAAACTGACATCGTTGCCGATCTACGCCGGGACATCCTTGACCTTGCTGAGACCGGCGTGCCGGTTCTGATCTCGGGCGAAACCGGCACCGGCAAAGAGCTGGTCGCCCGCGCCTTGCATGATCTGGGTTCCGACCCTGACGCGCCTTTTCTCGCGCTGAACTGTGCGGTGTTGTCGCCTGATACCTTTGAAGCCGAGATGTTTGGCGTCTCGGGCCAGACCCAAGGCCGCTTGGTCGCGGCATCCGGTGGAACCTTGTTTTTGGACGAAATCTGTTCCTGTCCCTTGCCGGTGCAGGCCAAATTGCTGCGGGTACTTGAGGACAAAACCGTGTTGCCCGTTGGCGCAACCCAGCCGGTTCCGGTCACGTTGCGGGTGGTGTCGGCCACCAACGAAGAGGTCGCGCTGGCGGTGTCGGATGGCAGATTGCGCCAAGATCTTTTGTTTCGCATCAACACGATTGTGCTCACCTTGCCGCCGCTTCGGCAACGCCGCGATGACCTGACCCTGCTCAGTACGCATTTTTTGGCCGAATACGCCCGCATCTACGAAATCGCCATGCCGGAATTGAGCCAGGACGATCTGGCCGCTTTGCTCGCGCATGACTGGCCCGGAAATGTCCGTGAGCTGCGCAACGTCTGTGAACGACGCATCTTGGCGGCCCGGCGCGGCGGTGGGTCGATGGTACAGGCCTTGCAAAATGACAGCCTCTTTGACGACGTACCCGACACCCTGCGCGAAGCCGTCGCCAGTTTCGAACGTGAGCTGATAGCCAAAGCCATCCGCGCCCACCAAGGTCGTATGGATGCCGCCGCCGAAGCGCTTGGCATCGGGCGGCGCACCTTGAACGAAAAGATCGTCAAGCTGGGGCTGGATAAAGATGCTTTGATGTGACGGGGGCCATGTCAACCGCGTGAAAACGACGTTCGTAGAGCCAAGCCAACTTGGTTCGCAGGCAGGGTCAAATGAAACGACGCACTCACATAAAATGTTCGAGCTCGGCCCAAAGCGCGCTTTTTCGAAACGGTTTTGTGAGAAACCCGTCCATGCCTACCGCTTTGCACGCCTTTTCGTCGCTTTTCTGTGTGTTTGCCGTCACCGCCAAAATCCGGCATTTTCGCCGCCCGGTGTCTTGCTCAAAGCGCCTGATCAGTTGCGCTGCTTCAATGCCGCCCATGATCGGCATGGACAGGTCCATTAAGACCAAGTCGTATTCTGCGTTCTGGTAGGCCTCAACGGCACGGCACCCATTCTCAGCAAAACACAACTTCGCTCCGGTCTTTTGCAGCATTTTCTCGATCACCAACTGGTTGGTCTTGTTGTCCTCGGCCACAAGAATTTTCAGCCCTTGGGTGCGCGCCAATTGGGGGTCACTTAGAACGGGCGGAACCCCGATCTTTGTGTTGTTCTGAACGGTTGATTTGGGTTGTCCGACCATGGCCGTTTGCGGCGCAAGGTCCAGGCGAACGGTAAATGTTGTGCCTTTATCCGGCTCCGAGCGAACAGAAATTTCCCCGCCCATCCGCTCAACAAATGCCTGTGAGATTGCCAAGCCAAGACCCGTGCCCTCAGCACGGGCCGATAGCGGGCCGTCGGCCTGTTCAAAGGCTGCGAAAATGAGGTCAATCTGATCCGGCGCGATGCCACAGCCCGTATCTGAGATTTCAAACTGCACCTGCCCGCCAGAGACACTCTCCTCAAAAGCGACCGAGATCGAAACATGCCCCTGCTCCGTGAACTTGATCGCGTTGCCCAGCAAATTCAACAAGACCTGACGGATTTTGCTGGCGTCGCCGATAAACTCAGATGGGGCGCTTGCCGGGTAATCGACCAGAAAACCCACCCCCTTGTAAGATGTCTTACACGACAAGAGGACCGCGATTTCCTCCACCAGATCACGCAGTGAAAACGGCTTGTAACTCACTGACACCTTGTCGGCGGTAATCTTCGAAAAGTCCAAAACTTCGTTGACCACCTCAAGCAAAGCGTTGGTTGAATTGAAAATTGTATTCGCAAACAAGGTCTGTTCTTCGGTCAACTCTGTCTCGCGCAACAGCTCGCAAATCCCAAGAATGCCATTCATCGGAGTCCGAATTTCATGGCTCATATTGGCAAGAAATTTCTCCTTGGCTTGCCCCGCTTCCTCGGCTTGTTCCTTGGCAATTCTGGTCAGCTCCAAGGCCGCATCGCGTTCGCGTTCCGACGTCTCGTCCTTTGACGACCCCACCAAATGGGTCAATGTGCCATCTGCATCAAAGATCGGAGTCAGCGTTGTGCGAAGATGCCGTGTCTTGTGAATTGACGGCAAATCAACCTCATAAGTCGTTGCCTGTTTGGCCTTCACCGCCTCCATGTGCAATGCAAACCCGGTTTCACCCGTCGTGCCGCCAAATATTTCCAGGGCTGTTTTGCCAAACCAGCTGTCGCGCGGCAGTTTGGTGACCTCACGCGACCGTTTGTTCATGGCGATATACCGGGGAATCCCATCGTCGCCGACCTCTAGGACGATAACCGCCATGCCCACAGCATCCAAAATGGCATATAGGTCGTGCGGCCCTAGTTGTTTCACTCTCTGCTTCCTTTGCCCACAGGAAGGTTGCCTGACTGGCGAAGCTCAAAACATGTTCCTGTCCAAGTGTAATACCGGATCACTCCTAACCAATCCTGAAGACCACCGCCCCTGAGGCTCAGACTGGCCGGGCTTTGGGGGCCCGCGCAGCTCTGCGGAAATCCGCAGGGCAGGGGGTAAACGATGCGCATTTTCCTTCATAGGCAAGGCTCGCAACATCCACGATGCTCTGGCGCATCATCAACGTATGTATCTGGGAGGAGCCACACATGCGCACCCTTATGACCCGGACGGCCGTCGCCGCCCTGACCCTTGCCTTTGCCACCGAAGCGATGGCCACAGAATGGAACGTTTCCCTGTGGGGCAAACGCCGCGCTTTCACCGAGCATGTCGAAAAGCTGGCCGAGCTGGTCAACGAAAAGACCAACGGTGAATTCACGCTGAACATCTCTTATGGCGGTTTGTCCAAAAACAAAGAGAACCTTGATGGCATCTCAATTGGTGCGTTCGAAATGGCTCAGTTCTGCGCTGGGTATCACCGCGACAAAAACCCATCGATCACCGTTCTCGAATTGCCTTTCCTGGGCGTGACATCGCTGCGCCAAGAGGTCGAGCTGTCGATGGCCGTGTATCAGCACCCCGCCGTCATCGAAGACCTGGGCCGTTGGGAAGCCACCCTTTTGATGCCATCGCCGCTGCCTCAGTACAACTTGGTTGGTGTGGGCGATGCGCCGTCAACATTGGCGGATTTCGCAGGCCTGAGCGTGCGCGCCACCGGCGGCATCGGCAAAGCCATGGAAACCATCGGCGCCGTGCCAACATCTATGTCGGCCTCGGAAGTGCGTCAGGCCATGGATAGCGGTATTGTCAAAGCGGTGAGCTTTGCCCCCCATGCCCACATGTCCTTTGGCACCGTCGAAAATGGTACATGGTGGACCACCAACCTCAACCCCGGCACCGTGAACTGCCCGGTTGTTGTGAACAATGACGCGCTGGCCGATCTGTCGGATGAACACCGCGATGCGTTGCTTGGCTCGGTCGACGAGGCGCTTGAGCACTACATCACGTCTTATGAGACCAAAACCATGGATGCCTGGGGCCCCGCTCTGGAAGAGCGCGGCATCACGTCGGTCACCTTCACCGACGATGAACTGGCAGCCTTCAAGGACGCTGCTGCTGCACCTGCCGCCGCGGCTTGGATCGAAGACAACACCGCACGCGGTCTGCCTGCGCAAGAACTCTATGATCTGGTCACCGGCATGATTGCCGAGGCAAAATAAGCCTGACCCCTGCGCCCTTGGATCATCCGGGGGCGCAGATTTCCCTCTTCCCGAAATTTCAAATGCAGGAGAACCAGCCATGGCCGGGTCTTCCCTTGTGCTGTCCGATGACAGCCGGTTGAGCAAGCTCGATCAGTCTCTGTATCGCCTTGAAAGCGTGCTTGCCCTTGTCAGTGGCCTTGCGGTGTTTTCGCTTATGGTGATGGCGGTGTTTTCCGTCGGTGGGCGTAATCTCATCAACCAACCGCTTCCCGGTTATGTTGACTGGATCGAACAAGCCATGCCGCTGATTGCCTTTATGGGTATCGCTTTCGCCCAACGAGATGGCGGTCATATTCGCATGGATATGCTGGTCGGTGCCCTGCGCGGCCGAAGCCTCTATATCGTCGAGTTCATCACCACGGCGGTGATCCTGCTGGTCATGGTTCTGCTCGTTTGGGGGTCGTGGGCGCATTTTGATCGCAGCTTTGATTTCTCTGCCCCGATGTGGAGCCGCGACAGCTCCATGGATATTTCCCTGCCGCTGTGGCCTGCCAAATTGCTTGCGCCCGTGGCGTTTAGCGTGCTGTGTCTGCGCCTTTGCCTGCAACTCTGGGCCTATGGCCGCGCTATTCTCAGCAACGCCGTCAAACCCGTCGCCGTGCCATTGGTTGCCGATGCCGCAACCCAAGCCGCCATGGAAGCCGAGCATGTCTCGGGCCATGATAATTAAGGACTGCTGACATGGAACCTATTGATATTGGCTTGATTGTGTCAGGCGGCATGCTGCTCTTGGTGGTCTTGGGTATGCGCGTGGCTTTTGCTGCCGCCGCCGCCGGATTGATTGGTCTTGTTTGGATCTTCTGGGCCAAATTCGGCTATGACCCTGACCGTTTTACCAAAGCCGTGACCATCGCGGTGAAAACCGCAGGGCAGGTGCCTCATTCCAAAATTTCATCCCAAGCGCTGAGCCTTATCCCGACCTTCATCCTGATCGGCTATCTCGCCTACTACGCCGGTCTCACCAAAGCCCTGTTTGAGGCCGCAAAACGCTGGCTGGCTTGGGTGCCGGGCGGCCTTGCTGTCTCAACCGTCTTTGCAACGGCGGGGTTTGCGGCGGTGTCCGGCGCGTCGGTTGCCACTTCGGCGGTCTTTGCCCGCATCGCAATTCCGGAAATGCTCAAAATCGGCTATGACAAGCGCTTTGCCGCCGGTGTTGTTGCGGCGGGCGGTACTTTGGCCTCGCTTATTCCACCTTCGGCGATCCTCGTGATCTATGCGATCATCGTTGAACAAGACGTCGGCAAGCTCCTTCTGGCGGGCTTCATCCCCGGTGCCTTCTCTGCGGTGATCTACGGCGGGTTGATCGTCGGCATGGCATTGGTCATCAAAGACTTTGGCCCCCCCGTCAAAGGCTTCACTTGGAAACAACGTTTTGAGGCACTCCCCCCGGCGCTGCCCATCGTCATCGTCGTCTTCACCATCATCCTGTTCGTCTACAACCCGTTTGGCGGCGACGCATGGGGGACGCCGACCGAAGGTGGCGCAATCGGGGCCTTTGTTGTGTTCCTCATGGCGCTGTACCAGGGCATGCGTTGGTCAGAATTCAAAGACGCGCTGCTCGAAACCGCCAAGCTTAGCGTGATGATCTTTACCATCATCTGGGGCGTGTTGATCTATGTGCGCTTCCTTGGTTTTGCCCAACTGCCAGCGGCGTTTTCTGACTGGATCACTGGCCTTGAATACTCGCCCATGCTGATCCTGATCTGTATCCTGCTCGCCTATGCGGTGCTCGGCATGTTCATGGACGCCATCGGAATGCTGCTCCTGACGCTCCCGGTTGTCTACCCGGCGGTCATGGCCCTGAACGGCGGCGAAGCCGTGGCCGCAGCCGACAGCGCATTCGGCATGTCGGGGCCCATGTGTGCGATCTGGTTCGGGATTTTGGTGGTCAAAATGGCCGAGTTCTGCCTGATCACCCCCCCCATCGGTCTCAACTGTTTTGTGGTTGCTGGGGTGCGCGATGATCTGAGCGTGCAGGATGTTTTCAAAGGTGTGACACCCTTTTTCCTCGCGGATGCGGCGACAATCGCTTTGCTGATTGCCTTCCCATCCATCGTGCTTTGGTTGCCGTCCCTCGCGTAATCGGTGCCTAAATCGCGCCCAAAGCCGTGCTGCTTGATGTGTGCAACATCCATGTCAGCACGGCTTTGGGGCCAATCTCATAGTGAATATCAAACCCGGCCCCTGCAGGGAGATCCCGATGCAAGTCTTGCGTCAGATAGAGCCGGATCACCCCATTTTTGGGCGGCTCACGTAGCTCTGCACAGGCAAACCCAAAATGATGCTGCACAGTTGGAAACAGCGCCTTGAACAGCGTTTCCTTGGCCGAAAAGCCAAGAGTTCCAGCAATGTCCGGGAACAGATCGCTCTTCTCCAGTTGCGTGTGGTCCGCCGCCCCAAGCACCATTTGCTGGATAGATTTCAGTGCATTTCCTGAGGCAATGGCCTCAATATCAATGCCCGGATGCCCTGCGGACTTCGGCACCACATAGCAGGCACAAAAACTTCGGGCATGGCTGATTGATCCGGCCAATCCGGAAGGCCAGACCGGCGCCCGGCTTTGAGCAATCCCGATCTCTTGCGGTTCTCGCCCCAAAGCCTTTTGCGCGATCTGCGCGACAAGCCGTCCGGCTAGGAACTCAGCCAGACGCTTGTCCACCGCGCGGCAAAGCCGGTCCGGGCGCTCAATGCCAAACTGCTCAAACATCTCAGTGGAAAACGCAGCCGCAGTATAGGTGCTTGTGACCATGATGCCGGTTTCGATGCGACGGATGACCGGCGGGGCCAGAAAGTCGGAGAGATCAGTCATAAAACGTCCAAAGATACTTTGACCCGGTCCATGACAACCGATGTATTAAACCGGCTGATATTGGATTCATCAAAGAAGTACCGCTCTGTAAATGCTTCATACTCCTTAATATCGGTCACCGTCAGGATCATCAAAAAATCCGCTTCTCCGGTGGTGTAATAGCACTGTTGCACACAGGGCGCGTTGCGCATTTTGCGTTTGAATTCTTCTAGGTGCGCACGGCTTTCACGTTCCAGAATGACCTCAACAATGATGGTCATATCCCGACCGAGTTTGCCCGGCGATAGCACCGCAATGTCACGTTCAATCACGCCGGTGTCGCGCAGCTTCTTCAGCCGTTTTTGCACGGCCGGGGGCGACAGGCCGAGATCTTGGCTCATCGCATCCGCCGTCAATCGGGCATCGCCCTGCACCTGTTTGAGAATTTCGAGGTCTTTGTCATCCATGAGCGGAAAATCATCGCAATTTGAAGGCTTGGCAATCTTTTTCCACCCGGTTTGCGGCAATTTTGGCGAAACCCGCCGCAAATCTTGCGTTACCGTGGTCAAAACCAATGCCAAGGATTCCCGATGTTCACTGCCTTTGCCACTGCCACGACCCAGCATGCAACCCACGCTGAAAACCAGACGAAAAATCTGGCCAAAGCGGCGTATGAGGTGCTGTCTGCTGATGATTTTGCGACCGCTCGGGCCGAGATCACGGCTTGGGACGGCTATGCCCCGACCCCTTTGGTGATGCTGTCCGGCCTTGCCGCGCAACTGAATGTCGATCAAATCGCCTATAAACACGAAGGTCCGCGTTTTGGTCTTGGCAGCTTCAAGGCGCTTGGCGGATCCTATGCGGCGATGCGGGTGTTGCAGCGCCAGGTTGCCGCCCAAACCGGTCAAGCTGTCACTCTGTCTGACATTCGCGAAGGGCGTTATCGGGATGCCTGTGCCAAAATCACCTTGGTATCGGCGACCGATGGAAATCATGGTCGCTCCTTGGCGTGGGGATGTCAGCGGGTTGGCGCGCCGTGCCGGATTTACATTCACGCCGAAGTCAGCGAAGGCCGCGCCCAAGCCATGCAGGCCCTTGGCGCCGATGTGATCCGCATTGAAGGCGATTATGACGCATCGGTTCATCTCGCCAAACAGGAAGCCGATGCAAATGGCTGGTTTGTGGTGTCCGACACGTCTTGGCCCGGCTATAGCGATCCTCCGCGCGATGTGATGGCTGGCTATGGCACCATGACGTCCGAGATTTGCGACAGCTTGGATCAGCCGCCGACCCATGTGTTTTTGCAAGGCGGGGTCGGGGGACTTGCCGCTGCCGTGGCTGCGGGGTTGCGCCAGTTTTATGGTGCCACCTCCCCGCGTGTCGTCATTGTCGAACCCGACCGCGCCGCTTGTCTGTTTGAAAGCGCGCGCGCTGGCACCGCGACCACGGTCAACATCGCCGAGGAAACCATCATGGCCGGCCTGTCTTGTGGTGAACCGTCTGAAATGGCTTGGTCGATCCTCTCGCAAGAGGCCACCGATTTTGTCACCATCCCTGACGGCACCGTCGCCCCAACCGTCCGCCTCTTGGCCACGCCCCCCTTTGGCGACCCGGTTGTCGAAGCCGGGGAAAGCGCGGTGGCCGGTCTCGCAGCGCTCATCGTGGCCCGCCAAGATGCCGATCTATCCGAAAAGCTGGGCCTGAGCGACACATCCCGTGTTTTAGTCATTGGCTCCGAAGGCGTCACCGATCCCGATATTTTCGCGGCCATCATGACAGGGGCGGATCATGTCTGAAACCCCGCCGCGCGGTTTTCCTGAGATCGAATTCGTCACGCGGCTGGGGGCCGCCCAAACCCAAATGGCTGATCAGGGTCTCAGCGGTCTCCTGCTTATGACCGAGGCCGAAATCCGCTATTTCACCGGCTTTCACACCCTGTTTTGGCAAAGCCCAACCCGTCCGTGGTTTCTCTTTGTTCCGGTCAGTGGCAAACCGATTGCAGTGATCCCGGAAATCGGGGCCGCCTTGATGCGCAGCACCTGGATTGAAGACATCCGCACCTGGAGCGCCCCGGCCCCTGAGGATGATGGCATCAGCCTGTTGCGCGATCTTCTGACGCCGCTGTCCCAAATCGGTGGCACAATAGGTATGCTCAAGGGCCCCGAGACCACCCTGCGCATGCCGCTGGGAGATTACGAAAGGTTGCGTGCGGCCCTTCCCGGACTTCAGATTGCCGATGCCACCGGGCTGATCCGTCGCTTGCGCATGGTCAAATCGCCGGCCGAAATCGACAAGCTCGCCCATATCTGCGCAATCGGATCGCGCAGTTTTGATGCTTTGCCGCGCCTCGCTCATGCCGGTCTGCCCTTTGACGATCTGTTCCGGGCCTTTCGCCGCGAAGCCTTGTCCCAAGGTGCGGATGATGTGCCTTATCTGGTCGGCGGTGCGGCGCAGGGCGGGTATGTTGATGTGATTTCACCACCGACGCCGACGCCTTTGCAGGACGGTGATATTGTCATGCTCGACACCGGGGCCACATGGGATGGGTATTTTTGCGATTTTGATCGGAACTATGCCATTGGCCGGGCGGATGATCCGTCGCGCCGGGCCTATGATGTGCTTTGGCGGGCGACGCAGGCTGGCCTCGAAACCGCCCGCCCCGGCGCCACATGTCGCGACCTGTTCCATGCGATGTCCAAGGTTATCAGCGAAATGGATGACAGTGGCGGAGACGTAGGGCGCCTTGGTCATGGGCTCGGGATGCAGCTAACCGAATGGCCGTCGCATGCCGCGTTTGACGACACGATCCTGTTGGAAAACATGGTGCTCACGCTGGAGCCATCGCTAAGCTATGGCGACGGGCGCATTATGGTTCACGAGGAAAACATCGTGATCCGAGCCGATGGCCCGGAGCTGTTATCGACACGGGCGGCCCCCGAGTTACCGGTGATATGAGGGCGACATGAAACTGGATTTTGACACTGACAAAGGCATTGGAACCCGCGCCACCCTAGGCGCAATCGTTCTGGCAACCGATGAAACGCTAGAGCCGGAATTCGCCAGGATGATGGCGGGGGAGGGCCTCGCGCTCTATCACAGCCGCATTCCCATGGTGCCCAGTATTCAGCCCGAAACCTTGGCAGAAATGGAAGCCGATCTGCCCGCCTCGGCCCGTCTTTTGCCGTCGTCGCTGCAATTCGATGTGATCGGTTACGGCTGTACCTCGGCGTCAACTGTGATCGGATCAGACCGGGTTGCCGCCGCCATCCAATCGGTGTTCCCAACAGCACAAGTGACAGATCCCATGGCCGCAATCATCGCTGCCTGTCAGAGCCTCGGGGCCAAGAGATTGGGTTTTATCACGCCCTATATCCCGTCGGTTTCTGACAGATTGCGCAACAAACTGTCCGATGCGGGGTTTGACATAACGGGTTTGGGATCGTTCGAAGAAGGCGATGACCGCGTTGTCGCCCGTATCACCCCCGCCTCGATCAGCGCTGCCGCCTTGCACATCGCCGCGCAATCGCCTTGCGATGCAATTGTCATTTCATGCACCAATCTACGCTGTTTGTCGGTGATACCGGCAATCGAACATCAGCTGGGCCTGCCTGTGATTTCCAGCAACCAAGCCCTGGCCTGGCACATGTTACGTTTGGCTGGCGTTGACGAGGTTCAGCCACAGTTCGGGCGGCTTTTTGAAACGAAACTCGCCATTTAGGATGTGGTGCCTTTCCTCCAAGGGCCTACCCCGCGCGCCACTCCTTTGGCATGACGGGCGTTAGGTCCAGCAACTTGCGTGTATAATCGGCCTGCGGGTTTTCAAACACAGCTTCGGTTGTGCCCGCCTCCTCGATATGGCCGTTGCGCAGCACAACCATGTCGTCTGCCATCTGTCGGACCACGGCCAAATTGTGACTGATAAACAAAATGGTGAGGCCGAATTTTTCTTGTAGGTCTTTCAAAAGGTTTAATATTTCCGCCTGAATCGAAACATCAAGCGCTGACGTCGGCTCATCGCAAATCAAAAACCGGGGCCGGGCCAACAAGGCGCGGGCCACCGCGATGCGTTGGCGCTGTCCGCCAGAAAACTGGTGGGGGTATTTGTCGATCGCATCGGCGTTCATGCCAACCAGATCAAGCATATCAGCCGCCAACTCGCGCCGCTTTTCTCGTGTTTTGACCAGATCATAAAGCCACAAGGGTTCCGACAGAATGTCGCCAATACGGTGACGGGAGTTGAGGCTGGAATAGGGGTCTTGAAACACCATTTGGATCAGCTGGCGCGACGGATGGTGACGTCCGCGGGCCTTGCCAATTGGCAAAGCCTCATCGCCCAAAACCACCTGTCCGGCGCTTGGCGCAACCAGCCCGGTGATCGCTTTGGCCAGGGTCGATTTGCCTGACCCGCTTTCACCAACAAGGCCAAGAATACGCCCGGGTTCGACGGTGAAACTTGCGGCATGAAGCGCGGTAAAAGCCAGCGGACGCTTAAAAAGCGAGGTTCGCGTGCCGGGGAATTGCACCTCTAGGTTTTCGACCCGCAACCCGATGGGGTCCTGCGCCTTGCCTGCCAAAAGCCAGTCTTCCGCCCGTTTTGCCGCCATGCTATCGGCCTGCTCGGCCTCGGGCACCCGAAAGCGATGCACCTTTTGGTCGAGCGGCGGCACAGCATCCATCAAACCCACCGTATAGGCTTGGCTCGGGTGCCCCAAAATCTGTTCGGTGGCCCCGGTTTCCACCACCCGACCACGCCGCATCACTGTGACACTATCGGCGATTTGTGCAATGACGCCAATGTCATGGGTGATCAGAAGAAAACCAATTTTCCGGGTGTTGGCCAGATCGCGGATCAGATCAAGCACCTGACTTTGCACCGCAACATCAAGCGCCGTCGTCGGCTCATCGGCGATGATCAGCTCGGGGTTTGTACACAGCGCCAGCGCAATAACAACGCGCTGACGCATGCCGCCGGAAAACTGATGCGGATAGGATTTGATCCGTTCAGACGCGCCGGTGATGCCGATCTCTTCGAGCAAATCAACAGCGCGGTGCCGGGCGGCTGTGCGTCCGATGTCTTCATGGGCCTGAATGGTTTCGATCAGTTGATCTTCGATGGTCATCAGCGGGTTCAGGCTGGTTTGTGGATCTTGAAAGATCATCGAGATGCGCTTGCCGCGCAGCCGATGGGCCTCGATTGGGTCCAAGGCCCGCAAATCGGTGTCGCCCAAGGTGATCGTCCCGTCCGCGATATATCCCGGCGTTTGCAAAAGCCCGATAATCGCGGCACCAACGGTGCTTTTCCCTGCGCCGCTTTCGCCGACCAAACCATGAATTTCACCCGGTGCAATGCGCAGTGAGACCTCTGAAATGGCGGTGACATCGCCAAAGCGAGACGGGAATTTGACGGTCAAATTCTGAACGTTCAGCATCAGCGCAACCTCGGGTTAAAGACATCGCGCAAAAAGTCGCCAAGAATGTTAATCGACACCACCAGCGCCACCAGAAACAGAGTCGGAATCCACAAAATCCACCATTCCCCTGACAGCATAAACTGCATACCGATCCGGATCAGTGTGCCAAGCGACGGGCTGTCGGCGGGCAATCCGATGCCCAGGAAAGACAGGGTTGCCTCAAGCAAAATCGCCGAGGCAAGATCGACCGTCATGATCACCAGTAGCGGCCCAAGAATGTTGGGCAGGATATGCACAAACATCACCCGCGTCGGGCGTTGGCCCATGATCATCGCCGCTTGGACATATTCCTTTTGCATCTGCACAAAGGTCGATGCCCGCGCGGTCCGGGCAAAGTTGACCCAAAGCGACAAGGCAATTGCCAATGTCAGCACCACAATCCGCAAGTCTTGTTGCATGTCGCTGGGTAAAATTCCGCGCGCTATTCCGTCAATCAGCAACGCGGTCAGAATGGCCGGCAGGGCCAACTGTATGTCAGCAATGCGCATCACAATAGCATCAAGCCGCCCACCATAAAACCCGGCTGCCAGCCCAAGACCGACCCCTAACACTGTCGCGATCGCCATCGCCGACAACCCGATGATCAGCGACAGCCGCGCCCCGTAGAGGATCGAAGAGACCATATCACGGCCCTGATCGTCGGTGCCCAAAACAAACTTTGGATTGGCCCCGTCTTGCCAAACCGGCGGCAGCAACCCGTCAAAAAGGCTAAAAGATCCAAGGTCATAGGGGTTTACCAGAGCAATCCACGGCGCAAACCCTGCGCCCAGAAAGATGACGATCGCCACCAATGCCGCAAGGATCGCCGCAGGGGAGCGAGAGAAGAGCCAAAGCCCTTCGGAGCGTTTCAGAAACTCAATCACGACACGTCCTTGATGCGCAGACGCGGGTCAATCGCGACATAAAGCAGGTCAACAATCAGGTTCACCAGCACAAAGAAAAACGCGATCACCACGAGGTAAACCCCCATCACCGGGATGTCGACAAACCGGATCGATTCAAGGAACAACAGGCCCATGCCCGGCCATTGAAACACGCTTTCGGTGACGATGGAAAAGGCGATAACGCCGCCAAATTGCAGCCCGATGATGGTGATCACCGGGACCATCGTATTGGCCAGCGCATGGCGAAAATAGAGCCGCCCCATCGGGACACCGCGCGCCGTGGCGAACCGAATATAATCCGATCGCATAACCTCCATCATTTCAGCCCGGACCAATCGCATGGTCAGGGTAAGTTGATAAACTCCCAGCGTTATGGCCGGGAGGATAAGCGCCCGCCACCCATCCAGAGTGAAAAATGAGCTCTCCCAGCCGCCCAGTTGCACGGTTCCTCCACGGCCAAAGGTCGGAAGCCAGCCCAATTGCACGCCAAACAGGAATATCAAAACGATTCCAATGACAAAGGTCGGTATGGAAACGCCAACCAATGTGGTCATGAGGATCGTTTGTGTTACCAATCCACGGGGTTTTAGAGCCGTATAAACCCCCGCAGGAATGCCTACGATCAGCGAAATGAGCAAAGCCACAATCCCAAGCTCCAGCGTCGCCGGAATGCGGTTGGCAATCATGTCCGCCACGGGTTGGCGGGTCCGATAGGAAAAACCAAAGTCGCCGCGCAACAAGTCACCGGTAAACCGGGTAAACTGGAGCACAAACGGGTCATTCAACCCCAGATCCTCGCGCAGCCGTTCGCGATCTTCGATAGAGGTTTCGACACCGGTCATTTGGCTCACCGGATCGCCGACAAAGCGAAACAGTGAAAACGCCAAAAAGGCGACAGCCAGCATCACAAAAAGCGACTGCACCAGCCGTTTGAGAATGAAATAGACCATCGGCTTTGGAATCTCAGATCATTTTAGAAAAGAAAAATTGGCCCATCGGGTGCCCACGCGAGCGTTTGATCGCGTGCCGGTCCAATGGGCCAAAAGCGTGTCAGGGGAGGATGATCCGCCCCTTAGTTGACCGTCACCCAACGCAGCATAAAGAAGTTGTCCGCGCGCTGTGTCAGCTCAACATTGTCCTTGGCAGCCCAAATAAGAGGTTGGGTATAAAGCGGGATATACGCGACCTCGGATTGGGTGATTTTCACCACTTCATCGACCAACATTTGGCGTTTATCCGCATCTATTTCCTGCTGGATCATCGGCAAGAGCTCATCAACACGGGCGTTTGAATAGCCGCCAAAATTCCATGATCCCAACTTCTTGTCGTTGTCTTGGCTGTGCATCAAGAACCGGATCGGATGCTCCATATCAAACGTGCCCGGTGACCAGCCCAGCAGGTACATATCAAAGTCGTCTTCCCGAAGCTGTGGCCAGTAATCGCGCACCGGCCCTGTGCTGAGGTCTGCTTTCAAACCAACGGCTGCGAACATCGAAGAGGCCGCGCGGCAGACGGCTTCGTCATTAATATAGCGGTCGTTTGGACATTTTAACCCAAAGGAAAATCCATCGGGATAGCCCGCTTCGGCCAACAATTCCTTGGCTCGTTCCTGATTGTATTCGGGGCGGCTTGAATTGGCATCGGAATAGCCGGAAATATCAGCCGGCACCAATTGCGACGCGGCTTCGATCTTGCCCCGGAACAACACCCGATCAATTGAGGCGATGTCGATTGCATGGGCCGCCGCGAGGCGAACCTTGGGGTCCGCAAAGGGGTTTTTGCCGTCCACGTCGCTGGAATACAGCAGCTTTTCATGCTCATGCCCAAAGCCAAACATGATCACCCGCGTCTCTTCGCCCTCAAGCACTTTGAAACCATCGCGGCTTTCGACTTGGGCGACATCCTGAAGGGGGATCGGTTGGATGAAGTCAATTTCACCAGATAGCAACGCCGCCAATCCGGTGGCGGAATTTCCAATCGGAGTGAATGTCGCTTCGGTCAAGTTGTGCCCGACCTCGTCCCACCATCCCGCGTGCGGGGCCAACACGGTTTTGACACCGGGGTCGCGGCTTACCAGGGTGAAGGGGCCGGTGCCGTTGACGTTCATTGTCGCAAAGTTTTCGGCGTCACGGGCGGGCAGGGCGGCGTCATTGCCCTCGGCCCAGCCTTTGTCCAAAATCATGAAATTGGCAATGGAATCAGGGAACAATGGGTTCGGTGCTTTGGTCACGAAATCAATCGTGTGGTCATCGACAACCCGCACTTCGGAGACCGGAGCAAACCAACTGCGCACATCCGCCGCTTCGTCAGAGGCGCGCTGATACGAAAACATCACGTCTTCGGCGGTGAAATCCGATCCGTCCTGAAACTTTACACCCTGACGCAGGTGAAAGCGCCACCCGTTTTCTGTGTCCAAAGGTTCCCAAGATGCAGCTAGGGATGGCTCTATCGACATGTCTTGGCCGCGACGGACCAATCCTTCGTAGATGTTGTTTAGAAAGGATAAAACCGGTGCGGAGTTCACCGCATGTGGGTCCATTGTTTGTGGGTCAGTGGTTGAGGCCCACCGAAGACTTTCCGCCGATGCCGCGACTGCGGTGAACATCAACGCACTGCCAACAAAGACAGAGTTTCTAAAGATACGGTGTTTCATGACGTCTCCCCTTGACCAAGTTCAGGCGAACAGCGTGGCGGAAATTCCCCACAGGTCAAGGTTAACCTACCTGAGAAATGCCTGTTTTCTGACTAAACGGTCAATTGCGGGGTCACATCAGCGTGATCACCCAATGGAAACCAAGGAAACCTGCATCCCGATTGCAAGGCATGTTCCACCAGAGCCCGCGCGGGCCATGATGGGCAATCTGTACCAGACTCGGCAAGAATTGTACAAATTGCCAGTTCAATGGGCCACGGCAACGTTGCGAACCCTAGGACGCGATCTCCATCCGAAATTCAAAGTCCTGCAGGGTCGTTGGTTTGATTTCGATCGAAAACCCAGCCGCGGTAGGGGCCATATAAGCGCCATCGCGAACAATACAGGGATCGACAAAATGTTCGTGTAGATGGTCGACAAATTCGATCCGTTTGCTGTCTTTTTCCGCCGAAATTGCCAGGTAATCAATCATCGACAGGTGTTGCACATACTCGCAAAGACCCACGCCTCCTGCATGTGGCCAAACAGGCAAATTGTACTTGGCCGCCATCAATTGCACCGCAAGCACCTCGTTCAAGCCACCCAATCGACAGGAATCGATCTGGACCATGTCGATGGCGTCATTGGCGATGAACTGTTTGAAAAGAATGCGATTTTGACACATCTCACCCGTCGCAACCTTGATCGGAGCGATAGCTTTGCGGATTTTTGCATGGCCGATCACATCGTCCGGGCTGGTGGGTTCTTCGATGAAGAGAGGCTTGGCAAAGCTGAGTTCCTTGACCCAATCAATGGCTTGATCGACCTCCCAAACCTGATTGGCGTCGATCATGAGGTTCATGTCTGGGCCAAGTTCTTGGCGCGCGATTTTCAGGCGGCGAATATCGTCTTCCAGGTTCTGGCCGACCTTGAATTTCGTGTGGGTAAACCCGGCGTCTCGGGCCTCACGACACAGGCGGCGCAGTTTGTCGTCAGAGTAGCCCAGCCACCCGGCGGATGTGGTGTAACAGGGGTATCCTTCGGCCTGCAATTTCGCCATACGCTCGGCTTTTCCGGGCACGGCGCGATGCAAAATTTCCAAGGCTTCTTGGGGGGTTAGCACATCTGTGATATAGCGAAAATCAACCAGCTTCACGATCTCTTCGGGTGTCATTTCGCCGACCAACCGCCAGACGGGTTTGCCTGCGTCCTTGGCCAGTAAATCCCAAACTGCATTGACGACAGCGCCAGTGGCGAGATGGATCGCGCCCTTGTCGGGGCCGATCCAGCGCAGTTGACTGTCGCCGGTGATGTGGCGCCAAAACCGGCCCATATCTTCGCGAATCCAATCAAGATCGAGCCCGACCACAAGGTGGCGCACGGCATTGATTGCCGCGATGCAAATCTCATTCCCGCGCCCGATTGTGAAGGTCAACCCGTGCCCCTGATGCCCTCCGTCGGTGTGCAAGATCACATAGGCGGCCGAGTAATCAGGGTCAGGATTCATCGCATCCGACCCCGCCAAAGACGCCGAGGTCGGAAAACGCAAATCATGGGTGCTCAGCCCCGTAATCGTCACCATCAGCCCGCGACCACGGTCTGCCGTTGGGTGCCAAGCCCTTGAATTTCAAGTTCCATTTTGTCGCCGGGCTTCAAGTAGACTTCTGGCTTTTGCCCCAGTCCAACGCCGGGCGGGGTCCCGGTTGAGATCACGTCACCTGGCTGCAAGGACATAAATTGCGACAGATGAGAGATGACAGTGGCCACATCAAAATGCATCGTGGCGGTCGAGCCGTTTTGAAAGCGATGGCCATTAACGTCCAAGGTCATGCCGAGGTTTTGCGGATCTGGAATGTCATCACGGGTGACAAGCCAGGGGCCAATGGGGCCGAATGTATCGCAGGATTTGCCTTTGACCCATTGGCCGGACCGGTGCAGCTGAAAATCCCGCTCGCTCAGGTCATTAACCACACAGTAACCAGCAATATGTCCCAAAGCCTCTTCTTTTGAGACATATTTGGTGTGTTTGCCGATCACCACGCCCAGCTCGACCTCCCAATCGGTTTTGACGGAGGTGCGCGGGATTTCGATGTCATCATTGGGGCCGCAAATGGCCGACGTCGCTTTGAAGAAAATCACCGGCTCTTCGGGCAGATCAAGGCCGCTTTCGGCGGCGTGATCAGCATAGTTGAGACCAATGCAGATGAACTTGCCCACATTGCCAACACAGGCACCAATACGCGGCGTGCCCTCGACGGCGGGAAGGGTTTTCGGGTCAACGCCGCGCAGTTTATCCAGAACCGCATCGCCCAGCGTGTCACCGGTCACATCGTCAATCACATCGGAAAGGTCGCGGATTGTGCCTTCGTCGTCCATCAGGCCGGGTTTTTCAGCGCCAAGCGCGCCATAACGCAAAAGTTTCATGAGGTTATCCTGTTTCTTTGATCGTTTAAATGGTCCACCCGCCATCAATGGCGTGGGCTTGACCAGTGGTAAAAGTGCTGTCGTCGCTGGCTAGATAAAGCGCGAGGGCGGCAATTTCTTCGGGTCGTCCAATGCGCCCCATGGGTTGGCGGGCAATGAAATCAGCGAGGGCGGTATCGTAATCGCCTGTGGCGCGAAGCCGGTCATGCATGGATGGGCTGTCGACAGTGCCCGGGCAGATTGCGTTGCAGCGAATGCCTTTAGAAATGAAATCTGCGGCAACGGCTTTGGTCAGGCCAATCACCGCAGCCTTGGAGGCGCCATAGGCAAATCGGTTGGGCACGCCGATCATTGAGGACGCGACAGAGGACACATTGATGATGGATCCGCCACCGTTCTCGATCATCGCCGGTAGGGTCAGTTTGATCAACCGGTACATGGCGGTGACGTTGAGCTCGAAGCTAAAGTCCCAATCGCGGTCAGAACAATCCAAAATCGTGCCATGGGCCACGAACCCGGCGCAGTTGAACAGCACATCCAAAGTCGGCATGTCTGCCACGGCTTTGGCGACGGCATCGGCATCGGTGACGTCCAGTTTGAGGGCCGTGATACCCGGAATTTGCGCCAATTCATCAAGCGCGGTTGTGTTGATGTCGCTGGCGATGACCTGCGCGCCTTCGCGGGCGAAAAGCTCGGCTGTGGTGCGGCCTATCCCTTGGCCTGCGGCGGTGATTAGAATCTGTTTTCCGGCCAATCGGCCTGATGTTTGTGTCATTACTTAATCCACATGAAAAACTTCGGTCATCATAGACCATTGTTCACCCGGAGCACGGGTGCTTAGCGGTTCTTGGCAAGGATCGGTCAAGGTCCACCATTCAATGGTTTTTGGATCCTCGGCCATGCGGGCCAGATCGGCCGCGATGTCATTGCCGTGATATTCCCAGTACCCAAAGAGCAGGTTTTCCGGTTCGCGCAAAAAGATGCTGTAATTGCGGATATTACTGGCGGCGATTTGCGCCAGAACCTCGGGCCAAACAGCCGCGTGCAAGCGTTTGTAATCGTCGATTTTATCGGGTCTTAGGCCGATCATCATTCCCATACGTTGCATTAGTTTTCCCCTTTGATCGTTTGGGTCGGACCAAGGCGATTGATCGCCTCCCAATCCCACGCGATGCCAAGGCCTGGCACGTCGGAGGGCACGCCATAGCCCTTGTCGATATGCATGGTTTCGCAGGTAATCGTGTCGAGTTGTGGGATATATTCCAACCACTTGGCGTTTGGGATGGCACAGACCAATGGCAAGTGCAACTCCATCAGGAAATGGGGGCAGACCATGACATTAAATGCTTCGGCCAGATGCGCGGTTTTGAGCCAAGGGGTGATGCCGCCTATGCGGGCCACATCGACCTGAATGATGCTGGCCGCGCCCAGTTGCAAATAGTCTTTGAACTGGCTGAGGGAATACATGCTTTCACCCACGGCGATGGGTACGCTGGTGCGTTTGGCTAGCTCCACATGGGCGGCCACATCATCGGCGGGCAGCGGTTCTTCGAACCATCCAATGCCGTTGTCTTCCAGCACGCGGGCGCGGCGGATTGCTTCGGACAGGGTGAAGCCTTGATTGGCGTCTGTCATGATCTCATAGCTGTCGCCGACCGCAGCGCGCACCGCCGAAAGCCGGGCCGCGTCTTGGGACAGATGATCAGAGCCGATCTTGATTTTCGAGCCCCGAAAGCCCTGTTCCTGCATCGCCAAAGCGTCATCGACCAAGGCCTGTTGGTCTAGATGAAGCCAACCGCCTTCGGTGGAATAAAGCGGGATGCGATCACGATTGCCCCCTGCGGCCTTCCACAAAGGCAGGTTGGTTTTCTTACAATGCAAATCCCAAAGCGCGGTATCAATGGCAGCCAATGCCAGCGAAGTTATTGCGCCCACAGCGGTGGCATGGGTTGAGAACATCAGGTCGCGCCAGATGCCATCAATACGAGACGGATCGCGCCCGATGAGCTGGGGCGCAAGAGTGTGTTCAAGCAGCGCCATTACCGACGGCCCGCCGGTGCCGATGGTGTAGGAATAGCCGGTGCCAGAGGCGCCATCACTGTCATAGATGGTGACAATCGGGGTTTCCTGGCTGACGAAACTTTGGATCGCATCGACGCGTTTCACCTTGGGCGCGAGATCAACCATGCGTAATTCGATGTGGGTGATTGAGGCCATGTGTTAACTCCTGAGCGCGAGGCCGCTGTTGGCGTCAAAGACATGGCATTTGTCGAGCACGAGCTGGAACGTCATCTGTTCGCCCGGCGCGACGGGGCGGGGGTTGAACATTTTTGCCTGGACTTCGGCACCACCAAAATGGGTAAACAGCAAGGTTTCAGTGCCAAGCGGTTCGGTCAAGGTAATGGTGAGATCAAGCGGAACAGTTTCGCTCGCTTCGTCCACCGCGTGGCCCACAGGCATCAGGTTATCGGCACGAAAGCCAAAGTGAATGGGCTGACCGTCGCGCACCAAGCCGCGCGCACTGGTTGGAATGGGCAGGATGTGACCATCCGTCAGTTGGATGTTGCCCCCGGTGATCACCCCCTCAACGAGGTTCATCGGCGGCGAACCGATAAAGGTTGCAACAAATGTATCAACGGGCGCGTTGAAAAGCTCAAGCGGGGTGCCGACCTGAACGATATGGCCGTCGCGCATCAAGACAATCCGGTCAGCAAGGGTCATGGCTTCGACCTGATCATGGGTCACGTAAATAATCGTGTTGCCAATGCGTTGGTGCAGTTTTTTGATCTCGGCGCGCATCTGGGTGCGCAGCTTGGCGTCAAGGTTCGACAGAGGTTCGTCAAAGAGGAACACATCTGGATGACGCACAATGGCGCGGCCCATGGCGACGCGTTGGCGTTGCCCCCCCGAAAGCTCGGCGGGCTTGCGATCCATCAATTCATCAAGGCCAAGAATGGCGGCGGCGTCATCCACGGCTGTTTTGATCTGATCAGGGTCTTGTTTGGCGATATGCAGTGAAAACCCGAGATTTTCGCGCACGGTCATATGCGGATAAAGCGCGTAGTTTTGGAACACCATCGAGATGTTGCGTTCGCGCGGGGGCAGGTCGTTAACCACACGCCCGCCAATAGACACCTCACCGCCAGAGATATCCTCAAGCCCGGCAATCATCCGCAGGGTTGTGGACTTGCCACAACCGGACGGGCCGACCAAAACCACAAATTCTCCGTCTGCAATGTTGAGATCAATGCCGTGGACCGCCTGATGCGCCCCGTATTTCTTGACGACATTGGAAAGGGTTACTTCTGTCATTGTCTTATCCTTTGACGCCGCCGAAGGTCAGGCCGGCAATCAGGTGTTTTTGCACGAGGAAGGTCAGGATCAGCGCCGGGATGATCATCAGCACCGCAAGCGCGCACATGCCGCCCCAGTTGATGGTGAATTCGGCGGTGAAATCGAGCAGGCCAACCGGCATGGTCTTGGAGCCGACCGAGCGGGTGAGTTGGGACGCCAGTGCAAATTCGTTCCACGAGGTGAGAAAGGCAAAGATCGCGGCCGAGGCGACGCCGGATTTGGCGACCGGGAATTCAACCTTCCAAAAGGCTTGCCATCGGGTGCAACCGTCGATTTCGGCGGCTTCGTGTAATTCCTTGGGGATTTGGCGAAAGAACCCATCGGTGAGCCAGATGGTAAAGGGCACGTTCATCGCGACGTAGACGAGGATCAACCCCAAATGGGTGTCGATGATGCCGACCTTGGCAAAGACGATGAACAGCGGCAGCGACAGGGCAACGCCCGGGACGGCGCGAAACAGCATCAGCCCAACGAAATAGCCAGATTTGCCTTTGAAGCGATAGCGAGCAAAGGCATAGCCGCCCGACATGCCGATCAGGATGGCGATGAAGGTTGAGACCACGGAAACGATAAGCGAGTTGCGGAAATAGCTAAAGACCGGCACGCCGCCTTGGCCTGCGCCACCGAACATGGCGCGGTAGTGGTCCAGGGTGAAACTGGGTGTCCAAACCGGTGGTTTGGCCATGATCTCAACGGTGGGGCGGAACGAGTTCAGCACGATCCACAGACCTGGGATGCAGATAATCGCCATGGTTACGAACAGCGCCGAAAAGTGCAGCACCTTGAGCGCGCGGCGACGATTGCGGTGGGTTTGATTGCGATCCATGGCTTATGATCCCATCCCGATTTCGGCGCGCGCGGCGCTGAGTTTGCGAAAGAAATACACGGTGAAGAAGATCGACAGGAGGATCGAGACATAGCCCATGGCATTGGCCAGCCCCATGCGCGCATCGACATATCCGGTGCGGCTCATCAGGGTCCAAAGCAGTTCGGTGCGCCGTGCGGGGCCGCCGCCGGTCATGATTTGCACGATGTCATAGGCGCGGGCAACGTCGAGGCTTCGGATCGTCATAGCGATGTAGATGAAGGGCATCAGGAAGGGCAAGGTGATGTGGCGAAAGCTTTGCCATGGGGTGCAACCATCGACCTTGGCGGCCTCAAGCGGATCGCGCGGCATCGCGAAAAGACCGGCGAGGATGAGGATCGCAAAGACCGATGTGCTCATCCAGATTTCGGCGAAAGCGATGGAGAACATCGCAAGTTTTCCGTCGACAAGCCACGGCAGGGCTACGTTAAAGCCCATAGATTGCAAGGCGTTGTTCACCAGTCCGATGTTGTCGTTAAAGATGAACTTGAACTGAAACCCCACGAGAATGGGCGAAAACATCATCGGGAACATGAGAATGGTGCGCAGGGTGCGTTGGCCCCATGTGACCTTGTTCACCATCAAGGCGATGCCAAGCCCGAGCAACATTTCGAGGTTGAGCGCGATGGTCAGGAACAAAACCGTGCGCCCAAAAGCGGCCCAAAATTTCGCATCCGTCAGGATTTTTTCGTAGTTATAGGTTCCGATCCATTTCCACAGCGTCGAGGGCCGGGTCAGCTTGTAGGGCGTAAAGCTTGAATAGAGCGAGAAAATGAGCGGGATCAAAACCACGGCTGCGATGACGATGATCGCAGGCAATAGCAAGAGAAACCACTCGGGCACGCGGCGGCGGGGCATATGTCACCTATCGGGGTCGTTGACTTCATGGCCAAAAGGCCGGGACCGGAGGGGCAATCGGGAGACAAAATCCCCTCCGGCCAGTGCTATCCGGACTTAGTAGTAGCCGGATTCGCGCATCAGCTCGTCCACCGCTTCGGCGGCGTCATCAAGCGCCTCCTTGACGGTTTTATCGCCGACGATCGCCGCCTGAAGCTCAGGGAAAACGATGTTGGTGCTTTCGCCCCATTCGGGGATCGGCGGCACGGCAAAGGCGAATTCCGCCCCCTTGGCAAAGGCGGCAAGGGATTCGGCGCGGAACGCATCATCACCGGCTTGGGCTGCGGCAACATTGGCATCCCATACGGCGCTGCGGGTGGGGAGTGAGCCACCGGCAGATTCCGCCAACTGGCTCTCTTCGCTGGTCAGGAAGGTGACAAGCGAGACGGCCGCGTCTTGGTTGGCGCAGTCATTGGTGACCGAAAAGCCGTGATGACCCGACCAACCGGTGCGGGTGACCGAGCCTTTGGGTTGAACGGCAACACCGACATTACCCGCCGCTTTGGACGATTCTGGATCGTTAAAGAACCCGGCCCAGCCCGGCCAATCAAGGTTGAGCGCAACGGTGCCCGACGCAAAGCCCTGACCGAGATCATCCCAAACATAGCTGGTGGTGCCAGCCGGAACCGCTTTGGCGGCATAGAGATCAACAAACCACTGCAAAGCCCGTTGGCCCGCATCTGAATTGAAAATCGGTTTTTTGTTTTCGTCCAGATAGTTGCCGCCCTCAGCAACCACCATTTCATAGAAACGGCCGACGATGGCTTCGTCCTTGCCGGCGTATTGGGTGCCATAGAATGTCGGAGCGTCAGAGAAGAAAATCGCCTGATCTTTGACTTGGTCCCATGTATCGGGCACCGCGAGATCGTAGCCATATTCGGCTTTGAAGGCCTTGGCTTTGGCCTCATCCGTGTAGTTGGACTTCAAATAGTACAGGACTGAGACGTCAAATTGCGCGCGCGGCAACATCAGCAATTCGCCACCTACGGTAGACGCCTTGATATTGCCGGGGACAAATTCGGCGATTGTGTCAGCCGCGACTTTGCCGGTCAGATCAGCGTAGAGCCCTTCATATTGCGGGGCGAAGGACGAATGGTTGGAGCCAACACACCAATCTGTGGTGCCGGCGGCCATGTCAGATTTGATTTCCTTGTCGATTTCAAAGTGGCTCTTCTTTGAAATGATATTGACCTTGGCACCGGTCGCCGCCTCCCAATCGGCGATGCGGGCATAGAGGCCTTCATATTGCTGACCGCCGATCAATTTGGCTTCGATGGTGACGCCATCAAAGCTTCCGTAATCCGCAGCGTGGGCCGATTCGGCGACGGTTACAATCGCCGTGGCGGCCATCAAGCCCCTCATAATATTAGAATTTTTCATCACTTCCTCCCAAATCCGTGGCTGGTTTCCACGTGTTCTCGCTAGCGCGATATTTGAATATAAATCAATTATTCAAAAATAAATCAACCTTGACAGCGCGCTTTGTTTTGGAGAGTTTTGGCGGCACCCACACACGGACAAAGTGAGACACATGGACGATACCGGTGAAAAATATCGTGCCCCGGCATTAGAAAAAGGGTTGGATATCATCGAGTTACTGGCTGAGCATGGGGAAGGAATGACCCAAGGCGAGGTCGCCAAAGCGCTCAACCGGTCCCAGAGCGAGATCTACCGGATGCTGTCGACACTGGTGCGCAGGGGCTATGTGAGCCGCTCTGCCGCCGGAGATCGGTATACGCTCAGCCTCAAAATGTTTTCGATCAGCCAACGGCATTCACCGATTGGGCGGGTGATTGAGCTGGCCTTGCCGATGATGCGCGCGATAACGCGCAAGGCTTGGCAATCTTGCCATTTGGGCATGGAAAGCAATGGCGATATTGTCATTGTGGCTTCGGCGGAATCGCCGGGAAATTGGGGGCTGGCCCTAAAACCCGGCAGCGTCGTTGGCCTTTGGAACACCGGAACCGGGCGGGTTTTGGCGGCGTATCGGTCCCGCGACGAGGTTGACGATCTGATAGCACTGCACCGCCACGCGATTGGTGAGCCCGCGCTGGATCGGTCCGAATTTGACGGGCATCTCGACCGGATTCGCAAGCTTGGCTATGAGAAAATGCCATCGGCGACGACGGTCGGGGTGACCAACATTTCCTTTCCGGTATTTGGCCCGTCTGGGGAAATTGTGGCGGCGTTGAGCTGTCCATTTTTGGAACGCGTGGATGATCATGTTGTGCCATCAGAGGATGAAATCCTTGAGATGTATGGCGCTTTGGCCGCTGATTTGACGGCGCTTTACGGAGGGCCCGCGCGATGAAACTGACAACCCGCCAGATTGGGTCGACAGATCTCAAAGTGCCGACGCTTGGATTTGGCGGGGCGCCGTTGGGTGGCTTGATGAATGCCATTGATCCACAGGAGGCGGCGGAAACGCTGCGTGCCGGTTTTGATTTTGGCATGACCTATGTCGACACGGCACCGTTTTATGGGTTTGGACGCTCAGAACGTTTGGTCGGGGATGGGGTGCGCGGGCGCGATTACACTGTATCGACCAAGGTCGGCAGGCTGTTAAAACCCGGACATGCGGCGGATCCGGCAGCAATGGGCTGGCCCGATCCGCTGCCTTTTCACCCGATCTATGACTACAGTTATGAGGGGGTGATGCGGAGTGTCGAAGGGTCGTTTCAACGGCTTGGGCTTGATCGCATCGACATTCTATATGTGCATGACATCGGAGAGGTGACCCATGGCGCAGAAAACACACGGCATTTCGACGACCTGCAAGCCGGAGGTTATCGGGCCTTGGAGGAGCTGCGCCGCGCCGGAGTGATCAAGGCCATTGGACTTGGCGTTAACGAAGAACAAGCCTGTTTGGATGCGCTGGAGATCGGCGATTGGGACGTTTTCTTATTGGCTGGGCGGTACACGTTGTTGGAACAGGCGCCTTTGAACGGGTTGATGAAAATTTGTTTGGATCGCGGGATGTCCATTGTGCTGGGAGGGCCATTTAACTCTGGCATCCTTGTTGGTGGGACCACTTGGAATTATGACGAGGCACCGGGCGATGTGATCGCCAAAACCCGCGCGTTAACAGAGGTTTGCCGGACTTACGACGTACCGCTTGCGGCGGCGGCTTTGCAATTTCCATTGGGGCATGATGCGGTGGCATCTGTTATTCCGGGCCTGCGCACGCGGGACGAATTGGCCGCAACACAGACTTGGATTTCCCACGATATTCCCCAAGAACTTTGGGCCGAATTGAAGGACAAGGGATTGATGGCTGCGGATGCGCCAGTGCCGCTGTCCAACCCGTACCGGGCGGATTAGGCAAGCTGTCGATTAACCAAGGCCTGCCAAATTGCTTCGATATTCGGGCTAAGTTTCTGATTGGGCCGAAAGGCGCAGATCGGCACCGATAATTGCCATTCAGCCCCGCCAATCGGTGAAATGCCGGTGTCCGCGCGCGGATCAACGGTGCTTTGCGGGAGCCATCCGACACCATAGCCCGAGGCAATTACCTCTTTGAGGACATCGGACATATCGCATTGAACCCGCACCTTATAGGGCAAGGGCTGGTCCGAGCGTTCGAGCACATGTTCAAACAGGCGGGCAAAATACACCCGTTGCGAATAGGCGACCAAAGGCACCGGAGCCGTCGCCGAACCGGGAAACCCAATGGCTTGGCGGCGTGCCGGATCATTAGGCGCATAGGGTTGAAACACGTCTTCGCGGATCACCAAACGCTGATGTTGGTCAAGGTTTTCATGGGTCGGACTGGCGGGGCAATCATGGGCAAAGAGGATGTCGGCATCCCCGGCGAGATACCGGGCGACCACGTCGCTTGTTGTGCCGACAATTACGGAAAATGAGCTGCGGTTCTTTTCCCCAAAGGCCTTGAGGATATGTTTGAATTCCGACCGGGCCAGCACGCTAGGCATCGCGAGACGGACCTGGGACATGACATCAAACTGGCTAGAGCGGATCGACGAGCGGGCTTCAAACAAGCGCTCGACCGCAATTTTGGCACTGTCGCGGAACTGATCCCCGGCATCGGTCAAGCGCACCGGCGAAGCGCCTTTGACCACCAACGCCGTGCCGAGCCATTGTTCGAGCGATTGAATGCGGCGCGAAAAGGCCGCCTGTGAAACATTGCGAAATTCGGCGGCTCGGGTGAAATTTCTCAGCTCAACCAGAGCCAAGAAGTCTTCGAGCCACCGAACGTCCATCGCGTTTTTTCCTTACAAGCCAATTGCCCGGTAATAATCGGCAATACGCGTGATGGTGACAACATATGCGGCGGTGCGCAAGGTGGCGTCGGGCAACAGGGACTTGCGCTCCATGATATCGTCGAAGGCGCGGGTCATGATTTCTTCAAGACCTGAGCGCACAACGTCAATTTCGCTGGTTTCACGGGCAATTTGGTTGCGCTGTTTGTCATCAAGCCGGCGGCCCGCGACCTCTTCCAGCGCGGCCACAACAGCCTGACCGGAATTGGCCGTTTGGCGTTTGTCCATCAGGCCAAAGGGCAGATGCGTGATGTTTTTGACCCATTCAAAATAGCTCACCACCACGCCGCCAGCGTTGACATAGAGATCAGGCAAGACGGTGATACCGCGCCGGTTCAGGCAATCTTCGGCATCGGCAGTGATCGGGCCATTGGCGGCTTCAACGATCAACTGGTAGTTCACCTGTTCGCAATTGTCCGCAGTGATCGCGTTTTCCTTGGCCGCCGGGATCAGAATGTCAGCGGCCATATATGTCAGGCCATCTTCGCTGTTGGTGGTTTCGGCGCCGGGCAGATGAGTGATCGAACCGGTCTGATTGCGGTGTTTGACCACGGCCTCGACATCAAGGCCAAGCGGATCAAAGATGGCACCGTCATGTTCGACGATGCCGACAATTATCGCGCCATCCTGTTGCAGGAATTTGGCGGCGTGATAGCCAACATGGGGTCTGCTCCGGCTGGGG
>NZ_JBOEGM010000018.1:0-32573 GCF_050633425.1 Pelagimonas sp. | reverse complement strand
GCTCGGGTCGCCGGTATCGGTGGCCGCGCTCTGATCGCCGGTGTAGGTGGCCGCGCTCTGGTACCCGGTGTTGGTGGCCGCGCTCCGGTCGCCGATACTCTGTTCGGTGTCCTTTGCCCGTTCTAATATCCAGTCGACACTCCGTCGAATGAAATCCGGCAGGCTTAGTTCAACCTCAATTGTGATCTTTCCTGCCGCTATTTTACTATCGCCGCCGCTTTCGTTTGCTGTGTCGCCGTCCAGTGTGACGACTGCAAACTTGCTCTCTACTGGCCCGTAATAGCGCCACACGTCGAACGGGAATTCGCAGGCGTGGAAACCTGCACAGCAAGCTTTTACTTCCCCCTGATGCTCGTAGGTTCTCCCAACTTCGAACTGGAACCCGCGACACGTCCAATCTGGATTGAAGCCTTTGAAGGCAATGTCGGTCGTCATAGTCAAATCTCCTTGTCGCATTCCGTCGCTGCCCCTGACCCGCAGGGGCAGAAAGAGAGGGCGGGGTTAGGCTGTGACGTGCTTGACAGCCCACATGACGGCCTGTTCGACATTGGTCTTGGCCAGAGACATTTCACGGCTCTGGCCAATCTCGTCGCACTTGGCGAGAAACTCGGCTCCGATATCCTTTAGCTCAACCATTTGCTGCTTTTCCGCGTCGCTTAGAACGCGATACTTGTGGCGAACGGCATTGTTCGCCGTGCGGTCGTCCGATGCGCTGTCTACTTCGTTGTCCATTCTGTCATTCCTTCTTGGTTGGTATTTCTGCCCCCGCCGCGTCCATTTGCCGAAATATCTGCGGCGGGGGATGCGGGCTGAATGCCCGACATGGGGTTAGGTGGCGTTTGCTTCGTTCTCGGTCTCAATTTTACTCAAGAGTTCAGCTTCTTGCTCGGGTGACAGGGTGGGCTTTTCGTTGGCAAACGGGTCGTCGCTGTCTTCGGCAGATGCATCGGCGTCTTTGGCCAGCTCTTGGCACTCTGCGAGAATTGTGCGGATTAGGGCTCGGTTTTCTTTGCCCTCATCACTGTTGAAGAAAGCCGTGAAGGCGTTTCTGCCCTTGCGAGCTTCATCGCGGGCTTTGTCGAGCAGTTCCTTTTGCTGTTGAGCGTCGCCCTGACCTTTGGCCCATTCTGCCATTGCGCGGCCTGTGGGTTCACCCATTTTTGCGCGCGGGTCGAGCAAGCCTTTAAATTGGTCGGCCACTTTGATTTGATGAACCGGGCAACCGGGTGCTTTAGGATCCAAGATCACCATTGTTGTCATTTCAAACATCAGGTCAGCGTCGGATGCCGGGTCCCAAGGTACATCTTCGCGACGGGTCTTGGTCTTGCGCGCGTTCTTTGCTTTGTCGCCAAATCCTTGCTGCATCACGGGCTTGGCGCGGGTGCAAATGATGATGTTGCACTTGGCGCGAACAATGCGATCAATCAGGCGGCGATACTTGGGTTTAACTTCCGCCCATGCCAACTGGCCGTATTTTGCAGGGTCAACAGTGTACCGGCCATTTGCACGCTTTTCGGCTTCTTGGACGAGCCTTTCGAGCGCAATGGCATGCATATCAAGGACACCGCCGACACCTTCCCAAGCGTGGCTAAAACTGTCCAGGATCAGGACTGGAAGCTCTGCAGCCTCAGCTGCGTCTATGATTTCAATCCAACGCTCCGGGCCAAAGCCAACGACGTGGCCGGTTTGATCTACCGCTTGAAAATCACAGTGAGCCATTTCAGGGAAGGCCGCTTTGTAATGCAGTGCCCGCTTGTTTTCGGTGTCGACATACCCAATCGGCGCACCCGATTTCCCTGTGATCACTTCGGCGATTCCGCGCGCCATCCGAAGGGCTGTATAGGTTTTCCCTGTGCCCGACCCGCCAGATAGGCCGATGCTCAAGGTCAATGGGTCGTGAATTTCCGTAACGGGAATGAAGCGAATATGTGCTGTCATAGGGAGGATCCTTTATTCTGCGGCATGTGCTGGGGCTTGCATCTGGAAGGCAAAGTCCAGCACGTCCTTGCCGTGGGCTTTTTTAAACGCGGCTTCTGCGGATTGACGCTCAAGCCATTCGGCCTCGAACCACGCGGGCGGTTCCGTTTGGCAGATTTCAGCGGGGTATCCGGGCCATTGATTACGGCGCAGGCAACGAAGCAACATCTCGCGAGCGCGTTTCACTTTTTCGGCGCCAACGTCCACAGCAAACGGATGCAACTCGATCACTGACAGGCCATGTGGTGGTGTCTTTTCAACAGGGATAATGCGATAGCGCCAATCGCCGCCAAAGACCGCTTTTGCCCCCTCGATGTAGTGGGCGACGCGTATGTCGATCCCCAAGCGCATGTTTGTTTTTAGCCAAGAGTAAGGATCAGCATATCCAGCGCAGGTTTTCAGGTCGTACAGGATGCGGTTTTCGCGATCTATCTGGTCAACCTTGATGCGGTTCCATACCCCGTCCTGCTTCCAAATCAGGGTGAGTTCCGCATCGGTTCCGGTGAAAGGGTCGCCACACGAATGGCCGCCTAATTGGATACGCGCGGCGTCGACCATGTTTCCCACGTCGTCAAATTGGTGGCGGAGCAGGGGTGTTTTTCCTGCGTCGCGGGCAGTTTCACGCGCTTCTTTCGCGGCCTTCGAGCGCCAGTCCTTTTCGTCTATCACCTCGATGTCGGCACCGCGGGAAAGCATGGCCGTGTGAAATGCGGAACCAAGGTCAAACGTGGTGCTGTTCGTTGGCTGGTGAAATGGGTTGAGGCGTTGCGAGCCGGTCCAAGCGTGCAGTGGGGTTCCAAAGATGAAGTCCTTGGCCATTGTCGCGCTTAACGAGGGTTCCGGGCATGGGTCAGCGAAATAGAGATCGTCGCTTATATCGTGCTCGCCTTGGTGGAGGTGCTCCATCCCATCAACCCCCGTAGGTAATTTTGAGAACGGCCCCGGCGGCGATAACCGCAAGCAACGCGATTGGAGTAAGCATCGGGGCGTTTTTTGCGTGGTAAATCACCCACATTTTGGTGAAGCGGCTTCCCCAACGGCGTTCCGTCAGGCGCTCCTGTGCTTGGCGGCGAAGCTCTTCGGCCCCCATTTTTGCGACCAGTGCGCGGGCGGACGGCTCAACGCGCGGCAAGTCCAGCGTGTCGGGGAACGGGTCAGGGCGGTATGTGTGAAGGGCGATTTCAGACCCGCCGGATGTGTGATCGAGAGGCATGGTGTGTCCTTTCAAAGTGCGCGGCTTGCGGAAGGGAGGGAGAAACCCGCAAGCCGCGCTAGTTGGCAGCCCCAAGGCCGAAGGCCTGAGGAGGGGGCTGCAGCAGTGAACGGGTTATTCGGCGGCGATGCGGTGCATGTCGTATGCGTCGTCGCATTGGCTGTCGCTTGGCTCAGGGGCGTCTGGGCTTGTCTCTGCAAGGAGGTCCAGATCGTCTTGAAAATCGCTGGTTACGTCCCGGCTGGTTTCGATTTCGCCGGTCTCAACGTCGAAGGTCATGGCGATGACGCGTGTCGGCTGCTCGTCAGCGATGCAACCCGAGTAAAGCTCAAAAGCCTCTTCGCGGAACTCTGTTGCGTCCCCAGCGCTGCCAAAGCCCGCATTCGGGAATGTGGTCAGGACCGTGTAAACTGTTGCAGGCATCTTCATCGTCATTCTCCCATCTGGTGCCGCGATCTGCCGGGTGGCGTCTTCGGTGGCTGTTGGGAATGTTTTAATCCACAAAAGGTGGATGCGCAAGGCTTAAATTCACAAAAGGTGGATTTTTGTTCAACCCGATTCCCGACAAAAGAAAACCCCGCCGTTAGGGCGGGGCGCTACAATCGATTGCGGGGTGTTTGGTTAGATGGTGTCGGGCGCGACGTTTTCGCGCTGGGTGCGCCCGGGGGTTAAAATGCTGGGAGGTCGGTCCTCAAGGCCAGGTCATGGCCAACATGAGTTTGCATATCAGTTGGGAGGGTGCCGACGATGGGCGACGAGTTGCCAGTCCATGGCTGGAAAAATTCACTTATCCAAGGCATTATGACCATCTGGCTGCCCGGCGCTGTGACAAACCGTGTCGGGTATTTCAGCCCGATTGCGTCCAAAATGGACAAGTTCCCGATTATCAGTTCGTCTGGATGCCTCTTCTTGTCTAGTTTGGTCGTTCCATAAGCAATTCTGCAAACAAACATACCATTTGTAGGGTCTTTGGCGACCCCGCAAACAAGTAGCGGTCTTGGGTTTGTGGCCCAGTTTTCTTTCGGACTGGTTTCCGGAAAAAAGCCCGTCACAACCTGAAAAAGTCGTGGCGGGCTACGCGTCCAAGCGGGTTCATTTGCAAGTTCTTCAGGTGTTAGGCTCATCGATAACAACCAAATTACCTTTACCAATACCAAATCGGGCGTTCAGTTTTTCACGCCACTCTGTAATCTTTGCGTCTTCAACGGGTTCAAACTCACTATCAGCTTCCCGAGGGAAGGATTGGTGATTTGAGACGTTCCTGCCGTAAGCGTGTGCACGTTGCGCCATAGCTTTGCTCCCTAAATACATTAGTACCATATGGCTCTTGAGACGTCATAATCAATGATTCTGACAATTTCATGGCCTAGTCTATCACTGCCAAGCTCCGTTGAGCCGCGACCGGTTGTCCCGATTCGTTGACGTTGGGCTGGGATTAAGCAGCTTTAGTCAACCTTTGCAAATAACATCTTCTTAGGGGGGCAATATCCTGATCAGTAGTTGAGAAACCGTTACACGATCGTTTCCCGCACCACCCAGAAACAAACGGCCCTAGCCTGACGCCCACCCGCGCCACACCGGAATGAAGGGTGAATATCGGTCATTTATCCGCCGTAAGATTAAGACATTTTTGCAACCCCCTGAAAGCTAACGGAACCTCAAATTAAGTTGCGACTTTGCGTCCTGCCCTGCTTTCGCTAACGTGCTAAACCCCCGCGAAATGTGGGGAGGTTCCCGACCTGTGGCGGAACCCGCGCAAGCCGCACCTAGCCCTAGCGGTTGCCGCATTGCGACGCGTCTGACACATTACCGGGCAGAGCATAAAAAACAAAAAATTCAAGAATCGGGGTCGATCAGCCAAAGGCGGTCGGCAAACGGGAAGCTGTACCTTGCGGTCAGGTTATCCCGACTCGGGAGGAAAATATTATGGGCAAGGAATACTTGGAAGCCGAAGTAGATGCGCGGCTTGATAGGATGATCGAGCTGGCGGATGATCTCGACCTTACGTTGGATTCGGTTGTCGCGGCGATAGGCCGGGTTGATCAGAGCATATTCATCAGCTTTTCGGAGAGTCCGTCCAGTCTCCCTCGGTATATTGCGTCCAAGGTCAGTCCGTAGGTATCGCAAAGCTTTTCCGCCGCTTCGACCGGGATGCGTCGACTGCCTTTTTCCCAATTGTTGTACTGGGTCGCGCCGAAGCCGTGCTTTTCCGCCCAAGCTTTTTGTGAGGGCTCTGAGAACCCGAGGCGTATTGCCTCCAGGCGCTTACCTATAATGTAAAATTCTGGCTGATTTGACATGGCTCGTTTTCACAAATTGTGGAGAATTGGGCAATTTCCGAATTGTGGTCTTGCATGCATCCACCAAATGTGGATTATAGGGGCATGGAAAACACTGCTGAAAAATTTGCCGACACTGTTGGCCGAAAGAAGATCGCGGATGCAGTAGGGGTCGGCCTTACTGCGGTGAGTAATTGTGTTGTGCGGGGACGTTTTTCCTCCGCATGGCATGAGGCTTGCCGTCAACTGGCAACGTCCGCTGGCGTGGACTGCCCGCCGGAACTGTTTGGGCAAAAGGGCATCCCCCAAACTCCCGAGGGCGCGGAATGACAATCCCCACGCCCTCGTTTTCCAATTCGGTTTCAGTTTCTCAGCCACAAGAGAAATATGGAGCAACTTGCATGCAGTATCTTGCAAAAACGAACACGGATTTTCGGGATGCCTCACGGAAAGAGGATTCAAGACTTGTCCGACGGGCCTTTGACGGTCCGACACAAGACGCGATTGCCAAAAAGGGCAGTAGGGCGCTCGGGGTAAGCCCGCGACAAATCATAAATTGGATGAAATGCGAGCATGACATGCCCTCATGGGCGGTCAAAGCGGTGCAGGGGTATCTGGATCGGCTTGAAGCGGCCGCAAAACGTATAGAGGGGCGTGATGAATGAAATGGTTAAAACTGGCCCCCCTGTTGGCATTTTACACGGTGCGGAGGCTTTGGATAGCCGTTCGCATCCGCGTGTCTCGAATTTGCAGAAAACTGCAATTCTGAATTCCTGCCGCACTCAATCACACTCACGGAGCAGGGCCCACGGGCGGGGGCTTGGCAGTTTAACCCCGCCCGTGCGGATTGTGTGAACAAATGATCTGTCTCAGCCCCATCGCGCTTGCACTTTTCATAGCAACAACGGGGCTGGGCTACGACATCACCGGGCCGGTTATCACGGTCCATTCCCAGACGCGGCTGGCGTGGGTCTACCGCAGCGGCCACATGTGCGCAGGAGGCGCTAAAGCGTGATGACCGAAGCAACAAGACAGCAAGACGAACGGTTGTTGGCCGTGGTTTACGACCGGGCGCGCGGCCTGACGCTCGGGCAAATTGGGGCCAAGCACAAACGGTCCACCGCAACGCTCACCGTCCAGACAAACAAGGTCATGGGTGCGGATTTGGAGCATTGCAAGCGACACCACGACACTGCCGATCTGGCCGAAATTGAAACAGCCTATTGGGCCAGGAAAAAGTGAGAGGCTGATATGACCGCCCCAATTCGCGACCCCCTTCGTGCAGCCGTAGCTGCTGCACAGATAGACCATAATGGCGGGCCTCTTTTGGAAGATGTGAACGCGCGCAAAGTGCTAAGCATCCTTGACCCTAAGATTGAAGAGCCATTGCAGCCTTTCGAGTGCGGTGCGCCGTGGACCGGCTGGGCTGACGATGCAGACTTGATCGCTGCCGCTAAAATCGAGCGCCGCATTGCTCTGCGGAATCGCGAAATCAAGCAGCTTCGCAAAACCCGCCAGAAAATCATGATGAAAAGCATCCGCCGGATGCGCCGCGCAAAGGGGCTGACATGACAGACCGAATTTCAGCCGCAGCTTTTCGTAAAGAGCAGGCACAGGGCAAGAACAAGTTTGGCGCGCAAAAAGTCACCGTCCAAGGGATCAAGTTCGACAGCAAGCGCGAAGCCAACCGTTGGTCGGAATTGCGCACCTTGGAACGGGCCGGTCAAATCTCAAACCTAAAGCTACAGGTGCCAATCATGCTCGAAGGGCGCGACGGGCCAATGATGACCCGCAAAGGCCGCCAGATGCGCCTTACCGTGGATTTCTCCTATATCGACAGCAAGACCGGGCTGACCATTTTTGAAGATGCCAAAGGCATGCCCACACGCGACTATGAGGTGCGCAAGGCCGCTGCCGCCGCGCAGGGCGTCAAGGTGGTCGAGGTATGAGCGCTGCATCCGCCAAATCACTGTTTCGGGCAACTAAGCCAAAAACCAAGCCGCATCCGGCACAGTTGCTTATGGGGGATTTGCCGGAGCAACGTAAGCCAGACGCGGGACGCGACCCGTTGGATTACGACCCGACGCCACCTGACGCAACAGAGGCCTTTCTTGCGGCTGAGGCGGACCACATGCGAGCCCATGGCAATCTGATTTGGGAAAACGCTGTTGGCGCAGGCCACATGGCAAGGGTTTTTCAAGCGCATGGCTTTGACGTTACCGGCACCGACTTGGTAGATCGCGGTTGGCCGGGCGTGCGGCTGGGCAGCTTTTACGACTTTGGCAAAGCACTTGCGCCTATCAATGTCACGAACCCACCTTATTGCGAAATCAATGCGCGCGATGGTCATGGCCGTTGGCTTTTCCATTCGTTCGACCTTGGATTGCCCTACATAGCGCTACTGCTTAATGCAGACTGGTGCGCTGCGCGTATCAACGGAATGGATCGAATTTTCGAGGAGAATCCCCCATCTGTTGAATACCTGTGCTGTTGGAAGATCGATTTCAGAGGAGGAGGATCTCCACCTCAACGCAATAGCTTTTTTGTTTGGGATGTGAACCGACCGCCAAGCGCTCCGAACGAGTGGAGGCGCGTGCGCCTATATCGCGACAAGCATCGTGGACAGGGGACACTGCTATGACCGGAATAGCCATCAAGCGCGCAGGTGACACGGTAGAAATCCCCGAGGGGTGCTTTGCCCTGATCATGCCAGCGGATCGCGCTCACGCCGCCTGTGTGGCGCTACAACCGGTCCCAGCCGGGGCAACCACCAGCACGGCAACACAAACCACTCGCAACGCGCTTCTAAAGGCGCTGGCGCGGGTACAGGGGAGGGGCAAGTGACTACGAAAATGCCCTTCCTGAAGTTCTACACATCTGACTGGCGGGCTGACCCGGCGCTCAGAATGTGCGGCTTGGCGGCAAGAGGCCTTTGGGCCGAAATGATCTGCCTAATGCACGAGGCCACCCCGTATGGCCACCTTCTCGTCAACGGCAACTCCGTGACTGATGCGCAACTCGCCGCCTTGGTGGGAACGCCTTCCGAACTGATCCCCGACTTGCTCGGTGAACTGGAAACGGCAGGCGTATTCTCCCGGACGCGCGCGGGCGTTATTTATTCACGGAAGCTTGCCAAGATGGCGAAGAAGACCGCAGTTGCGCGGAAAAACGGAAAAAGTGGGGGTAACCCAACCCTATCAAAAACAAAGAAAAATCCGGCGTTGGATAAGCCCCCGGATAAGGGTCGGGATAAACCCCAGAGACCAGAAGCCAGAGGCCAGAGAGATAACAACTCAGAAGATAAATCTTCTTCGTTGTCATCTACGCCCGATCCGGGCAACGACGACGGCTATTTCGATTTTCTCAAAGCACATCCTCGACCGAGGGAAACGGCCAGAGGCGAGGAGGCGTGGTCCGAACTCCTGGCAGGTGGCACCGATCCGCAAACGCTGATCGCCGCAGCACAGCGCTACGCCGACGCCTCGAAAACCTACGACGCCGACAAGGTGAAATTCGCCGACAACTGGCTGGTCGACGGGGCTTGGCGGCTGCACCTGCCGAGCAAGGCTGACGCGCCACCAGACCAAAGCGAGAAACGCGCCTTCTGGGCCAAACTGATCACGGCAGGGGGCAAGGTCTTTGGCCTATCCGAGGCAATGGCCGCCGATTGCGTCGCAGCCGGTCTGGTGTCGCAAGAGCAAGCAAGCGCGGCACTGGCCGCAAGTTGAGGGATCAAAAAATGAGCAGAGCCAAACGACGCAAGGGCGGGCGGCCCCGTAAGGCGAAAATATCGCTCCCGCAGTTCAATGGGGATCACGGCACCGGAACCGCAGCGGCAACACACAGCACGCTTGTCGTTCCAGTCAAGGACAGCCCCAACCGGGTGGCGAACCGGCGGAGGATCGACGCCCTTGATCGGATCATCGCGCGCGACATCCTGACCATGCCAGAGCAACAGGCAGCCAAGGCGATCAGGGACGCTTACTCTCGCACGGAAGCCCTATCTAGCGGTGGTGAGATGAAAGAGCAGGTCGATTCATCGCCAAAGCCGGATGCCTCAATAGCTGCCCAAGTCGACGCCATGAGCCATTGGGCGCACGTCATGGCCCCGATCCGCACCGACCGGGCTATCATCGAGCATGTATGCTGCCACGGTCAGCCCTTGCGAACCCTGCCGACAAAGTACAGGCGTCGATCCATGGCCCGCCTGCGCGACCAGCTAATCAAGGTTGCGGTGCATCTGGAATACGCACACCCGCAAGATGTAGCGAAAATGGTTGCGTGAAACGCTAAACAGGGGTAAAAGTATTTATCGGCAGAGCCGTGCAAGTAGCGCCCGAAGGGAAACCTTCCGGGCGTTTTTCATTTCCACCACACAGCAGGCAAGAGGCACGCCCCAAGCGCGGCGTGATCGGTCATGGCAGCCACGAAAAAACTCACGGAAAAGCAGGAGTGTTTCGTTGAACAGTACCTTATAGACCTTAACGCAACGCAGGCGGCCATCAGGGCTGGATACAGCGAGAGGACGGCTGAGCAGCAAGGCTCACGCTTGTTGGGGAATGTTAAGGTCGCCAAAGAGATCGCGAAGGCTAAAGCCGCCCGCTCCGAGCGCACCGAAATCACGCAAGACCGCGTACTGGAAGAATTGGCGAGGATCGCGTTCTCAGACTTGCGCAGGGTCCTATCAAACAGGGGGGCCTTGATAGATGTGCATGATTGGGACGACGATACGGCAGGGGCTATTTCCTCGGTCGAGGTCGTCACTAAGTTAGGCGGGGAGGTCGACGAAGATGGCAACCCCATCGTGGACCACGTCCACAAGCTGAAAGTGTGGGATAAAAACGCCGCCTTGGAAAAGTTGGGCAAGCACCTCGGTATGTTCAAGGATAGAGTCCAACTCAGCGGCGACCCGGACCAGCCAATCAAGACCGAAGTGGTTGGCGGCAGGGAAAAAATTGAACAGTTTTTAGATGGCATCGCAGAGCGTAGCGCAGCAACTGGCCAGACTGAGTCCTGAGGACCGTGCGCAGGCGCTATCGCTGCTCAGTGATGAAGAGGCCGAGACCCTTCTTCGTGATTGGCGGGGGTTCTTGGCGAGGCCTGAGCAAATTGCCCCAGACGGGCTTTGGGACATTTGGCTTGTTTTGGCCGGTCGCGGGTTCGGGAAAACAGAGGCCGGTGCAAATTGGGTTGTTGAAAAGGAGCAGGAGGGCGCGCGTTCGATAGCGCTTATTGCTGAAACGCAAAAAGACCTTGAAGAAGTCATGGTCCCGCGCATCCAGAAAATATGCCCAGAGGTTTCTGTCCGGTTTAAGCCGGTGCGCGTCACTTGGCCGAGCGGCGCGCTTGCTCTTGGCTACAACGGCACACAGCCGAACCAGCTTCGCGGCCCAGAGTTTGACGCCGCTTGGGTGGACGAGTTGGCAAAGTACCGATACGCCCGCGAGACTTGGGATATGCTGCAGTTCGGGATGAGGCGCGGCGATCACCCGCAAACGATGGTTACGACCACGCCCCGGCCCATTGAGTTGATCAAGGCAATCGTCGCGGGCAAAGAGGGCAAGGTCGAAATATCGCGCGGGTCCACGATGGATAACGCGGCAAACTTGGCCGGGAGCTTTATTCGCAAGGTTCACGCCAGATACGCGGGGACGCGCTTAGGGCGGCAGGAGTTGAGTGCAGAAATACTCGGGGATCTCCCTGGCGCTCTTTGGTCCCAAGCCGACGTCGATACGTATCGCGTCAGAAGCGCGCCAGAGTTGAGGCGTGTTCTTGTGGCGGTAGACCCGGCGGTAACCAACACGGACGAGAGCGACAAGCACGGAATTGTTGCAGCCGGGATAAGCGAAGACCAAACCGGGTATATCCTAGACGACGCCAGCCAGCAGGGATCGCCCTTTGAGTGGGCTAAAGCGGCAATCGCCCTTTATCATAAACACAACGCGGACGCGATTGTTGCAGAGGTCAACAACGGCGGCGATATGGTGGCGCACACGATCCGCACCGTCGCCCCAAACATCAACGTTATCGAGGTCCGCGCGAGTCGCGGCAAGCACATCAGGGCCGAGCCTGTGGCCGCCCTTTACGCTCAAGGTCGGGTCAGACATGTAGGTCAACTCCCTGAGCTTGAGACACAAATGATGCAATTCACGAGCGAGGGTTACCAGGGCGACGACAGCCCGGACCGCGCCGACGCTCTGGTGTGGGCGCTCACTGAATTGTTCCCTGACATGGTTTCGACCGTACCCGACGCGTCGAACTTGCAATTGAGCCCAAGCGGCGGAAGCTGGATGAAATGAAGCCAGACGACATTCTCAAAATGGCACGGTCGCGGATGGCCGAGGCGCAAGAAGCGGACAAAGACAACCGCGCTCGCGCCCTCGATGACCTAAAGCAGCTTACCGGCGTTGGGCAGTGGCCCGACGAAATTCGTGAAGAACGTGAAGTCGCAGGAAAGCCGTGCATCACGATCAACCGCCTGCCCCAATTTGTTCGACAGGTGACCGGCGACATCCGCCGCATGAACCCCGCAATCAAAGTTTCGCCCTCCGACAATAAAGCGACCGAAGACACCGCAAAAATCTACGAGGGCCTGATCCGCCACATCGAGCAGCGCAGTGACGCGTCGTCTGTCTACGAACAGGCCGCTGAGGGCGCAGCGGCCTGTTCGATCGGGTATTTCCGCGTTCGTACAGATTGGGAGCGTGAAGACAGTTTTAATCAAGAGATCAAGATTGAGCGCATTCGAAACGCTTTTTCTGTGTATTTCGACCCCGCAGCGGAAACCCCGACAAAGCAAGACGCGGGATACGTGTTCGTTACCGAGCAAATGTCTGCCGATGATTTTAAGAAAAGCTTCCCTAAGGCATCGCAAGAGGACGTGGACCATGACGGGAAAACTGACGGCCTGCAGCATTGGCGCGAGGGCAGCAATGTAATCATTGCGGAATACTTTTGGAAAGAGCCAGCGTCCCGCACCCTCTTACTTTTGGCCGACGGCTCAACGCTTTTCGAAGACGAGGCCGCCGACGATTTGCCGCAAGAAATCATCGTTAGAAAGCGTGAGGTTGAGACCCATCAAGTGAAATGGGCAAAAATCAGCGGCAATGATTTGCTTGAGGGGCCTAAGAGCATTCCGTGCAAGTATATCCCAATTGTCGCGGTTTCTGGCGAAGAGTGGGACGTAGGTGAGGAGGTTTACCGGTCTAGCGTCATCCGTCACGCTAAAGACTCGCAGCAGCTATACAATTTCTTCCGGTCTACGTCCGCTGAGGTTGTCACGATGCAGCCCAAAGCCCCCTACATCGGCACCATAAAGCAGTTTGAAAACCTGGGTGGCTATTGGCAAAACGCGAATTCCGAAAATTATGCATTTTTGCCTTACAACCCGGATGAAAAAGCCCCCGGCCCACCGCAACGGCAACCGCCGCCGGTCGCGTCTCAAGGCCTTGCGCAAGAGGCTATGGCCGCTTCTGAGGACATGAAAGCGACAACCGGTATTTATGACGCGGCCCTTGGGAGCCGCTCAAATGAGGCCAGTGGCGTCGCTATTCGGCAGCGTCAAATGGAAAGCGACGTTTCTACGTCAATCTATACCGACAACATGGCAAAGGCGATTGCGCAATGTGGTCGGATTCTTATCAGCATGATACCGAAGGTTTATGATACCGCGCGGATCGTCCGAATCCTCGGCGATGACGACCAAGAGGAGCAGGTCGAAATTAACGGGTTCGTGATCGAAAACGGCGTGCAAATTCCAATCAATGACCTGACGGTTGGCAGCTATGATTTGCGTGTCTCGGTCGGGCCGAATTACAGTACCCGCAGGCAGGAAACCCAAGAGGGTATGCTTGAGTTTATCCGTAATGTCCCCCAAGCGGCGCAGCTTATTGGCGATCTTGTGGCTAAGGCCATGGATTGGCCTGACGCGGAAAAAATCGCGGACCGTTTGGCGAAGGCGCTGCCACCGGGCATGCGCGACCAGAGCGCAGACACCCCAGAGGAACAACAGGCGCAGGCTATGCAAGTTCAGCAAGCGCAGGCCCAGGCGCAACTGCAACAGCAAGCGCAAATGATCGAGTTACAAAAGGCCAGTGCGGAAACGCGCGAGGCCGAGGCCGATGCGGATAAAGCCGCGCTTGAGGTCCAAGAACAACAGCTAGAGCTTCTTGTGAGGTCTGGCCAGTTGGAGGCGACCATTGCAGCAATAGTGCAGCAGCAGGTCGCGCAAGCGCTGGCATCGCGCCAGCAAACAGCCCTAGGCTTTTAACCAGAGGACATCATGGAAACCCCGATACAGGACGAAGTTGCCCCACAATTGGAGGCGACCCCAGAAGCCGTGAGCGAAGCCACGGCACCAGAAGTTGAAACCCCGGCGGAAGCGGAAGCAGACGGCGCAGGTGCCCCAAGTGAGGGCGACGCAGACCAGACGAAAGCCGACACCGGGAAAAGCCGCCATCAGCGGCGTCGCGAGGCGATGGAGCGCCTGCGTTCCGAGAAGGAGCAGATTTCGGCAAAACTTGCCGAAACCGAGGCCCGATTGGAGGAGTACGAGGGAAATCTCTCAAGCCCCAGGCCAGTCGAAGCGAATTTCCAGTCGTTTGAAGAGTACCAGGCCGCATTGGCAGGCTACGAGGCCGTTCGTCAGTTGGACGGCCGGCAGAAGGCCCAGATTGAACGGGAACGCGCGGCCCAGCAAAGTCAAGCTGAGCGCATCGAGCAGCAGACGGAAACGGAGATAGCCCAAGGCTGGCAGTCCCAAGTTGAAGACGCGAAGACGCGCTACAAAGACTTTGAGAAGGTGGCCTTCACCGCTCCAATCTCGGAAGAAGTCGGCAAGGTTGTGGCCCAAATGGATCAGGGCGCAGACGTTGCTTATCACCTGGGGCTAAACCCGGCGGAAGCCACCCGCATCAGTCAACTCCCGCCCCATAGCGCGGCGGTGGAGCTTGGCAAGATCGAGGCGACGCTTACCGCACCACAGCCCCGCACCACAACACAGGCCCCCGACCCGGTGTCACCCGTCAAAGCGAAAGCAACGGCGACAAAAGACCCGGAAAAAATGACCGCAGACGAATATGACAAGTGGCGGGAAGCGGGCGGCACCTTCTAAAGCAAAGGATATGAGTTATGTCTAACTCGTTTTATACCCCAACGGCGGTTTCAAAGGAATTTGTCCGCCTTCTTGAGCAGGAACTTGTTCTTGGGAAAATGGTCGGCGTTGATATGTCGAGCGACTTCCAGAAAAACGGCGATACTGTCTATGTGCGCCGCCAAATGCAATATCTGGGCCAAGACGACGACATTGATTTGACGGGGTTCAGTGAAGACGTCAACGAAGGCACCGTCTCTGTTGCGATGGATAAAACCTGGTCTAACAAAGTCACGATTGGCGCGAAGGACCGAACGCTGAACTTTGACCGTTGGTCTGAAATGGTCGTGAAGCCCATGGCCCGCCGAGCGGCTGAGAAAATCGAAAACTCTCTGGCGTCACTCTACACCAAGTTCTACCACTTTGACGGCACTGCAGGCACTGTGCCCTCTACAATTTTGGAACTGGCAGAGGCGGGGGCTTACATGACGGACGTGGGCATCCCGGTTGCTGGCCGTTTGGGGTTCCATCCCCCGACTGTTGGGGCGAAGCTGTCCAATGCTATCGCGACCAGCAACATTCAGGGCCGCAACAAGACTGCGCTTGAAAAGGCTATGATCGGCACCGCAGGCGGGTTTGACAATTACGAAACCGCTTTCACGCCAACTCACACGGTCGGCGTGGCGACCGGTACGCCTTTGGTCAATGGCGGGTCTCAAGCAACAACCTATGACGCTGCGAAAAACACTTGGTCTCAGACGCTTAAGACCGATGGCTGGACCAATTCGACGACCGGCATCCTCAAGGCGGGCGATACCTTCACTATTACTGGCGTTAACTCGATCCACCCCGGGACAAAGGCCGACACCGGGCGGTTGCAAAGCTTTACGGTCCTTGCGGACGCGGATTCCGGCGCGTCCACAGGCCCCGCGAGCCTGACGGTTTCACCGCCTATCATCACTTCGGGGGCGTTCCAAACCGTAACCGCTCAGCCCGCAAACAACGCGGCAATTACTGTGACCAGCGGCACAGGTGGGCAAGCATATCGCCAGTCTCTGCTGCTTGACCCTCAAGCTGTATCGCTTGTTTCTCGTCCGCTTGATATCCCCGGCGATGCAGGTCTTAAAACCTCGACGCAATCGGGGAATCATGTCACCGTTTCCGTCTCTGAGTGGACCGATGGTAACACCTTGGGCCATAATATGCGCTTTGACCTTTTGTGGGGCCGTGAAGTCTTGGACCCCCGACGCGGCGCTCGCTTGACATCGTAAGCAATATTGGCGGGGGCTTGGCGGCCCCTGTCAGCACATCCATCGGGTGACCAAATGACTACAGTTCGCGAAGTAATAGCCGCAGCGCATCGCAAGATTGCCGTTCTGGGGCAGGGTGAAAACATGCCTGCCAGCATGGCCTCAGACGGCCTGTTCGCATTTAACGCGATGTTGCACGGCTGGAAGGCTGACGGTGTTGACGTTGAGCACGCCGACCAAGAGCTTACCAGTACTTTCAGCCTAGGCCCGGAGTTCCTTGAGGGTACGGTCTACCTTTTGGCGCAGCGCTTGGGGCCGGATTATCTAGCTCCGCGCACCTTCGATCACGATAGCTTCATGCGTCGCCTGCAAGCCGCATATTATGTCATGCCAGAAATGACTATTCCAACGGCCTTAACAAACACGCCTGCGCGCGAAGATCGGGACGGCAACTTGCCGTTTTCTGGATGACACTTTCCACGCTCGCAAGGCAGTCGAGGCCCGGATCCAATGGGTTCAACGGTGAGCGCTTGATCAACTATTTCGCCCATATCAGCGACGGGGCGTCTCCGCTTGTGCTGTTTGGGCGCGGGGGGTTGGTTGAGTATGCCGACCTCGGCACTGGCGCAGACGTGCGGGCAATCGCCACTATGGGCGGTGCGCAATATGCCGTTTCTGACGGGCGGGTGTGGAAAATCACCGCAGCAACCGCGACTGAAATCGGAAGCGTTGCGGACGGTGAGACGCACATGGCCGCGAGTTTCGACGAGTTGGCGATTGTCTCCGGCGGTCGGTACTACATTTGCGACGGGACCGGCGTTACCGAATACACCACCGGTGCTGTCACCAGCGCGACGGGCGTCGCGTTTCTCGATGGCTATTTCATTGTCACAGGAGAGGCCGCAGGGAGGGCTGACGCGCTCACGGTTTCGAGCTTGGACGATGGAACAACCTTTGACGCGCTAGAATTCGCATATGCAGAAAGCAACCCTGATGCGCTGGTCGGCCTGATTGCGGATCACAACGAGCTTTGGGCCTTCGGAACTGACACCGTCCAAGTGTTTTACAACAGTGGCGAGCTTACCTTTCCGTTTACGCCGAACAAAGGCGCTCTCATTGAGCAAGGGTGTGTCTCAGGCGCCAGCATTGCCAAGGCCGACAACGCCGTGTTTTGGGTCACCCCGGATGGCAAGGTTGGTCGCAGCTTCGGTAGCGGCCCCGAATGGATCGACACCGCAGAAATCCGGCGCGAACTGTCCGAAAGCACGATTTCCGGTGCCTATACATTTTCCGAGCGTGGCCACGAGTTTTACGCGATCCGGCGGACAGAGGGGACCACCCTTGTTGTCGACCTAAAGACGGGGCTTTGGCACGAGCGCGCCGCGGGGCTTTCGGGCGGCCCTTGGGGTGCGACGTGCGGTCATACATTTGGCGGTGTCGAGTACTTCGGCACCTCAGATGGCAGGGTAGCAACGATTGGCGAAGACACCTACACCGATTTTGGTGAAGTTCTGGCGGCGGAAGCTGTAAGCCCGATTGTTGAAAATAGCGGCCAGCCGTTCCGGGTCGCCCGCCTTCACCTTGATATTTCAGGTGGCGGCGATGACATCGACCGCACGCCGCAAGTTATGCTCCAGTCGACGCGCGACGGTTTCAACTGGGGAGAGGAGCACTGGCGCGACTTGGCTGGCCCCGGTCAGTATGGGAAGCGGGTGACGTGGCACGCCTTGGGCCAGTTTCGCCGTGGGGCAATCCGCGTGCGTATCACAGACCCTGTGAGCCGTGACATCCACGGCGTGGCGGTGGACCGTGGCTAGGCTCCCCTCCTTCCGCCCGCGCGGCAAGATGGGCTTTGTGCGACCAGGCACAACGGACGTGCATTCAACCCCGGAATTTCTCCGATGGCTTGATCAGGCAATTCTGCAATCGAACACAACAGCGGCCAGCGCAGAAAGCGCCGGCGAAGTGGCAAGCGCTGCGCCCGTTGGGGTTTACGGGGCGTTTTTATCCAGCGGCCCAGCCCCCGTTTCAGTGGAAACAAGCAAAACCGACCTTGCGCCCGTTTTCGGCGGGTGTGAGGCGATACAGGAGCTTCCCCCGGTATGAGCAAAATCCAACTTTGTCAGACACAGGCCCCACTTTCTTCATCGGCGGCGTTCACGGCGGATATTTTGACCGTTATTGACGCGGCGACTGTTTGCAATCCGACAGGCACGGCAGACACCCTGTCAGTATGGCTTGTCCCGAGCGGCGGAAGCGCTGGGGCCGCAACGGCGGTTTATTTTGGGCTTGCGGTTGCGGCGGGTGGCAGCGTGAGTCTCAGCAACCTAGTTAACCATGCCATTCAGGCGGGCGGCAGTCTCCACTTGGAAGCGGGCACGTCAGCCAGCGCCTTGACCGTCACAATCTCAGGGCGGACGGTTTAATGTCCGAAACTATGAATGACCGTTTCCGGGTGTGGTTTTGCGGCGATGAAAGCGCCTGCTCGTTCGCAGAACAGCTTTGGACGGCACTGCAGGAATGGGACGACATTGAGGACGAAGGGAAGTGTGAGGACTACAACGGGCTGATCTCGTGGCTTGCCTTCGGGAAGGAATACCAGCCGTTTTTCGCTGCGCACTCCCACCTGTTGAGGCCCGCGTTTTTGCAGCTGTATTTGTCATGGACGTCTGCGAACGTTCTCGACCGGGGCGATTGGCAGGACGTTTGCAAATCCTACATGCTGCGTGCCGGTTTTTACCAACTGCTGCACCTGATCGCGTGGATATGCGGTGGCGACGCTTGGGCGCGAAGGGTCGGCCCGGAAATATACCGCAGTTATGCAGAAACCCCCGAGGAAATTTTTAAGGAGTTCAACCGATGCCAGGACCAGTAGCAGCGATGGTAGGCGGCTCGATAGTCTCGGGCGTCATCGGGAGTAAAAACGCTTCGAAGGCTGCGGATGCACAAGCAAGCGCAGCGCAAGACGCCGCAGACGAATCCGCTCGCCAGTATGACCTTTCGCGCGAGGACTTGGCACCTTATCGCCAGTCTGGCTACAACGCGCTCTCAGCGCTAAACTACGAGATGGGCTTAGGGCCCGCACCGGGCATAACCCCCGAAGTGCTGGAAATCCCCGGACAAGAGATTGTGCAAGCAGCAAACTCGGCGGAATCAACCTCGCCCATTCTGGATGTCAGAAGCGCTTGGGAGCGCCTCGGGATTCCGAAAGGCGAGAGCACAACGACGACCGGCCCGTCACGGTTCATGGTCAACGGCCGATATTTCGACACACGAGAGGAAGCACAGGCCGCAGCGGATGCTGCGACCTTCGAGTATAGCGGGTTTCAAGAAACGCCGGGTTACCAATACAATCTCGATCAAGGGCAAAAAGCGATACAGCGCCGCGCTGCCGTGACCGGGCAGAGGCTTGGCGGCGGCACCCTTCTGCGGCTCCAGGAGCACGCGCAAGGCTCCGCCAATCAAGAGTATGGGAACTATCTGAACCGGCTTTCTGGGCTCGCAGGGACAGGTCAGACGGCGGTCAATACGGGCGCTGCTCTTGGGGCGCAAAACGCCTCAACAGTCGGTAACGCTTTAATGGCGGGCGGCAACGCGCGGGCGTCTGGATATGCGGGCCAAACATCAGCTTTGAATGGCACATTGAACAATCTTGCGCAAATCGGCGGCATGAGTCAGGCGGGTTATTTCGGCGGGGGAGGCGGGACCGCCAACGCGCTTTCGACGCCGTGGGCCGCTGGCGGGTTTTGGGGGTAAATCATGACCGAATTTAATTTAGGCCAGTCCTTCGGGCAGGGAATCGCCATCGGAAACGCCGTTCGCCAAACTCGACAGCAAAACGCGCTTGCGGACATTTATTCCCAGCATGGCAAGGGCATTGCGAGCGGCGAACAAAACGCGCTGAATGCACTGGCGGGCTTGGATCCGATGATGGCGATAAAAATTCAACGCCAACAGGCGGCTGATGGGCGCGCGGATGAAAGCCACAATTTCCAGATGGAAAGCGGGCGGGCGAGGCTTGGAATGGACCGTGAAAGCCACGGCGCAAGCATGCAGTTGAATAAGGCGCGACTTGATCAGATCGAAAGTCAGGCCGCGCAGGCGATGCAGCAGCACGCCGCTCAAATGTCGGAGGCCGAGCGCGCCAAAGAGGCTCAGGAAACGCAAATCGCTTTAGCGCACGGGAAATCGGCATTTGTTCAAGGTGAAGCGGGCGTGGCACAGTGGGTGCAACGTTATGCCGTGGAACTGGCAGAGGCAGGGATGCCACCTGAAACGGTGAACGTTGATAACTTCCCGGAAGTCTTGAAGGTTTTGAACGGTTTCAGCACGGCGCTTTCCGGCGGGCAGGTCGATCTTGGCGGGATGGTGCCAGAGCAGCCAGCGCCGATGTCTGGTCACGGCAAGTTCTATCACGATCAACAGGCTGGGTTGATCCCCCCGGACGCGCAGTACAAGGGCAGTGGCGTTACGGTCAACAATAACATGGGCGGTGCGCCCGCGCTCGGCAAGCTTTCCACTGATTACGGGTATGTTTTGGACCCTGAGACCGGCCAGCCCGTCATTGACCCTGCAACCGGCCTGCCGACCGCCGCTGCGGTCCCAGGATCGCAAGCGGCTCAGGAGTTGGCTGACGCACAGGGGAAAGTCGCTGAGCAAGGTGCCGCGCGTGAAAACGCCGCCGATGTCGTTACGACCGCAGCCAGTCGGGCGAAAGCCGCCGATAATGACAGGGTTTTGCGTGGCATGTTTGGCCGCTTGGCCAGCGTCAACCCTTCGAGCGATAATGCCGAGGTCTATCGGCAGGTCGATGTCCTAAAGTCGATTGCGTCTGCAGAGGCCTTGAACGCAATGCGACGTCAAAGCCCGACAGGTGGGGCCTTAGGGAACGTCACAGAAAAAGAACTGAAGCTATTGTCTGAGCAGGCTGGTGCGCTTGACCCCGCAAGCCCTAATTTCCAGCGGGACCTGGATGATTACGAGGCTGCTATCATGCGCACGATCCACGGGCCGGGATACAGCAGCGGCGGTGATGTTTCGCAAATGGACGCGACCGAGATCCAGGATCTGATGCAGAAAATGCCGCCCGACCAAATGTCACCCGAATTGCGGGCGGAACTTGCGGCGCGATTGCGCATGCTAAAAGGCGGGCAATAATGGCCGATATAGACACGATGTTGCAGCAACTTGAGGGCGTTCAACCCTCTGGGCCTGCGGGAGACCAAGAAAACGCGCGGCGTGTGCTTGAATCCCTTGAGGTTCTTGGCGACTTGCGACCGAACGAGCGCGCAGAGCTTGAGCGGTTGCGCGCGACCGCTCCCGTCAATCAGCGCGCAATTGGCGAAACCGGCGCGGCCTATCGTGGGGCCTTGCAGGGGGCGACGTTTCAGCAGGCAGACGAAGTTTTGGGGCTGTTTGGTGGCGATAAGCAGGCGGCGCGAGACGCAAACCGCTTAGCCCAAGAGCGCTACCCCGGTGCATACGGCACAGGCAAGACCGCCGGGGCAATCATGACGGGTGTCGGCACAGGCGTTGCGACTGCTCCGCTCGCAGTGGGCAGAACAGCGCTTGGGGCAATGGCGCGTGGCGCGGTGCTTGGCGGCGCAGAGGGCGCACTCTGGGGTTCGGGCGGCGCAGAGGAAGGCGAGAAGGCGCAGGAGGCTTTAAAATATGGCCAGATCGGGGCAGGACTTGGCGCGGCGGTGCCGGGAGCCGTCCACGTCGCAAGCAGAGGGCTCGGGGCTGCTGACGACCTTGTCAGGGGCGTGCTCAATCGCGGGAACGAAGCTCGTGCGAACCGCGCCGCCCTGGAGACCTTGCGCAAGTCAGGTCGTAATCTTGACGATGTAGCCGACGATGTAGCTCTAGCCGCGCGGCAAGGCCAGCCAGAGTTCCGCATGATGGATGCTCTCGGCACGGCTGGGGCCCGGCGCGCGTCTGGGATCGCCCGCGCGGGGGACGACGGGGCCGAAGAAATTGCACAATTCCTACGCTTGAGGCAGTTGGACCAAGGCGACCGCTTGGGGGGGTTCATCGACGATGCGTTCCAGACTAAAGGCACAACAGCGGCGAAGACCAAAGCGGACCTGACAGCGAAACGAGGCGAAGTTGCTGACGTGATGTATTCAGCCGCGCGTGAAAACGCAAAGCCGGTCGACACCCGCCCAGCTATAGGCGTCATAGACCAACGTATCGGCGGGATGAAGGGCAGCAATATATCTGGCGACGGTATAGACGCGAAACTTGCACGGTTCCGGGATAGGCTTAGGGCTGACCCCGCACCGGACGGAGAATTGTCCCGTGAATTGAGCGATTTTGACCGTGTTTTAGGCGTGAAGCAGGACGTGCAGGACGCCGTGGGTGCAGCCTTGCGAGGGGGGCGCAACAACGAAGCGCGAGAGCTTGGTAAGTTGGTAAAGCAGCTTGATCAGGCGTTGGAGCGCAGTTCCGATGCTTATCGCCTTGCCAACGACAGCTTTCGGGCGGCTTCTCAGGTCATCGACAGCGTTGATGAAGGCGCGAAAATGGCGACGCGGGGGCGTGGGGCTGACAATGTCAGCGCGATCCAGGGGATGACGCCGGATCAGCGCCGCGCGACCGCAGTCGGATACGGTGACGCCCGATTGAACCAGCTTGAGCGGAACGCGTCACCGACTGCAAACAAGGCTAAGCCGTTCTCCACAACCAAGGCGCAAGCCGAAACCAATGCTTTGGCAACTGACCCGGCGCTTTTCGACCAGAGGATTGCGCGCGAAAATACGATGTGGGAAACGCAAAACAGGGCTATGGGCGGGTCGCGCACGGCTGACAATCTGGCGGATATTGAGAGCACCGGGTTCGCAGCAGATGTGATGCGGGCCGGTCAGGAACTCGCATCCGGCAACGCTGGCAATGCGTTAACCCGCGCGGGCGGGGCGGCCGCAAGGCTCGCGTCTGGGCAAAACGAAGCCACCCGAAAACTTGTCGCGGATATTCTTATGTCCCCAGACCCGAAGAAAGCCATGTCGGCGGCTTTATCAACGGAGCGCAATGCAGAAAAGCGGCGCTGGATTGCGCAGGCGGTTGCGAGAGCGCTGTCCCGCCGGACAACGGACTCGGCCACGCGCTAAGGTTAATAAAAATATGCGGCAGCGGCGACAAGAAGCCAAGGGACGGACAGGCCAAGCAGGACACGCAAAGGGAATTGGCTTTGAGAAACGCCCGTCCGCTCTAAGCGCACAGATGTCCACGCAGACCATAAGAACCATGCGGCGAGAACAACGCCTAAAAACGTGGCCATTACAACCTGAAAGAAGAATATCGGGTTCATGACGGGCACCCTATGACCTGCGAGCGTCGGTTTCAACCATAAGCGCCCATTCGACACACTGACAACCCTGCCCAAATTGGGCGGGGCCTTTCCACATGGAGGCCAAATGCCAAACGTCCTCAGTCTATACGCAGCACCGCAAGAGCCGGAACAGTTCCGGGTTGGCAGCTTTGCCGCCCCGATCCAGCAGAAGCAATTCATGAATGCGCTCGCGGGCGGCGGGATGTTCAACGGCCAAGCTAAGGTCTCCGAAAAAAACATGCTCGCGGGGATGGCCCAACAGCCAGCAGGGAAAAGCACAGAACCCAGCAAGGGTGGCGATTGGCTAAAATACACCAACCAAAGCGCCATTCGAAATGGCCCAATTAGCGGCGAGCTTATGAATGCTATGAGCTTTCTTGGCGACATGGGCATTGAAATGCGCGTGTTTTCGGGCGGCCAAGCACCAAAAGGCTCGGGCGGGCCGCGTACGGGATCAGTGCGGCACGACCACGGGAACGCAGCCGACGCGTTTTTCTTCCAAGGCGGGCGCAAGCTTGATTGGAACGACCCGAACGACAGGCCCATTTTCGAAGAGATTGTTGCGCGCGCGAAGGCCAACGGCGTTACGGGCATAGGCGCGGGTGACGGCTATATGCAGCCCGGTTCTATGCATGTCGGATTCGGTAAGCCCGCCGTTTGGGGTGCTGGGGGCAAGGGGGCAAATGCCCCGGATTGGTTGCGCAGCGCATCAGCGCGCGGGATTGAAGCGCGGCGGCAGGCATTGGCCGATATCGGTTTATAAATAAGGGACTCTCTATGCCACTCATTAGCGACAACGGCCTTACGGTCCGAGCATACGACGGCAATGGCGACCCGGTCGCGGGCGCTGTAATCGCGGCCTATGAGGCTGGGACAACAACCCCCGTCACGATCTACGCGGACGCAGATTTGACGGTCTTGCATGACCAGATTGCCAACGCAGCCGGGGTATTCGCCCCGGCCTATCTGGCGTCGGGTGCGTACAAGCTAGACGTCACTGACCCAGACACGGCGGCGAGCTTGCCGGGATTCCCAATCGACGATTATTTGATCGGGTCATCTGAGCTTTACAGTTCACTTTCGGATCTCATTGCCAGCACGGAAGTTGCCCGAGGCGAGGGGGCTATCTGGGTCGCTGGTGAGTTCCGGTATAAAGAGGCCGCAAGCGGCGCTACCGATCATCACATTACCACAGCAGGAGGGGTGAAGCTTTACGCGATCCCCAGCGATCCGGGCGTCTGGGACATTGAGCAGATCGGCGGCGCTGCGGACGCGTCGACGGACAATTCGCCAATCGCTCAGAAGCTTTTTGATTACTTCACCACCAACGGCGGCGGGACGATACGGTTTGCCGATGTCGGAACTTACCTTATGCGCGTCACCGGTGATAACAGCCACATTTCCGGTCACAAACTTTGCTGTGAGATTACAGGCGACAATACGGCGGTGATTATTGGGAAAAACTCGACGGTAAAGCTTGCCGATGGCGAGCAGACGGATGCGACGGGATCGGTAGATATTTTCTCGGGCGACATTGCGCGGGCAAACATCCGGTTTCACGTTGACGGTGTTCTGACCAACAACAAAGACGCCATGCCTGATTGGACCGGCGGCTATGGTCAGGCCGGTGCGGGTGGTTGTTGCGTGTTGTTCAAGGGTGGCCAGCCCGGAGGTTACTACGAAATCACCGGGTCCGGTGAGATTGGGCACAGCTACAGCAACCCCGTTGATTTAGGGGCCGATACCAGTGAGGGCGGGGAATTCTACTTGGCCCCTGGCATGACATTCAGAAATGTCGGGGAAGGGCTGGAGGTTGTCGGCTTCGCAAAGGTGTTTGCTAACAAACCTTATTTGCTTCTTGATGGCGAGTTCGAAATGGCCGGGGATGCGCTAGAGTTCGCGCGCTGCGGGATTGTGGATGTAATTGGCGCGAAGGTCATTCGCGCGCAGGCCGAAGGGCAAGGCGTCACCGGAATCACGCAGGCTAATCCTGCGGCTGTCACAGTTGCGGGCCACGGGTACTCAACAGGCGACACCGTGAAACTTGCGGACATCGCCGGGATGACCGAAATCAACCATTACGAATTTGCTGTGACCGTTGTGGACGCCGACACGTTTACGTTGGACGGCTGCGACAGCACGGCTTACGGCGCGTTCGTAGCGTCTGACTATGGTCGTGTCGCGAAAATGCTCGGCACTGCGGCTGCATCCGCGCTAGAGTTTTATGGGTCCAGGATCGTAACTGTTCAGGGGGCTGTCATTGAGAACTGGACGTCCCTCGTGTCGATTGGGGCCCCATCGTCTGGGCCACCTGTTTTGGCGGGGCAGCAATATCCGCGTTTTATGGGGAATGACATTTTTGCGCGCGGGATCACCGGGGCAAATGCTCTTGGTGACGGATACCAGAGCACGAGCAACCCGCACGAAATGGTATTCAACAATCTTCGAATTCTGGACAGCCCAGATTGCAACCCGATCCTGATCCAAGGCGACGGCGACATCGGCGCTGTTGTGTTCAACGACGCGCTGTTCACCAACTGCAAAAAGGTCATTCTCGATGGGTCTCGACCGTTCGTTTGGAACGGTGGCGGCAATGTGAACAGCACGAAGCAGTGCTTTGACATCCAATCGAGCGCCGCCGGGAAAGAGTACAACTTCGACCTTAAGAATGTTGATTTTTCCAATTCAGGGTCTGGCATCCGCATGGGTGTCACCGGCGGCGGGACCGCCATTCTTAAAGGCTCCATGCACGGCTGCAAGGTGAGTGAATTCGGAGATTGGCCCGCCACGTCTCCCGACGTTGATTATACCGGGCTTTCCATTTCCGACTGCCTGCCAAGTTCAGACGAAGGGACAAGCGAGCCGATGGCCGCGTTTTGCCGCAGATACACGCGAGATTCAGGCGGTGGCACCATTCTGAATGAAGCGCCCAACCCGTGCGCCGATGCCGAATTCGAGATCATCAACAACAAGGGTGGCGGGACCGCCATCACACTGGAGCACAACAACGCAACTGATGGCGCTCCGCTGTTTAACACTTCCGGGGTTGACGACGCCTTGGCTGACCAGACGTCCCGCCGCTACCGGTTCCGCAATGCCACGCAGGCCGCGATTGCCGGTTTCTATGAAGTTTAGAACGGAGCAAACGAATGACTTGGAAAGTGACCGCAGGCCAGTACGAGGGAGTGATGATGAAAACAACAAACGGAGTGGCAATTGGCGGCATTACGCTGCCTGCGTGGTTGCCAGCTTTAGAAACTGCCAGCCAAGTTGCTGCGCATATGGTTCCGATTTTGTCAGCTGTGTGGCTGGTAATCCAAATCTTAGGATACATCCGCAAACGGGTATCTGGTCAGGACACGGTAAAGCCCCCAAAAGCGAAGGCAAAGACATGAAGAAACGTTTCATGCTCGGCGCGGCCTCTGCGGTCGCCGCCGCTGCTGCGGTTATTGCTCCATGGGAAGGGCTACGCACAAAGGCATATCCCGACATCGTGGGTGTCTGGACGGTATGTTATGGCGAAACCAACGGGGTTCAACCGGGAGACACGCACACCCCGGCTGAATGCGATGCCATGCTTGCGCAGCAGGTGAAGGCGTATGCTGATAGGCTGTCTGAGTGTATTGATGATAACCAAGAGGCACAAATGCCGGAAGGCATGAAGGCCGCCGTTATCAGTTGGGCTTATAACGTTGGTACTGTCGCGGCCTGTCGTTCAACATTGGTGCGCAAGCTTAACTCGGGCGACATGGTCGGGGCGTGCAATGAGTTGCCGCGCTGGAACCGGGCAGGGGGGCGGGCCATTCCTGGACTGTCGAACCGGCGCGCCGCTGAGCAAAAACTTTGCCTTGAAGGGCTGTGAGAATGGACCGCCTCTTCCTCGCGGGTTTCATCGTGGCCCTTGCCGCTGCGGTCTGGTGGCTGGCCCTGCGCAACGATGATCTTCGCGATGCCCGCGATCACATCCAAGCCGAAAAAGAGACCGTCGAAAGGATCGAAAATGCGCCAGATATTGACTTGGGTGACGATGCCGATCGCACTCGCGAGTTGTGCCGCCTCGCCGGTCTCTCAGACTGCCCTTTGTAGCGCGACACTGGATGATCGACAGCGACATGCCGCTGCCCTGATCGAAAGCATGCACCAAAAATCACAGACCACGGGCGTTGTCCTGCTGGGGAAGCTTGAGCGCGGATGCGCCGAAAAAGGAGATTGATATGCCCGCACCAACAACTGACAAAGCATTTTCCACCGCGACAAAGGTAACGTGGTCGGGTGTCGCGACTGACGACGCAGCCGATGCGTATAGCCCCAGCGGACTGGCCCCACTGGCCGCGTCTGTGCAAATCTCCGGCACTTTCGACAGTGGGACTGTGACCTTTGAGGCGTCGAACGATGGCGCGACATTTTTCGGCGTAAAGGACACCGCGGGCACCCTGATTTCCGCGACCGAAAACGGCCTTTTTGAGTTTTCCAGTTCTGCGCAATTCTTAAAGCCGGTTCTGGACGGGGCAGGGGGAAGTGCTGATCTCGATGTTTCTCTTGTTCTTCGGGGGCAGGGATGAACCCAGCACTGATATCCCGCTTGAGGCGGTCGGGCGGCTCTGCGCCCATGTACGTTGTCCCCATTCTGGGCCAGTCAAACGCGGTTGGGCGAGCCGGGTTGGATGGGCTGCCGTTGCACCCTGCGGGTGTGTTGCAATACGATCAGGCCGGGGCATTGGTCGCGCCGACCACGCCGCTGGACCACCGCATCACCACATATTCCGATGAATTCGGCCCGGATGTGCAGTTTTCCCGCGCCTTTATGGCCGCGAACCCCGGTGCGCAGCTGGTGTTTATTCCCTGCGCCGATGGTGGCACCGGCTTTTTTGACAACATGTGGAACCCAGACGACCCGGCCTATGATGACGCCGTGACCCGGATTAATGCTTTCGCCGCCAGCTATCCTGACGCCGTGTTCAGTGCGGTGATTTGGGTGCAGGGCGAAGACGAAGGTGCCGCATCGGCGCAGTGGACGGAATCCCAATATGCGGCTGCTTTAGACGCCATGATTGCCGCGCTGCGCGTTGACGCCCCTGCGATCAGCGCCACGCCCTTCATCGCGGTTGAGATTGGCGCTGGCGATGACGCGATAACCCCGACAGGGTCAGAAATCCGCGCCGCGATCCGCGCCACACCAAGCCGGGTGGCAAATACCATGTTTGTGAGCGCAAGCGGGCTGTTTAAGACTGAGGACGCCATAGACCCTCTGCACTTTGGTCCAAATGGTCAGCGCGGCATGGGGCAGCGCATTTACAACGCCATGGCCGGTGAAGTGGCGGCATATGGCGGGGTGAATAGTGGGCCTGATCTGCTGACTGATCCTAACCTGCTTGACCCTAACGAATGGGTTTACGACAGCGAATTCACGGTCGATGGCGGCGAAATCTTGTACAATTCCGGCGGGGATTCAGGGGTGAGCGTGGACATATCTCCGCGATTTATGGTGCATACTGTATCTGGTCGAACATATCGAGCGATTTGGACTGTTGAGGATTATTCCCACAGTGCAGGCGCAAGCAATACCTTGGTTATTAATGCTCTCACATGGACCGATCCTGACACCAGCACTGTGCAACCAGGAGTAATCACCAACGTGAACGGTGTACACTCAATGGACTTTGTAGGGCAAGACAACCCGATGCAGCTGCGGTTTAGGGCCAAGCCTAAGGGCGGAACTATGACGCTCAAAATATCAAGCGTCACTTTTGAGGATGTGACGCCGTAGGGCGCAGGTACTCTTTCGGCCAACCGATTTTGACGGTCTTGCCAAAAACTTCGACTTCGAGAATTTCGAGTTCTTCGGGGGCAAATGTTCTTACTGTTTTCATGCGGGCAAAGTATCGGGCCTTGATTAAAAAAACCTTTGCGCGATGGGTGAACGCTACCGCAGCGCCACAACCCCTGCCGATTGCAGGCCGGTGACATGTCGCGCCCATGCCTCCATGACAGGGCGGCGGCGGTCCAATAGGTCAGAACGGGCATAGCTGCGCTCTACCTTCCCGCCTATGGAGTGGGAGAGGATTGTTTCGGCAACGTCATAGCTACAGGCATCGGTATCCTGCACCCAGGTTCTAAAGCTTGTGCGGAACCCGTGCGGCCTGCCTGCCTCTTCCATGTCACGCATGCGTTTTGACAGACTGGCGTCGGTCACAGGGTTGCCTTTGGGGCCGGGGAACAGAAACGCACCGCCAAGAGCGCGACGACGTTCTATCAAATCCATCGCAGCGGCGGGCAGGGGGACGCGAAAATCTCGCACTTTGCCAACTTGACCTTTCATCCGCTCAGATGGCACGGTCCATATATCCCCGTCGATTTCGTCAAACCGCATGCCTCGGCAGCCGCTTGCACGCACCGCAGTTAAAATCATCAGCTGCAAGCAGGAAGAGACCGCGCCTTGATCCTCCAGCTTCTCGAAAAGCGCCGGCACGTCCTGCCACGGGGTCGCGGGAATTGGCGCTGCTGTGTGGACGACCTCCCCAAGCATGTGCTGCGCCGCGTCAATGGTGAAGGGGTCGCACTCAAACCCCATCAACTTTCCTTGCCTGAAAACAATTCGAAGCCGTTGGATCGCCTTCTCGGCGGTTGGCGTCTTGGTCCGCCAAATGCCCGACAGGGCCGCCTTAACGTCGCTTTGGTGAATGGTTGAAATGGGCTTACGCCCGATCTTCGGGAAGACATGACGCTCCAGAGGTGACAACCATCGTGCGGCCTTGCCCTCACGCCGCAACCCGGCCTTTTTGGACTCCAACACCTGCGCGGCCAAAACTTCAAGGGGCGGGTCGTTCCGCTCCATCTCTGCCTTCGCAGCGTTTTTTCTGGCGGTGCGTTCGGTGATCGGGTCATTGCCTTGTGACAGCACAAGCGCCCATCTGCCGCGCTCTTTGCGCGCGTCTGACAGCCCGACATTAGGGTAGGTGCCAAGCCCCATTTGGCGGCGTTTTCCTGCGAATGAATATCGCCATATCCACTTCCCCGTCGCACCGGACTTGTGAAGCTCAAGGCCCGCCCCGTCACCATGGCGACCGTCACCGGCTTTTTTTATCCCTACCGCAGTTAGATTGCCCATAGTCTCAGCCCGCCAGTTAGCCCGCCAGTCTGCGCCTTGTTTTGGTTGGTCTGATTTGTGGCGTATTGGGGGGTATTGTGAAATACACCCATCTTGTAGCTTGGCGGGCTAGGGCCGGTCTAGACTGTATTGTGGTCTATTTGGGGGGTGTTACGTGTGCTTCACCCGCACCATTTCTTTCAAAAGGCCCTGCAAGGCTAGTTAAAGCCCTGAACGGAAACGACAATTCCGGGGTTCTAGGTCCTTTATTTCGGTCGTATGTGATGCGGTCTGCGAAGGCCAGTTTCAGGACTGCACGGCGTGCAAGAACAGAGCCTGAAGCCCACAGCTTCAAAGGGTTAGATAGGAACAGCAGCAAGGGTTCTAGTTTTTCTTCGAACGTTCCTGTGGGCACGATCTGATTATCGCGTTTTTCTGCCAAAATCGCCTTTTCCTTTTCCATCTCAGCCAGCTTTGTCTCATAGGCGGCGATCACCTGCGTATTGGTCGCGCCCATGATCCGGTTAAGCAATGTTGCAGCTTCCTTTTCAATCGCTTTGATCTGGCGCGTTGCGGCGGCGCGGATCGTCTTGGCTTGAGCGTCACGGGCGTCCCATGCTTTGCGGAACATCGCGCGAGCTAGGGCGATAAGACCGGGCGATGGCTGCAGGTCTTTGATCAATTGACCAACCTCGCCCTCCAGCACATCACGGCGGATGGATTTGCCGTAGTGGTCGCAGGTTTTCGTCTGACAGAGGTAATACGGATAGCGTTTGCCCATCTTTCCGCGCGCCAGTGAAGAGCGCAGCGGCACGTTGCAGCCGCCACAGACAGCAATGCCGCGCAGAGCGAACTCATCGCCGATATTCTTGCGTTTCGGGGCATAAGCCGCACCATCACGACGCTCTTGTACCTTCTCGAAGGTCTCAAGGGAGATCAGCGGTTCGTGCTGCGCTTTCAACCAGTTAATACCATAGGTCTCGGAACAGATGTGCCCCGTGTAAACGGGTTGCGTGAGAATGTCGGTCACACGCTGTTGCACGATCTTGCCGTGCTTGTTGCGCGGGAAGTCGGGGAAGCTTTCGAAGAAACGCATCACTTCGGCCTGTGTCTGGAAACGGCCACTGGCAAAACCGTGAAAGGCTTCGCGGATGATGGAATCGAAAGGCGGATTGGGAACCAGAACCTTTCCCCGACCGGGCTGGGTTTCATAGCGGTATCCGATGGGCGGGTTGTGAATCCAGAAGCCGTTCTGCATCCGCGCTTTCATCTTTTGCGCCACCTGCCGCCCGTTTTGTTCGCGCTCAAGCTGGCCAGTGGCGGCGATGATGATTTCGTGGAACTTGCCTTCTGGCGTGTCCTGAAAGTTGAAATTCAGGCATTCGCGGACGGCCCCGCGTGCATCCATCTCGCGGCGGAGTTTCAAATGGAACTCAACGTCGCGGGCATAGCGTTTGAGATCGTCAAAGATGACGACATAGTTTTCGTCCGGCTGGGCATCCAGAAACGCCAAAAGCGCCACCATGCCGGGGCGTTTCATGAAGTCTCCACCGCCCGAGATCGTGTCGGGGAAGGTCGCGACCACTTCATAGCCTTTGGCAGCAGCATATTGACGGCAGCGGGTTTCTTGGGATTCGAGGCCGTGGCCTTCAGTTTCCTGCGCGCGAGAACTGACGCGGCAGTAGATAACAGCTTTGTCTGGAGAATTTGTCTGGTTCATAGCGCCTCCTTGTCTTGACCCGTGTTCTGCAATTGTACCACATCTCGGGCCAGCGCGGTCTTGAGATCCAGATTTTGCCCACAGGTTTCTTGCGAGGTTGCGTGCAACTCCCAGCCCAGATCGACAAAACCGAGAACGATGGACCAAAGGGTTTCGATCATCTGGCGTTTTTGATCGTCGCCGAGATCGCTTTCCTCAATGTAAGGCAGCCACTCCTGCCAGTCGCAGATCAGCGCGGGGTTGGATGGTGGTGGGGTGTCGGGCATAAAGCCTCCTTTCGTAAATTCTCCTCTGTTGCGTTCGACATGTCGCCGAACAAAAAGAGAACATTATTGCCATGCAAGTGCTTTTGAGGCAAGGATTTTCTTCCTATCGGCGGCCTGTCGGCCTACCATCGTATGCCCCTGGCGGGCGTTGCCCGCCAAGCGCGCGGCTCAGGGTTTAGCGATCAATGGAGGTGTCGCGGGTCAGGTCTGGCTCGGCTTGGGCGCGGCGTTGTTCCTTGAAGGCTTCGCGGTCCAGATCGCGCACGTCGTGATGGGTGCGGCGGGCCAGTTCGGCGAGGCTCAACATGTCCTTGCCGCGCAGGCTTGAGGTATCCTGCAGATTGCCGTCCTTGTCCTTGT
>NZ_JBOEGM010000017.1:0-3668 GCF_050633425.1 Pelagimonas sp. | reverse complement strand
GGGGTCTGCTCCGGCTGGGGGCAAAATGACACCCTAAGGCTGGAGATCACCCGGCTTTCCATCTGTATTCGCCTGTGAGCAGGATATGCGCCCATCCGAGTGGCGAGATGTGCGCCAGGAGTTGGGGTGAACAATCGAGACCAGCGCGCTTTCGCGTGGTGACGGCATGGCCAAGGTGCTTGGTGTTCCAATAGATGATGATCGCGGCCAGCAGGTTCAGCCCCGCCATGCGGTAGTGCTGTCCCTCGGCGGTTCCGTCGCGGATTTCACCCTGTCGCCCGATGCGTAGGGCATTTTTCAACGCGTGATGCGCTTCACCCTTGTTCAGACCGATCTGGGCACGGCGCTGCATGTCGGCGTCCAGCAACCAGTCGATAATGAACAGAGAGCGCTCGATCCGCCCGATCTCCCGTAAGGCGACAGCCAGTTCGTGTTGACGGGGATATGATGCGAACTTCCTCAACAACTGGCTGGGTGGCATGACACCCGCCGCCATGGTAGCGACGGCGCGCAAAATGTCCGGCCAGTTTTCCGTGATCAGCTTTTCTCTGATCTTTCCACCGACCAGCCCACGGATTTCCCTCGGCGCAGCGGAGGGATCGAAGAGATAGAGCCGTTTTGATGGCAGGTCACGGATGCGGGGAACAAAGCGATACGACAGGAGCGCGGTTGCCGCGAAGACATGATCCGTGAAGCCGCCGGTGTCGGCGTATTGCTCTTTGATTTTCTTCCCAACCTCGTTCATCAGCAGGCCGTCCAGAATGTATGGGGCCTCGTTGACGGTCGCAGGGATATTCTGTGTGGCAAACGGGCCGAACTGGTCGGAGACATGGGTGTAGGCCTTCAAGCCGGGCTCCTGCCCATATTTCGCGTTGATGAGGTTCATCGCCTCACCATGCCTCGTAGTTGGAAAGAACTGACCGTCGCTTGAAGCGGTCGTACCGCCGCCCCAGAACTGCGCCATCGGCAAATTGGTCTGCGCATCGATCACCTTGGCGAGCGCCCTATTGATGGCATCGCTTTCAACATGCCAGCGGGACAAGCGCGAGAGTTGGAAGTAGTCGTGTGAACTGGTCGCCTCGGCCATTTTGCTGAGGCCAAGGTTCAATCCCTCGGCCAGCAGCACGTTTAACAGCCCGATGCGATCCTTGCAGGGAACGCCGGTGCGCAGATGCGTGAAGGCTTCGGCGAAGCCGATATCGTCATCAACTTCCTGCAGCAGATCGGTGATCCGGATGGCAGGCAGGCGGCCATAGAGGTCAAGCACCATGCCATCAGCATCCGCCGGGATTGCTGCCGTCAAACGATCAACCTTGAGAACGCCGTTCTCGATTGAACCGCCAGGAATCGCGCCAGCTCTGGCAGCCTTGGCCAAACGCTTCATACCTTCTGCCAGCCTTGCCTTGCGATCATCGAGCCAGATCTCAGGTTCGAATGGCATCGTCAGGCGAGGGCACGCCTTGGCGGCTTCTATCGGTACCAAAGCCTGTTTCAGATCAGCGTAGCGCCGGGAGTGGGGCAGCCAGATATCGCCGGATCGGAAGGCTTCACGCACCTGGAACAACACGGCGACCTCCCAAAGCCGATTGTCACCTGGGTCTTGGGCATTGAGGTGCCGATACCATTTCGAGGTTCGGCGCAAGAAGCCAACCTGACGGGACGCATCGGTTTGATCATCGGCTATGACCTTGGTTGCCTGCATTAAAGGCATCGCCACCGGCGCGGCGCTGATATCGAGCACCCGCAGCATTCTTGGGGCATAGCGCCGGAACCGGTGATATCCATGAACGACATGAGACAGGGCGTCAGCTGCCATCGTGTCGGTCAACTCGGCCGCGGTTGCCACCATACGTTCGAGGTGAGACCAGCCACACGCAAGTTCAATGGCCGCTTCAAGGGATGCGCCATCCGCCTTGGCTTCCAGCAGAGCGGCACCCAGATCCTTGAAGGAACGTAATGTTTCACGCAGCGATGATCTGGCATCCGCGATACGCGCGTCGGACAGCCTCTTCGCATCCCGCCAGGTCTTGCCAACAATCCGGTCGTGGGTTTCGATCACGGTATCGGCGATAGCCGCCTTCCACTCTACCACACAGACAGCAAGGATCGCCAGGCGCCGGTCACTCGTGATGTCGCGCAACCCATCTGCAAAGTAGCGCTCGCCCTGGCGACGCAGGCGGGTGACCCGGTGTGGTGGTACGTCGGCCAGAATATCCGGTGAGAGGTCCAATTCCTGCAAAAACTCTAAGCGGTCCAGAAGTCGCGATGCTCCAGCCGAGTTGCTGCCTGCCTCGAAACGGCGAAGCCAGATGAACCGGGTGACATTGCCATCCACGATCTCGGTCAACAGCGCGTCCAGGCGTTCTTTCGTTTCATCGTCGATCCTGTTGGTGATCCGGCTTTCGGTCTGGCGCTCAGCCGACACCAGAGCATCTGCGCACAGCCGTTCGATGACAGAGATGCCGGGCAGGATCACCTGCGACCGGCGGCACTCTTCGACAAATCGGCGCGCCAGGTCTTCGTTGGATCGGGCAGTTTCAGCCTCATTCCCAAGCCAGGCTTTCATACAGCGCGCGCCTTGGCCCGAGAACATCTTGAAGTCGTAAATCTGGCGCAGGGCGTGCAGGTGCTGCTGACGGGTTTGCCGACGTGCGGCATAGGGTATGACATCGTCGCCGGTCAGGCCCAACTGAGCCGCGATGAAGCGCAATACCTTTTCCGGGATGACCTCACCAGAGGACAACAGCCGACCAGGATAGCGTAGGGCGCAGAGCTGTAGGGCAAATCCGATCTTGTTCTCCGGCCGCCGCCGTTCGTTGATGTGCTCGATATCGTCGTCTGCCAGCGTGTAATGCCGCAGCATTAAGGTCTCGTCAGTCGGCAGGTCGAAAAGCGCCGAACGCTGGCGCTCGGTCAGAATGGACCGTCTTGGCATGTTGGGTTGTCCTTGTTAATCAGATGTCTGTCTGGGACACATTTCGCACCAACAAAATCAACGACTTGCAAGGCCAAATTCCAGAGGGGTTCAATTGGGACAGCGAGCGGCCATCTATGCCAGGGTTTCCACCGCCGATCAGTCGTGTGACAGGCAGGTGATGGAACTAACCGCTTTCGCAGAACGCAGCGGCTACGAGGTGGTAGGCACCTTCAAGGAGACGGCCTCTGGCGCTTCGGCCAATCGTGTCGCCCGGAACCGAATTCTCGATCTGGCTCAGGCACGGCAGATTGATGCCATCCTCGTCAGCGAGCTGTCCCGGTGGGGCCGCTCCACTCAAGATCTGTTGGACACATTGAACAAGCTGGCCGGCTGGAAGGTTTCGGTCGTTGCCATGAGTGGTATGACTTTCGAACTGGACACGCCGCATGGCCGGATGATGGCGACCATGCTGGCAGGAATTGCCCAGTTCGAATGCGACCTGCTCAGCGAACGCGTCAAATCAGGTCTTGCCGCGGCCCGGGCGCGCGGCAAGAAGCTCGGGCGCCAACCCGGACAACGGCCAAAATCCGACAAACTCGCACCGAAAGTCGTTCAAGCCGTGGCGGAGGGTCGCTCATACCGATGGATTGCTCGCGATCTGGGCATCAGCAAAAACACTGTGCTCGACATTATGAAACGTCATCGCGAAAAATCTTAGGGTGTCATTCTGCCCCCAGCCGGAACAGACCCC
>NZ_JBOEGM010000016.1:300340-408024 GCF_050633425.1 Pelagimonas sp. | reverse complement strand
CGCAACACCTTTTTCCCCCACACCTTTTCTCAGCGGGCCGAAGGCCCCCCTTCCTCTTTTGGAATTACTCAGCCGCTACGGTCTGATTTGATTTCCACGCGTCAACCATCCGCTGCGCCTCTCCAAAACCGTGCTGATCCGTCCATTGGCTCAACAGCCTGAGTTCTTCCCGGCGGGTTGCGTCACCCACCTGTAAAGCTCCACGGCGACCAGCCGTGCCCTTAATCCCTCTGTTCTTTTCTGTTCTTTCTGTTGGTTCCCCATTTTTTGGGGGGGGTTGGCCTATTTTTGGGGGGGGTTCTTCCTGATTTTGGGGGGGGTTAATCACTGCGACCTGTGTTTTTTCCCCCGCGTTTTTTGGGGGGGGTGCATATGCTGGCAAACCAAAGCCCCAAACCACTGCCCTACCATTCCCGCCGTTTGCGTATGCAATCGGCGCGATGATCCCATTTTCCTTTAGCCATTTGAGCGACAGCCTAAGCGTTTCCTTAGTGATGCAAGCCCGTTCCATTAGCTTTTTATTGCCGGGTCGAGCTTGCCCACTCTTGGCGTTGCAGAACCCCAAAAGGGCGTTAAGGGTATTCAATTTTGAGTTTTTGGCCCCGCGTTGCCGCGCCATGACTAAAACTGCTTCTCTGTAAACGGGTCCAAAGGGGTACTTATTGGTCATTCTTAGAACTCCCGAGCGGCACCATATATTGTGCCGTTTCCCCAATGTTCTCCATTCATTCTAAGCGTTGATAAATACTTTGCCTAGATCGTTGCAACCTACTGGCGACTTCCGCCTTGGAAATGCCCGTATCTATCCACAGCCTTATCAACCGATCTTCTGTTTCGGTAAAGAATTTTGCTCGTGCCACTTTGTTCGCCCTCTTGGCACAAGGGGCATTGCCTTATTTACAGTAGATCACTAGATATAGGGCAAGCGGCTCTTGCCGCGCCCTCCCCCCGAAAGTTGATTTTTAGCAAAACCATGCCCTCGGGGGGAGGGCCGTAGCCCGAAATTTGCCTTACTTTTCAAGGATTTACATACTGCTGATTATAGGAGTTGTGATGCCTGGACTGGGGCACCACAGTACGCGTTCCCTACGCTTCAAGTCTTGCGTAATACGGTGTTCAACGCCACAAGGCAGATATGACACAAGAAACTCAAATCCTTTGCGTTGGCTCAGTCCTGTGGGACATTATCGGACGGTCCGCCAGCCATATGCGCTCCGGCTCAGATGTTCCGGGGCGGATCATTCGTAATCCGGGTGGCGTTGCGATGAACATCGCGATGGCCCTGTCACGTTTTGGCCTGAAACCCGATCTGTTATCTGCAGTTGGACAAGATGCTGAAGGCAATGAGCTGGTGTCTGAATGTGCCCGCCGCGGTTTGGGGACCGATCATTTGTATCGCTCGGCGGACCTTCCGACCGACCGATATATGGCCATCGAGGCGGCAAATGGATTGATCGCCGCGATTGCGGATGCCCATTCTTTGGAAGCTGCAGGCGATAAGATTCTGAATCCATTGATCTTTGGACCATTGGGAAGCGACGTATCGCCGTTTGAAGGACTGATTGCGTTGGATGGGAACTTAACTGCGTCACTACTTGAGGAAATCGCTGTAAGCCCTTCATTTACAATGGCAGATTTGCGTGTCGCCCCAGCAAGCCCGGGTAAGGCTGAACGTTTGTCTCCTTTTGTCAAATCAGGACGTGGCACGCTTTATGTTAATCTCGAAGAAGCCGGATTGTTGTGCCAAGCCAGCTTTGACAATGCATCCGATGCTGCCACACGACTGCTTGAGCGCGGTGCGCAGCGGGTCTTGGTGACCAATGGCGGCGAAAGCTGTTGCGATGCAACGCGTGACGGTTTGGTAACCGAATGTCCACCTGAGGTGTTGGTGACGCGCGTCACTGGCGCAGGTGATACCTTTATGGCGGCGCATATCGCCGCTGAATGTGACGGTGCTGATCGTTCAGAGGCGCTCAGCCGCGCTCTGCACGCCGCCGCAGCCTATGTGTCTGGAGACGTAGCAATATGACCATCGTAGTCCCCTCGCCCGCTGTCCAAGCTGCGCTTGATGCTGGAAAACCCGTTGTCGCATTGGAAAGCACGATTATCACCCATGGCATGCCGTGGCCGCAAAACCTTGAAGTTGCACGGAAAGTTGAAGAAACCGTGCGTTCTGCCGGAGCGGAACCGGCGACAATTGCGGTGATCAACGGGACATTGCATGTCGGCCTGACAGATGAGCAACTCCAAGAATTGGCACAGGCGCGCGGCGTCGCCAAGCTGAGCCGCGCTGATATGGCGGTGTGTATGGCCCAGGGCCGGACCGGCGCAACCACCGTGGCGGCGACGATGATTGCTGCCAAGCTGGCTGGGATCAGTGTTTTCGCCACCGGTGGGATTGGTGGGGTTCACAAGGGCGCTGAGAATAGTTTTGATATATCGGCGGATTTGCAAGAGTTGTCGCATACCGCTGTGACGGTTGTTGCCGCCGGTGCAAAGGCCATTCTAGATTTGCCTAAGACACTGGAAGTGCTTGAAACCCTTGGGGTTCCTGTCATCGCATTTGGTCAGGATCAGGTGCCTGCCTTCTGGTCAAGAGAAGCTGGTTTGCGCGCGCCATTGCGTATGGACCGCGCTCAGGATATTGCGAAATCGCATATCATGCGAGGCAAGCTGGGCCTGCCCGGTGGCCAGTTGGTGACCAATCCAATCCCCAAAGACGCAGAAATCCCGCGTGAAACCCTCGCGCCGATTATTGCGAAGGCGACGCAAGACGCTGAAAATCATGGTATTTCGGGTAAGGACGTGACGCCGTATTTGCTGCAACGGATCTTTGAATTGACAGATGGCTTGTCGCTTGAGGCTAACATCGCGCTGGTTCTCAACAACGCACGTCTAGCCGCTGAAATTGCCCAAGAAATGTGCAATTTTGACGCGTGATGTCATGCATTTGCGCTCTGCCCATTGTAGAGCGTCGGATCAACGACTAATTTCCCTTTAACCTCATCTCGAAATGTCGATCAATGACCACACCTTTTGACCACGATACCAAACGCCCGGGCTTCATAACCAGATTGCGGAACTCATTTCTGACCGGGATCATCGTGATCGCACCGGTCGGCTTGACGGTCTGGTTAATTTGGACCGTGGTCGGTTGGGTTGACAGTTTCGTTTGGCCGTTTGTGCCAGGCTCCTACCAGCCCGAAGCCGTGATCAATCGCTTGCTTGAGCTTGAGGGGGATGATCGGATTGAGGTGAACGTCCGCGGCTTAGGCGTTGTTATCTTTCTGGTTTTCACAGTTTTGGTCGGTTGGATCGCCAAAGGTTTGATTGGTCGATCAATGATCAATTTTGCCGAAACCGTGGTCGACCGGACCCCTATCGTGCGGTCAATCTATTCGGGGTTGAAGCAGCTGGCCGAAACCGTTTTCACTCAGACCGAACGCAGTTTCGAAAAAGCCTGCCTGATCCAGTACCCTCGCAAAGGCATCTGGGCGATCGGCTTTATTTCGACAACCGCGCGCGGCGAAGTTGTTGAAAAAACCGACGCAATGGGCGACCTGATCTCGGTGTTTGTGCCAACAACACCAAACCCAACCTCTGGATTTCTCTTGTTTTTCCCGGTCGAAGACGTGGTTGAGTTGGACATGTCGATAGAAGAAGCCGCAAAGCTGGTGATTTCCGCAGGCCTTGTCTATCCGAATGGCGAAAAGGCCAAAGAGGCGGTGGAGCGGCAGCTAAAGAAGGCCAGCTAACCTTAGCCAAACATCTCGCGCAAATCGGCGGTTTGACGTTTGCCCAAATCGCCTTTGTGCTGCTCCAAAAAGCCGCCACAGGCCCGCCGTCCGGCGTCTTTTAGCTGTGTCAAAACCGATGGAATTGGAATGGATTTGGTCGCGACCGACAGATCATTCATCAGATCATCATCAGCGATCATATGGACACGCATCGCCTTCATGGAACCGGATTGCAATGCACCTTGCTCCAACAGGCGTTGAACAAATTCAATGGCTCTGAGTTCGCGTAGAAGCGATGAGTTGAAGCTGATTTCATTGATCCGGTTTTGGATTTCCGGCGGTGTTTTGGGGATCGCTTCGCGGTGCAATGGGTTGATATTCACCACAACAACATCGTTCGGTAACTCTTTGTCGAAGAACGGAAATAGCGGTGGGTTCCCGGTGTATCCGCCATCCCAGAATGCCTCAGTGACACCGGTTTCCGGGTCTTTGACTTCAACCGCCTGGAACAACGTTGGCAAACAGGCCGATGCCAAAATCGCCTGTGTGTTGATCTTGTCCCCTGTAAACACGCGGATTTTGCCGTTGCGGACTTGGGTTGCGCCGACGTAAAACCGCGGACCTTGATCGCCACAAATCGTATCAAAATCAAAGGCATCGACGATGCGCTCCAACGGGTTTCGATAGGCTGGCCCCCAGGCATAAGGCGACATCATGCGCCCCATGGTTTCACTCCAAACATAAGGAAGAGACGTTTCGACGGCTTTGGACACGCTGCCAGGATTGGGCAACCAAGGATGCATCCAATCAGGAGTGACCACATCACTGGCCCCAAGTTTTTCCCAAAGCCAATCGAGGTTTTCGCGCGCGCCGTCGCGCCCGCCTTTTCGAAGGCCAGATTTGAGGGCTGCACCATTTAATGCACCCGCAGAAGTCCCTGAAATGGCAGCAATTTCGATGCCGTCTTCTTCCAAGAGACGATCCAAAACACCCCAGGTAAATGCCCCATGTGCGCCGCCTCCTTGCAAGGCCAAATTAATTTTTACCATAATACGCCCTTTCACCACGCTGCCGGCTAATCCTAACGCTCTGTTTAGACAAAGGCCACAACGGGAATATGTCGTATGGGCAGGTTTTCAAGTGACGTAACGGAGTGCAACGTAAAGCTTTCCAAGGGCCTGCGTTGCGGGAATACCTGTGGACAAGCAACGTCTAGAAAGGTGTCTGTTATGACCGACTCTGTCATTTTGAAACGCGATGGCCATGTGGCCGAGGTCTGGCTGAACCGTCCAGAAAAACACAATGCCGTTGATCAGTCGATTTTCGAAGGCCTGGCCCAAATTGGTGAAGAGATTCGGACGGATAAGACCATTCGTGCCGTGGTTTTAACCGGTGAAGGCGATAATTTTTGCTCAGGTATTGATACCGGTTTTTTCACCGGGGCGTTGAACCCGGCAAAGCTGGTTGAGCAAATCCAAACCTTTCCCGAGGGCGAAATCGCCAACATGTTTCAAAAGCCGGGCTATGTTTGGCAGGAAGTCGGCGTGCCGGTTATTGCAGCGCTACAAGGCGTGGCCTATGGCGCTGGCACACAGATCGCGCTGGGGGCCGATATTCGTTTGGCAGCCCCAACCACACGCATGTCGGTGATGGAAATCAAATGGGGTCTGATCCCTGATATGAGCATCACTCAGACCTTGCCGCGTCTCGTGCGGATGGATGTCGCCAAAGAGCTGTTGTTCACTGGACGGATTGTTGAGGCCGAGGAATGCGCGGAAATTGGTCTGGTCACCCGTGTGGTGGAAAACCCTCTTGAGGAGGCTCGGGCCATGGCGACTCTGATCGCAGGCAAGAATCCCGATGCCATCCGCCGCGACAAGCAATTGTTGAACGAGACGTGGACTGGTGATGCCGCTGAAACCATGCGTTTAGAGGCCGAGCTTCAGGCGCAGATCATCGGACAACCCAACCAAATGGAAGCGGTTTTTGCCCAGTTCCAAAAGCGTGATCCGAGCTTCAAATAAGCGCGGCCAAAGGAGCGCTGCCAAACAACGGCAGCACAAAAGCGGATGCCCGGCTGTTATGCCGGGCACGCGTGGTTAGAGAGCGGTCCAGCCACCATCGACGCTTATGGTGGTGCCGGTAATCTGGGCGGCGGCGTCTGAGCACAAGAACACAGCTGTTCCACCCATCTGTTCGACCGTGGCGAATTCTTTGGATGGCTGGCGGGTCAGCATGACGTTCTTGACCACTTCTTCGCGGGTCATGTTGTATTCTTTCATCGTGTCGGGGATTTGTGCCTCGACCAAGGGGGTCAGCACATAGCCGGGACAGATCGCATTGGCGGTGATCGGCTCCTGCGCGGTTTCGAGCGCAACAACTTTGGTCATGCCGACAACGCCGTGTTTCGCCGCGACATAGGCCGCCTTGTAGGGCGAGGCCGTAAGACCATGAGCAGAGGCGATGTTGACCACCCTGCCCCAGCCCGCTGCGCGCATCATTGGAAGCGCGGCTGCCATTGTGTGGTAGGCCGAGTTCATGTTGATCGCGATGATTGCATCCCATTTGTCCTGCGGGAATTCATCAATCGGCGCGACATGTTGGATACCGGCGTTGTTGATCAGGATATCGCAGCGGCCGGCCTTTTCGATCAGGGCACGGCAATCGGCGGCTTTGGACATGTCGGCTTGAATATAGCGGGCCGTGCGTTCGGTTTCTTTTGCGATCTCTGCGGCAATGGCATGGTCTTCGTCGCGATCGGTAAAGGAATTGATGACCACATCGGCACCAGCCTTGGCCATTTCCCAAGCGATTCCCAAACCGATTCCCGAATTTGATCCAGTGATTACGGCGGTCTTTCCCTGAAGCGGCATCGTGGATACTCCCCTAACTCGATGACTTTGCATGCGCAGCATATCATGCTGCATTGCCCATAAATGCAAGGGCATCCAGCGCCGCATGGCCTAAGTTTGGAAAAGCAATCAGGCAGAAAAAAACCCCGGCGCGAAGCCGGGGTTAAGTCATTGAGGCAGGTTTCATACAGGCAAGAAACCTATCGAGCAGTGACCTTGTTATAAGCGTTAACCTGCCCGAGTCCAAGCTAAAAGTTTGAAAAGGCGTAAAAGCACCGGTAGGCTGAGCGTCAATAAAACAAGGGTTAACAGGGATTGTTGCCAAAATGAGCTTAAACTTTTTCCGAAATGCAGGCCGCACTGTCGGTGCGATTTCTCTGATTCTATCCAGTGGCTTAGCCTGGGCAGAGCCCCAACATGGCATAGCTATGTATGGGGAACCCGCCCTTCCACCGGATTTTGTGTCTTTGCCCTATGTGAACATGGATGCGCCTAAAGGCGGTATTATCGCCGCCGGTGAGGTTGGCAGTTTCGATAGCCTTAACCCTTATATCCAAAAAGGCCGGGTGCCTTGGCAATTGCGTTTTATGGGCTCTGAAAGTCTGATGGGGCGCAATTGGGACGAACCGTTCTCGCTTTACGGACTTTTGGCCGAATCGATTGAGGTTGGACCGAATCGCGAATGGGCCGAATTTACTTTGCGCGACGGTGCCACGTTTTCAGACGGCAGCCCGGTGACCATCGACGATGTCATGTGGAGTTATGAGACGCTCGGAACCCAAGGGCATGGTCGCTACCGCGGGCTTTGGGGTAAAATCGAAAAGATGGAGAAGACCGGGCCCAACAAGGTCAAGTTCACTTTCAACGTCCAAGATCGCGAATTGGCGCTTATCGTCGGAATGCGTCCGATCCTGAAAAAGGCACAATGGGACGGGACAGATTTTGAACAATCGCGAATGGATCTTATTCCGATAACCTCAGCACCCTATGTGATCGACACCTACGAAGCCGGGCGGTTTGTGTCGCTCAAACGTAACCCCGACTATTGGGGCAAGGATTTGCCCTTTCGCCGTGGGACCATGAATTTCGACGAGATTCGGATGGAATTCTTTGGTGATGAAACCGCGATGTTTGAGGCCTTTAAGGCCGGTGTTTTGAACACCAACCGCGAATTCAACGTCGAGAAATGGGATCGGCAATACGGTTTCCCCGCGATCAGTGCCGGTGAAGTGGTCAAGTCCGAAGTGCCCCATGCGCGCCCATCCGGGATCACCGGTTTGGGGATGAACACCCGTCGTGATGTCTTTGCCGATTGGCGCGTGCGCGATGCGATGACCCATGTGTTTAACTTCGAGTACATCAATGAAATCCTGACAGGGTCCAAACAATCCCGCATCACCTCTTATTTCTCCAACTCGGTTTTGGGGATGCAAGACGGCCCTGCCACCGGCAAGGTCAAAGAGCTGTTGGCCCCGTTCGAAGCCGAATTATTGCCCGGCGCACTGGACGGTTATGCCCTGCCCGTCTCGGATGGCTCTGAGCGCAATCGCAAGAACCTGCGCAAGGCTTTGGCCCTGATGGAAGAGGCCGGTTACACCGTTCAGGATGGGGTGATGAAAGATGCGGATGGGAAGCCGTTCACCTTTGAAATCCTTATCCGCAAAGGCAATTCCGAGCATGACACCATAACCGACACGTTTGAACAGGCGCTGACCCGGATGGGGATTTCAATCGAGATCAACGCGATTGATTCCGCGCAGTACAAAGAGCGCACGCAGGAATACGATTTTGACATGACGTTCTATCGGCGTGGGCTGTCGCTTAGCCCTGGCAACGAACAGTATAACTACTGGGGGTCTGCTGGCGTTGAAAACCACGGTACGCGCAACTGGATGGGAATCAATTCGCCTGCTGCAGATGCGATGATCGACTCAATCCTGACGTCCAAAACCCGAGATGATTTCATCGCCTCGACCCGCGCACTTGATCGGGTTCTGACCACAGGGCGTTATGTCATTCCGTTCTACACCTTCACCAACGGCCGTTTGGCGCATGCCAAGGAATTGCAGTTCCCGGAACGTATTCCTGTTTATGGTGACTGGATCACCTGGCAGTCCGATGTCTGGTGGTGGGAAGACAAATAACCCTGGTTACATCAGGTGAAACCAATGACGGCGGGGGGATCCCCGCCGTTTTTGCATCTGCATATGCGACCTTTCGGCTAAAGACCCAGGGCCGCGACCGCCTTATCCTGTTCATATGTTCAAGAAAGACGAATGCGTTATGACCAACAGCCCACACACCGCTTTGGCAGCCGGTACCAGTTCTGCTTTGGTCGTTGATGACCATCCCTTGTTTTGCGATGCCTTGACGCTGACCCTGCAGTCGATTGCGGATTTTGAGGAGATCCGCACCGCCGGCACGCTGGAAAAAGCGCTAGAGATCGTCGGGCAGGATGCCAAGATCGGCCTGATCATCCTTGATCTGAATCTGCCCGATGTGAATGGTCTGGATGGTCTTGTGCGCCTGCGCAATGCAGCCCCCGAGGCGATTATTATCATCGCGTCGTCCATGGCGGACAATCGGATGATAAGCCACGCGCTCAAGGCCGGTGCCAATGGGTTTGTACCCAAACATTCACAACGGTCGGTTTTCCGGCGGGCGTTCGAAGCCGTGTCGACGGGACAAAGCTTTGTTCCCGATGGGTATATCGATCCGCAAGGCGGCCAGGACAACGCGCCAGAAGACGCCCTGACACGGCTTGGATCGCTGACCAATCAACAGGCGCGCATCTTGCATCTGATCTGCGAAGGCAAACTGAACAAGCAAATCGCGTATGATTTGTCGATCGCAGAAACCACAGTCAAAGCGCATGTTACAGCGATCATGCGCAAACTGGGCGTACATTCACGAACACAGGCGGTTTTGGTCGCCCAAGAGGCGCGGTTTTCCCGGGTCTTGCCAAACGAGGGGTAAGCCCCCTATCCTCTGTGACCTGATCTGAGGAAAGAAGAAGAGTGGACGGAGCGACACACAGCTCCGCTCGGGAGGAGTTAACCAGATCGCCAGCCTTGCGCACCGCGCAGGTTGCTGCAGATGCCCCCAACCCAGCGACATCCTTGCGGGATCAGTTGGGCGATGGGCCGTTTTCGATGGTTTGTTTGTTCGCCTCTCCCGACGCGGATTTTGAAGCCCTGACCGGGGCGATACAGGGCCTGTTTGAGGGCGCCGAAGTCTTGTCTTGTACAACGGCGGGTGAGCTTGGTCAGGATGGCTATGAAGATGGTCAAATCATCGCCGTCGGATTTCCAGCCGAAAACTTTGCGACTTCAATCTATGTCATTGATGACATTAGCAATATGGATGAGCAAAACATCGTTGATACGCTCATTCAACGGCGTCTTGATCTCAATCATCGGGCCAATACAATGGGTTCTGAGTTTGCGTTTCTGATGGTGGATGGACTGTCGCTTTGCGAAGAAAAACTCACCAGCGTTCTGGCTTCTGGATTGGGTTCAATGCCTTTGTTTGGCGGCTCGTCTGGCGACGGAACTGAGTTTGGACAGACCTGGCTGGCCTATAACGGGGTTATTCGCCAGGACGCCGCCGTGGTCGCTTTGGTTCGAAGCCATTGCCCGGTTAGGGTTTTTAGTCTTGACCATTTGGTTCCAACAAATACCCGCATGGTTGTCACGGGGGCCGATCCAGCCAATCGGCTGGTTCATGAAATCAACGCAGAACCGGCCGCCAAAGAATATGCCCGCCTGACCGGAAAAGACCCGTTTCAGCTGTCGGCCTTTACCTTTGCTGCCTATCCGGTGGTGGTCCGCCTTGGTGACACTCACCATGTTCGCGCCATCCAAAGAGTAAATGAAAACGGTGACTTGGTGTTCTTTTCTGCTGTGAATGAAGGCATGGTTCTGACCCTCGCCAATCATCAGGATATGGCGGGACACTTGGAACAGGGATTGTCGAAATTTGCCGTCGATGGCCCGCCCGATCATATCCTTGGCTGCGACTGTCTGTTGCGCCGGGTTGAGGCGGAACAAAAACAAAAAACGCATGAAATTTCCGGCATTCTAAAGCGTCACAACGTTGTTGGCTTCTCAACATACGGTGAGCAAATCGGCGGCTTGCATGTGAACCAAACCTTGACCGGAGTTGCGATTTACCCACCAACCCCGAGAGACCCTGAATAAACAATCCTAGGCATAGTCCCATGGAATAGACCCTGAGAAAAGCAGCTGATACGCCCATGTCCCTGATAGACCCAGACGACAGTCTTGAACGCCAAAACGAAAAGCTGTTGAAAATCGCCGACGCTTTGATGATGCGGGTGGAATATGGCAGCGAGCAATCCAGTGCGGCCTATGCGCAGTTTGAACGCGCGGCCCTGCTTGAAAAACGGGTGCGAGAACGGACACTGGAACTTGAGCAGACGCTGGACCTTTTGCACCAATCCAATGCCCAATTGGCGCAGGCCAATGAGGAAACCGAAGCAGCCCGGCGCAATTTGGCAGACGCGATTGAAACCGTATCGGAAGGGTTTGCGCTGTTTGATCCCAATGATATTCTGGTTATGTGCAACTCTAGGTTCTGTCGAGATTTCAAGGGTATATCTCCCGTTCTTCACCCAGGTTTGCCGTTTCAAGACTATGTACAAAACATCAGCGGATCTGCCTTTCTTGCGCTCCCCAAGGGCATAACTGCGGCGAATTGGGCGGAACAACGTATTCGGCGCCACGAAGACCGCCATGTGATGTTCAACGTGCGGCTGGTGAAAGACCGCTGGCTGCAGGTATCGGAGCATCGCACCGCAAATGGCGGCACTGTTGTGCTGCAAACCGATGTGACCGATCTGATCCGGCTGGAGCGTCAGGAACGGGATCGCCTAAAGGACAAACAAACCCGCGTTATTCGGGCGACGTTGGACCATTTGAACCAAGGGGTTTGCGTCTTTGATGAGAACGCGCGTCTGGTGGGATGGAACCGCAAAATCGGCGCGTTGCTGGCCCTGCCTGCCCGCCGATTGCAATTGGGGGTGTCTTTCTCGGGTTTGTTGGAGCAGTTGGACGAAAAGATCGTTTTCACCCGTGGATTGGGCCCAGATGGGTTTCAAAAATGGGCCTATTCAGATGGGCCGCGTGGGCCGATCAGTTTTGAGATCAAGCGCGGCGCGGGCATGACCCTGCAAATCTTTGGTCGCGGGATGCCAGACCGTGGGTTTGTTATTTCGGTGACCGATGTCACTGCCGAACGCGAAGCGGCGCAAAAACTTGCCGAAATCAACGAGATATTGGAGCAGCGTGTTGTTGAGCGGACGATGGAGCTTGAAGATGCTTTGGCCGCGGCCGAACGTGCCAATGCGTCCAAATCCCGTTTTGTTGCAGCGGCCAGTCATGATCTTTTGCAACCTTTGTCAGCGGCAAAGCTGTTCATTTCGTCGCTGGCCGATGGCAATAAGGATGCGCATGAACAAGCCGTTTTGGGCAAAGCCGAAGCCGCATTGGGCAGTGCCGGGCAGATCATCGACGCGCTTCTTGATATTTCGAAACTGGACTCAGACGAAGGTATCACCTTTGACGTCCGCTCGGTTGCCCTGCGCGATATTTTGGGGAGCTTACGGGACGAAATGGAGGTTTTGGCCGCGGAAAACGGCTTGGAATTGCGTTATGTGCCTTCGGATTTGATGGTGGAAACCGATCCGGCCTATTTGCGGCGCATTGTTCAGAACCTAATTTCTAACGCTGTGCGCTATACACAAACTGGTCGGGTTTTGATGGGGGTACGCCGGGTTGGCGGCTCTGCTCGCATCGAAGTTTGGGATACCGGGCCGGGTATCAGCGACGACGATCAGCTCACTATTTTTGAAGAGTTTCGGCGCCTTGACCCCAATGCCAGCGCCAATGAAGGCCTTGGCCTTGGATTGGCGATTGTGGAACGTGCCTGTGCGCGGCTTGGCCATGCGTTGGACCTTCGGTCGCAACCGGGGCGTGGCAGCTGTTTTATGGTGACTGTCCCGATCGCGGGGCGCGCGGATCGCAAGAAAACGACGGCGCGTCGGATTGCGGCTCCGGTTGGTCTCGCCCAGGCGGGGCTCATCGTTTTGCTTGTCGAGAACGAAACCCAGTTGCGCCGAGCATTGTCGGTGATGCTTGAGGCATGGGGGGTGCATGTGATCGAAGCGGATGACGCCGATTCCGCGCTGTCATTGCTCGAAGATATTGAGATTGCGCCAGATGTTTTGTTGGTGGATTACCAATTGGGGCCCGGCAAGTCGGGCCTTGATCTTTATGCGGCGATCAGGGCGCGTCTGGGCACCCTGCCCTGCGCTGTGATTTCCGCAGATCGCACCCCGGATTTGCAGGATGCCTGTCAAACACATGCGATCGAGCTGCTGCCAAAGCCGCTCGACCGTCATAAACTTGGTGCGTTTTTGGATTCCGTTGCGACCGGATCCAGCTAACGGCTTACATCATGCCACGGCATCCTTTGGGCGGCATGGGGAAGCCAAGTCGCTGTGGGTTAACGATCAGAATCCAGCGCGGCGGATGGCCGGGTGCTTGCGTGCGCAGATAGGTGCAGCCCTTGGCGGTTGTCATCGTATCGCCGCGCGGTGTCATGATACCCTGGGTCGAAATGAACGGAGCGGCCTGCGCCAGAACTTCACCCTTTGGTGCGTGGTCAGGAACAGTGGCAAGGCCCAGTGTGGCCAGCGTAACGAATGCGGTAATGCCCATGTTGAAGGTCTCCCTTAGACTTAAAATCCGGTGCCGCGCCCTTGGCCCGACTGATGACCTAGTTCTGCCGGGCAAGCAGAACATCCGCATGGTTTGAATGCGGCCAAAAAGCGGCGAAACCGTCGGATTTTATTTGAATGTTGTCGGAAGCCGAAATTAGAAGCCGATCACAATATCGGCCCGCAAACCGCCCAAATCCACGCTATCGCCAAGGCGTAAAACACCACCATGCGCGCGGGCGATGTCTGCAGCAATCGCAAGCCCCAATCCAACACCAGAACCGCGGTCCTGATTGCGCGACGGATCAAGCCGCACAAAGGGCCGCATGGCGCGATCACGTTGATCAACAGGTATGCCCGGTCCGTCGTCCTCGACTCTGATCCGCAGGGCCTTGGCCGATAGGAACACCGACACCTGACAGGCGCTTGCATAGCGCCCAGCATTAGCCACCAGATTTTCAACCGCTCGCCGCAAGGAGCCGGGCCGCAACGACACGTCACCCTCGCCGTCCATTTCGGCGATTTCGATCTGTTGCCCAGACCGCCGTGCGTCCTCAACAATGCTGCCGACAAGTTCAAAGGGATCAACCAGTTCGGTGTCGGCATCCTGTGCATCACCGCGCGCAAAATCCAAAAACGCATCGATCAGACGCTGCATCTCCTCGACGTCTTGCTCAAGCGGTTCGCGATCCTCTTGATCCAAGAGAGACAAGCCCAGTCGCAGGCGCGTGATCGGCGTGCGCAAATCATGACTTACCCCTGACAACATCATGGTGCGTTGTTCGATATGTCTCTCGATGCGTGATCTCATGTTTAGGAACGCACTGCCTGCGGCCCGGACCTCGACGGCCCCCGAGGGCGTATAGGGCTCATGTCGACCACGGCCAAAAGCTTCAGCTGCAGAGGCCAGCCGGGTGATCGGGCGCAGCTGATTGCGCAAGTACAAGAAGGCGATCAATGTCATCAGAACGCCGAAAAACACCATATTTACCAAGAGCTGATGCGGATTGGTCGCCGAAACGCGGCCTCGGCGCATTTCAACAAGATATACGAGGTCCCCGCGCTCAATATAGAGCTGGACTTGCCCATCATCCAGCAAAGCAACCCGCTCTAGACCGTCAATATGTTGATTAAGCTCTCGGATCACAACAACACCAGTGAAATCATACCAGAGACGAATGTCGGCAGCCGGGATCTGGCTTGGCGGTATGGTTGAAATTTCAAGATCCAGCTGGTCGAGCACGTCGCCTTGGCTGTCGGCCAAATTGAGCGCCAGATTGGTTGCCCGCGCCAATTCGCGGCTCATTTGTTGGGTGACCCCGTCAAAATGCCGCTGAATAAAAATAACCGAGACCAGCAATTGCAAAGTCACAACCGGAAGAACCAGTATCAAGGCAGCCCGGCCATATAGGCTTCGCGGCATATAGTGTTTGAGCCATTTGAACGACATGCGTTAAACCTAGCCAAAGCCGCGTGGCGCTACCATCGCGAAAAGGACATTTGATGCAAGATCCCCAACCCGATTTTCAACCTGTTGCCGGAATCGTCGAAGAATTGGCACCGGGATTGCGCCGGATTTTGGCTCCAAATCCGTCGCCGATGACTTTTCGGGGAACAAATACCTATTTAATTGGCACAACCGAACTGGCGGTCATTGATCCGGGGCCATCGTCACAACAGCATCATGATGCGATTCTGGCTGCGCTGCATCCGACCCAACGCATCAGCCATATCTTTGTTACGCATGCCCATCTCGATCATTCTCCGCTGGCGCGACAGCTTGCAACAACCTGCGGCGCACCAGTCTTGGGTTTTGGTCGCGCCGAGGACGGTAGAAGCCCAACGATGGTTCGGCTTGCCGACTCTGGCTGTGTTGGCGGAGGTGAAGGTGTTGATGACGCCTTTGAGCCAGATATACGCCTGAAAGACGGGGCCAGCGTTGTGGGTGCCGGTTGGCGCCTCACAGCGCTCCATACACCGGGACATATGGCAAACCATCTGTGTTTTGTCTGGGGCGATGTTTTGTTTTCGGGGGACTTGGTTATGGGCTGGGCCAGTTCGCTTGTCTCGCCCCCAGATGGCGATCTGGGAGGGTTTATGGCATCGCTGCGCCGGTTGGCTGACAGGGAGTGGCAGCTATTCTATCCCGGTCATGGTGCCCCGGTTGAATGCCCCAATGATCGCGTCCAAGGCCTGTTGGCGCACCGCTTGGCGCGGGAAAGCTCTATTCTTGAAGCACTGGCTTTGGGGCCTGCCAACGCTGAGGCCTTGGCCAAGCTGATTTACACGGACACGCCCAAGGCCCTTCTACCGGCAGCAGCCCGCAATGTATTGGCGCACCTTATTGATCTCATGGACAAATCTATGATCGAACCGGTGTCAGACCTGTCGCAAACAGCTGTGTTTCGTCGAATTTAGGCCGCGTTGAAAAAAAATTGCATTTTGTACGAAAACCCTCTGGACGCCCGAATTCACCATAGCTATACACCCCACATATTCCGGCGTAGCTCAGCGGTAGAGCAGTTGACTGTTAATCAATTGGCCGTAGGTTCGATCCCTACCGCCGGAGCCAAAGAATTCAAGGACTTAGCGCTCATCCGCTAAGTCCTTTTTCTTTCTGAGCACAGAATAAGTACAGAAAACACTGTCTGGATCGGTGTTTTCAGGCAATCGAAATCAAGCCAGTATTCAGTTCGCGGCCTCAAAACGCTTCTGGACCCACGCCGACACCCTGGATGAAAGTTCATCGGCAGGAGACACATGTACCAATTCCTGTATGCCAAATTCTTCCACAAGCCTGTTCAAGCTCATCATGAACTCGGCCTCCAGAACATCGTTCACCACTCTTGCTTCGTCGAAATCGACATTGCCGAATGATCCATCAACAATGAAGATTGCGTCGAATGATCGAAGATAGGACCGACAAAACTCCTTCGCTGAGGAGAACAGTTCTCCCAGTTCAGACGATGCAAGGTTACGACACTCACCGTAAGCCAAGTAGTCAAGCATCGTCCTGTCACACACAACATGCGTAGAATTCTGTGATGCACGCAGCTCAAGCACCAACTGCAAGCCAATTATCTCAAGATGCATATCTACGCCAAGGTCCCCAGCAGCAAGTCTTCGGCTTGAGCGAGCCGCGCCTGTTACCAGAGAACAAGTACACAAAGAGCGCTTGATCTGCGCGACTATTTCATGTGCTGCTGTGGTCTTTCCGCTAGCATGATAACCTGAAAACCCAATCTTCATTTCCAAGAACCTTTCTCAAGCCGTGCAAACGCATCAAGTTCCAATATTGAACACTCCGGCGAGAGAAGCGCCAAGTACTCCCGCTTTGAGAAATCGGGTCCTTTAACTATTCTGACAAAAAGGTTTCGAGAGCAAAAAAGCGAAAGCTTGCTGAAGATGTCTATACTGTCTTGCGAAATAAAATTGAATGCAATCACTCCCCCTGGAGAAGTCAAAGCGTCGCAAATCGCCTCCACAAAAGCTTCGTTGAAGCCAAAGTGAAAGGAAAATGAGCCAAATATCAAATCAAAATGTCGCCTGTATTCAAATTGGCATAAACGTTCGAACGATGCGGTGTCATGAATAATTAGCCCATTTCGATGGGCTTCGGCGATGGCGTCGTCGTCAATCTCAACTCCGCGATATGATCCTTCTCGAGAAATTGGAACAATCGGGAATTTTCCGCCCCCAATTTCCAAAAAATTTCGTGGACGTAGTTCTTCTACAAGATAGAGGAACATTTCTCTGGACCCCGCTGCTCGTCCACTTCTCCCATCCTGATCTTCAATGCTTTCTCGATATCGGTTAATGACTTTGATCTGGTCCACAGTTAGTTCTGGCAAGCTACAGGGCAACAGAATTTTGTCCAAAAATATGTATGGCCCACTATCACCCTTCTCAGGGTCTCCTTCGAACATGTAGATCCCGTGGCCTAGTTCAATCCGATTGGGCGGTCCATCAATCATACTGTTCAACAATTTCTGGCGCCGCGCCGTGGAAGTAACGTATTGATGCTTTGGACTTTTCTTTGTAGGCAGCCGAAATTTCACTGCTTCGCGTGAACGTGTTAATGCGATCACACGCGGCGTCGACATCAACACACAGCTCGTCGCAAAGACCTTCAGCAAAAGGATGCGTCCAGTCTTGAATGTTCTGACCGGACAAATTGGTTAAGGTTGTCCTCTTATACTCGGATCTACTTCCGAGAACTCCAAAAGTAGGAATTTTCATTTGATCCGCAAACATCAGTTCAGCACCAACCCCGATGCCCTTCTTTTTTCTAAGGTCTACGAGGATCAAGTCACTGATAGACACCAAGTAGAGGTCACATCCAAAGTTTAATCGCGTATCATTTCTATCTATTTTCGTCATCGCCGGGTTTAGGATTTCGACACTTGCTTCTATCCCGTTCCTAACAACTTCAACGTCGAAATCAGTCCAAAAATGATCATCGGACCTAGAGTCCTCTTCGCCTTTCCTGATGCTTCCCGACAAATAGATCTTAATGAAAGGTAGTGACACTATCCGGCGATCCCCTGAAGTACTTCCAAAAACTTGTCAATCGCGGTGGCGGCCTTTCCACCAGCGTCAACGGTTCCGGCTAGTGTGATGAGTCTGTCCTTTAACGATATCGCACTTTCTTGGCTCGGTTCGTCCGCAAATTTGTTGATTTCTTCCGCCAGTCCCTCTCGCTCGTCCTTGCCAAGTTTAGCTTCCGCGACCTTCAATACTTCGGCAATTATGTCGGCCGAAATGCCGGAAGACGAAAAGTCTTGAACAATTTTGTCGGCCTTGATTTTTTGATTCCCCAAGGAAAGGTTTCCGACGTTTCCATAGACATTGACCATTGTAGTGTTACCTCCAGTTGAAAAAAGTTGTGGTTGATGTTCGCCAATTTCGGATTTCAGTTTGGTTGCGCTTTCATCCAAATCGATAAGACGGAGCTTGTTAAGAAGCGGCGTTCCGGACGCAGCGCCGAGAATGCGGTTTCTAAATGGCCCGTCATTTGCCTCCTCCTTATACTTGGACACCACCAAGGCCTCAAACCTATCCTCGCCTTCACTGTTGCGCGCCATGTGTTCGTAGAGGAGTTCCGAGATAGCGACATCTTCCTCATTTGTGAACCATTTGACAACTTCGCTCTGAGCCTGCTGAACCCGAACATCCCTCAAACCAAGGGCCAGGCCTTCCCGTGCCTCTCGTGAAGTATCCTGATAAAATGACTGCAAAAAGTCGGTCCTTTTGAGCAGTTCATCTGGGTCTTTGGCGTGCAGCCGGTATATCCAGCGGCGAACTCCGGATGGCTGCACAGCGTACTTCTCCTCCTCTAGGAAAAGGTCCTTTGCCGACCGATCCGGATGTTGCCACAACGACCAAACCGAATACTCGGCTACTTTCGGGTCAGGATGTGTGCTTAATTGCCTGACTATCTCTACATTTTCATACGTTACGTGAGCGACGTTCTCTGGTGCCTTTTGATAGCCTTCTGACAAGGAGAGCCACAAAAGCGCATGGTTTGAGTCACTCTCAATATCAATGAATTTGCTTCCTAAGCTGTCAAATCGCCTTTCACTGAACAGCCTTGCAGCAAGCTCATACTCTTTTTGGTAGTCGATTCCAGCGTCGTCACAAATCTTCTTAACATTGGTTTGGTTCGCGAGTTTGCCAATTGATGAGATTAACCACGCTCTATTCTCAAAATCGATCTCCGACCTAAGCGACTGGTAGAGTACATTCACGTTCGTAGCAGTGCCCAAACCGAGCAATGTGATTGCTTTGCTAGCCCATCGGCGCACCAAGACATCATCATTCCACAGTAAACCCAGAACTGTGCTACGAAATCTTGTCGGCTCTCTGATAACAACATTTTGCTCCAATAGCTCGCACAGCCGTTGAAGCGAAGATTTTACGGTCCGTGGTTGTCCCGTCAGTGAGAGTAAATAGACCAGTAAATCAGATTCTGCTTTCTCAAGAATTCTTGAGGGGCGCAAGCTTATGATGGAAATGCTGATAAGCCCTCTTGACTATTTGGACACAACATGGACCAAGAAAGTGGATCATAATTCGATAGATCGTTGGGCATATTGGAACTACTAAGCCATTTAAGTCCTGTGAAAGACAAGTTTGGTCGACCTGGGTCAAACTCTTCGGCACACTTGTAGTCAGCAACGACAAAAATAGCTTCATCTCCTAGATGCGTCTTTGAAATAACGCACATTCTGGGAACAATTTCACTTTCATAGCGAGCTCTCTCAGCTATTTCCAGCGGCATACCAGTTCCATCAGCCAAGATTGTAATGCCTGACTCCAACACACCGAAAAATGCGTCATATGTAATATCACGATGATCTTCCAAAACATACCCACCAAAACCAATGCTCCTCGGGCGTTTCAAGGGATCACTAGCGGAGCGGAGCCTTCCGATCATATAGGAGAGGACACTTCTTTCTCGATGTACCAGGACGAAGCTCAAAATTGGAAGAAAAACATCCTGTTTTGCAAGGCTCTCAACTTCAATATACTCAAGATCTTCTTCTCCAATGTTTTCACGAAAAACGTCGGCTTTCACCAACAACTTATCGTCGAATTTTCTTTTCCAATTATCCCTCGATACCGAAAGTACACTTCTGTTTTCTAGTTGCAGGCTTCGCCTTGGGGCCGGATATTCACACTTCATTTCCTCAGGAATTCGCGGGTCATTTAAGAACTCTCTGAGAAAGAACTTGCCAGCATCCGTCCTAAAGAACTGGCTCCTGCTTCTTCGATTAAGGATGTCTTCGCTTAATCTCGCCTGAAGTGTTTTGTGAGGTGTTCGCCCGTAAAGGTGCGGCGGCAACCCGTCCGCACGGATAGCCGTTTCAAGTATGTTTTTTGCCGAAAGAGGACGCCGCTCGACAAGCAGCACTCTCCGCGCCAAGTCTAAGTAGCTATCGGACACAATCCCTCACTTTCACGTCCTGACCTCTTGCGAAAAACTATAAACGGCACTTTCAGTTTGTGCTAATGGTTTTCCTGTCTGCCATTGGCGCGACTTGAGCCAGGTTCAAGTTCCACGTGTTTGCGCGTTGCTCACACTCACAAAGGTCCTTTCTTCCATATCAATGCGACACACCCTGACCAGTGCGATGAGCTCGACTCAACTGACAACACTAGATATAGCGTCTCATTTGAGTGTTGGACACAGCAAATAGTCGAGTGGTGTCACTCTAGACGCCGAGGAACTGAAGGTCGAGCGTTCCTTCAAGCAACAATTCCTACCATTTTTTAAGCACAGATGCAGCAACCTACGTTCCTTTCCGCCGCCTCCGTGAAGGGACGTCTAATCCCTTCTTTCTCATCACCGCCGCAACCGATGCCACACTACGCGCCGTTGTCTTGGCTTTGGGAAACTCGAGCACGACCCTATCAACGATGGCCGCGTAGTCCAGCGCCTCGTCCACCAGCAATTCCTCGACGATTCGTCCGATGGTCCTCCTCGGCTGCTTGGGTACCTGCTCGGCCTCTGGTTTCGATGCGGTGACATATTCGGCGGCCTCGGGCGTTGACTCGTCGGCATGACCGGCACCGAGGATGCCACACTCGACCACGACTGAGTTAGGATGTTGTCTGCGCTTCTTGTCGGCTAGATCAAAGCGACCGCAAAACCCAATGACCCCCCATCCCTTGTCGCTTTTAAGTAGGACGGCGTGGGTATAAGTCCGGTCGGTCTTGCGGGTGTATTCCGATCCATCCGGTGCAATTGCAACAAATATATTTTTGGTCAAGGCTGGCCTCCTCTTCATCTCTGATGGAGCCACCTTGTCGGAGACGCAGGCTCCTGCGAGCCGGCCAACCGCTCAAAAACTGCTTCAAGCGAAATAGCAGTCATTTCTTAGCCCACCTTGAGCCCTGCCATCGGACATGAGGGTTCCGGGAAACAGCTTCGAAGTTCACAATCCAATCGTCACAGCAACAAGGAGAAGCAACTTGGCCGCAACGATCATCCCATTCCCTACGAAGAATGCTGACCTCGTGGAGTCGCAATTCTATTCGACAGAGATGCTCCATATGGATTTAGCCGCGCGTTGGCTAAAGGAACGGAATTGGTTCGTGGAATCGGGCGCGCTCCCGGGATTAGGTCCTGAGAATACGCCCGCCATTTTTACCGATGCGCCATCTGATCTGGTAGCCGAGGCATTCGAGATTGCACACGGGTTTGTCTGTGAATTTCTCATCGAGGCATTTAGCTTCTCTGACGCAGAACTCTTGGCCCGACAACGTCGACTAGCTTCGTTGTGTTTTTGACGCATCGTCTCCGCGTTTCCTTTGCAGGTACCGTACAAACTCCGGAGAGTTTCCGCACGCCCTTCAGAGCAGGAAAGCGATTGCGCCAGTGCATCTTTGGGACAATTGGGGCTACGGTTCAGAATCTCGCAAGTTAGTTGGTAGGTATTTAGGGGCATATCAATCTCCTTTTTGCTGTTGAAAACAAGAAGAGCCGACCACCAATAGATGGACGACACAATTTTTCATTCCGAGTCTTCGAAATCTGGAAGATCATTCCGTGCCAGCACCAGAGCGGCAACCGGTCAAATCGATCGTCCTTCCTTGAGTTGGATGGCAAGGTATACCATCTCAGTCCAAAGTGAGCATTCCGCATCCTCAAGCTGGTTTGCGAGCTCGTTGCGGCGCTTCTCCAGACCGACGACGTCAGTCGAGATTGCTTCCGCCAAGTTGGTGTGGTTCGTAGTCATGATTTATCTCCGAATGGCCGTTCCCGAATCGGAACGGTCCATTAGATAAGAAAAATCAAGAGGCATTGATATTATTATTCAGAGCGGAGTTCGCAGCCTTAAGCCCTTGTTAAATATCGCCTAAGTTCTTTAGAAACTCCGCTGCATCAACGTCGAGAACTCTGCACCAATGCAAAAACTCGATTACATCCAAGCGTCTTTCATAGCCTTCGACCTTGGCAACAAATGATTGAGGCTTCGTTAGTCTATCTGCCAAGGCCTGCTGAGTCAGCCCAGCCGCCTTACGCTCAGAACGCAAATCGTCGATGAGCTTCCTGTATTCTTCATCGTAGATGCTCTTTGACAACCGCACGTTCCATTTGACTGCTCGTGCTGGTCGCGATAATCCCGATGTAGAATTATCCCAAAACAGGATAAAGCAATGCGATTGCGCCAAAATCTGACTTCGACACAAAGAGGCAAGATCGCTGAGTTGCATGTGGCAACTGCGCTCATGTCACAGTCTGGGGGAAGGTTGTCGCCCTTTGAACCTCTGTCTGACGATCACGGCATCGATTTGGTCGTGCTCGACAAGATCAGCGGTCGGGCTTTGCCGATCCAGGTAAAATCTTGGCTGCTCGACCCAGACAAGCCAGTCAAGACGGTGCAGTTCGATGTCCAGAAAACGACTTTTGGGGAAGGCAAGTCGGGGGCGTTGATTTGTGTCGTGCTGGAAATTGAGACCCTGGCCATCGAAACGGCCTGGATGATACCGACGACTGACATTCCGGCTGGTGCCACCGACCGCCCTAATAAGTACGTACTGGCGCCCAGCCGTCTATCGACCTCGAAGGATAAGTACTCGGGGCACCGGCACGGTTCGATTGCATCGCTGACCGATGCTGTTGAGGCCCTTTTGGCGAAGGGCAAGCAATAGATCGGTTTAGCCGCCAAGCCGTTTGCAGGCTTCGGCCACGTCCATGCTGGTGATGCCGCCCCGCTCCAGTTCCTGTGCATCGTTACGGGTCCGCATCAGCGCCTTGCCCATGTCGGTATCAAGCACCCGCAGGTAGGCTTTCTCGAAGCTCTCCCCGTCCTGCTGCATCGATTTGGCCAGCGTATCGAGCTGGGTTTCGGCGGCTTCGCGGTTCAGCCGTGCGGCCTTACGCACATCTTTGGTCATGGTCTTCTCCATATTCGCCGCCGCTCGGGCGGTCTCCACTTGATTTTCAAGCTGTTCGACCTCCTGGGCCAATTCAGCGACTTCCTGGGCTTCGGCCTCATCACGGGCCAGCCGCATCAAAGCGTCTTCCAGGTCTTTCTTACGTGCTTCCAGCCGTGCCAGTTCTTCGGCGTGGCGTTGTCCTTCTTGGCTCATCGGATGCCCTCCATCTTTTCCAATTCGGCTTGTGCCTCTCGGGACACGTATGGTTGCGGAGATGATGCCTTGATACGGAGCAATTCCACCCGGAGGCTTTCCGCCACCCGGTTTTCAGCATCGGTGAGGGAAATGGCGTGGCGTTCCCGGATCGGGGTATCGATGCCAAAGGTGCGGGCGAGCTTGACGCCGCCCGACTGGATCAGGGCTTTCACCAAGGGCTCCGCCGCACGGTTGTTCGTGAGTGCCCGTTCGACAGCGGTCAGATCGCCACCGGCACCCGAAACCTGCCCAACGTCCTTTCGCAGGGCATCGGCGTAGGCATCCCAGGAATACGCCAGAGCATTGAGCGCATCGTCCACCGCAGTAGCGAGCTTGGCCCGCTTCGATGAAGCATCAAGCGCGGCCTCAGCACGACGCCGACGATTGTTCCGTTCGGCACTCTCGGCAGCCCCTTGGCTGCGATCTTGAAGCTCGGCCAGGGCATCGTCCACGATTGCGATCCGTTCAGCCAATGCGGCAGCTGTCCCGGCGGGTTTCTTCCCGGCAATCATTGCCTCACGGGCCTCAATGCGGGCTTTGTCGAGTTCCCCACTCAGGCGTTCACGCTCGGCTTTCAGTTCATCAATGCGTTGGTCCAGTTCCTTCTTGTCCATATCGGTCCTCAGTTGGTGATCGTCGGGGAGCCGGACGGCTAGCTGAAAAGGAGAAACATGCTAGCCATCCGGTGTCGGGAAAGGAGTTGAAATGACCCAACAACAATACGATGCCGCGTTTGCCTGCTGCGGGGGACCAGCGTGTGACTGTGCAGCGTGAAATGCTGGCTCAGGCTTCGCCCATCAGGTCGAGCTCCATCTGACGGATAAGATCAACCGGCACCCCCGGTGTCGAAAGGAATTGGCCTAGGTTGTCTTTCACATCTGACCGGTAAGAGCGCCAGCATCGAGGATTGGGGCAATCAACCCCGCGTTCAATGAATGCCTGCATTGCCGGTGTTACCCAGCCTCTAGGAAAGGACATGCTGCCGTGGACGAACCACATGCCCACCAGCAACCTAACGGCATTGGCCCGCATTGAGAAATCAGAAGACGGCGGAAAATCCCCAAGCGCCTCCATGACCAACGCCTCGGCCGCTTGTCTGGTCTTGGCGTAGGAGATTGAGGGCAAGGGCGGAATTGGCCGGATCGCTGGTTCACTCATTTGGGGCTCGGGCGTCATTAGCGTCCGAGACACCGTGCCGTTTTCTCGCAGGCACGTAAGCCAACAAGCCGCCCCTCTGACATGAGATCAAATGAGCCTTCCCCATTAAGAGGATAGGAATCATATGCGTAGGCTTTAGCCTGCAAGCCAAGTACAGCATTGAACACTGTAAAAGGGGTCAGGTGTCCTCAAAATAGGGCGTGACTACGATCCATTCGACCAATTGAATGCGGGTTTCATCCTCAAACGCTGGCTTCCGTCGACTAGTAGTTTGTCTACCCACCGAAAGCCTTTATTAGGTCAGAAATAGCTTTGGCCCACTTCTGAGCATGATCAGATAATTTGGCCCAATCCACTTTTTTAAGGCTATTCTGTGTTGCGCTTGTAAGGTCTCCAGGAATGGTTTCTGGTTTGTTTGCGCCATCCAAATCTATGAACTCTTGAAATGAATCAATATAGGCCCGTGCTGCCTTTACGTCCGCACTGGCAAGTACCGGATCGTTGATGCTACGGATGTAACCCGAGAGTCTTTGAATCAGATCTCTCAACTCCACCAGCATTTTCATCACGTCTTCGTCGCCTTCTTGGAGTGCGGGGTTAGGGAGGTCCGGTTTTATAACTCTTGAGAGTTCGGCAATCACAGAATTTTTTTGGTCGAACTCTGTCAGTCGTTGCGTATGACCCTTCTTCAATGACTTGGACCGGTATAAATGAAAATCCGCAGGAAGGCCTACTGATAGGTTCGCGTAGGAGGTTATCTCGAGCGATTTCACTAGTAAATCATATGCTTCACTCTCGTTCATGCCGCTTTGGTATCTGGCAACGAGAAGTGGTTTTCCGTATTTGGTCTCACCAATTTGAAAGAACGGTGCCTCTTCCTGAGCTTCAATAAAATTCCCTTCGGGATAGACCAGAAACAACCGTGGACCCGTCGCCTGGAGTTCACCACCAACAATTGCTGTCATACCGAACGCTCCGGGTGGGGGATCGGATGACTCTCCCAAAGCCTCCCGGATAACTTCTCTTGTTATTTTGCCGACAGACTTTGCCACTTGAAACATTGAAAGATGTTGTTCAAGGAATTTCTCTTCACTCAGCAACTCCCGGACCCTCTCGGCAACTTCTTGAGTAGTCGCTAAGTTTCCAGCCAAAAGCAAAGTGATGCAATAACTGCCTTCACTCTCGAAGATATGCATCTTTTTGAAGGTCGAAATATTGTCAATGCCAGCGTTTGTTCTTGTATCTGAGATGAACGCCAAACCCTTATCAAGCACCATTCCAACAGCATAAGTCATGGAAACCCCAAATTGCTTCATGACAAAGGATGGCAACTCTGTTTGACATTTGCAATGATCTAACCTGTCATTGCTCCCCCCGGAAGGGTGCAGCGCGTTGGGCTTAGTTCAGTTGGCCGCAGCATTTTGCAGCAACGCACACTATTTCGATTTTGGATCAGTTTGGGATGCGAAGTCCAAAGCCATGTGGTTTTTGACGGTGTTAGATGTTTTCGAAGTAGGGAGTCTCCTTGATCCAATCCAGCAACGCAGCGCGTGTTTGTTCGTCTAGGTCTCCCCGCGCCTCAACCGCGCTTATTGCTTCATCACGAACTTGAGCCGACTGCCATGGCACGGGATCGTGGTTGGCTTGCATCTCGGCCAGCACCCCATCATCCGGGTCATGAAGATAGCCCAGACTTATCCGCATGGTTTCAGCTCCATCGGCGAAGGTCTGGGTCGCAACGCCTCCGGGCCGCACGAGCGTGATTTGTGACGAATGCTCAGTCATCAGATGCTCCCCCGGTCTCCTTTGGCGTCCCCTGGACGACTTCGGCGTCGATCGTGTCGTGTCGCTTTCCCGAGACCGTTTCGGTCACCACGGGCCTCCGTACAGCCCCTTCTGGCTGGACCAGCTTGGGCTTGGCTGGCAAGGCGGTTTGAACGCTCGTGGAATTGTTGATTTGGACATTGGTCTGGGCGGGTCCATCCATAGAACTCATCCGCAGGGATAGGAGCTTGTTCAGAACACGTGGATCGACGCTTGCCGTCTCGAAACGATAAATCGGCTCGAAGTCGTCATCCAACTCGGGTTCACCCGTCTGAGGATCGAAACACTGAACCCATTTGCCAGTCCCCATCTCCAAGGCCGTCTGGACCACCCGCATGGTCAATTCTTCCTCGAAAGCTGCCAGGGCCTCGTCCCAAGCCTCCGCAAAGTCAGGATGCTTTGCACGCCGGTCATAGAAGGTCCGCCGGGTCAGGCCAGTCATGTTGGCCGCATAGGTGATGTGGCTGAACTGACGGAGATAGAGCAGAAACTCGTCACCCTTCTCGCCGTAGATGGGGCGGGTGATCGCTGCAATCTTGGAAGGCATCCGCGGGTCACTGGCCGGTTTGATCCGGTTCATCCTCATCAAGCTCATCTGGGTGCCTATTCTGTCTTCATCACTGTGCTTGGCTTAGGAAGGTGCCGATTAAGCCCTTGAAGTCATTCACGCCCCAGACGCCAGAACGCCCAATTCAGTGTCAATGGGGCCGCCTTTCTGTGCGGGCTGATGACTTCGGATTTTTCACGGACAGCATCCTCGTTGCCGTTCGAGGTCAGAATGTCGTGTTCCGTTGGAGCCGTATGCCAGCGATTTACAAGGGAGTGTGCCGGCTCACAACGTTGTGCAGTCCCGGTCTTCCAAGCTGGAAGAATTCTACGTCAACAAGGCGTTTTTGGAGCTTTCCGTAACGCATTGTTTTTATTGCCTTGTTGACGACGTTGATCTTCGTTGACCGTTTTCGCTATATATATATCCGGATTGCACGCTACCCCTATGCCTTGGTCCGTGCCCTATGCCTAATCGGCTTATTCTACCAAGATATATTGCTTTAAGATCAACATGATCAACATCGTCAACAAGTGTTCCGAAACAAGGCTTTAGAAGCGACGCCTCAGGTCAACAAAGATCAACGACCGTCAACGCCGTGACCGAATTGATACGCTCCGATTGCCAGAACGTCACTCATCGGCACGGACATACCCTGCCGAAACACGGCCACCCAACCTGACGCCACGTCTGTGCTTCCAGCCAAGGGTTTCCATAGACCGCCTCAAACGCTGCGCATGGCCCTTGTTCTGCCGGTCGCTTTCCAAGCCGAGATAGCTGAGCAGGTCCTGGGTATGCACCTTGTCGGCTAGAGGAGGCTCACGCAACGGCGAGGCAACCCGCTCCCCTTCGATCACTTCATCGGCGTAGTCACCCGTACCAGCCTCAAAGGCCTTCCGATCCGATTGCCGGTTGCTGAGCATGACAGCCAGCTTATCAACCCAAGGATCATCAACCGTTTCGTCTGCCTGGCGTTCTGCTGCCATCGACCACAACGGCTCGGGCAAAACGTGACCAATGCCCGACTTGAACAACGCATCAGCTTCGGCCCAGAGCTGGTCCCGATGCTCAGCAATCCAACCCAGATCAACCCTGGACCCAGAGGCCATTTCCAACGGCCAGAAACGCCGAGCACCCGTTGGGTCGCTCAGGTATCCGCCTTCGTTCACTGTGCCCGCAAATACAACACGGCGTTGATGATCTTCGGTGTTGCGACCATAAGGCGTCCGATACCTGTCTGTGGCTCGGGACATGAACGCCTTGAGAATGTCCATGTCACTTGCCCGAAGACCGGCCAATTCGGCAAACTCATGCACCCAGACACCTTCCAGGTTCATGGCTGCATCCTTGTTCCTCAGATCACCAAGCTCTGCGTCACTGAACCAATCCGGGGAAAACAGGTCCCGAATGCCCGTAGATTTCAGAGAACCCTGAGGCCCCTTGATCACTGGCATCGTGTCCAGCTTGCAGCCGGGTTGCCTTTGACGAGCCACGGCCCCGACCATAAAGCATTGTGAGACGGCCTCGGTGTAATCGTCTCGGCCACATTGAAAGGCGACTGTGAAGAGGTCCTTTACCCGGCTTGTCCCATCCCAAGTCAAGCTAGCCAGGTAGTCCAGGATCGGGTTGAACTTGTAGAAATAGGCAACCGTTGTGATTGCGTCCTGCACGTTTTCCTTCGACGGCTGGTAGTCCTTACGCTGGTGCTGTTCCATCAAGAACGTGCGGGCCAACAAGAGCAACTTGTCAGTCAGCACACGGCCATAGCCCTCACCCCAGGGCAATTCACCCATCAGAACTACCCGCTGCTTGAGTTCGTCAAACCTTGGGTCGAGCTTGGAGCCGGTAATTGCCTTGAGGGCATTCTTGGGTGTGTCGGGGGCTACGCCGGTCTTCTTGTTGACGATCAAACCACCTTCATGCACGGGCTTCCTCTTGGGCGTGGTTATTGCCCCTGCTGGCACTCCGGTTTGGTCCAGGTCGTCGTCAAAATCATCTGCTGCCGGCGTTCTCGGAATGGCATCCTCGGCTCCAGCATCACGCAGCAATTTATGCAGGGTGCGGAAAGTTATACGATTGCCGGCGTTGTCGGCGTGAAGGCTGTCCCATCGGATGCCGATCAGGGTCCCGTGATCTGCATATGCGGGGTCCTGTGTGCACCAATCCACAAACTCCTGCCGGCCATCCCCTGCCGTTGCATGGTGGCAAGCCTGCATCAAAGTGAGCCAATCGTCGTGGTCTGAAAAGTCGGCTGGGTCCAGGTGCTCAAGCATCTGAGCCAATTCTTCCTGATCGTGCTCTCCCCCGCCGGTTGCCAAGCTGCCTGATGGTCTTCGGATCAGATCGACAAGAGCCTTAGGTGCAGCCTCAGCACCGAATGCATCCAACTCGGGCGTGTCAGCCTTCCAGATGTAGGTTTCCAAGCTGTCGGGGTGGATCGAGCCAGGAGCGACGACCTGACGGCCAACCGTTTTGAACTCGATGCCAGGAAACTTATCGTTCAGGCTGTCTCTGGTGGAAACATTCCCTGGCTTTGTCATGTAAATATGGAGGCCACCTGAGCCGGTCTCAACGGTCGAATAGAGGTCCGGGTCCATACCAGTCCAAAGAACCAGTTCGACAAACGGGTTGATTGGTGACGCCAAAGTCTGGCCATCAGGAAAGGCCCTCGGGTCCACATCCAAGACCAATTCAAAATGCCGCAGACGAACGCCGACGTTGTTGCCTGCCTCCATGTGCTTGATTTGTTCTTGGGATTTATAGGGACGCTTCATCCAGTTGCTGTCGATCGGGGACTTGCCCCGTTTGCGTTTCTTGCCCTTGACCTCATCTTCGGCCGAGAACTTATGCAAAGGGAGAAGCTGGTATCCACTGGCCAGCAAGGGCGTCAGTTGCGAAGCATCGGTATGAACACCCATTTCAAGCCCCCGCACGATTGGCGTTGTAGGCCTCAATCACAGAACGTTCATAGAAAACGGCTGTCCCAATCTTTACGTAATCAGGACCAGCACTCTTGTATTTGGTGTTGTTGCGGCGATTGCGAAAGGCCATCAGCGTGGTTGCCGGATGCCCGGTCAAGGCTGCGGCTTCCTTCGTCGTCAGAAGGTCTTTCAATGGTGTGCCAGAAGGCTTGGGGGCGTTATCTTCGGTTTCAGGCATGGCAGGCCTCCGATATGCTAAAGTATCGACCGGATTGCCCTGCTAGGCGGCTGTGGCAATCCGGTCTATCGATCAGAACAATACCGTGCCCAAATTCCCCCGCATACCAACACTTGACCCGCACGCAACGGACGCTGGCGTAAGGAAATCTTTAGCCTCGCCTTCGAAGCGGGCCGTTAGTGTTAAGTCAAATGCTTGTGGAATTGTCTTGCCAGTTCCGCCTCGGGGATGCGCCAACGTTTCGGCTCGCGTCTTGCAGCTTCGTCCCGCAAATATCCGTTTTCCCAGAAATTCACGTTATCTGCCGTAGAGCTGATCGCATCCAAAGCGGTGCCGAATTGAACGGTTATTTTACCTTGCTGGTCTTCCACCCAATCGATCGGGAAAAGCCCCAAGAACTCGGCAAGCAGTCGAAGGCAGGCATCGTCAAAGCCGTTGAAACCCGCGGCCCAACTGGCCTCAATCACCTGCTCAACCGGGTCGGTGCTGTCCAATTCAGCCTCCTGCAGGAGCATCTTGGCCATCTCGTACCGGTCTTCTTCGTTGGAATAATCCGGCATCGGGTCTCGGTGCTGTGTGACTGTAATCCTACGCATCACGCCGCCCCCGACATCATAAAGGCGTCCAGATCATCACGGTGGTATCGAACGATCCGGCCAACGGTTCGGTAAGACGGACCAGTGCCCTTGCTACGCCAATTGTTCATGGTGCCAGGCGAGACCGAAAGGTATTTGGCAGCGGCCTCGGTTGTCATCCAAGGGGTGTCAGTGTGTGGGGTGCTCATGCTGATAACTCCAAAATCCAAATGCGTCCAAATGGACAGCGATGAAATCAGGTTATCAGCTTGCAAGGTCTTGATATGCCGACATGTTAAGGCATCGTACCATCATTCACGCAACACCGGCCTTGGCCAGAACCAAATCCTCTAGAGCTTGAGCATGGGGCCGAAGGGCTTCAACCAAATGCGTCTGATGCACATACCCGCCAGAGGCCCCTGGAAGCCGTTGACCCAACAGAAGCGCCCCTTCTGCATATGGCACACCAGCAGCAATCATCATCGTTCTGGCATGGTGGCGAAGTGCGTGTGGCGAAGGAACGCCAGCCCGTTTTGGCTCGGCAACATGGCCTGTGGCTGAACCAGGTGACGGCCAAAGCCAGGGCGAGTTTAGTGGCTCATTCTCTTTCATTCTGGCCTTCAAAGTTTCGGTCAACCAGCGGCCGGTGGGGAAAGACCACGCTCCACCCGTTTTCATGTGGGTGAAGGTCATAACGCCAGCGTCAGCATCGAAGTCGGCACATTTCACACCAAGCAGGGAAGTTCTCCGTGCACCCGTCAGAAGAAACGTCCGTTGCAGGTCACGCATCAGGGGAGACATGGCTTCGGTCGTGGACCAGAAATCTGCCAAGTCCAGTTCCCCGACTTCCCGTTTCGGGGTTGCAGGGACACGAAGGGCATCAACGGGGTTTGCCCCAATCGTTTCGTCATGGCGGCGGGCCGTATTCACAAGAGCTCGAACAGTGCGCATGACCGAACCACCCGTGGTCTTGCCGTGACGCTTTGTGAGCTGGTCCATAAGCTCTCGGCAGTCCTGACGCGTAATGTCAGCCACGGCACGACGCCGAAGACGCCCGAGGTAGTTGTCCATATGGTACTGGTAATTCCTGACCGTTGCGTCGGAAAGTTCCCGTTCTTTCAGGTGCTCTTTCAAGGCTTGTTCCAACGTGATGCCCGTGGAGTCCGGCCCCGCCGTGGGATCGACGCCGGACTGGATCGTGGCCATGAGTTTTCGGGCCTCATTCCTAGCCTCGGCCAGTCGGATATGGTCAGCCCGTCCGATCTTGACCCTCACGGTTCGAACGTGACGCTTTTCCCGCCGGACGTCACTTTGAACGGCAAAGGTCTTGCAGGTCTTGTGGCAGATGCACATCAGCCCTTTCACATCGGTGTCCCGATGGATGCCCGAGCCGAGTGGGAGGTCCCTGATACGGGCCTCGGTGAATTTGAATATAGTCATGAAAAGTACAGTCCCGAGTACAGTGTTTGCGATTGATCCAGGTGGGCCTGGATGGTGCTACCGGGATGATATTGCTATGTTTTCAAGGGGTCGTACGCCCCGAATGAGGCCAAATGGACCATGATTTACTCGCAATCTCAGACTGTTAATCAATTGGTCGTAGGTTCGATCCCTACCGCCGGAGCCAAAATCTATTAAAGAGATCAAAGAGTTACAAAGCCGCCCTTCGGGGCGGTTTTTGTTTTCTGCAACATCTCTGCAACATTGACATTGGCGGCACGGCGTTAACGCTTGGATGACGTCGATTGGGAAACGGCTGAGCTATTCTGGTTTCCTGATCGCCTCTTGGTTGCTACCCTTCGTATCAGGAGGGCGCGATGCACCTATATATGTCCGGCACACCAAAGAACGACGCCTTTCAAGCGGTGGAAAACCAGATGTGTTCGCACAGGCTGTTCTCAATGCACGGTGATTATGCACGCGAAGTGATGAAGTGGCTCGAAATGGTGAAGTCTGGTGTGCGTACTTTCGATCACTATTGCGACTACGCTCCGAGCGCGGCTTCAAGACTTGAGCGCAAAGATCAAGAGCAACAGGCGTTGCTGGTGCAACGCGGGATTGAGGATGAGTGGGTGCCTTACGCTGAGGCTCTGCGCGCGGCCAGCCAGGGCCGAACGCCTTCATGCCCTTCGCACATCATGCTTGATTCTGGTGCCTTCACGGCTTGGAACGCAGGCGCGTCAGTAACGCTTGATGAAGTCAAATCGGCTTACTCGCGCTTCCTCACCGAGGAAGATGGCATGTTCAAAGAAATTTGGCTGATCAATTTGGATGTGATCCCCGGTAAAAAGGGGCGTGATCCGACGCCGCAAGAATTGCGAACCGCCATTGAGGAATCAGATCGGAACCTAACGGCGCTCCGTGCTGAGTTCGGCGATTGTGTGCTGCCCGTGTTCCATTAGGGCGAAGGTCAAGGCCGCTTGCTCGAAGTGGTCGATCAGTCAAAGGGATACCTCTGCCTTTCCCCGAACAATAAGAAGCCAGAAGGCGAGCGTTGGCGATGGGCGCAACTCGCCCGAGCAGCACTTCGTGACTTAGGTTGTAATGTGCAGACGCACGGCCTTGCCACAACAGGGAACGACATGATCCGTGAGGCTGGCCTAACGTCTGGCGACTCTGCGGCTTGGAACGAGCACGGCTACTATGGGTCAGTCGATCTTGTCGAGGATGAGATTTATCCGCAGAACAAATTCAAGTTGGTGAAGACAGAAAACGGTGATCTTGACCGAGTGGGAGAACATATCGTCGAAAAATCGCAACTGCGGTATCGTGGCTACCACATCGGTATTGAACTGGACGACTACGACTTAAAATCTCAATCGAAGATGATCAGCAATGACCGAAATATTTCTTTTTTGCCAAAACGCAAACGGGAATGGGTCCGTGAAAAGGTCGAAAGCTATTTTCCATGGCCACTTGCACTGACGGATCAACGGGCGCGGAGTTTGATCTGTATGAGCGAATTGAAGGCGTTTGCCGAGAGCTATAAATGGCTTCCGCCCAGAGTTCGGCAATACAACGAAGCAGGAGAAGTGTTGCCTCCACCATTTAGCGAAGTATTGCGCGCCTATCCAACCAGTGAGGATCGCGAGCGTTTCTTGTCCCAAGATTTGTTTGAGGGTCGCCTGTGATTGAACCTGTTTGCAATACTCCGGTGCCTGCGGGTTTCCGTGACTCCCTTTTGCTAGCCAACAAGTTCCGAGGGCGTGGGACAAAGCTGTTTCCTTGGCTGGGGTTTGTCGAATTAGCAGAAGGCCAGCTATTCGCCTCAGACAATCGGTCCATTGTGGCAATTAGCATTGGTGCAGATTTGGGGACAGCGACATTCACAGCGGGTGACGTTGCCGTATTGAAGGCAATGGGTGACGATCCCGAGTTTTGCGATTTCAGTGATGGGATTGCCTTCACTTGGGATGATGGGCGCTGGCTCACCTCCGAAACGCAATTCGATTCTCGGTTGTGTGATCATTGCCGCCCGTTGATTGGGAAGTATTGGCATGAGGGGCGAGGCGTTCAGCCGTCCGCCCAATTCTATGTTGACCGGGCGAAACGTGATGGCCTGCGCAATATCGTCAAATTCCCGGCTCAAAGCACAGGTGAGAAGCACCATCAATACTGGCATGGCGGCACGATTGCCAAAGTGATGTCCGTAGCAACCGCTTATGATCCTGACGCTTCACCAACCCCTTTTTCTCTCCCCGGTGGAAAAGGCTTGATAGTAAAACCGTCTAAGGGCAGAATCGGTACATGATCGAGACTTACACAGACGGTTTCTTCTACCACCCAGACGATGCGGTCGCGCAGCGTGTGAGCGATGGAGAACTGAACCCGCGTCTCGACGACCTCTTTGTCACAGCACTGGAAGAAACTGTTTCGGCCAAGACTGCGGCTGAGAAACGTGTCGCCCGCCTCAAAAACCGTCTGAGCGAGATCGAAGATGAAATTGCCAAGGCGGATGCTGAGGTTGACCTTATCAACGAGCATCATCAACGACAGTACGAGGCAATGGCCAAGTATGAGCGCGGCGATGACTTGGACGCGGACGAACAAAGCCTTCTGACGCCTAGATTCTCGAAACTTGTGACCGATCAACGAAAGGCGGATGTTGAAAGCCAGTTTGAAGAACACCAAGGCGCGTTTGAAAAGCTGGAAGCCGACGATTGGAGCATTGAGAAAAAGCGCGTCGAAGATGGCTTTCTCTATGTAACCGTCAAGCGCACGGTTGAGGTGGTCGCAGCCCCCGAAACCAAAGTCGCAAAGAAGGTTGCCAAAGCCATAGCGAAATTCTTTTCTCCTAACTTTGATCGCGCAGAGCGTGTTCATTTGTGGGATCGCCGCGCCTCATTGCGCCCTTTGAACCCCGGTGCCGGATGATTAAGTCAGAGGATGATTTGTTTCGACTGTTCGGTGGTGATGATCCTACAAAGCCCGGAAGCAGTGAAAGAGCCTTCACTACAATCGAACTTGAACTTGAAGATCGCAGGGAATTTGACCGCTATCGCGGTGATCCCGAGAAGTCGCCTCAGCAGAATGTTGCGGCGTCTCGAAAGGTGATTAAGAAAGTCGAGCTGACCGACCCCAATCGCCACTATTTGTTAGTCGGCGGGAAGCGAGAAGTGCGCGTTGATCAATCCCGCCTGTTGAAGGTTGGGAAGGCGATGCGTGACCCCGAGTTGACCGTTCGGTATCTCGGAGGCTTAACGGCTTGAGTTGAAATGCTCGCGCAATATTTGATTCACCAGATCAGACTGATGCACGCCACGTTTTTCAGCGGCCCGCTGAATCTGAACTTTGTTATCGTCAGCAATGCTAATTGGTTTGTATGTTTCGGGATACGCCCACGAACAAGTCATGCAATTCATATTGCACCCCTGACATGCTGAGCTTTTCAGATTGTTGCACTGCTCGCAAAGCGGTTGCCAATTCTCTTCATCGTTGCTGCCTCCCCGTGCGCGGGGCTGGCGATGATCAGGACTCAGCTTCACATCTGGTTCCTGCTGACCGCAATGTGAACAACGAAAGTCGGCTTTGGCCTTTATTCGTTCCCACATTTTCGGAGGTGGTTTTGCGCGGGGTTCACGCTTCGCTGTGACCTCAAGCGAGGTCATTTGATACTTAACACCTTCTTTGATGATTGACGTGAAACCTTCCTCGCCCTGCAACTCTCGCATCCGTCGAAACGGATCAACGTAGGGCTTCTTTCCCTCGGCCTGTCGAGCCGCGTCGATAGCCTCTCGCAACTCGGCTTGCGACACATGCGGTCCAGGTATGCCATGCCCCTCGGGCCACAGCATATCGAGGATCAGACGGTAGTAGGTTTTGTTGGCTGCGCTACCGACGAAAGCAGCAGTCGCGTCGTCCAACCACTTCTGCCTGCGCTCTGCCGACATGTTTGGAACTGATGCTGGTGTGGTCAGAAACCCCTTGCTCGATCTTGCCTTTGCCATGTGTTAACCAAACGCCTTCATCGTTGACAGTGACGCGCTAAACCGCGATGTTCAGCTAAAACTATATCTAGGTGGTCAGCAGTGAGCAATAACAACAAAATGCGTTTTGCATCGTTCTTTGCCGGAATCGGTGGTTTCGATCTGGGCTTTCAACAAGCCGGGATGGACCCCGCATTTCATTGCGAAATTGATCCCTACTGCCAAACAATCCTGAAACGCCATTGGCCGGAGGTTCCGCTTCATGGGGACATCGAAACGCTCGACCCAAAAACCATCCCTGAAACTGATCTCTGGGCAGCAGGCTGGCCCTGCCAAGACCTCAGTCACGCCAACTCGCAGCGCGAAGGCCTACAGGGAGCTAGAAGCGGTCTCTTCTTCCGATTTGCGGAGCTTGCTCGAGAGCTTACTCCGAAGTGGCTTGTCCTTGAAAATGTCGCGGGGCTCCTCAGCGCCGACAAAGGAACAGCGTTTGAGTCAGTTATCGACGAGCTCGAAGAGATCGGGTATATGGGGATCTGGTTTACGTGCAACCTTCTCAGCGCGGGCCTACCCCACAACCGTGAAAGAATCTTCCTTATCGGATGTCATAAGTCCGACCTTGTATACCAATTCTATTCTGACAGCGGCGAACTGCTTAGGGATCATTCGCCGCGAGAGGCGGAACGGGCGCGGCGGGAAAATGGACCCAATATTCAGGAAGAGTTTATTTCAAACACTCCGCTTTTGGTTCAACGTCGCGGAGGCTTCGGGTTTACCCAAGCAAGAAGCTATAGCCCCACGCTACGTGCCCAAACTGGACGCCATCAAGGAGGGCACACAGATCGACCAATTCTATGTGGCCAGAAACTTGACGTGGAACGAATGCGAGAAGCTGATGGGGTTCCCAGAGGGATGGACGGTCGCAGAGGGCGATTCATTGGCAACGCAGTAGCACCACCAATTGCGCGTTTTATTGGACAACGCATTTTGGAGATTGAAGCTGCAAACGCGGTAGGCGGCGAATCTCAAGGTCACTTGGCTGCTGTCAGTGTCAAAGGTTAATTCGTTCGTTTAGCACGCGTCTAAGGCGGGGTCTGGGCCAGCAGGCGCTATGGTCCCAATACTCCAAGACGCCCATCAGCGCGCGATTGTACGAGGGAGTCTACCTGTGTTTCGTGCGCCTCGTCGGGCAACGACAGGCGTGACGAGGATCAGATCATCGAGAGACGTCAATACCAACCGCGCAATGTGTGGGTCGTGACCATTTTCGGGCGCAGGTATTGCGACGCGAACGCGCCGACGATGACCGCGATCCCCAAATCACCGTGACCGCCTGCTGACCGTGACTGCGTGATGATTTGGTTTCCTGCTGCCGTGGTCTGCAAGGAAAAGGAAGCCAGGTCGGATTCGATCTCGTCGCGCAGTGGCAGGTCGTGGGCAAACTTGAGGTCGCCGGAGGCAAACAGCACGGATAGGTTCTCGATCATGAAAGACTTCCCCGCGTTTACATACCGTGAGCTTTCCTTGCGCCACTGCTGTCCGCCCGTCATTTGCACGGCGTGGTGATCGACTGATTGATCCCAGAACATATCCGACACGACCCGCCCGAGCGACGTTCCGTCAATCACAAGCTCCGACTTTCCACCGAACGGCGGTGCGTTGCGCAAGCGGATCAGGTGGTCGCAGACATCGACATAGGACACACCACGGAAGCGGTCGGCGTAAACTATTGATCTGTGACGCGGACCGACGATGACCTTCGACCCGTCAACGATAGGCAGCGCCTCGTCTTTGATCACGGCAACGGCGGTGTAGTCATTCGCCTGTCCTAGATCAGCCGCCACCCAATAGTTTTGGTGTCCTGTGACGCGTTCAATAGCCGGGTCTTGGTTGGTCTCGTTGACCACGCGCCCGTCAGGCAGATAGACGAGGTCGAGTGCGGTTTCGTAATTCACATCTTGGGACATATCGCGCCCTCCGTGCTTGTTGCGTTTTCGATGATTGAGAGGTCGAAGTAGCTGGTGCCGTCCGAGAGCAGTTCACGTTCGATCTCTTGGCGGAATTTCGTCGCGGACAACGTGCGGCGCATCCGCTCCACTTTGTCTTTCAGTCGCGGAATGTCGGTGCCTTTGACGACGATGCGGTGAACACCGTCACCGGGCTTTGCGTCGAGGAACAGCCGCGCGAAATAGTTGTTTTTGCCCGCAGGCGTTGACGAGAAGTAGACTTGCCCTTTTTCCGTCAGCATCGGCAAGACGCCCGCAATCAGGTCTTCCCCGCCACCTTCGCCTTGCAAGAATGCGCATTCGTCAATGATCAGACACGACACCGAAGGATAACCGCGAATGGTGTCCGACGTAGACGGCAGCGCGACGACGCGCGCACCGTTCGACATTTCGAGTTCGGTGAGAGTCGAGCGGGTAATGACCAATTCGGTGCGCTTCAACTGTCGCCCGATTTCTCGCGCGATGATCTTCGCTTGTCGTTCCGCAGGCGCAACGCAGATGGTCAACGATTCCGGGATGTGCAATTCCTCGACCGAGCGGGCGGCGAGAACGGACGTCTTGCCCGCCTGACGACCCACGCGCAAAGCAACTTCCGTCGCCTGCGTCGTGAAAGCGTCGATCTGCCAAGGATCAGGCTCATGGCCGATCCAATGGCGTAGACGCGCAGCAGGATCGAGCGAGCGTTCAAGTTCCTCGCACCACGGTATGAGTGCATCAAAAGGCATGTTACTGCCCCATCTGACAGGCGCGGCAACAACCCATCGAATAACGCGGGGAGATGTGCCTGTTCTTGCACGGCTTGCCTGTGAAATACATGCCTGCCCCATTTGCGTCTCGTCGCGTCGCGGGCAGTTCAACCCATTCGGGATGCCCCGTCGAGTTGGCGGCTTCCAGACGCCTCGCATATTCGCGTGCGTAGTGATCCCAACCGAGGAATTCTGAATGGGGCGACTTCATAGCACCGACCCCTCTTTTGTGACGCTGAGAACATAGTGGCGCATCTGGCGCAGGAGAGGCTCGCGCGCATCGGGAACCTCGTCGCAGACAGCTTGCAAAACGGCTTTGAGCGTCACCCATTCGGGCGATTCCGCGAGAGACTGAGTGACTGTTAGGTTGGTCGCCATCTTCCCGTGCATAGTCGCAATGTCGCGGAGGATTTTTCTGAGTCCTTCCATCGCGGCCAAAGCGAACCCGTCGTCTTCGTTGTCCTCGGCCTTCGTGATCAGCTTTTCGATCCGACGCGCGAGGCTTTCATAGGTTTGGGCAACGTCCATCCGTTCGTCGTTGAGGACCGCTGTGTCCGACTCGACGTCTTCGACACGCAAATCGGCCATCACCTTCCTCCGCATTTCCTCGGTGATCTTTTCTTCCCGATACCGTTGAACGGTCGAAAAATCGACGCCGATGCGCTTGGCAGTGTCCCCATATGGGATGCTGTCAGGAGTCTTGAGTTCGCGCTTGATGATCATTTTCACGATCTCGTTCTTGTCCGGGCGCATGTCGATTACAGCGCGCCGCCCCGATCCTTTGTTGCCAGCCATATCAGGTTTCTCCTGAAGGCGTGGTTGAGGGGGTGATGGGCGAGCATTTATCGTCGCGATACCAAGCAATCCGCTGCTTCAAGCGGTTCCATTCTTCAACGGAGATATCCACCAGATGATCATGAACGCGATCTGCCACCTGTTCCCGCATACCAGCCGCGATGAGATCGCGGCGCAATTCGCCAAACTGCAATCCTCGGATGCGGAATTTCATCGTTTGCGCGAGGGCAACGATCAGGGCGTCCTGACTGCTGCCTGACGGGTTTAGGGGGGCGTGATCGTGCTGGGTGACTACAGTAAGGTCACGCAGCACGATCACTTCATCTTCCGCCGAGAACCCAAGGACGACGCGGTAGGCCCATTCGATAGTGGCACGGTCCTCAGGCGTCATTGGATTTCTCCATCAGCGCGAGTTTCGTTTGCATGTGCTGCGGGAGGTCGTCGGCATTGTCCCATGACTGCACGTTGAACCCATCAGCGCGAAGCTGGCGGTATTGACGCGCGTCTGATCCCATCACGTCCCGGCGCATGTAGGCGACCTTTTGGTCGTCGTCGCGAATGAGAGTTGTGGTGAGGGAGGTGTCTGTTTCTGTGCGGGATGACCGACGGTGTGTGTCGCCACCGTCCGTGGAATCTACGATTTGAAGCGTCGCACCGGCTTTGGCCGCTGCTTCTTTGGCAGCGCGATACTTCTGTGGGTCGCGTGCCTCGGCCCGTGTCAAGGTATGAGCAGGCTTTGTCCCTTGCGGATAGTAGTTGCCGTCAGGGGCGCGTTGATAGCCCATATCGGCCAGCTTTTTGTCCGTCTCTGTCTGCTGTTCAAGCTGGCTCTGCATGTCCTTCTTTTCGTCAAGGATACGGGTGTTGAAGTCGTGCAGGCCGTCCATTCGCTTTTGCTGATCTGTGACGGTTGTGGTGAGGGTTTCAACCTGCTTGATGAGGGCTTGCAGGGCAGCCGTGGTATCGTCGGGCAATGGTCATTCCTTTTTGGTCCAATCAGACAAAGAGCGATNNATCGCTCTTTGTCTGATTGGACATCAAAAAGGCGACGCACCGTTGCGCTCATGAATTGAATTTAATGAGCAAACTCAGCGTCTTCGACCGATAAAGAAGGTGGAGCGCGGCATGCCTGAGGATATTTAAGGTGTTGCCAACGCTTGCGCGCGAGATCGACCTGAGCAGCGTGTTGCTCGCTCGTTTCCAATGTGAAGGGATGCAGATCAGCGTTGCCTTCAAGGCCTTCGACGATGCGTCGGGCGGCAATGTCACCGTCGAGTCCCAAGAGACCGAACAGTTTGTTGCGCCAACGGGCGTGTCGGCCATTGGGGGCGGTCAGGAACGTTATCGCCGCGTATGCGTGTTCGTCATTCGGTCCAAGCATGTCGGAATACGCTTGCGAGATGATGGCCGCGACAAACGCGCCCTCAGCCGTGCCCGTCATGCCATCCACGGCTTTCTGCTGCCGGGTTCGATGTGGGCGATCTTGCGGGCAACGACGAGGTGTTCGGCAACGTCGATCTCGTGCTTGTTCGGGGCATCTTGCCAATCAACATAGACGCGCGGTGGGGTGTCGAGGCCGATTTGCATTGTCCACACGCCGTGGACGCGCAGGCCGCGTTCAAGGAGCGTGCCGCGCGTCAGGGGGAGTTCACGCCATAGTGGTGCAACGGGCATGTCAGGCTTTGAGCTGATCGACCACGGCGGCGATATGCTGCCACGGGATCGGGAAGGAATGGGGATGCACCTCGACCTTCACGCCATCGGGTTTCACCAAGACGTTGTAGGCGTCGCGGTAGATGTCGCCTTGATCGGGCTTGAATGTCGATAGCAGGTCGTCAGCGAAGGCTGCTGCATCGGGCACGCCAAGGTTCGACGTGGTGTTCATGCGCGTGTAGGTGAGGGTGACGGCTTCGTGCTCGTCGATGGTTGCGGTGATGGTCATGCGTTGTCCTTTCGCATTGTGATCGCGCGCACCCGGCGGGCCGGGCCGAAAGGATGCAGCCCACTGGAGCACCGGATGCGCGCAGAAGTGGCGTGTTTTATCGGCACGCCACCGGCCCAGCATGAATTGCGTATCATCCGCTGTTGGGGTGATGGTCTGGGGAATGAGGTGGAGCATGGAGAAAAGAAGGTGCTGATTTCTTTGCAGAAATCTGACCTATTTGCTCACTTTCTGTGGGTTAGAAAGTGACCTTTCCACTCACTTACTTGCGTCTGTTGCAGAGCCAAAGCGTTCTGCAACACCGCCTCCACCAAACCACTTTCAGAAGAATCGGTTAGACCCCGTTGGCGGTTGATTGCTGTTCAATTGCCGTGATCGCAGGCATTCAGTTGCGACCATCTCGCAACAAGTAGGCGGAGATTTCGGGGGGAGGTAGGCAACCAGAACGACGCGTTCCCACGGAACGTCACATGCTTCCCACGCTACAAATTCTTCCGTGGGAGGTTCAAACCACTTATTTTTATGACAAAACCACGCTTCCCACGGAACACACACTACTTTTGACAAACTACTCTGAAATAATAGCAGCGATGCAACGCGCATCGACGACAACGAGCCAGAGCACTTTCTCAAAACCCACCGTGGAAACGTGTCTTCCGTGGGAAAACCGTCGAACCGCTTGAATGCCAAACAAAAAAACGTCCCACGCAAGAATTCCTTCCGTGGGACGTCCATGGGAATTTGCCACGCTACCGTGGCCTCAGAAGGGAATATCATCGTTTTTCACGATAGCGCCCTTCTCCTTCACGTACTGCAACACCGCGTCCGCATCGCCGCCGTTCGGGTCGATGTCGTTGACGGTCTCAGGGTCGGCGATGCGATATTCCGACCAATCACCATGGACGGGATACGTCTCGCCTGTGATCTTCGACACGAGGCGGCGAAACTCGGTCAGCGATGGAAGTTGCACTCCCGAACGATCCGCCCGCTTGAGCACGTATGGCGTCAGGACACCGTCTGGGGTTTGGCGGTATTCGACCCTTTCGATATTGATGCAGTTCGCTTCTGTCACGCCACCAAATTTGTCGCGCACTTGGTTGGCAAACCGCCGAGGCGCATCTTGGCGCGATGCACCGCGCGCCCAAACCTCCTTGGCAAGCGTCGCTGTTGAGATGCGCCCATCCCCGCGCAAGTCATCGGGACAGGAACCGTGTCTCGCAATTTCATCCATCAACGCGACCACAGGGTCGGACGTGATTTTGTCCGCTGCCTTTGCCGCTGTCACCCACGGCGAAGCGATTAAGTCTTGGTCGACATCATACTCAAGAAGGAAGCGCAGTATCGCACCGGGATCATCGCGGAGCAGTTTGTAATAGGGATCCCACCAATCACGCCCCTCCTGCCTATTCTCGTCGTCGAACACTGTTGGCACCTCGATCACCGTCCACCGCCTATCGTCGAAGTCGATGTGAACAGCCTGATCCTCGTTGGTCGTGGCGATCACGCGATGGACATTCTTGCCTTCGAATGAGGCGAGATACTTCTGCTCATAGGTCCACGTATCAGCCTCAACCAACGCCTTCGATGCCGACGCCAACTTGCGCGACCCTGCAAAAAAGGATTCCTCGGCGAGGATGAATGTCGCCCCGAACATGGAGCGGTTGAACTGCGCGAGAAGGCGATCCGATTGCGCGAACTCGGCTATCTGCTCCCTGCGCAGGATCGTGCGCATCGCTTTGCCGAGGAACGACTTGCCACCGCCCTGTCCACCGCGCAGAGCAATTGCTGTGCCCGGATGCTTCGACCATGGGCGTTGCACGGCATCGGCAATGAATGACATGACCCAATGGGCAAGATCGTCGTCGCCTGAGCAAAGGATGTCTCGGACATATTGCTCCCATAGAGTTGCATCGCCGTTCGTAGGTTTGACTTTCCACCCTTGGAAAATGTTGAACCCGTCACCCTCATAGTCAGGCGCTTCGATAACATACCCGTCGTACTCGCGGCGGTCGGGATCATCGAGCCACAAGTCCGACACTTCCTTGCCGCGCAATTTGTAGGGGCGCAGTTTGAGTTGGAAGGCGGACAAGGAAAACGGTTTCTCTTTTACCGTATTCAATACCTCAGCCGCCCCGTCCACAAACATGAGCGCCCATTCCGCATTCATCCGCTCGACCACGTCGAATGCGAGATCGGCAACCTCTCCCTGCGGCAATTTCTGCACCTGGCTGATGACCGTCTCCAATCGCCTTTCGTCTGTAATCGGTCCCTTGCTCGTAAAACCGTTGGACGGGTCGCCGAACCATTCGTTGACCTCTCGAATGATCGCCTCCGCTTCGTCCTCGTCTGCACCGCGCGCCCGCGCCGACGCGCCACAACTGAACAGATAGCTATTGCGCCCCTCCATCCCACGCCCGCTCGTCGGGCGTTTGAACCCGCCTGCATACTTCTTTTTCTCACGCGCCTTGCTTGCCCGTTTCGGCATTTTGGTGAGGGCGGCAATCGTGACCGACGCCATATGCGCCTCAGGCACGGAACATTGTCTTTCGACTGCTTCCCAATCAACGCCGATCTCGTCGCCCGACTTCGTTGTGGTGTTGCAATACTGAACGAAGGTCGGTGACTTCCAAGCCAGCACGGGACGTTCTGAACCGAACTGAGGCAGGTTCATCTGTGAACCATTCCCGTCGTTTTGCTTTGGAAAAATCTCGTCTGCGTGTTCCAAAAATTCAGGCGACAACACAGCGTCACGCTTTGCCGTCAGATAGGCGCGCATCACCTCCGCACTCACCCAATCCTTGGTAAATGCAATCACATGGACACCACCCGATTTCGAACGAGCGATCAGGCACGGGTCGTTCCACTTTTTGAGGAATTCCGACAGTTCGTCCTCAGTTTCGAGGCAGGGGTAAATGTCGATGTCGATTGCGCCCCACTTCACTTTGCCATCGCGCAACGGCGACAACCCCAACGAAGCAATGCCGCCGAGTTGCTGCTTCCAAACCTTTTCCGACACTTCGCGCTTGATCGTGCGATAGTCAGGCACGAGCTTGCCGTCTTCTTCCCGTGGCTTGAGGCTCGCGGGATCGAATGTCAGGAACCGATCTTGGTTGCCTGCAAACAGTTTTTCATAGGCCATTCTATTTCTCTCTTTCCTAAGAGAGCGTGGTCAATCACCTCAAACCATGGTTTTGGCGCACCGCAAAAACTGCTATAAAGCAGTTATTCCAAACACTTCGTGACACGCTTAACCCGGAGCGGGGACTCGACCCTCGCTCCGTTTATTTCACTTCGTGCGACCGTGCCCATTCGAGCAAAGCATCACGATCATATCTGAGGGTGCGGGTGGTGATGTGCAGGTAGGGAGGCCCCTCGCCGCTTTTCCGCCATTCGAACATCACGTCTTTCCCGACTCCAAGAAATTCGGCGCACTCAGGCGTTGTCATGAGTTTTGGACCGACACCGATGCGGGTCAGTTGGTCGGCCAATTGACCGACAGTATCGCGCAGGGCGCGGAGTTCATCTGTTGAGGTAGTCAAAGGGTTCGCCTTTCTTGGCGTTGCCTTCGACCGTGTGCTTATGCCTTCGCGCTCAGGATCGCGTATGCCTAAGGCCCGTGACGGGCGTTAATCCTGACGTCTGCACCACGGCCTCATCTCACGGAAGGACGCGTGTGAGATGGGGCGAATTACTGTCGCATGATTATGCGCCGCTTTTGATCCGTTCAAGTACGAAAGCAGGTGTTATCCCGCATTCGGAGCAGATGCGTTCAGCGATCAAGTTGGCGTCGCCGCGGTTGGCCGAACCTTGGTCGTAAATGTCTTGAACCTTCTTCGCCGTGTCACCGCGAAGTTCGTCGATGACATACTCGGGGAGGCGCGCGCGACGGGCGGCGGTCGTGAACAGGCGGCGGCAATCATGCTGTCGCAATGCCTTCTTTGGGCGCTCGTTGCCTTGGTACATTTCAATACCGCGTGTCCGAGCCGCAAGCTGGTCGATATGGCCCGTGTTCGACCGTGGTGTGTCAGCCGGGAACACGAACCCCTCGCGATGCGGGAGGCGCATCAGCGCCGCGCACACAACGTCTGAGATTGGGAATGTGCGGTCGAGGCCATTCTTCATGGCAGTCAGCTTGATTGTCTTCTTGTCGAGATCGACTTGATCCCAGTTTAGGGTGCGCACGTTGATCGAACGGAAGCCCGTGAATAGCATCAGCAACCACGCGGTTCGATGCACAAGGCTGTTGCACTCGAAGATCAGGTCGATTGCAGGCCATTGCTCCGCTGGATCAAATTTCACATTGTTCGACGGTTTGTATTTCTTCGCACCTTTCACCTTGAGATCAGCAGACACGTCAAAACAGCGGCGGACGATAGAGGCACGGCGGAATGCCATCTTGATGATCTGAACGAGGTGCTTTGCCGTCGAGACTGTCTTGCCGCTGATTGCGGCCTCCATCATCGGCAACGTGATCTGTTCCACGGGTTTCGAGAACAAGTCGTCGAGGTGATTGGCGATCTGGAGCCTATAGTTCGCGATGGTCTCGGGCTTTGCATCTGATTGTGCTGCATGGGACTCGAAAGCATCGTGCAGGGTCGCGATGTTTGTCGCCTTCGCGTCTGTGCCCGTTTCAAGTTCTTCAATCTTGTCGCGGGCAAAGATCAATGCCTTGTCGCCGTTTGCGACTTCGGGCCAGTCACCGAGTTTGATCGACCGCACCTTGCCGCCAATCCGTTTCGATAAAATCCACACCTTCGACCGCGCCCCAACAGCAAGGCGTATCCCTTTCAAGGCGTCGCCTTTGTGTGAGTAGAAGTCGGTGCCTGCTTGCGGGTTTTTGATCTTCGCAATCGCGGGTCGGGAAGTCAGATTTGTTTCCAATCGAGCCATTCTGCAACATCCTCTGCAACATTTATCACCGATTACATACGATCCAATGCGACAAAGACCAACTTGTTTTTCGTTGCAGAACCGCATTTACCTCATATTTTCAATATGATCACCGATCAAATCCGATCAACCCACACCACAAACCAATCCCCTGTTAATCAATTGGCCGTAGGTTCGATCCCTACCGCCGGAGCCAACTTCCTCATAAGAACTTGAACTATAAGACCTTATGAGGAAGTTGGTCTTTATATGCTGCACAACCGTGTTCCACTAACTCAGACAAAGTGTCCAATTCGTTTATTGATGAACGGCACGACTATGAACACGCAGTGTCACCTGTCGAAACGTAGCCCGGTCTAGCAATGGCAGCGTAAAACACGGCAATTTTCCACAGAAAATATTGATATCAAGCTCTCCTTGGGGACGAGGGATCGCCATCACGTACATATCAAAAGTATGCGTAGAGAGTGATCTGAACATGGAATAAATCGTTAAGAATCGTATCACACCCGAACGTAGGCGGGCTTTTCTGGCTGCCGTGATCCGCAAGGAACGTGCTAAGATCGAACGACTGTAGATGTTGGCACGTGTGGATTGCCTTGATCGAGAGGATGACGCTGGTAATGACGCCGCAATGGCTGAGTCTTGGGATCGGATTTCAACAAGTGGCCTGAGCCATGCCCCTGCCCCGGAGACTTCCGATTTGGTCCGTGACAACATGGAATTGATCCGTAAGAATCTAACTAGCGCTCTCCACAAAAAACCATCACCAGTGCTTTCCAAGAAAAAACCTATCACGAGAGCCTTTCGGCATTGGAGTACGCTCAGGTTCTTGATTTTTCCGTCTCCGGAAAGGCCAAGGCTTGGGCCGGTGGCGGTGGCGGTGGCGGTGGCGGTGGCGGTGAATTAGATCTTGTCGTTCAGCCGGTTCAACCTGAAACGCCTACCTCTTGTCGGAATTTGCCATCATCCGAAATAATCGACGTGGCTGACCGCAGGAGCGTCATCTAACGCTATGAAGGTATTGAAAAAAATTGCGTCGTCAAAACCAAAATTTTGCGATGCTGTTCTCGGTATTGTCCGGCATTGATAACATCGCCAAAGACTGGCAAGTTTTTCGCGCGGATCTATCAATGATGCCTAAAAGCTGGGACAAAAGCCCGAAGGATCAAACCGAAACCGCGATAAGTTCATGGCAAAAGCCGCCGTTTTAAAGCCGGAAAAGGTTGGCCTGTCTGTCGGAACCGTCATCCGCTCTCTTGAACACTGCAACCAAACTCCGGAATGGGCACGAGATGAAGGGGCTGCCTATTTGATCCAGACCTCAACCCTACCAAGCTGCTAGAAAAGAAACCGTCTGCGCGCGTGATAAACGCGAAGCGTTTTCCATTGAGCTGCTTCATGCGGTTGTTCAAATTCCCGTCTGGACTGGTTCACGATCCGAGGAGCATCTACTGGTGCCCTCTGATCGGCGCATACACAGGTGCGCGGCGCGAAGAAATCGCAGGACTTGCGCTGTCTGACATTATTGAGATTGCGGCATCTGGTGCTGTTCCATTTAGGAATCCGAGTTGCGCCCCATCAAAAAACTATCATCGCGCCGCATAATTCCGATCCACTGTGAAATGATTGACAGAGGCTTTTTCGACTATGTCGGTAAAGCACGAAAAAACAAACAAATCAGTGTTTTCACAGAGCTTTATGAAACAGAAAATAACGCCCATGGCCGCAAATTTGGCCACTGAATGCGCCAAGTCATCGATCAAGAACTTGGGGAAGATGGCGCAAACCTGCCCCCGTTCCAGCACTGGCCGAGGCTGTCGCGCAACTCCCCAAGGTTATCGAAACGCGTGTTGCACAAGGTGAGATGGGCGGAAAGCTGACGTTCTCTGCAGTCGCGAAAGTTTCGGGAGCTTCGGTGGAAGTAGCCATTGGAAACTCAATCGGCCAGAACACCAATGCTGCGCAGGATGCCAGGTCAGGAATGCGCAGAAAGCGAGTTTTGCAAATCTGAGGAATCTCGCTGCTGGGCAGTGGTCCAATGCTGTACGATAGGGGAAGGAGCAGACCTTCGCTGCAAGTGCAGTCACCAATTGCCCTAGAACGGACAGAACTTCTTTGCTTTGCAACTCCAGCGTAGACCAAACCCGGCAGTGGTGGCGTTCAAGCAGCAAGCCTTTGGCTAAGAGAATCCGCATTAATCACGAAAAACTGCACAAGTTCCACTGGATCGTGGCCTCGAATACGTAACCCTTTCTCATCGCTTTCCAGCATGTCTCTCAATGCGAGTTGATGACCGTTGACGAACCCCATCGACCAATCCGGCAAAAGACGCCCTTTCAAAGGACCACGGGCCAAAATGTGGATATCCTTGTGCCGTTTGTCACACCAGATTTTCTCCATTAGGATATCGATTTTTTGCTCATCACCTTCCAAATACTGCAGGAAAAACTGCCGCTCGCGGTGCAAGAAACCCGTTAGGCCAAGCCGAGGATTTACATCCAAAGCGGACAAAAGAATGGAATCATGCGCGACGATATCAGTTTCGGGGACGAGCGCGGTACTGCTGTATATCAAAAAATGCATCGATATCCTCCTCTGGCGAGCAGGTCGATTATTGGCCATGTTTGGTTAATACTGCCTTTACTCTGACTTGTGTCAGTTTTGCAGAACGTCGCGCCAAGCACGTATGACAGCTCTGCGCATAAAGCGGAGTTTGAAAAGTCAGTGCCTTACCCAGCCGTTTCAGCCTAAACGCGCTGCAAGGCCTCGAGAAGACCGGACATTTGCGACCCTTGCGTCAAAAATTTAGACTAGATGACAGCCATGCGGACGTAGCTAGCGTTGACCTCAAAGTTTTTCTTAAAAAAGGTATTTCCATAGTTCGCGTAAACCGGCATTCGTGGAGAAACTATGAGAATGTAATTGAAATGTATGTGCCTAGGTCATGTTGACAAATGGTGCACCCCGAGCCGGATGGATGTGATGTCGATGAACCCGAGGTAACGTTCTGCAGTTTTGTCATACCGGGTGGCGACGCGGCGGGCATTTTTGAGCTTATTGCAACAGCGTTCGATCAGGTTCCTCAATCGGTACAGCCCATGATCCAAACCGACGCGCATTTTGCAGGTCTTTCGCATCGGAATTCGGGACAGGATTTCCCGTACATTCATGTTTTACCGAATGCGATCAGCATCATAGACTCGATCTGCCAGTAGCACTTTCGGCTCAGGCAGATTATCAGCGATGACGAGATTAAGAACCAAAGTAGTCCGAAGTTTGCCCCGGTGAGAAGTCTGTTCTCATGGGCAACCCATGCGCGTTGACGCGGAGGTGGATCTTGGTCGTGACGCCACCTCTTGAACGGCCAAAACCCTGTCTCGGAGTCCCCTTTTGCGCCCGTTGCTTGATGATGCGCGCGAATAACGGTGCTGTCGATCATTTGGAGAGCGTTTGGAACGGCCCCGCTTTGGTTCAGGGCTTCGAGTATGCCCTCCCACAGCCCAGCCATCGTCCAGTGCCGGAATTGGCGGTAAACACTGGACCATTTACCAAACTCCTCGGGCAAATCTCGCCAAGGTGATCCAGTGCGTGAAATCCAGAATATCCCATCCAGAACAAGGCGATGATTGGTAGGCTGGCGCACATTCCGGGTTTGGATCGCAAGAATGAAGTGTTCAAACAGCGACCACTCGTCGTCGCTCATCAGGTCTCGGGGCAAGCTGATCTCCAGAGCAGATACCAGCTTGAAGCACGTCCAAGCCCCGGTGTGAATCCCTTTTGTCAACACGTTCTATGCAAGCAGATCCGCCTTAACCGCCAAATTCCATGGGGTCTCAGTGAGTTGACTTAGGAGATCCTGCAAGGCGCTTGAGGCGGCTTCGGCATGTGTTCCAAAGGCCGCGAACTTGTCGGGTTGTTTTTCGAATTCCGCCAACTCCATCCGTACGAAACGCGCAAAATCTTGGGGCTGCAAATTCTCTCGGGCGCTAGACAAAAGGCCGGTGTGAACCCAGTCGGATACTTGTTGACCATCAACGACCATAGATCTGCCATCACGTCCGAACAGCAGGCAATACAAAATCCCAAGGCGCCAGAGGTCTGGGTGCGTGTATCCCAAACGATCAAGATAAGATCTGAGCACAGTGTCCCGTGAATAGCTTTCATGCTCCCCATCGCGCAGAATGCAGTAATTGCGAAGTTGTTCGGCGCAAGTGTCATCTCGGTCAGCAAGGTATTCAAGGACGTAGCATAAGGGGCCCGCGCCCTCTTCATTTCCCGCCAACATAAGGTTTTGCGCCCTGATGGCCGCGCACCAGCCGTCGATCACCTCTTTGGCTTCGGTTCCGACATCGACGTCTTTCTCGGACAGCTTTTGGAAGAATTGCTTTTCATCCATAAAGCTGGAGCGGACTTGAAACACCAAGCTGAGCCCATTGGCCATCAGGCTTTTTATGTCATGGCGAAGCGTCTGGGCCAGCACGCGCAAACCAGAAGCGACATTGACCTCTCTCCAAGATTTTATCTTGATAAGGCCAGGAACCTTGGCCGCGATGTCCTTGGCTGATAGTTTTGGCAAGTGGGACACGGAGATCATATCATCCGTTAAAAGCAGCATCGGTGCATCGGCGATCGACAGGCTTTGGGGAAAGCGGATCAAAATATCGGAAAGGCAGATTTCTACATCGGTTTCCGTCGTCGTTAGCGTTTTGATCAGGGGCATTCTCGCGGAGGGATAAGTTTCGCCAATACCGATGTCGGTTCCCGGTGCGCGCTTGCCCAAGATTGAACGGTATTCGTCATTCAAAAACCGATCAAAAATCAAAAGCGGTCCGCGTTTTCCATCCGCGCTTATCCTGCTCAGACTCATATTGGTCTCAATCCACAGCGCTTGGCTGTCTTTTTCCCAATGCACTGAAAGCCGTTGGGATTTTCTGAGGTCGCGCAGGTCGCGAAGCGCATCATATTGGGTGTTTAGCTTTTTAGTCCCCGGTGGTTTTCCCCGCGGCATTCGAAAGGCATCTTTGGCGCGGCCGCTCCAACGTGCCAATTTACGTAAATGCGCTTCAGGTTTTGCGTATTGCGATCCGATATACGCGCGTGACGGCATGTCGGAAATGTGCAACCGATTGACTGGCTTTTGCCCGGCCACAGACCAAACATCCAAATATTTGCGGTCAATCATCCAAACAAATTTGTCTCGATCATGCCCCGCATCAAAGGCCTGCCCAAGTTCCCAGTTGGGGGATGTCCTGACCGCTTTAAGCCCATCAGGGCTTGGCGACATCAACTCAGGCGCGCCCCATGTTGAAAACTCAATCGGGTGGAAAGCGTGTTTATGTGCGCCCACGTCAAATGAAAACACGCCGGCACTTGTCCCTGTGATCTCATGGGTTTGCCTGTCGCCCCAGTCCGAAGACGCAAGCCCCCAAATTCTACCGTCAACATCTTCAAAAAGACGCGCGCCGACATAGACACATCCCGGTGGGTAGGGGCGCAGATCTGGCGAAATTTCGGTGTAGTTTTGAGCCACCGCATAGGAATCAAGATCAACCTTGCGCCAATCTATGCCCCACTTCTTAACAAGTTCCGGCGTGAAAACCGGTTGCGTTTGCCAAACAATCTCTAAGGTGTCCGCTTTCAGAAAACAGATGTCACGCGCCATAAATTGTATGGCAAGCAAGTTGTTTTTAGGAAGGTATACAACTGTACCTGCCCTTTTCGGCAATACGGATCGGCGTATCTCCTTGCCTGTTTCGCTGTCAAATACGGCAAGCTGAGTAGAATAAGTTTTTTGCTCGTCATCATATAATGAGCCAGCCAAACAAAAGAGCATCCCATTACCTTCTGTGACATCATTAACGAAGCTGTTTTGAAATGGACGCAATAAAAAACGACGCGACATGTCGTCATTGATAATATCAACAAACTCCATGGAATGCTGGCCAAAGTCTCGAATGAAAACGTGCATTTCCTGCCTGATTTGGTTGGAGCGGATTGGGGAGTAAATAATCAAATATGAAAGTGACAACAAGTTCAATTCCACAATTCCTTGCGGCATTGATGACCCACGCTACCGAGAGCATCCTTTCCTGCTCAACCTTGCTTTTGTCAACAAGGGCTCACTGCCGATATGCTTCGGTGCATAGAGTGAAATTTGCACAAAATATTCTGTCACCAACCCAGGTGCTCAAATCGGGTGACTGCTTTCAGCCCAAATTTACCAGGGTAACAATGGCAAAAACTGCCACAGCCGCACGTGCAAAACTGTTATCTTGGCTAAGCCAAGAGCAGACCTTCGAAGGTCAAAAATCGCGTATCAACTGTGAATAGTATGTCGACGTCCCAATTGACCGACACAACCCCGAGAACGTACGTCATTTAGTCTTGTTCGTTGCAGAGTTCTAACGGTTCAATAACGATCAGGGCTGTTTGGATCGCGGTTTTTGCCTCATCGTCCGAGATGAACCCTGCTTCCTTCATTTCCCAAAGCACGTAGTTTCTGCGCTCTACTGCCCGGTCGTATGACCTAATTGGATGGAAACTCCCTGGGGATTTGGGCAGCGCTGCTAAGAACGCGGTTTCTTCAAGATTTAAGCTCCCAACTGGTCGACCAAAGTAAGCCATTGCTGCAGTATGGACACCAAAGCAGCCGTAGCCAAGATATACTTGGTTCGTATACCAGTTCAGAACCTCATCGTGTGAGAGCACCTCGCCTATCGAAAAGGCAATCGCTACTTTGTGGAGTCCCCTTGCTCGGGATTGAAAAACCCAGCTTCCAATCTGTCGAGTGATAGTGGAGATTTGAACTGGCCTTTCAAAGAAAAGCGTATCCTCTGCCGCGACAAACGCCTGTAAGGTGGTGCGAGGAACCTCCGGCCATTTGGATGCTGCTTCTTGATACCGCTCAAGTGCCTGATTAGGATTTGGAAAGTTCAGTTCTGAGTTGTCGCCCTGTACGACTGTCGCTGTAATGATGAATAGAATGCTAGGAAGTAGGAAATAAAAGAGGCGCACTAGAATTCCTTCAGATAGTTTCTTCAATAGTTACAGCAGTTGGAAGCCTTGCCCACCCAAGAAAGTCAATATTCAGGCAATATGTCCCAAGTCGATGGACCGTCTGTCGAGCAGTTGTTTTAAATTCCCGACTTGTCCGCGCTGCTGATCTTCACACCAGAAGATCGCAAATTTTCCCGACCAAAGTTGTCGGATGACTGAAGTGAGCCTAAAAAAGGTTGATGCTGGGCATGGAACCAATGTCTGGTTTAGCTACCGTCTTCAGGGTTTTCAGCACTCACACAGAAAAAGATTACCGCGCCAATGCAGGCCCACAGAAAATGAGCGCCGAGCGAATGCATTTCGATTCTGGTTCCTAGATAGGCATTTGTAAACGAACCGACCAGCACAGGCAGGAATAGGAAACCGAAGGCATTGCCGCCCGCAGTCATTCGTTTGTCTATGTCCTCGGAAGTCTTGAGGAGGTGAGTCGAAACGATGTGAGCGAACTTGCCGCCTAGAATGATCCCGACCCACGTACTGGCGAAAAGTGCGAGAATGCCCGCCCCTCTCGATACCTCACCGTCAAATATGACTGCGATAGGAATGAGAATGAATGGTGCTGTGCCAACCCATGGCAACCACTTGGACTTTTCCAGCTTCTCAAAGAACTTAATCAACATACCTGTCCAATACCACAGACCAAGTGTCATAAATAGCAGACGCTCGCACATATGCAACGAAAGCCCGTTCTATTGAAACTGCGGACTGCATGGCCTGATCTGATGAATGACTGGTAGGGCCGTCCGCAAAAATTTTAATAATGTGCCCTTTCGAAAAACCAGCATCCGGTGAACCAGATGCGGGCTACAAAAAACCGAATATCCCCCCCAAACCAATGAAGCGCCAGACCAGATCGATACCTGCGCACCGATCTGCGATCGTTCCCATGCGCGCACGCCAGAAATCTGATTTTCGGTCAAGCCTTGGCTCCGAAGAAATTCCGTTGCCTGCAATTCCTCGTTGTTTCTGAAATATGTTCCATGACCACAGGGCATAAAAACTCCACGTTGAATGTCTCAGGGACGTAAGCAGATCGTCCAGAAAATCACCATCGGTCAGGATAAACACGTAACGCGAAATTTCGAGCTACAGCGACGCTGCCAATAGCGTAACTGCCGGCAAAACTATGCCTTTGTCCCAAAGGTGCCGCGCCATGCACCATTGGCAGCAACGCGAAATCTTCGCTTCTGCGGCTGGCAAGGTGGTGCGGTGAATGGCGACTCAGGGTCTCGCTTCCCCCACCACCCAAATTTCGCAATCCTCAATCCGGGTTTCAAAAGGGGTAGCGCGCCCCTTTCCCGGAGAGATGTAAGCTCCCCTTGGGGTGGTTACGGCTCGTAGATTACAAAACGAATGTTTTATGATCCGGCGAAACTGATTTTGTACTTTCATGAATCTCACGGACACTACGGGCAGCAACAAAAGGAAGCCCATCATGTCCCAAGACCAGCAGTCCAATGCGATCTCGGTACGAGTCAAACATGCACTTCGATCCCGGTACAAAAACCAGAAGCGGCATGATCTTCGGATCGGGCATCAGCCAGGTTATGTTGATGGTGAACGGCCGATCTGAACCGGGTGATCGTGCCCCCCCCCTTGCCCACACACATCACGATCCGGGCCTGATAGCTGCGCGAACGGACGAACCCAACGCGGACGATGCGCACCGGTGCCGCTGAGGCTACCATTGGGATCATAACGTTTGGACAACGGGAACAACCTATCTTCGACGCGCTGACGGCAAAGGAACAGGATGCGGCATATCTCGATATCGCCCAACGTATTGCAGAAGAATAGGGCACCGCCCTGCGCGGCCTCGTTGTGCATGCAGATGAAACCGCGCCGCTCGCTCATGTCGTCTGGGATTGCCGGGATCAGTCGGGGGGGCCGATGTCGCGGGTGATGAAGGGGGCCCGGCGCAGGACATCGCGGCCGAAGGGATCGCCAAACACGCTATCGGAATTGAACGTGGTCTGCGGAAGTCTGTGCGGATTGCCTGTGGGGAGATAAGCCCAGCCAAATCTAGAATAGGTCCGTGCAACAGTTGTACCAAGATTTGCCCGATGAAATCGCGGCCAAGGAGGAGGCATTGAACGCCAGGACTCGCGAGGCAGCACAGCGCGAGGAAGACGTCGGCCGCCGTAAAACCGTGCTGGATCAGTTGACGGAAGAGATCAATCAGATGGTGGGTGACATCGCCGATCGTTTTGGAGTGGGCAAACCCCTCCACGCATTTCGTGACCATTTGAAGGTCGCGCGACATGATCTCGGGGATGATGCTCTAATGATTGGCTAGGTGGACCTATCGGCACATAGGATGTCCGGACCTGATACACGAGAGCCCTTATCGTTCGGAGCGTTCCGCCGCTCCACCATGGAGCTTTGAAAAAAGGGAAAGGAAACAGTGGGTAAAGAAATTTGAGAAAAGGCCGGTCTGGGTCTAAAAGTGCGGCACGAGAGAGCGAAACCACCGCCGGATGGATGCTTTGATAAAGCCAGTAAAATTAGGCTTTTTTAGGCTTAAAATAGTTGTCTCCGGTCCCTACCGTCGGAGCCAGCCCCCTCCCCCCGATCCCTTCAAAAACGAATTTTTTTAGGGGTAAGATTTCTTATACCCTTTTGACCACGCGAAGAGTTTCGGGGCGTTTCATCGCTTTTGGCACGTCTGTGGGTGACCTTGGAGAAAATGTTATCGGGCGGATTCGCGTCTTTCGATACCTCCCGTCACGGTTCCAGTCGGATTGGACGTACGGGCCTCAGCCCATCCGCCTGTTTGGCAAACCTCTGACGTGGGGCCGGTCGTTGGTAGGGCAACGGACCGCCCGATTGCCAATATTGCAGCCCAAACCTCTTTTCCCACTAAAACACTAAACTATTGCACTGCGGAAGCTGACATGTAAAACGAAGGTGTTCGATCAGCCAGCCCCACCGTCCTCCAGCCAAACGAACAGGAAACCCACCTATTCCTGGCCAGGAGACCCAATCATGACACTCTTTCGGACAGCCCTCATGGGAGGCGCGTTTTTCGCCTGCGGCGTCTGCGCAGAAACCGAAATTGAGAACACGGTTTCAATTGAACTGAATGCAACGCAGCCAAGCGATAGCGGATGTACGCTTAGCTTTTTGGCAACGAATGGTCACCAAAATGATGTTAGAAAAGCCGTCTATGAGGCTGTTTTATTTGATGAAAACCATCAAGTTGACCGGCTGATGTTGTTTGATTTTGGCGAGCTGCCCACCAAGCGCCCGCGCGTCAGACAATTTATGGTCCCCGATCTGGCTTGTGCCAACCTGTCGCTCATTTTGATCAACGGTGCCAATCAATGTGACGGGCAAGGATTGCCTGACCGGGCCTGTATTGATGGTCTTCATGTCGGCTCGCGGGTTAACACCGAGGTACAGGGATAATGGATGTTGTTCAACGAGCGCTTGTTGACCTCTACGATCTTGGTGGACCAGTAGTTTTGGTGATGTTGGCAGTGTCGGTTTTGACAATGGCGGTGATGCTCTACAAACTCTGGCAGTTTTCCGCGGCTGGGGTTGGGCGCCATCAGGCACTATCGCGCGCTGTGTTAGCATGGGATCGGGGAGCGCCTGAAGAGGCCCAAAAGGCGCTTTGCGCGTCGCGCAGTTACCTTGCTCCGGTGATTGGGATGGCTTTTGCCCAAGATGTGGACAGACCCCGATTGGAAACCGAGGCAGAGAGCCGGTTTGCGAAACTCGAAAGCGGGATGCGGTTTTTGGACAGTGTCGCCCAGCTCTCCCCCTTGCTAGGCTTGTTTGGTACCGTTTTGGGAATGATCTCCGCTTTTCAGGCCTTACAAGATGCAGGCTCCCAAGTGGACCCGTCGATATTAGCGGGCGGGATATGGGTGGCGCTTTTGACCACGGCTGTTGGACTGGTCATCGCGATGCCAACATCTGTGGTTCTGAGCTGGTTAGAAGCACGCCTTGATCGTGACCGGGTTCTTGCAGGACACGCGATTGCCACCATCATGAGCCCAAATGCAAACACAATGCAGGCGCAAAACACAGAAAGCCCCCCTTTCCAAGCGGCAACAGCCCATGCGTAAACGCCTCCCAAGAAGACGGTTGTCGATGACATCCTTGATCGATGTTATCTTCTTGTTGCTGTTGTTTTTCATGCTGACCTCAACCTTCACACGGTTTTCCGAGGTTGACCTGACTTCGGCCACTGGCGGAGCTGGGGTGTCCGGTGTGGCACCGTTGTTTTTGCGGCTAGGCGAAGACAGTATTGGCGTGAATGGCCAGAGTGTTGACCTGAGCGACCTGCCCCAGGTCCTCTCTGACCAAAAGGCTGGGAACGACAATTTGCCGGTGATCATCGCGCTAAAAAGCGCGGTCACGGCACAAAGATTGACTGACGTATTGGTGGTCTTGCGTGGGGTTCCGGGCCTTCAAACCACTGTTTTGGGGGCGTCATGATCCGCCGTCGCAAGAAATCGCAGCGTGAACCGACGATTGCGCTTATCAATATCGTTTTTCTTATGCTGGTGTTCTTTTTGGTGGCGGGCACCGTTGCCAAACCGTTGGACAAGACCCTGACACTGGTGAAAACCTCCTCTTTGGCGGGCGCACCACCTGTTGACGCGCTTGTCATTCACGCAGATGGCGCGATCAGCGTGTTTGGAACCCCTGTCCAAACCGCGTCAGGCGCGCTCAAACATTTGAAGTATCAATCCGGTCCGTTGCGTGTGGTGCCGGATCGCGATTTGGCCGCCAAAACACTGGTCCGCTTAGCAAGCGACCTTCGCGCGGCAGGTGCTGAGCGGGTCGTGATTGTGACGGAAAGAGCCTTGCAATGATCGTAACATCCCGAGTGTTCAAACTGTCTGCATTTGTATGCGCAGCGGCGGCCCATGGCGCGATTGCTTTGGTCGCAATCCCCGCGCCCCCAGTTGACGTCGAAGGAGCCTCCGGCCAGGCGGAGGCCGCAATCGGTTCAAGCTTTGCCGATATGGCTGCCGGACATCTAACGGTCTTGGACATCACCGAACAAGCCGTCCCCGTCGCAGCCCTCGAAACGGTCGCACCAGAGGCTGCGCCCCCTAGCCCCCCGGTTCCAAAGGCCCCTGTCGTCAAAGCCGTAGACCCTTCTGAGCTCTCCGAAAATTCGGTGCGCCCGCCTGTTATGGCGCAAAGATCCGAGCTTTCCACAGCCAAGCCCCTACAGCCTTTGCAGAGATCGGCGGCGCTTGGAGTTGAGGGTGTCACACCAACAACGGCGCTTCCAATCGCTCATGGGGATGCTGCCCCCCCGCTACCTGAATCTGCGCTGCGCATCACATCGGATTATGGGGCCGTTGCGTCTCAAACCCCCGAAATGCTAACAGCGGAGCGCGCTGAGCAAACCGCAACCCTATCGCCAGACCAGCCTGTTACGCTGTTTTCCCAAGACCGAGAAACAGCCGCTGTTTCGCGTTCGTTGCGTCCTCGGATGCGCAGCCAAGAGTTCGAAACAGCCCACAAGCCCGCGCCTCGCGCCAAGTCTAAACCTAAGCCCAAGCCCAGAGCCAAACCCAGAACAGAACCTAAACCAAGAACGCAGGCCGCGGTCAAACCCAAGCCCAAACCGGCGGCGCGCGGCAATGGCCAGGTCACGGCCCGCTCAGGGCAAGCCAATGGTACCGCACGTGCGACGGCCCGCTCCGGTGGCAGCGGTGGCAAATCGAAGAAAACCGGCAATGCCGCAGTGAGCAACTATCCGGGGCTGGTTATGCGAAAATTGTCTCGTGTGTCGCGGCCAAGGATCAAAGCGCGCGGCAGTGCGACGGTGTCCTTTCGTATTTCCGCAACTGGCGGGATCGCAGGCGCATCAATCTCGCGAAGCTCCGGTTCTGCGGCGCTGGACAAAGCGGCCTTGCAGCTGGTGCGCCGCGCAGCGCCCTTTCCAAAACCGCCAGCAGGTGCAAAACGGTCCTTTTCCATTGCGATCAAAGGGCGTTAACGCAGAACTGTGGTGAAAACGGCAGCCGTCCGAAGGCTTAGCGAGAGCAATCCGAACTGAAAACGCGGTCTCAGGCGTGTAAGGTCTCAGGCGTGTAAGCCTGTTGTACCATCCCCGTGCACGATTTCAGCTTAAGAGTGACGTCTCGTGCAGGTCAACGAATTGGCGTGTTTATATCACGCCGAACACAAAAAACCGCCCCACACACATGCGGTGAGGGGCGGTTTTTGTTCAAGGCGGCGCTGTTTGTCACGGGGCGGCCATACAATAAAACCCTTGAGACAGTAGGTTTTGTAGAGGTGCCATGATTTGTCAAAGGAGCAATGTTTCCCTGCTCCCCTGACGAAATCAGTGCTGAAACTCTTAGAACTTGGCGTTCAACACAACGCTGAAATTGCGACCTGCCCCGTCGTATTGATTGATGGGTTGATAGCTTTCATCCAAGAGATTGCCTGCAACGAAATTCAGCGAAAACTGATCGTTGATATCCGCTGAGGCGCGAAAATTGACGGTTTTATAAGCGTCTGCTTGGTTTACAATGTTCCCAGAAGCGTCGCGCAAAGTTGCTTTGCTTTCGCCCATCACAAACAGATCCCACTCACCGGACACACTTCCAAGTGACCAGTCGCGTCGCAGACCGAGTGTTGCGGCAAATTCCGGTGTTCCGCTATCTTTGGTGCTGTAACCGTTTGAATAGGTGAACTCTCTTTGCAGATACTCCGCCTTGGCATAGGGCCGCAATTCCCACAGGGTTGATTGATACTCGGCGCTGATTTCGATGCCCCAGGTCTTGGCGGAATTCACGTTCTCGTAGGTAAATTCCGATGGATTGCCCGTTGGCATCGTCGTGATGTAGTTCTCGGAGTCCGAATAAAACAACGTCCCATCAAAACTAAATGCATTGCGATCCAATCGGGCACCGATTTCATAGGTGGTAGATGTCTCAGCCTCAAGGTTTGGATTTCCAATCGTCAAACCACCTGACCCGGCTGAGGTTTGCAAATACAGCTGCGACAATGTCGGGTATTTATACCCTTGGCTCAGATTGGCGCGAAACGTCACATCTTCGCTTGGTTTGTATACCAAGCCCAACGCCCCCAGAAGGCGATCATCGCTGTTTGATGAACCGCCTTGATCGACCCCGTTGACGCGATAGGTGTCGCGGTCGCTGTCGACCTTGTAATAGCGCGCGCCCAGTGTCCCGGTCAGCTTGTCAGACAGCGCCATTTCGTGCTGTGCATAGATTGAAAACGTCCGGATCGAAGCGTCCGAATACCGCAGGGTTGACGAGGGCGGGCCAAATGGCGTCGTCACAATTGTCGCCTTATCCGCGATCTGGCTATCGTTTTCATAGCCAAACCCGACGATGGTCCGATGTCCGGGTGCAAAAGCCATCTCGGCCATGGCATTGAGCCCCCAGGTTTCTTGCAAATCCTCAGAGGTTGATGTGACATTCATCGACATGCCCGGCCCCATCGCGATGGTCATATCATTGCGAAACTCTCGGTCGATTTCTTGTTTATAGGCATCAATTTTGAGCCTGTTTAACCACGGGGTTACATCTTCGACTTCGTAAAATGCGCCATATTTACGCAAATCTCGTTTTGGCAGTTCGATGGTGAAATCGGGATCGCCGGTATAGACATTTGCTGCCAGATCGAAATCTTGCGCCCGCAGGCCAAAGTAATGATTTCCGGTCCGATACCCCAAAAACGCCGATAATTCGCGGTCATTGATGTCTGAATTATCCAAGGAGCCGTCGGGGGTTTGCACGTCGCCAAAATCTGAGCGCGAGGCGGTGAGACGATAGTCAAAATTGCCCGTTGTGCCACCGGCAGATAGTGATGTGCGATGACCATTTGTGGCCGAAAAATATGCGGAGCTAAAATCAAGTTCGATAGGCTTGTCCGCACCGCGTTTGGTGATGATATTGACAACACCGCCGATAGAACTGTTGCCTGAAACCACCGATGACGAACCGCGCACAATTTCGATGCGTTCGATATTGGCCGGCGACACCAAAATCGGTGTGCCATATCCCGTATGATCAGTGAGCGCCTGACCGTCGATCATGATCGACACACGCTGAGAGCTTTCGCCCCGAATGGTGATGCGTTCGATGCCACTTTGGGTCACCCGCACACCGGGCACCTGTTCCAAAATCCGAGCCACCGAACTTGGCGGAACGCGGCGGATGTCTGTGTCATCAATCGCGCTGACTGAGGCAGGGTTGTCACGAATTTCCGAAGGCAGGCCTGTTCCAACAACTACGATGGTTCCAAGATGCATTGGTTCCGGGGTTTGGGCGAAAACAGGGGTGGACACACAGGCAGCAAAGGCCAGGGCAGATATAGAGAGTTTCAACACGCAGCGTGAGGTCATAAGCTTTCCTTAGAGGGCAGGTTCAACAATAGTTACCTGGCAGAAAGCTGGGTTGGCGGGGTTCGTTTTACGAACCATTCACCGTCGGGTTAGTCAAAGCTTTAGGCGGTTTCAACGGCAATTTTCGCAATTCCGATAAAATTAGTCAGATACCTGAATGGGCGTTGTAATTCCACCTCACCAGAGTTGAAATATTGGTGTTACCTTGGCTAAAACATCTGCTTAGCTGGCTCTTTATGGCCGACAAAAGAATGTTCAGAAACCGCCTTAGCATGATTTATGAATGTCAAACCGAGGATGTTTTCAGCCGCGAAATCCTTAAAGGTCCAATAGATCCTTGGCCAATTCATGCATGGGCCATCAAGCAACGGATCGCCTTTTTAGAAGCGACCTTTACCCGGACTTTAAAACCACCTGAGAGCGATAGAACCTCAAATCACATCCCGAAACTGGTTGAATATTTACCTTACTTAAAAGCTCAGACTTGAATTATCCGACTGTTTAAGTCAGGTTGATGCTCAGAACTTAACTTTATGACTTTGGACCTCATCAATGACGCATGTCGATCACTCCCCTTCTTGGCTGGCTTGCCGTGGAAATCTGGACGAATTGCGGATGATGGTCGGAGAGATGGAGATGCCCGATTGTGGGCGGATTGAATGGACGATGGACCGAAAAAACCAGCAAACCGCAAGTGAGAGAGACCTGTCTGACCTGCCCGAACCGGCGTATAGACCGATCCATGATGCCTTGGAGTTGACCCAAGGCGGCCGCCGCGCCCAAATTCAGTTGGATGACAAAACCTATACGCTATGTATCACCAAATCAGGAAAATTGATCCTGACCAAATAGGACAAACGCCTGATAGGAAAACCCTATTACTTGCCGAAAACGGAGTGACTTACGCGACGGAGTGAATACAGGGGGATACCTTGAATATCCTTCTAAGCTTTGGCCACTTGCGGCAAAATAAATGGCGTTTTGGGATTGGGCGTGCGGTTGACTTTTAGCGTACAGCCATAGGCCTTTGACATGTGGGAGTTTGTCAAAACGTCCGCCACGGGGCCGACGGCTTGGACAGCCCCTTGGGACATCAAAATCATATGGTCTGAAAACATCGCTGTCAGGTTCAAATCGTGCATCACAGCGACAACACCACCACCTTGATCGGCAAAGTCGCGGGCCAGTTTCATCACCTGAAGCTGATGCGCAATGTCGAGAGCCGAAACCGGTTCATCGAGGAACAGCCATCTGGGGGTGTTGCCATCCAAGGGGGTCCAGACCTGGGCCAAGACACGGGCCAATTGGACACGCTGTTGTTCCCCACCCGAGAGTTCCTGATAGTTGCGCGATGCGTAGCCATCCAATCCGACCTTGGCCAAAGCCGCCAATGCCACAGCATCGCATTGCCCCGATACGCCCCGTTGCAGCCCGATATGCACGATTTCGATCACCGAGAAGGGAAAGGCCAATGCGCTTGCCTGAGGCAACACAGCGCGCAAACCGGCAAGCTCCCAAGGTTTTAACGACTTGATGTCCAGCCCGTTCAGCGTCACCCTGCCCGTATAGGCAAGATCGCCGGTCAGAGCCCGCAGCAATGTGGTTTTGCCCGATCCATTTGGGCCGACGATTGAGGTCACCGAACCTGGTATCGCGATCACATCTACGCAATCCAAAATTATCTTGCGCCCAAGTGACACGGAAACGCCCTGTGCTTTTATCATGTTAGAGGTCCACAACACCCTTTTGCCGCAGCAAAACCCACAAGAAGACGGGCGATCCAAGGATAGCTGTTACAATCCCAATTGGAAGCTCTGCGGGCGCGATGACCACACGGCTGATCATATCGGCCAGTACCAATAAGATCGCCCCAAGCAAGGCTGCATTTGGGAGCAAGGCACGATGGTCTGGGCCGGTAGCAAGACGTAGAAGATGCGGGACCACGATGCCGATAAACCCGATGCCCCCTGAAACGGCAACAGCGGCACCGGTGGCTGCTGCCACTGCTAGAATTGCAAGGTTTTTGAGCCGTTGCACATCGATTCCGATGTGATGCGCCGTTGCTTCGCCCAAAGCCAAGGCATTCAACCCCGAGCCAAGCAGACACGCCCCAACAATCGACCCAGCCATGATTGGGGCTGCGACCATTAATTTGGTCCAACTTGCACCGGCAAGCGATCCAAGGCTCCAGAAATTCACATCCCGCAGCTGGGCGTCATCGGCCAAATAAATCAAGCCTCCGCTGGCGGCACCAACCAAAGCCGCCAATGCGATCCCGGCAAGCAACATGGTGGCAACCGAGGTGCGCCCATGCCGTGTGCTGACCCGGTACAATAAGATTGTGGCCCCCCAGCCCCCAAGAAAGGCGGATATGGTCACAAGTTGGGAACCGACCACCGTCAAAATGCCAACCGGCAACATCGCCCCCAGCACGATTGCGAGTATCGCGCCAAGCCCGGCCCCTGCAGAAACGCCGACAATGCCCGGATCCGCCAGAGGGTTGCGAAACACCCCTTGCATCACCGCGCCAGATACCGCCAAAGCTGCGCCGACACAGAGGCCCATCGCAAGGCGTGGCAATCGGATATCGACCAAAACAACCTGCTCTATGCGACTAAGCGGCTGGCCTTGCGTTAGTTTTGCCAGCACCGTGACAATGGACACATCCGTCGCACCGGTTGCCAGACTGGCCAGCGAGACCAAGAATACGCCCCCAAGCAATCCCCAATGCAACACCCGGCTTTTGGTCAGCCGGTTGGGCATTGCATGGTTTGTCTGGGCAAGCGTCATTTAAAGATCGCCCAAAGCTTTGCTAAGGTCATTGACCGCTTCCGCCGTCCGTGGGCCAAAACCCAGCAATTTGAGACCATCCATCTTGACCAACGCCTGCGTGGTTGCGGCGGGTGTGACCATCAATGATGGCGACGAAAACAAGGCTGCGGCCGACATGTCATGTGCGCCACCACGGCTCATCATTAAGACGACATCGGGGGCAGCCGCGGCCGCGGCTTCGTCTGTCAAAGGCTTGAAACCGTGCAACCCCTGAACTGCATTCACGCCGCCCGACAGGCGGATGATGGCGTCGGCGGCTGTCTGTTCTCCGCCGACCAATAACTTGCCCTGCTGGGCGCTGAGCAGAAACATCACCCGCTTTGGGCGACTGGATTTGGCCTGTGCGGCGGCGACCGCGACGTCAAAACGTCGGCTTACATCCTGGGCGAGTTTTTCGGCACGCTCTGACACACCCAAAGCGGCCCCGACGATCCGAATTTTCTGAACAATTGCAGCGAGATCATACCCCAAAGGCACATCAACATATGAGACATTCGCCGCCCGCAAAACATCAAGTGTTTCCGGCGGGCCGGCCCCTTCTTCAGCGATAATCATGGTCGGGCCGACCGACAACACGCCTTCGGGCGACAGGGCCCGCATGTAGCCGACATCAGGAAGGTTTTGCGCCTCAGGTGGAAAGTTTGATGTGGTGTCGCGGGCCAAAAGGCGGTGCCCCTGCCCCAAGGCAAAGACGATTTCCGTCACGGTGCCACCGATGGCCAGCGTATCAGGGGCAACTTTCACTGTGTCGCTGGCTTGCTCAGCCCACACTGGTAAGGTGCCCGATGCGCTAATGCCTGCACAGATTAACGCCAGGCCTGAGGTTAAAAAATCGCGCCGGATCATGCGGATACCGCCTCGCGTTCGGGGAGTTGTGCTACGATCTCGTTCCATTGCGGGCGGCAATCCCGCCCTTCAAATCCGACACCGAAGGCTTGAAAAATCAACGCACCGCGACTGTCAAAGGCTTCGACAGAAACAGCTGGTCCGCGTTTCGTGGGTTTCTCAACGGCCCAGACTTCGGCGATGTGATCGGACCGCAGATGCATGTCAAAGCCCGGATCCAGAATATTCTGCCACGGTCCCATCTCAACAAGCCGTCCGATAGGCCCAGAGTGGATTTCGATACAGCCCTGATTGCCAACGAAAAACATAAATTCGATGCCGGTTTTTTGGACCTGTTCAAACATCTTGTTTACCGCACCAACAGCAAGGGGGCGCACAAATGGCCGCCCGGCGATGCGATAGGCGCCAAGACGGTTCATTTTCAGCTTGGAACATAGGCGCAAGAACTGATGGGTATCGGTTAACCTCTCCCATTCCTGGCGCAAAATGGTCAGGTTTTTGGAATTGGATTTCGCCGCTTCTACCGGCTTGCGCGGTTCAAGCTCCAGTTGACGATTGGTGTCGCGCAGGTCCAATCCGCCGACCAAACCAGCCCAAGCGTCATGGTTTGACTCAGGCCTCAAATGGATTTTATGAACCGCATCGCCCGCTGCATCAAACACCTGAATACTGCGTTTCACCCCCGCATCAGTGGGCTGTTCGCAGGCAAAAGCATGCACCCATTGCGCCGGGAAGAACCGTAAATCAATGGTGGGTGAAAAAATCATCGACGCATGATCACCCGGTCTATAGTCAACGTACGGCCCGACCTTTTCAATCACACAGCTATCATTGCGTGTCAGGGCCATGACGGCGCCAAGCGCTTCTACCTCTGGGATAAGTAAATTTGGATGCGCTTCGATTTTGGTGACCTCTTGGCCAACCTGCGCGGCCAACAACTCCGCTTCGTGGATGCCCAAATCATCCGCCAGATCACGTGGCCGGAGTTTCGAGGCGGCCTTTGCTTCCAAAATACGATCAGGAGTTAAATCTGTGCGGGTTGCCATACGATGTCCAATCTGAGGTCAAGGATATCGCTGGCGTCCCAGTCAACGCGGTCAACGCGGTCACGGGAGGGCTGGCATTTATTCCCGAGTGAAGTAGTCGACAATTGATCGGATGGCAAGGCACTTTTGAAACGCCGTGGTGAATTCACCACCACGGCATGAACGACCAGAGGCGCACCGGGTTTCAGCGCACAATCCCCGATATTACGGACAAAATTTCAGGAAACATTATGGTTGTGGCAGTATCAGACGTGGCAGTATCAGACATTGAAAAAAGGTGGATTGAATTTGATGATAGAAGGCCTTGGGAGCGACGAAGACCATAAGTTAGCTAACGCCCCGGCCCTTCGCACGGACACAGCACAAGGCATCACACAGCACTAGGCATCACAATGACGGGGCCGAAATTCGTTCGGAGTCAAGAGCGTGGGCGATACGGGCCGCGCTACGACGCAGGTCTTCCAACATACCCTGGTCAAGCAAATCCTCTAGCACGTTCTCATCCGTGAGCCACAAAACACTCAATGAACCATGCAGCCCGGTTTTTGTCACAATCGGAACGGCCATGGCACTGACTTCGGGACCGGGGTCAAAGGGCGGTGCCCAATAGTGTCTTTCCCTCAAAGCAAACCCGCTTTGACGCGTTTGGGCAATAGCATCATCGAGCCGTCCGGTTTCGATCCACATGCGTTCTGCACGCGTACCGTTTTGTCTAAGATGGCTGATATGTTTGTCAAAGTCCGTGGGAGATGAAAACGCTAAGGTGGTACGACCATGAGCGGAAAGCACCATGGATGGGCGAATGCCCAATGCCGTTTGTGTTGGAGCCATCGGACCGCGTATTCGGGTGCTTTCGACGATTTCAAGGCGCCCGACTTCTAGGACCGCGCACAGGTCAGATGGCCACCCGGCTTGACGTGATTTCATGTCAAGGAGGATCGGTTCCGCAAACTCTGCAAGGGGATGGGCTCGGGCTTGTTCGCCCAGAATATTTCCCAAGGAATGGCTAAGCTCGTAGCGCCCTTCAACTATGTTGCGCCGCACCCAGCCGCGATGGCGCAGCGTCGCAAGAACGCGAAACAATGTGGCATTGCTCAACCCCGTGGCTACGCGCAGTTCAGCCAGTGTGACTTGACCGTGTCGAGACAGGTGTTCAACGACATCAAGCCCACGCTCCAACGCGCGGATACGATCTTTGGGATTTTCAGTATTCTCGGTCATAGGGATCCAGGATGTGGGGCATGGTCGGTTCGCCTGGTGAACCGCCCGCTAGCCTATTGCGACGAATCAAGCAATAGTCGCGCTCTGAATGGGGCGAAAAATCAAACATCCCTTGCACCAAATGGCCGGAGCCGTCTGAATGAATATCCTCTTTATTATGTATGATCAGCTGCGCTTTGATTACCTGAGCTGTGCCGGGCATTCGGACCTTGAAACACCACATTTTGACCGTGTGGCGGCAAAGGGTGTGCGCTTTACCAACGCCTATGTGCAATCACCCATTTGTGGTGCATCCCGGATGAGCTTTTATACCGGTCGTTATGTGTCGTCGCATGGAGCGTCTTGGAACGGGTTTCCATTGCGCGTCGGTGAACAAACTATGGGCGACCATCTGCGCAAATTGGGGATGGATTGCTGGCTGATTGGCAAAACCCATATGCAGGCGGATGCCGAAGGTATGGCCCGCCTCGGGTTAAGCCCAGATAGCACAATTGGCGCACGCCAAGCTGAATGCGGATTTGATGCTTGGGTTCGGGATGACGGGCTTTGGGGGCATGGGCCAGACGGGTTTTACGATGAAAAACGCTCTCCTTATAATGAATATTTGAAAACCAAAGGCTATGAGGGCGACAACCCTTGGGCCGATTTTGCCAATGCTGGCATTGAAGAAAACGGCGATATGGCGTCGGGCTGGATGTTTGCCAACGCCGACAAACCCGCCAATATTCGCGAAGAAGATAGCGAAACCCCTTGGCTGACCTCTCGTACCATTGATTTTGTCGAAGAGATGAGCAAAGGCGAAGGCAGTTGGTGTGCTCATGTGAGCTTTATCAAACCGCATTGGCCCTATATCGTCCCGGCCCCCTATCATGACATGTTCGGATCACAGCACGTGCCCGCCGCCAATCGACATGAGGTTGAGCGGGACAATCCGCACCCGGTTTTGGGCGCATATCAGGACAACAAAATTGCGCAAGCATTTCAACGTGAGGATGTCCGCCAAAAAGTAATTCCGGCCTATATGGGATTGATCAAACAATGCGACGATCAGCTTGGGCGCTTGCTTGATTATCTCGAAGAAACCGGGCGTATGGATGATACAATGATTGTCCTGACGTCTGATCATGGTGATTATCTTGGCGATCATTGGCTGGGCGAAAAGGATTTGTTTCACGAGGCCGCAGTCAAGATTCCGATGATTGTCTTTGATCCCCGCCAAGAGGCCGATACCACGCGCGGAACAACCTGCGACGCCTTGGTGGAATCCATTGATTTGGTGCCAACATTTGTCGAAGCCGCAGGCGGCACCGTGCCAGATCATATCCTTGAAGGCCGCTCTCTTGCGCCATGGTTGCGCGGTGAAACCCCCGATTGGCGGCGTTGCGCCATCAGCGAATATGATTATTCGCCCACGCCTCAGGCCGTGAAACTGGGCCTCACGCCCAAAGAGTGCCGGCTCTTTATGGTGTATGATGGGCGGTACAAGATGATGCATGCCGAAGGCGGTTTTCGCCCCATTCTCTTTGATCTGAAAACCGATCCAGAAGAGTTCCATGATTTGGCAAAGGCGGATGCGCACCAAGCTGAAATAGATCGGCTCTATGACTTGTTCGCGCAATGGTTGCGGCGTTGTGCGCAACGGGTCACCAAATCCGATGATGAAATTCAATCGGGTCGAGGTGCCTCGCTTCGCAAGGGGATCTTGCCGTTTATGGTGGATGGCTCCGAAGTGCCTCAGGAATTTACCGAAAAATATCGTGGTCCGGCCCCGCAACGCGTTGACGGCGATTGATGGTTTGGGCGACTGACGCGGGCTCATCCCGATGTGGGTGCCCAAAAGATGGGAAATTGCGTAAAACGAGTGTTCCGCCCCTGCCGGAGGTTTGACTAAACCACGTCTCGCTACGACAAGATTGCATCGACGTTGGACTGCGGTGCCCTGCCCCTCAGCACGGCAATTTCCTATGTCGAGGCGCGTGTGATCTGTGTCGTGTAACGCATGTTCGGCAGGCGTGTTGTGTTGGGTTTGGGCAATGTGAGAATGCCCGTTCCATAATGCGTAAATGGTTCCGAACGGGTGCTCTTGGTCAGAACAGATCACTGCGTGCGAGTCATCTCTGGGACAAAGCGGTTTTAAAGTTACACAACCATTCCCGCCGATGTCCCGACATGAGATGACGCTGATCTCCTTTGGCACTTGCCCTTTTGTCCCGACCGTTCGAAAACCTGTTACGAACCGGTGCCACGGGGCAATGGAAATGGGCGTCAACCCCTTGGAAAGATGCGGTTCAGACCTATGTGCCAAGCAAGGAGCACAAGATGCAAAAGTTTTCCCTACTCGACCTGTCGCCGATCCCTGAGGGCCGATCTGCCAGCGATGCCTTGAGCAACTCGGTACAACTGGCCCAAACCGCCGAGGCCGCCGGTTATCACCGTTACTGGCTGGCCGAACACCACAACATGCCCGGCATCGCCAGCGCGGCCACCGCCGTGGTGATCGGTCATATTGCTGGCGCGACCAAGACAATCCGTGTTGGGGCCGGTGGTATTATGTTGCCCAATCACGCGCCTCTGATTGTGGCCGAGCAATTTGGCACATTGGCGACGCTCTTTCCCGATCGCATCGATCTGGGCCTCGGGCGGGCACCGGGAACCGACATGGCAACCGCGCGGGCCTTGCGCCGCCACATGGCCCCGGACGACAGCTTCCCGCAGGACGTTCAGGAACTAATGGCCTACTTAGGCGACACCGGCCAAAACGCCCCGGTCCGCGCCATCCCCGGTGCCGGAACCCATGTTCCGATTTGGATTTTGGGCAGCAGTTTGTATGGTGCCCAGCTTGCGGCGCACCTTGGCCTTCCTTATGCGTTTGCGTCCCACTTTGCGCCAGCGATGCTCCAGGACGCAATCTCGGTCTATCGCTCAAGCTTCCAACCATCTGACATCTTGGCCGAGCCCTATGTGATGATGGCGGCGGGTGTTTGTGTGGCTGCAACCGACGCAGAAGCAGAGTATCTGCGTTCCTCTCAGTATTTGGCATTTGCAAAGTTGCGCACCGGAAACCCCGGCAAACTCCCCTATCCTACGCATGACATCGCGGCGGACATACCGCGCCCTGTTCTCGCTCAGGTCAAGCAGGCCCTGTCATGCTCCGCAACTGGGGCACCTGATACCGTTCAGGCGCAACTTGCGCGTTTGATTGACCGCTATCAACCGGATGAGTTGATGGTCACAGGCATGATCCATGACCATCAAGCCCGGCTGCGATCGTTTGACATGGCGGGGGAGATTTTGAAAGGATTGGTCAAACGTCACCACCAACTGGCGTCTTGATCAATCCCCTCACAAACGTCTGTGTAAAAGTCGGCGTCGTGTCGTGATCAAACGCGCATATCAAGGCGAGGCCTCCGATGACCCAACTTGACCGCAACAAACGCAATGTGATTGCGTTTTATGAAATGATGTTCAACGACTGCAAGCCGCGTGAAGCCATTGCGACCTTTGTGGGAGACGTCTACATCCAGCACAACCCGCATGTCGCAAGTGGAAAAGACGGTTTTATTGCCTATTTTGAAAAAATGGCCGCCGAATATCCCGGCAAACAGGTCATTGTGAAACGCGCTTTTGCAGAATCTGACCACGTTATCTTGCACTGTCACCAAATCTGGCCAGAGGGTTTGGAATATGCTGGGATCGACATTTTTCGCCTGGATGAACAGGGCAAAATTGTCGAGCATTGGGACGTGTTGCAAGTTTTGCCAGACAGTAGCGCCAACGAAAACGGAATGTTTTAGCGATGCCAACACCCATGCGTCGCGGCCAAGTCATCCAGAGCGTTGGACGTTTCATCTTCTATCGTCAATTGTTCCAAATTCGGCCCTAGGTGGATGTTGGTTAGGTATCAACACTCTTTAAACCGAAACGGTTTGACGGACGGCGTGACGCAATCGGCAGGAAATGAAATTTCAACCGTCAGGCCAAAGCCACATCAACCAAAGCGGAATGGGCGCTACTGCCTTGACCCAAACTTGACGTCCCGACGTCCTTGGTTAAAACATTTGGGTTTCCGTTTTTATCAATGTTCTCAGAGGGGTCACCGTACCACGCCCCTGTTGGAAGTGCGACAACAGACGGGTGAATGTCACTGCTCAGCTTTGCTCGCGCGTGACAGGCACCACGTGAGTTGAACACCCTAACGATGTCACCTTGTTTTATGCCGCGCGCATCGGCGTCGGTGGGGTGCATAACAAGGGTTTCAGGCCGCGCGCCCGGCACATCCTGCAAGGCCGCCTCAAGCTGACTATGAAGCTTATCGCCGGGCTGCGGTGAAACCATATGAAGCGGAGCGTCAGCCGCGGCCTTGCCGAGCCACTCTGATGGCGGCAACCATTTGGGATGACCGCCACAATCGTCATAACCAAAGCTCTCAATGCGTTCCGAAAATATCTCGATCCTGCCGGAGGGCGTTTGAAGAGGATGCTTGATTGGATCATTTCGAAACCGAGCCATATACGTCGGTTTCTCATCGTCGTCCTTGATCGGCAACCGAACCCAGTTTTCTGACCTCAACGTATCAAAATTTGGGATAGATACCCCGGCATCCTCAGAACGTTTTTCGAAATCTTTATATAGGGTTCTCAACCACTCTTCACTCGATTTATTCTCGGAAAATGCGGCACCGGCACCAAGGCGATCCGCCAGACCCGAAAAGATATCATAATCATCCCGCGCCTGGCCTTGTGGGGGCACCAGTTGCGGCATGTTGAACAGATAATCATCCATGCTTGAACGGCCAATATCTTCACGCTCAAATGGGGTTGTCGCAGGAAAGACGATGTCCGCCCGCTGTGCCGTGGCAGTCCACCAAGGTTCATTGACAATGATGCACTCAGGCTGCTGCCAAGCTTTGTGCAAACGGTTCAAATCTTGATGATGATGGAACGGGTTGCCACCAACCCAATACACGAGCCGGACATCTGGGTAAGGCTGGTTTTTTCCATTGAAATCATAGGGCTTACCGGGGTTCAAAAGCATATCAGCGATCCGAGCGACCGGAATTTGTTGCGTGATCGGGTTTTGCCCTTGATCTAGGGTCATTCCACTCATTGCACGCATAGATTTTCCGATGCCGCCAATAGCGCCATAGCCGTACCCAACCCCGCCGCCCGGCAATCCGATTTGGCCTAGCATCGCCCCCAGAACCACAGACATCCAATAAGGTTGCTCGCCATGTTCTGCACGCTGCAACGACCAGGACAGAGTGATCAATGTCCGCGTCTTGCTCATGCGATGGGCCAGATCGCGGATAGTTTGCGGAGCAATCTCGCAAATCGGGGCGGCCCAATTTGGGTCCTTGGGATGCCCGTCACTTTCACCCATCAAATACGGGCGAAACCTCTCGAAACCGGTCGTGAAATTTTCCAGAAATGATCTGTTAGTCAACCCCTCATCCTCAAGCACAAAAGCCAGCGCCATCATCAGAGCGGTATCCGTACCTGGGCGGATGGAAATCCAATCGCAAGTATCAACACTATCAGTACGTTGTGGGCCAATATTAATGCATTTCATGCCTTGATCGGCAAAACGATCAAACCATGATGCAGTGTCATGTTCGGTCACGCCGCCCATGCTCACTTGAGAATTTTTTGGATTGATACCGCCGAACATAACCAAGGTTTCTGTATTCTTTGCAATGCCTTGCCAGCTTTCTTGACAGTCATAGGTGTACTGCAAAAACGGAATTCCAAGAACATGGGGCATAATCGCCTGAGCGCAACCGGTTGAGTAGCTCCCAAACGAAGAGACATATCCACCTATCTTATTGAGAAACCGATGAACCTGGCTTTGTGCATGATGGAACCTACCAGCCGAGCTCCAGCCATAGGACCCCCCGTAAATCGCTGAATTTCCATGTTTTTCACGAATGCGATCGATTTCGGATGCGGCAATATCTAGCGCTTCATCCCAAGGGAGTTCAACGTAATCACCATCGCCTCGCCCAGCCCGATCACGGTTTTCAAGCCAAGCCCGCCGGATGGATGGGCGCGATACGCGCAACTTGTGATGGACCGCCTCGGGAACAGCCTGAGGGATCGTTGGAGGGTTTGGGTCCGCTTGAAACGGGCGTGTGGCGATAATTCTACCGCCTTGTGTATCAACCTCAAACGCGCCCCAATGGCTCGAAGTGATCCGTGTTTTGATACCGTTTTCTTTCGTCACGTGCATGACTCCTGCGCCCCGGTGAATTGGCTCAGATTGCGAAGTTAGCTGCCAATTGACCAGCCCCAAAAACAACGCCCCCGCCGATTTCTCGACGGGGGCGTGTCCATTCATTTACTGGATTGCAACGACCTAGGCAGAGGCCGCCGCTTGGTCTTTTTCACGACGTTTCGTAAGCTCTTCGGCCACCAAAAACGCCAATTCCAGCGATTGCGAGGCGTTCAAACGCGGATCGCAGGCCGTATGGTAGCGATCTGACAAATCTTCTTCAGTCACAGCGCGGACACCACCGGTGCATTCGGTCACGTCCAGACCTGTCATTTCAAAATGCACACCACCGGGAACGGTGCCCTCGGCATTATGCACGCCAAAGAAATCTTGAACCTCGCGCAGCACCGATTCAAACGGGCGGGTTTTGAACCCTGTCGCCGATTTGATCGTGTTGCCATGCATCGGATCACAAACCCACGTGACCTTGGCCCCTTCTTCCTGCACCGCCTTAATCAAACGTGGCAAATGTTCACCAACATTTCCGGCCCCAAAACGCGCAATCAGGGTGAGCTTACCCTCTTCGTTTTCTGGGTTAAGCTTGGACATAAGAATCTTGAGATCTTCAGCCGTCGTTGTCGGACCACATTTAAGACCAACCGGGTTCAACACACCGCTGGCGAATTCTACATGCGCGCCGTCGGGTTGACGAGTGCGATCACCGATCCAAATCATGTGTCCAGAACCGGCCAACCATTTGCCAGATGTCGAATCCAAACGTGTCAGGGCTTCTTCATACTCTAACAGCAGCGATTCATGGCTGGTGTAAAAATCAACCGTTTGCAGCGAATGCAGGCGATCGGACGTGACACCAGCGGCCTTCATGAAATCGAGCGTGTCGCTGATCCGGCCGGCCATTTCGCGGTAGCGTGCGGATTTATCACCTTCGACAAAACCGAGTGTCCAGGCGTGAACCTGATGCACATCAGCATAGCCGCCCGTCGAAAACGCCCGAAGCAAGTTCAAGGTTGCCGCGGCCTGTGTATAGGCTTGCAGCATCTTTTTGGGATCGGGAATGCGCGATTCCGGCGTAAAGGCCAGCTCATTGATGATGTCACCGCGATAGCTTGGCAGCTCGACACCGTTGACGGTTTCGGTTGCCGCCGAGCGTGGTTTGGCGAACTGGCCCGCCATGCGGCCGACCTTGACCACCGGAACTTTGGCTCCGTATGTCAGGACCATTGCCATCTGCAGCATGACCTTAAACGTGTCGCGAATGGCATCGGCGCTGAATTGCTCAAAGCTTTCGGCACAATCACCACCTTGAAGCAAAAACGCCTCGCCGCGCGATGCGGCTCCAAGCTCGTCCTTGAGACGGCGTGCCTCCCCGGCAAAAACCAGCGGCGGATAGTTGGACAATTTCGCCTCAACATCGTGCAAAGCCTCGGTGTCGGTATAATCCGGCATCTGAACCCGCGGCTTGTTACGCCAGTTCGATTTCTGCCACTCGGTCATGAAAATTCTCCGCTTGATCGTGCTTCGCTGCCGAAAAGTCAGCGTTAACAGCGCCTCTTGTAACCAATCGTGTATGGCGTGACCAGTTGGTTTTATACGACACATCTTGACGGGATTGGCGCATTCTGCCCATCTGGTTTGAACCACCCATTCCAATGGGCCCCACCGCGCATTTAGAAGGAAGCCGCTGAATGCTCCCGTCGCCGCAACGACCTGTTCTGGATCTCAAATCCTCATCTGGCAAGACCAAGCGCTTTGTCTTTGTTTTGCTTGAAAATTTCACGATGTTGTCCTTTGCTGCAGCAGTGGATTGTCTTCGTTTGGCCAATCGCATGTCCGGCCAGGAATTGTACACTTGGTACGCGGTCGCCGAGGGTGGTGGACTTGTCCAGAGTTCCACGGGAATCGGCATACAGACTGATGGCGATCTGGAAGAGCTGCACCGCGATGACACTGTGGTCTTGTGCGGCGGTGCCAGCGTTCAGGATGCGACCACCAAAAAACTTCTCAACTGGTTGCGCCGTGAGACCCGCAAAGGCGTGGTTGCAGGCGGGCTTTGTACGGCGGCTTATTCATTGGCCAAGGCGGGTTTGTTGGACGGAAAAAAAGCGACCATCCATTGGGAGAACCAGGACAGTTTCAGCGAAGAATTCGAAGATGTTGAACTGACAAAGTCAGTATTTGCGATTGATGGCAACCGTATGACAACGGCTGGTGGCACGTCATCTATCGATCTGTTCTTGCAGATTATTGCGACGGATCACGGCGAAGATTTGGCTTCATCCGTTGCGGATCAACAGATTTACAGCTCAATTCGGACCGATCAGGACACCCAACGCCTGTCTGTGCCCACCCGCATCGGAGTGCGTCATCCAAAGCTGAGCCAAGTCATTCAAATGATGGAAGCCAACATCGAAGAGCCGATCAGCCCGTCGATATTGGCCAAGGATGTCAGTATGTCGACGCGGCAGTTGGAACGGCTTTTCCGCCGGTATCTCAACAGGTCACCCAAGAGATACTACATGGAGCTTCGTTTACAAAAGGCCCGTAACCTCTTGATGCAAACAGATATGAGCGTCATTAATGTGGCCTTGGCCTGCGGGTTTGCCTCTCCGTCGCATTTCTCAAAATGCTACAGGTCACATTACGAAACCACGCCATATCGTGAACGCGGCGCGCATGCCTCTCGGCTCTCGGTCTGAGCGATGATGAAGACGAAACGTCTTGTCCTGCGGCCAGCCTGCCAAGACGACTTGGGGCCGCTACATGAAATTTTCAGCGATCCCCGCGCTATGCGTTACTGGGATCGGCCTCCGCATAAGGATGTGGCCCAGACCCAGAGGTTTCTGGACCATTTCATCTCTGGTGATGTCGAGAACCGAAAAGAGTACATTCTGGAATATGACGGACGTTGCGTTGGCAAGGCAGGCATGTGGAAGATCTCAGAAATCGGTTATATTCTGCACCCCGATTTGTGGGGGCAAGGCTTGGTGACTGAGGCCCTCAACGCTATTATTCCGTTGATTTTCAAATCTTTTCCCGATGTTGATACGCTAACCGCCGAGTTGGATCCGCGAAATATAGGGTCTATCAGGGTCTTGGAAAAACTCGGATTCACGCAGGTCGGTTTCGCCGAAAAGAATTTTCTCTACGGTGAAACCGAATGGTGCGATACAGGCTATTACGCGCTAAAGCGACCTTAGAACAGACTGTTTAAACTGGAAAAATTGGAGTTGAAGCGAAAGTTGAGAGAGACAACATCCGACGCGCGCTGATGGTACAACACATAAGCGTAAATATAGGAAAACCCGTTCCAATAGGCGATCAGTTCCTGATGGAATCCGCCCTGTAGTTCCCCTTTACGCATGACGGCAACATTCTGAAAATCATCGGGAAAAAGCTGTTTGACTTGCGTATCCAACTGCTCAAGCTGCTGCGGGGTCATTTCGTCACCGCCGCCAAACCGAAGCATCAGTTTGGGAATGTCGCGTGTGACCATCAACTGATCCATTTCACGACGCATCGTTTCATAATCTTTAAAGACCGGTTCCTCTTGTGCCGCAACTGTTGTCGCCAACCAAATCAGCAGCCCGGCAACCAAATTCGCAAAACGCATTTCGACCTCCTTAAAATCGACACTGACAAACGATTGTTCGCCGCTCTTGGACGATAAACTGCCCGTCCGGTTCGTCGCAACCTGTTGTGGCCCGTTCACCTTTTTTAACGCCAGAGCCACGACTCGTTTTGCATGCGCAACCATCGCGATGCTGAACGCTCTTGAAGGCAGCGGATTTTATGGTTCCGCTAACATGTCAAAAGTCAGGTTGGATGCGCTCGTATCCAAGGTGTCTTTAAAACAAGCGTTTGCGGACTTTCGAACTGAGTATCGGGTTGAAAACTAGCGTTTATACGTTTGATAAATATGCATTTTCGCGTTCCGAAGGAGCGCATTTTTTAGTTGTCCCAACGGTCGAAATTAGCCCAAAAATTCCGGGCGCCAAGATAAGATACATATTGTCGACAAAGTCGCCAAAAGGCACTTTTCTTTTTTTCACCGCCCGCTTAGGCTCCCTTATGATCAAATGATCCAATAAGGGAGATAAATTATGAAAAAGCTGCTACTGGCCACTGCGGCCACAGCACTGACTGCGGGTGCCGTTTCGGCTGATGAAGTCAAAGTTGGTATCATTCTGGGTTTCACCGGCCCCATTGAATCGATCACACCGATGATGGGTGGCGCAGCCGAACTGGCGCTGAAGGAAGTCAACGACAGCGGCAAGTTCCTGAACGGTGATACCCTTGTTCCTGTCCGTGCTGATAGCACCTGCGTTGACGCCGCCGCGGCCACCGCCGCTGCCGAACGTCTGATCACATCTGATGGCGTTGTTGCGATCATGGGCGCGGATTGCTCGGGCGTGACCGGCGCGATCCTGTCCAACGTTGCGGTTCCAAACGGTGTTCCAATGGTGTCGCCTTCTGCCACATCACCTGCCCTGTCTTCTGCCGAAGACAATGGCTTGTTCTTCCGCACCGCGCCATCCGATGCCCGTCAGGGTGAGGTTCTGGCCGAAATCCTGAAGGAAAAAGGCGTCGGCGAAATCGCTGTGACCTATACCAACAACGACTATGGCAAAGGTTTGGCCGACTCGTTTGTTGCGGCCTTCGAAGGCAATGGCGGCAAAGTCACTCTGACGGCACCACACGAAGACGGCAAAGCCGACTATTCCGCTGAAATCGGCGCTTTGGCATCTGCCGGCGGCGATCTGTTGGCGGTCTTTGGCTACACCGATCAGGGCGGCAAAGGCATCATCCAGGCGTCAATCGACACCGGCGCATTCGACACCTATCTGATGGGTGACGGCATGTATGGCGACTCGCTTCTGGCGGACCTTGGCCCAGATATGGAAGGCACCTTCGGGACCGTTCCTTGGGCGCAGGGCGAAGGCACAGAGATCTTCACCAAGCTGGCGGCAGACAATGATCTGAACGCGGAATCCTCCTACACCCGTGAATCCTATGACGCAGCCGCGTTGATCGCTTTGGCGATGGCAGCTGGTGGCGAAGCCTCTTCGGCGGCTGTTGCGGCCAACTTGCTGAACGTTGCGAACGCTCCGGGTGAGCCGATCATGCCGGGTGAATTGGGCAAAGCGCTTGAGATTCTCGCGGGCGGTGGTGAAATCGACTATGTCGGCGCAACTGGCGTTGAGCTGATCGGCCCCGGTGAGGCCGCTGGTTCTTACCGTCACTATGAAGTGAAAGCGTCTAAGTTCGAAACAGTCGAGTACAAGTAAAACTTGACGTTCAATGGAACAGCCCGGTCACTCCGGGCTGTTCTTTTATTCTGGTGAGCGCATGCGCACTCCTATGGGGGGAAATCCTTGATCCGGGTTGAAAACCTTCACCGCCATTTTGGCGGTTTCAGAGCTGTAGATGGCGCATCGCTGACCATCGAAACCGGCTCTATCACCGGGTTAGTCGGGCCTAACGGGGCCGGTAAAACCACTCTTTTCAATGTCATCGCAGGTGCGCTTCCCCCCACATCGGGGCAAGTCTATATGGACGGTGAAGACATCACCGGTCTGCCACCGCATGAGCTTTTTCACAAAGGTCTGCTGCGCACGTTTCAGATTGCACATGAATTCAGTTCGATGTCGTGTCGCGAAAACCTGATGATGGTTCCGGGCGCGCAATCGGGCGAACAGCTTTGGAACACATGGTTTGGCCGCAAACGCATCGCCGACGAAGAGCGGGCGTTGCGGGCAAAGGCCGACGAAGTTCTTGATTTTCTGACCATTTCGCATCTGGCAGACCACCCTGCTGGTGCCATTTCAGGCGGTCAGAAAAAGCTGTTAGAGCTTGGCCGTACCATGATGGTCGACGCCAAGATCGTCTTTTTGGATGAGGTCGGGGCCGGTGTGAACCGCACGCTTTTGATGACCATCGCCGATGCGATCATCCGCCTGAACAAAGAGCGCAATTACACGTTTTGCGTCATTGAGCATGACATGGATTTCATCGGCAAACTCTGTGATCCGGTCATTGTCATGGCCGAGGGCAAAAAACTGGCCGAAGGCACGTTGGATCAGATCAAAGCCAATGAACAAGTCGTCGAAGCCTATCTGGGCACCGGTTTGAAAAACAAAGACAAGGAGGCTGTTGAATGAGCGATTCACCATATGATGACCACGGCAACAAAGATCTGTCTTTGGGCAATGCTGATGGCATGGGCGAGATCGACACCACCAAGCAAAGTGGCCCAACCTTTCAAAGCGGCGGTGAGCCATTTTTGATCGGTGCCAATATGACCGGTGGCTATGGCAAAAGCGGCCCCGACATTCTGCACGATTGCACCATCGCGGTTGAGAAAGGCGAAATCGCTGTCATCGTCGGCCCGAATGGCGCCGGGAAATCGACCGCGATGAAGGCGACCTTTGGCATGCTGAACCTGCGCAAGGGGCATGTGACGTTGGACGGTGTCGATATCACCAATCTGACGCCGCAAGACCGTGTTGCCAAGGGCATGGGGTTTGTGCCGCAAAACAACAACATCTTCACCTCTATGACCGTCGAGGAAAATCTGGAAATGGGGGCGTTTTTGCGCACCGACGATTTCCAACCTATTATCGAACAGGTTTACGAACTCTTCCCGATCTTGCGTGACAAACGCAACCAACCCGCCGGAGAGCTGTCGGGTGGGCAACGTCAACAGGTGGCTGTTGGGCGAGCACTCATGACTCAGCCCAAGGTTTTGCTCTTGGATGAACCCACCGCCGGTGTGTCGCCCATTGTGATGGATGAGTTGTTCGATCGGATCATCGAAATTGCCCGGTCAGGTATTTCAATTCTGATGGTCGAACAAAACGCCAAGCAAGCGCTTGATATTGCTGACAAAGGATATGTCTTGGTTCAGGGGGCGAATGCCCATACCGGAACCGGTAAATCGCTTATGGCTGACCCAGAAGTCCGCGCCAGTTTCTTGGGGGGCTGAGGAATGAAACATTTATTCGCTTTTGTCGGTCTGATTGCCCTGCCCTTCGCAGCGCAGGCCGAAGACATCGCCAATCACACCTTGATCTGTCAATTCACCACGGAATGTTACGAGACCGAAGAATGCACATTCACCGATTTCACTGTTGATGTGGCTTTGGGAAATGTTCCGGGGGACGCATCGCTTTTGCCCGACACTGGCCCAGCCGAAGGCAAGTCCGATCTTATCGGCGACATGCTCAGGGTCTCGGCCAAGGACGCCAATGGCGCGTATCTTTTGACGCGTAGTCCCGGTGGTTTGGCCAAGCTGAGCGTTCACTATAGTGGCTCACATCTGATGATCGCCTATGACGGGCAATGCCGGGTGGCGGAATGACTGACGTTTTGCATTTCCTCGCCCACAACGGCAATTTTCTGGCCGGTGTCGCAATTTGTGTGTCCGCAATTCGGGCAACCAGCGATCCTTTCAAATCAATCCGCAACCCTTCGACATTTTCGAGGACCCTTGGTCCTGTGACGTCGAACATGCGTGATAAAAAGGGAAACTCGTAATGGATTTTCTCAACGCCCTTGTGGCGCTTACGAACTTTGTCCTCATCCCGGCGATGACTTATGGCAGCCAGCTTGCGCTTGGCGCGCTTGGGGTCACCATGGTTTATGGGATTTTACGCTTCTCTAACTTCGCCCATGGCGACACGATGGCCTTTGGCACCATGGCGGTGATTTTGTTCACGTGGTTGTTCCAATCCATGGGGATATCCCTACATCCACTGCCAACTGCCTTGCTGGCCATCCCGTTTGGCATCGCGGTCACGGCGCTTTTGATGCTTGGAACCGACCGTGTCGTATATCGGTTTTATCGCGCCCAAAAGGCCAAGCCTGTTATTGTGGTCATGGTCTCGCTTGGGGTTATGTTCATCTATAACGGGTTGACCCGTTTCATTCTGGGGGCTGAAGAACAACGGTTTATGGATGGTGAACGTTTCATCATTCGCGCCCGAGAGTTCAAGGAAATGACCGGTCTACGGGAAGGTCTGGCGTTCAAAACGACCCAGGGTCTCACGATCCTGACCGCCGTCATCGTCGTGATTGCCCTGTTCTGGTTCCTCAACAAAACTCGCACTGGTAAATCCATGCGCGCGTTTTCGGACAACGAAGATCTGGCGTTGTTGTCGGGCATCAACCCGGAACGTGTGGTCATGGTGACATGGATCATCGTTGCGGCTTTGGTAACCATCGCCGGGACACTCTATGGCCTCGACAAAAGCTACAAGCCTTTCACCTATTTCCAACTCTTGTTGCCGATCTTTGCAGCCGCCATCGTTGGTGGGTTGGGAAGCCCGATTGGCGCCATTGCCGGGGGATTTGTCATCGCTTTTTCCGAAGTCGCGGTGACCTATGCGTGGAAAAAGGTTTTGGTCTATTTGCTGCCCGAAAGCCTTGAACCCTCAAGTCTCGTGCAACTGCTTGCCACGGAATACAAATTTGCCGTTAGCTTCATGATCCTGGTGATTGTGCTGCTCATCAAACCCACAGGTATCTTCAAGGGGAAATCGGTATGAGCCAGTCCATCAGAACACTGCTTTTGTTCGGCCTCGTTGCTGTCATGATTATCGGGACCGGCATCTTGCAAGGCCCCAACCTTGCTCTTGTGATCCTTAATATGGGCCTTGTCAGTGCCATCATGGCACTTGGGGTCAACTTGCAATGGGGCATCGCTGGCCTGTTCAACGTTGGGATCATGGGCTTCGTTGCTCTTGGCGGATTGGCCGTTGTCCTAACGTCTATGCCCTCAATTCCCGAGGCCTGGGAAGCCGGCGGAATCCGAGCTTGGTTCGCAATCATCCTAGCGGGATGTACCGTCGCCGGCTCCGCGCTGATGTACAAACGGACCCGCAAAGGCTGGCTTGTTGGTTTGATCCTGCTGATTGGCTTTGTGGTCTATCGCTGGGTGCGTGACCCGGCCGTATCAGCCATCGAATCTGTTGATCCCGCCGCGACTGGTTATCTGGGTGGTATGGATTTGCCCGTCATTATCGCTTGGCCCGTTGGTGGTCTCTTGGCGGCGGGGGCGGCTTGGGTGATCGGCAAAACGGCTCTGGGTCTACGATCTGATTACCTCGCGATTGCCACTTTGGGTATTTCCGAAATCGTCATCGCCATCATCAAAAACGAAGACTGGCTGTCGCGCGGTGTGAAAAACGTTAACGGCCTGCCCCGTCCCGTTCCAAATGAGATCGATCTGCAAAACGATCCCGGCTTTGTCGAATCTGCAGCGGGCTATGGGTTGGACCCAACAATTGCCTCGACCCTTTATGTTAAGATTGGCTATTCGCTGCTCTTCACTGTGGTCTTGGTCATTTTACTGGTTCTGTCCCAACTTGCCCTCAAATCGCCTTGGGGACGGATGATGCGCGCCATTCGCGACAACGAAGTGTCGGCCCGCGCCATGGGCAAAGACGTCACGTTCCGCCATCTTCAGGTCTTCATCCTTGGCTCTGCGATTTGCGGTATTGCGGGCGCTATGATGACAACACTGGATGGGTTGTTTGCGCCAACCGCTTACCAGCCCTTGCGGTACACCTTCTTAATCTGGGTGATGGTCATTGTCGGCGGATCAGGCAATAACCTTGGGGCGGTGCTTGGCGGGTTCATCATTTGGTTCTTGTGGGTCCAAGTTGAAACTCTTGGCCCTGGCATCATGACGTTCCTGACCTCGGGCTTGGCCGAAGGATCGGAACTCAAGGCCCATCTCATGTCCAGCGTCGCGCATATGCGTTTGCTGACCATGGGTGTCATTCTGCTCTTGGTTCTCAGGTTTAGCCCACGCGGTTTGTTGCCTGAAAAATAACTTTGGAGCCAACACAACAAAGAAGGCCCGTGCAAAACTGCGCGGGCCTTTTTGGTTTGATTTCAGAAATGGGCGGCCAATGGGCCGAGTGTCGGCTAAAGACATTCATCACCCAAGCGCGGTTGGGTCAAATATGACAGCGGTTCGTTTTGTTGTTCTTACGACAGCGAGGTGACCCACAAAATGGTCGCATCCTCATCAGACACTGACACCACATTATGCCCCATCGTGGCATCGTAATATGCGCTATCGCCGCGGCGCATTTCAATCGGCTCGTAGAATTCCGTGTACAGCCGCACCACCCCTGTCAGCACATACAAAAACTCTTCGCCGTCATGGCGTACCCAACCGTCGAATTCATCCATCGACCGTGATCGCACCCGCGCCCGGTAAGGCAACATTTTCTTACGGGTGAGCGTTTCCGCCAGCAGTTCATGTTCGTAGGTCGCGGTGGCGTGGCCCTGCCCTTCGCCCAGACGATTGACCGCCATTCGGCCATTCACCTTTTCCTGCTGCGGCTGCGTGAACAGCTGCGGCACCGAAATCTCCAGACCCACGGCCAGTTTCTTGAGCGCCTCATAGGTTGGCGACATTTGACCGTTCTCGATTTTGGACAAGGTCGAGCGCGCCAGCCCCGCTTGTTTCGCGGCCTGTTCAAGCGTCCAGTTTCGTTCCTTGCGCAAATCGCGCACTCTCAGGCCTAGGTCGAGCGGTTCGGCAACGGCGTCCTCGCCGCTTTCACGGGCGATGCGGATTAGGCTATGCGGGTCTTTAGATGTCATTCCCTTGCTATAGGCCTTGGCCTGCGACCTTTCAAGCAATCCTCCCAATCTGGCCCTCGTGCCTCTTGAAACAAAATCGCCAGATGCTTAGGCCAGACCCATGGACCTTTCTATCTTTGACAAAGGTGCCTTCGCACCCTGCCCCGCCCCTTTCAATCTGGCTCAACATGTGTTGGCAGCTGGTGCCAAAACACCTGACAAAATCGCATTGTCCATTGTTTCACTGACCCAGGCTGAGACCTGGACCTATGCCCAACTGACAGCGGCTATTCTCGGCACCGCCACCGGGCTTTTGCAATCGGGGCTACATCCGGGAGACATCTTGCTGATGCGACTAGGCAATTCGGTGGATTTCCCTATTGCCTATTTGGGCGCGATTGCCGCGGGCATCGTCCCGGTCCCTACATCGTCTCAGCTTACCGATATTGAAGTCGCCAAAATCCTCGGTCAACTTTCGCCGGCTGCGATCTTGTTGGGCGACGGCATTGCCTGTCCCAAGACTGAAATTCCAACATACAGATCAGATATTTACGAGGCTTGGCACAGTCTTGCGCCCGCCGATTTTGACCAGGGCGATCCCGACCGGCTCGCCTATATCATCTTTACATCGGGCACATCCGGCACCCCGCGCGCCGTTGGCCATGCACATCGGGCGATCTGGGCGCGTCAGATGATGATGGACGGCTGGTACGCTTTACGGTCTGACGATGTTTTGCTTCATGCCGGGGCGTTCAATTGGACTTATACCTTGGGCACCGGCTTGATGGACCCATGGACCAAGGGCGCCACCGCGCTAATCCCCGCCGCCGGGACCGATCCCGCCCAAATGCCTTTGTTGTTGCACCAAAACAAAGTCAGCATTTTCGCAGCGGCCCCCGGTGTTTACCGTCAGGTCCTGAAATTCCCAATCCCGGATCTTCCTGATCTGCGCCATGGATTGGCAGCCGGTGAAAAGCTATCCTCTGCGATCCGAGACCATTGGCGCGACGCCGCCAAGACCGAGATTTTTGAGGCCTACGGTATGTCCGAATGTTCCACCTTTATTTCATCGGCCCCAGATCGCCCGCTTGTCCCCGGTACTTTGGGCCGACCGCAGACTGGACGGCACATCGCCATTACCGACGAAACCGGTCAGCCCGTCCCCTTTGATCAAGAAGGTATCATTGCCGTGCACAAAGCTGATCCGGGCTTGATGTTGGGCTATATCGGGGCCGAACAAGCCACCCGAGACAAATTCGCCGCGGATTGGTTTTTGACCGGTGATCGCGCCAGCATGTCGCCGGATGGCGATATCACCTATTTGGGACGGGCGGATGATATGATGAATGCAGGCGGCTACCGCGTGTCACCGCTTGAAGTTGAGGCCGCGTTGAATGATCTACCGGGGGTCATTGAGCTTGCCGTCACAGACATTGCCGTCAAGAACGATGTCCGCCTGATTGCCGCTTTTTATACGTCCAAGGACCAGCTAGACGAAAAGACACTTGCAAGCGTCGCCGCCAGCCGTCTGGCGCGTTACAAATGCCCGCGCAGCTTTATCCGCATTGAGGCTATGCCCAAAAACCCAAATGGAAAACTGCTGCGCAGCCAACTCAAAGACATGGCTCAGGGTTAGGCCCCTCGCCAATCCGCTTCTGGGTTGTTACACGGGGACAAAGAGGACACGATATGATCCAACTAGATATTTTCTCCGATCCGATTTGCCCCTGGTGCTATATCGGCAAGGCAAATTTGGACAAAGCCTTGGCCGAACATCACGACCACCCGTTTAACATCCGGTGGCTCCCTTTTATGCTTAACCCGGCGATGCCCGCCGAAGGTATGGACAGGCGCGCTTATCTGGAAGGTAAATTTGGTGGCCAAGATGGGGCCGTCCAAGCCTATTTGCCGGTGCATGAACAAGCCGAACAAGCTGGTTTAACCATCCATTTGGACAAGATTACGCGCACGCCAAATACGGTTGATGCGCATCGCCTGATCCATTGGTCGGCGATCGAGGGCACGCAAACCGCTGTGGTGTCGTCGTTGTTCCAAGCCTATTTCACCGATGGTCGTGACATCTCCGACCACGAGGTGTTGGCTGATATTGCAGATGCCTGCGCCATGGATGCCAGCGTGGTGTTACGTTTGTTGAAAACGGATGAAGACAAGCGCGAAATCGTCGAACGTGACGCCGCCGCCCGTGGCATGGGCATCAATTCGGTTCCGACGTTTATTGTTGCTGGCAAACATGCGGTTCCTGGCGCGCAGCCCCCCGAGTTGTGGAAGCAAGTTATTGCCGAACTTAGACAAGGCGCGGAGCAAGATGTATGACCAAGTATCGCGGCTATACACTCGCGGGGTTGCTTTTGTTCGTTATTATTATGGGCACAATCTTTTTCCGCTGGGTTGAAGGCTGGTCTTGGATCGACTCTTATTTCTTTACGGTTGTGACCCTCTCAACGGTCGGCTACGGGCAACTTGTGCCCGCAACGGCCATCGGGAAAATCGGAACCACCATTTTCATCATAACCGGGCTTGGTATTTTTGCCGCCGCAATTCAACAATTTGCTCATTTTGCGATCAGGAAACGAGAGCATATCGTAGAGGGATTTGACCACAGTTATTCAGTCGAGGAAGACGCCGCCAACGACGACAAGGCGCCGTCCCAAGACTTAGGCAAGAAAGGCTAAACCCAAAAAATTGGGTGGTTCAGGTGATGGGCTAAACGTGCTTATCCGCCATTTTAAGATTTCGCGTCGTTTCTAGACGTCACGCCCAGCCGGGACAAAAGTGCAGGATTGCACGCTTAGCCTGTGTTCAAGCCATTTAAGACCTGATACCGGTAGCATTTGTTTGAGAGGTAAAATGCGCTCGCATCCCCACAAAGTCGAAATCATCGCGATGATTGCTATGTTGTCAGCAACCATTGCGTTTTCGATCGACGCCATGTTGCCAGCGTTGCCGGAAATCGGCCAGTTAATGACCCCCGACGACGTCAATCGTGCGCAGTTTGTCGTCACCAGCTTTGTTTTTGGTATGGGGGTCGGCACGCTCTTTACAGGGCCGCTTTCAGATCGGTTTGGCCGCAGACCAATCGTTTTGGCAGGCACACTCATTTATGTCGTCGGGGCGCTATGGGGGGCTTGGTCGAAAACTCTTGAACATCTCCTGCTTGCGCGCTTGATCCAAGGCATCGGGTCCGCAGGCCCCCGCATCGTTGCAATGGCCATCTTACGCGATCTGTATTCTGGCCGCGAAATGGCCCGGACGATTTCCTTTGTGATGATTATGTTCACATTGGTCCCCGCAATAGCCCCTTTGTTAGGGGCGGTTTTAATCGCGTGGAATGGCTGGGAAGCGGTGTTCTGGTCGTTCGCTGGTTTTGCCATATTGGCGTGTATTTGGTTCGGTCTGCGTATGCCTGAAACTTTGGCCATCTCTGACAGGCGCCCGTTCACATGGGAAGCGATTTGGGCCGCCAGTGTTGAGATGTACAAAAACCCTGTTGTCCGATGGTCGGTTATCGCTCAAGGGTTTTGTTTTGCGATTTTGTTTTCAATGGTGTCCATGGTTCAGCCAATTTACGACGACGTCTTTGATCGCGCTGACAGTTTTCCATATTGGTTTGGAGCGATCGCGGTCATTGCCGGCGCTTCCAGTTTTGTAAATGCGGCTTTGGTCATGCGTTTAGGGATGCGTAAGCTCATTACCTCGATTTTGCGGGCTCAGTTGGTGTTTAGCGTCCTAATTCTGGCCGCATATTTTTCCAATCTCTCCCTTGATATAAACTTCTATTTCTTTGTTGCTTGGCAAGCCACGGTCTTCTTCCAAGTTGGGCTAACTCTCGGAAACCTAAACGCAATTGCGATGGAGCCGATGGGGCATGTCGCCGGTCTGACGGCGTCAATTATGGGGGCTTTGGCAACTGTGATTGCAGTCATTTTGGTGGCCCCGATTAGTTTGAGCTTTAACCATACTATTTTGCCGCTGGTCATTGGCATCCTGCTGTATTCAGCTCTGGCCCTCGTCACAATGATGGCAATGGCAAGAGCTGAACTCCGTAACGGTATCTAATCACTGGTCATGCTGTTTCGGCTCCGTCGTTCAGATCCTCTTGCGTCAACGTAAAGGCCGCCATATCGGCCGATAGTTTCTTGGACGCCATGGTCATCCTGCGGCTCATAGCGCCAAGTTTGTTGCCCATTTCGACGGTTTTCTGCGTTTCACCGTCGGCTGATTTGACCATATCATGCAGACTATTCAATGCTTCAGCTTGTTGATGATTTTTCTTGGAAATCGACGTGGTCAAATCATCCATCCGTGCGATCTGAGCTTCAATTTCCTCCAAATGTTGACCGGCTGCGTTAACAAGCTCAGCACCAGCGCTCACTTGATCGCTACTGTCGCTGATCAAACGTTTGATGCCGCTGGCCGCTTCGGATGTGCTCTGCGCCAGCTGGCGAACTTCGGAGGCGACCACAGCAAAACCCTTGCCAGATTCACCAGCCCGCGCGGCTTCAACGCCTGCGTTCAGAGCGAGCAGGTTTGTTTGGAACGACACATCGTCAATCAAGTCGACAATCTGCGAAATCTCGCGCGAGGAGGCTTCGATTCCACGCATTGCTTCGATGGCATTTTGGGTCACCTCTCCGCCCTGCATGGCACTTGATCGGACCTCGCCTGCGCTTTGGGCCGCGTGGCTCGCTTGTTGGGCGGTGTCACCAAGTGCAGACTTGAGCGTGTTCGCGGTCTCTGTCATCTCAGTAAGAGATTTGGCCTGAGTGTCTGTCTGTTTCGACATGGTGGTCATCGCTTTGGCCAGCTGCTGGGCATCAAGCGCTAATTCATCGGCGACAACGTCCGCTCGAGAAAACGCCTCTCTCAGAGTATCAACCGCGATGTTAAAATCCTCGCGCAGAACATCGTATTCTTCGGGAAATTCATTCTGAATGCGGCAGGTCAAATCACGGCCAGCCAACTGGGTAAGCGTCTGGCGGAAAGCCGCAATCACGACGCTGGCTTGTTTGTGCGCATCTTCTGCTTCTTGTCGTGAATCTGCTGCAAATCGGGTTTCCGTTTCCAGTTCCTTACTTTTGCTTTCAATCTTCATCTGGGCCGTTTCGCGCTGTGCGATGGTCACGGCGAGGATCGACGCTTCGATAAACACCACGCCGCAATGAAAACCGGTGCGCAATAAATCGTCGGCCAGGCCTGCAGGTGCGAACAGAAAACTCGGGGCGACGACCGTAAGAATGATCTGATGTGCCATTGTTAGACCGCAGGCCCATACCAAAACCGGTATCCGCCCCATTGTCGAGACAATTGCCAAGAGTGCAAAATACAAAACATGGGTATCGCTTTGCCACGCGTGCCCTTGAAACAAGGCTGTGACCAGCATGGATTGCCCTAAGACACAGGCCGTTTTCACGTAATCCGCACCTGACGTCAGATATTTTCCAGACAGGACCGCCATCCCTGCCAGGGATATGGCTCCGATGGATGCAACGGTTAGGGACGCGCCTGCGAAAAACGCAGAGAAAATTGTGATTGGAACCAGCAACATGCTGGCAACCAGAGACAAATCCCACCCATTGAATCGTTTTAATACGTGTAAAAGGACCGGCATCAATCCGCTCTCCAAATTCGAAAATAGTGCATTTCAGTGACTTCGCCCCGCCCAGATCCACCCCGGAACCCAACCATGCGTCCTAAAGCGAGCAGTCAAAGTATCGCTATCGCACTTCTGTTGCGTAGGGCTTAACAAGTGGCGCTATCTAACTCCAATTGAACGCATTCTCCCTGCGTCAAATTCGGTATACAATTGCATACGATCTTTTCTGATTAACCATTTTGATGTATGAAGTCGGAAAACGCACCGCCAGCCAAGAGGGCCAGGATGACCAAAATCAAGGTAGAAAACCCCATCGTCGAAATGGATGGGGATGAAATGACACGCATCATGTGGCAGTTCATCAAAGACAAACTGATACTTCCTTATCTGGACATTGACCTGCTGTATTATGATCTGGGCATAGAAGAGCGCGACCGCACCGAAGATCAAATCACCATTGATGCCGCTGAAAAAACCAAAGAAATTGGTGTTGCAGTCAAATGTGCGACCATCACACCGGACGAACAGCGGGTCGAGGAATTTGGCCTGAAAAAGATGTGGCGAAGCCCGAACGGCACGATCCGCAATATCCTTGGCGGCGTTGTCTTTCGGCAGCCGATTATCTGTAAAAACGTACCGCGCCTTGTGCCGGGCTGGACGCAACCGATTGTTGTCGGCCGCCATGCTTTTGGTGATCAATACAAAGCAACCGATTTCCGCTTTCCGGGAAAAGGTAAAATCACCATGAAGTTTGAAGGTGACGACGGCACCGTCATTGAAAAGGAAATCTATGACGCCCCGGGCGCTGGCGTGACCATGGGGATGTACAACCTTGACGAGTCGATCCGTGACTTTGCCCGCGCATCGTTGAACTACGGCCTCAACCTAGGCTGGCCGGTGTATCTTTCCACCAAAAACACCATCCTCAAAGCCTATGACGGCCGTTTCAAAGACCTGTTCCAAGAAATCTTTGAAAATGAATTCGAAGAGAAATTCAACGCTGCAGGCATTGAATACCAGCACCGCTTGATTGACGACATGGTTGCCTGTGCGTTGAAGTGGAACGGTGGCTTTGTTTGGGCCTGTAAAAACTATGACGGTGATGTTCAGTCGGACACGGTCGCACAGGGATTTGGCTCATTGGGGATGATGGCCTCGCAATTGATGACACCTGATGGCAAAATCGTCGAAGCCGAGGCGGCGCATGGAACGGTGACGCGCCACTATCGCCAACACCAGGCCGGCGAAGCAACCTCGACCAATTCGATTGCCTCGATTTATGCCTGGACTGGCGCGCTCAAACACCGTGCCAAGCTTGACGAAAACGAAGCTTTGAAGGGCTTTGCCGAGACGCTTGAAAAAGTGATCGTTGATACGGTCGAATCCGGCCATATGACCAAAGACCTCGCGCTTTTGGTTGGCCCGGATCAGGGCTGGTTGACCACCATGGGGTTCTTGGAAAAGATTGACGAGAACCTCAACAAAGCTTTGGCCGGGTGAGGTTAACGTAAACCAAACGCCGGGGACTTGGCAAAGCCCCCGGTACGCCGAATTGCGAACGCCGCTATCCTTGGTGCCCAAATCGCTCTGGAAGCTGGGTACGGTACGGAAGTTTCAGCGCGCGCGTTTTGACAAGATTGTAACGCTCAATCCGCGCGGGTTTCACCGACAGGGTTGCATAGGCTTTGCTTTCTGCCTTGTCCCAGGGCAGCACGGGCTTGTCTGCAAACATGTCCAAAAATTTGATGGCGTCTTCATCCGCCGCCTGCCACCCTGCCCCAGGCAACCCACGCCCTTCGGAATTTCCAACGTTCATGCGCACCGCAGTTCCATCGGCCAATGCATCGCTATTGGCGTATTTTAAATGTGCCAGGTAGAAACCGCGCGGCATCTTGAATGGAAAGGTTTCGAGCCGCCGCGCCGCGACACGCACACCGTGCAACGAGAAATCAATCGCGCGCCGTGACGCCACCGCCTTGGAATAGTGACCGCTAAATCCGATCTGCCTGCGTTGGGCAAAGGCGGTGCCGTCTCTCATCTCGGGATCGCCCGGCATCTCCACAAGATCAAACCCCAAAGCCGTCAGCACAGGGGCATCCGCGTTTGCACCCACTGCGTCCGGCAGAGTGTCATATAAGTCTGGGTCGAAACAAATCAGCTCATCCGCATCGGTCCGAATAACCCAGTCATACACTGCATCAAGGCCACTATGGATGCCGTTCAACAAGGTCGCTCGGGTTTTATCGAAATCGTCAAACCCGTCGCGTGGGATCGTCATGACACTTGCACCGGGACATATCGCGCCAATTTGCGGATCGTCGCCGTGTGCAACGACAAACAGGTTCTCGGCCCCCAATTGCTTTGCATGGTGCGTATACCAGCGCGACAGCGCCCAATAGTCCCGGTAAACCATCGTCAAAGCAGCAATTTTCATGCAGGTCCCTCGTTTTAAAAGACGTTACCCCGTGGTTTGACGATATTGAAGCCTGAAGACATGGCAATTCGGGATCGTCATCAAACACATCACAAAAAAAAGGCCCCCCCTGGGGACCCTTTTAGTTTCGCCGATAGGGCTCCTATATTCACCGCCCTTGAGTTTTTGCCTGCGGCCCTATCTGCGTTCAGGGCCAGCGCACTGGCCCCCGAAAGGCGCGAGGGGCAGATCATTGATCCGCCCCTCGTCTTGATGTCTTAGCTGCAGCCTGATGTTGATCCGCAGGTGTTGCACTTCATACACGTGCCGTTGCGCACCAATGTGTAGTTGCCGCAATCTCCGCAGGCCTCGCCCTCATAGCCTTGCATCTTGGCCCGGCTGACCGCATTCATTGCTGGCATGGACGTTTCCATAACCGCCGCCTCTGGCGCGACGGAACCGGATGTTTCGGGCACCAATGTGTTCAGCGCTTGCACCGGATCGGTGCCGGTTTGACCAAAGGCCATACCACCCGCTTGCCCGCCTTGCAGCACGACCAACTCTTGGGGAAGACGTTTGCGAAGATACCCTGTTGAGCTGATCTGCTTCAACACTGCCAGCGATTTATCCGCAGCGGTTGCAGACAATTCTTTAACGTTGGCAACACCTTCTTCTTGGCCGCGACCCAGATCGTCAAAGGATGCTCCTTCGGGTTTCACATGCGCCAGATCGGTCCGATCAAGGTAAGAAACCGCCAATTCGCGGAAAATATAATCAAGGATCGACGTGGCATTTTTGATGCTGTCATTGCCCTGAACCATGCCGGCGGGCTCAAACTTGGTGAAGGTAAAGGCGTCAACAAATTCCTCAAGCGGCACGCCGTATTGAAGACCAACCGACACCGCGATGGCAAAGTTGTTCATCATGGCGCGAAAGCCTGCTCCCTCTTTGTGCATATCGATGAAAATCTCGCCAAGCGCACCATCCGAGTATTCGCCAGTGCGCAAATAGACCTTGTGCCCGCCAACAACCGCTTTTTGAGTATAGCCTTTACGGCGCTCAGGCATTTTGGTGCGCTCAGACTTGATGATCTCTTTGACCACAATCTTTTCGACGATCTTTTCTGCTAAAACCTGCGCCTTTTCAGCCGGGTTGCCCGTTTCAAGAATGTCGGCGGCATCATCGTCATCTTCAACCAGCGCGGCTGCCAAAGGCTGCGATAGTTTCGAGCCGTCACGATACAGCGCGTTGGCTTTGACACCCATCTTCCAGCTACGCTCATAGGCAGCTTGGCAATCTTCGATGGTGGCGTCGTTGGCCATATTGATGGTCTTGGAAATCGCACCCGAAATGAACGACTGCGCCGCCGCCATCATGTCAATATGCGCATTCACCGACAGATACCGCGTGCCGGTTTTGCCGCATGGGTTGGCGCAATCGAATACAGAATAGTCTTGGGCGCGCAGATGCGGTGCCCCTTCAAGCGTCATGGTGCCACAAACATGGTCATTGGCCGCGTCAATATCGGTTTTGGAATAGCCGAGGTGGCGCAGCAAATCAAAGGTCGGGTCGTTCAGCTTGGCCGTTGGAATGCCAAGCACATCGACGCAGAAATCTTCGCCCAGCGTCCATTGGTTGAACACAAACCGGATGTCAAAAGCCGTCGCCAGCGCGGTTTCGACCTTCTCAATCTGAGCAGGACCAAACCCATGCCCAATCAGCGATGTGTGGTTGATCACTGGCGCATTGCCGAGCGTCTGATGCCCCACCGCATAGCTGATGATCTCTTCGATCTGAGCCGAAGAATACCCGAGCGTATCAAGCGCCGCAGGCACCGAGCGGTTGATGATTTTGAAGTAACCGCCACCGGCCAGTTTCTTGAATTTCACCAGCGCAAAGTCAGGTTCAATACCCGTGGTGTCACAATCCATCACCAGGCCAATGGTGCCGGTTGGGGCAATGACCGAGGTTTGGGCGTTGCGATAACCGTGCTGCTCACCAAGGCGCAGCGCTTCGTCCCAGCAGCTCATCGCCAGCTCAACCAGCGTGCCATCAGGACAGCCGGCATGATCCAGAGGCACTGGTTTGATGTCCAAACCGTCATATCCAGACGTCGCGCCATAAGCGGCATTCCGGTGGTTACGGATCACCCGCAGCATGTGCTCTTTGTTGCGCTTATAACCCGAGAACGGACCCAGCTCTCCGGCGATTTCAGCCGAGGTCGCATAAGACACACCGGTCATGATCGCGGTCAATGCACCGCCAAGGGCACGCCCTTCGACCGAGTCATACCCAAGACCAAGGTTCATCAGCAGACCGCCGATATTGGCGTAGCCAAGACCCAAGGTGCGGAAGTCATAGGATAGCTGCGCGATCTCCTTGGACGGGAATTGCGCCATGGTCACGCTGATTTCAAGCGTCAGGGTCCACAGGCGCGTGGCATGCATATAGCTCTCGGCGTCAAAGTGATCGCCTTTGAGGAAGGTCAAAAGGTTCATCGACGCCAGGTTACAGGCTGTGTCATCGAGGAACATATATTCGGAACACGGGTTCGAGCCGCGAATTTCGCCATCTTCGGGGCATGTATGCCAAGCGTTTACTGTGTCGTGGAACTGGATGCCGGGATCGGCACAGGCCCAGGCCGCGTGGCCAACATTTTCCCACAGATCACGCGCTTTGATGGTTTTGGCGACACTGCCATCGGTGCGCCGGATCAGCTCCCAATCTTTGTCTTCCTTGACGGCCTTCAAAAAGGCATCGGTGACGCGGATTGAGTTGTTGGAGTTCTGGCCCGACACGCTTGCATAGGCTTCACTGTCCCAATCGGTGTCATAGGTTGGGAATTCAATGCTCGCATAGCCCTGCTTGGCGTAATCCAGAACCCGTTTGACATAGGTTTCGGGGATCATCGTCTTCTTGGCTTCGCGAATGGCCTCTTTCAGGCCACTGTTTTCTTTTGGGTTATAGGCGGCTTCGACGGCACCATCCCATTTTTTGATCGCGTCAAAGATACCGTTCAGCATCTTCTCATGCATTTTGGACCCGGCCACGATCGACGCAACCTTTTGCTCTTCCTTGACCTTCCAGTTGATGAACTCTTCGATATCAGGGTGATCGGCGTCACAGATTACCATTTTCGCAGCGCGACGCGTTGTGCCGCCTGATTTGATCGCACCGGCCGCCCGATCCCCGATTTTCAAGAAGCCCATCAGGCCCGAAGACTTGCCGCCGCCCGACAGGTTTTCACCTTCGGCGCGCAAGCTGGAAAAGTTGGTGCCCGTCCCCGAGCCGTATTTGAACAAACGCGCTTCACGCACCCAGAGATCCATGATGCCGCCCTCTTTGACTAGATCGTCTGAGACGGACTGGATAAAGCAAGCATGCGGTTGTGGGTGCTCGTAGGCGCTGTCCGACGCGGTGAGCTTGCCTGTCTTGTAGTCGACATAGAAATGGCCCTGACCGGGTCCATCGATGCCATAGGCCCAATGCAGGCCGGTGTTGAACCACTGCGGGCTGTTTGGAGCGGCCATCTGCGTTGCCAGCATAAAGCGCATCTCATCGAAATAGGCGCGGGCATCGTCTTCGGTGCTGAAATAACCACCTTTCCAGCCCCAATAGGCCCAGGCACCTGCCAGGCGGTCAAACACTTGCTTGGCCGAGTTTTCGCCCGTCTTTTCCGTGCCGTCCTCGGCCGGAACAGACCGCCATAGGAATTCAGGTACACCGTCTTCTGGAACACGTTTCAAAGCGACTGGAACGCCAGCCTTGCGAAAATACTTCTGCGCAATCACATCGCCAGCAACTTGGCTCCACTTGCCCGGAATTTCGAGATTGTCATTCGAGAAGACAACTGTTCCATCGGGATTGCGGATTTCAGAGCTTGTGGTGACAAACTCGACACCTTCGTAAGCATCCTGACCGGCTTTTGTGAATTTACGCTCGATTTTCATCTGTGCTGCCCCTGTCTCTGATTTTGGCCTTTGGAGTCGGCTCTGGCTGGTCCCGTTACAATTGCCTCCTGTTACGGAACACATCGGGCAAAGAGCGACTATCCTGCGCGAGTGAAGCGCAGCCACCGGAAAACCGGCGATCCTAACAGTGATAAGCGTTCTATCCCTTGTGCGGTCTTGGCTACTATATCTAGTGTGCTTCCCGACCGGCCTGCACAAACTGCTGTTATCTGGCCATTGGGTCAACGGCTTTTTTTACAGTTTCTACATATATTTTGTGTTGACGAAACTTGCCCCCACAAGGGGCTGTGGTCCTCCCCCGATTCACCCACAGAACGTTAACGCGAGGGCATCCCGGTAACACTTGGGAAAATCCAATGCTCGGGCCAAGTTATCCACAGATGTTGACAAATCACCTGAAGATAACCGGCAAAATCCGTTAATCTTTCTTAAGTTAACCAAGATGTGGCGATTGGGGCACAAACAAGGGTGAACCCCCTCGAATCAACTCCGCGACGTACACCACATATGGGTCTCCCGCCGAGGGATGCGCCCGCAGGCGACTACATCTAGCGATTTAGTGAAAGTGGTCGGGGTGGCGAGATTCGAACTCACGACCCCCTGTACCCAAAACAGGTGCGCTACCAGACTGCGCCACACCCCGACCGTGAGGCGGTGTTTAGCGAGAGTTTTTCCGGATGGAAACCCCCAATTTCAAACAATTTCAAAAATTATTCACATGGCCAAATTGGGGTCGAAATTGCGGGGTGTTTGAGCTGTGCTCCTGGCTCAATCCCGAGTTGAGCCGACAAGCCGCCATTGATTTCCAATACATACTGAATGAGCCCGCCACCGGGCAATGGCGTCAGATCACCAGGCACCGCATTGGCCTGAATGCTGGTGACAACTCCCTGTTCGTCAGCATAGAGAATGTCCAATGGGATAAGGGTATTCTTCATCCAAAACGCCACCTCTTGAGGGTAGTCGTAGACAAACAGCATACCCTTGCTGCTGGGCATATAGGCGACATGCATCAAGCCTTGTGCCCGATCAGACCTCGTTGCGGCGACTTCCACGGCAAAGCGCGCCTGCCCAAAGGGCCCACGCAACCACACCGTCTCATGCGGGCAATTCCCGGCAACGTTGTCAGCTGCTGCGCTCTGCACATCACCCTGGGTCGACACGTTGACCTCGTCGGGCGTCTCGATCGTGTCACCTTTGGCCACGTCCGGGATAGGGTTTAATGTAAAAGGAGGCGCAATTCCTGGCGCTGGCTCAACGAGCGGCGCCGAGGTGATCTTTGGAGGAGCAACACTTTTGGTGTGGTCTCCTCCAGATCCTTCTTCCAAAGCAGTTTTGTCTGCCATAACCTGACTGCCAAGCAGCAAAGCCATAAGAGAGGTCGTTGTGACTGTACCAATTAAGGCCGGTCCAAACCGCCCCCCTACTCGCGTACCAAAGCTGCTTCCCATGCGTTCACTTCCATCGCCATGCGTCCGCGCTTGCCGTCGACCACGCGAATTGCCAATGCCTCTCCGGGCTGCAAATCCGCAAGGCCTGACCGACGCAGGACCTCGATATGAATGAAAACATCATCGGGTTTTCCAAACACATTTGCAAACCCAAAGCCTTTGGCCTTGTCAAACCACTTCACACGGGCTGGCTCGAGTGAAGCCTGCGCCATGATCTCTGGGTCCAAATGTTCAAAATCCGCCAAAGGCGCGTTATCCGCGACCTCGGGTGGATCAATTCGCAACACTTCTGTTGCTTGCACGCCGCGATCGGTCTCTTGAACGTCGATCTCGATTTGCGCCCCATCGGCCACTGAGCTTTGCCCAAAGTTGCGAAGGACATTTGCGTGAAGCAAAATGTCTGGTCCGCCCTCATCAGCAACTACAAAACCAAATCCCTTTACGGGATCAAACCACTTAACCTTGCCAAGTAACCGTGTCACTTCATTGTCGTTCTGTTTCAAACTCACCTTCCAGTGATGTACTGACGTATCCCCGCCGACTGTCTTGGTACAAAAAACAGTCGGATTTCAAGGTCTACAATTTGCTCTATTTTGTGTCAGGGGCACAGACAAACTTGGTCATTTTGACCCAACCTATCCGTTTGAACCAGAACATATCCCGTTTTAGGGATGCAATCGCGAGATTCCCCAATCACTGGTACAATCTGGCCGTGTCCAGCGAAAGCGATCGTGCAATCTGAACGCGCCATCGGCCCAAAATTCGATTTCTACGGGCCGAATCCTATAACCGCCCCAAAACGGCGGACGTGGCGGGTTTGGGCCCTTACTTGCTGTTATTTTTGCCACATCTGCCATCAAAGATGCCCGCGATCCCAAGGGTTGGGATTGATGCGAGGCCCAAGCCCCGAGTCGGCTTTTGAGGGATCGTGAGGCATAATATTCATCGGCCTGCGGACCATCTTCACGTTCAACAAGGCCACGCACCCGAATCTGGCGACGCAGAGATTTCCAATGCATCACAAAACTCGCCTTGCCCTGCCCGTCCAATTCGACCGCCTTGGCGCTTCCGTAATTGGTGTAAAAGACAAAGGCGTCCGCTTCGATATCCTTGAGCAAAACCATCCGTGTATTCGGGAGCCCATCCGCATCAACCGTGGACAAAGCAATGGCATTGGGATCGTTGATTTCAGATGTCACCGCCTCATCCAGCCAGCTTTGCGCCAAAACAAACGGGTCATCCCCTGCGAAAATACCGGTTCTATCTGACATATCAGCCTCCCTTTTCGAGAAAGATGTCCCTCAGCTCTACCAAATGTGCAACCCGTAATAGCTGTGGCCTTGATGCGCTCGTGTCGATCACCTAAAGACCAAGGCTACACAAGGACAGGGTTGGAGTTCCAAAATGTCGAATGGTTTGATGGCCGGTAAACGCGGTCTCATCATGGGTCTTGCCAATGACAAGTCGATCGCTTGGGGGATCGCCAAGGCCTGCGCCGATGCCGGTGCTGAGCTGGCGTTTTCATACCAAGGCGATGCGCTCAAAAAACGCGTTGGCCCCTTGGCCGCACAATTGGGCAGCGACATTGTTCTGCCGTGCGACGTTGGCGACGAAGCCTCGATGGATAATTTGTTTGAGGTTCTCAAGGAAAAATGGGGCGAGCTTGATTTTGTCGTGCACGCCATTGGCTTTTCCGACAAGGGTGAATTGCGGGGGCGCTATGTCGACACCACGCGTGGCAACTTCACCATGACCATGGATATTTCGGTCTACAGCTTTACGGCGATCATGCAGCGCGCCGAAAAGATGATGAAACCGGGGGGCAGCGCCCTGACACTTACCTATTATGGTGCCGAGCAAGTTATGCCGCACTATAATGTCATGGGTGTCGCCAAGGCCGCACTAGAAGCGTCGGTGAAATATCTTGCCGAAGATCTTGGCAAAGACGGTATTCGCGTCAATGCGATTTCTGCCGGGCCGATCAAAACACTGGCCGCGTCGGGCATCGGTGATTTCCGCTATATTATGAAGTGGAACGAATACAACTCGCCCTTGCGCCGCAATGTGACAACTGATGACGTTGGCAAATCCGCGCTGTATCTGCTCTCCGATCTGGGTAGCGGTGTGACTGGCGAAAACCTCCATGTTGACGCAGGCTATCACGTGGTTGGCATGAAGGCCGTCGACGCACCGGACATCACCAAAAGCTAGTGCGCCGGGTTTGGAAAATCTCTTTAATGCTCGCGCTCGCCGCGGGCATTTTGTTTGCCGGTTACAAAAGCCGGCTTATGATTCCCGCCCCCATTGCAGAGCAACTCGGGCTGCGTGGGGATATTTCGGCCATCCGCGCCAAGCAACGTCCGCGTCTTGTGGCGCAATTGGCGCAACAGGAGATTGAATTCGCGGCACCGGTTTTCATTCGCCTTTTCAAGGAAGACGCTGAGCTGGAGCTTTGGGTGCAAAAAGGCCCGCGTTTTGAACTGTTCAAAACCTATCCTATTTGCAACTTCTCAGGTGCGCTTGGCCCCAAATTGCAGGAGGGGGATGGCCAATCCCCCGAAGGGATTTACCACGTCACGCGGGAGGCCCTTAATCCGAACTCACGCTTTCATTTGTCTTTCAACCTGGGGTTTCCCAACGCCTTTGACCGCGCGCATGACCGCACCGGCAGCTTTCTTATGGTGCATGGCAATTGCGTTTCGGTGGGCTGCTACGCGATGACAGATCCTCTGATTGAGGAAATCTATGTTCTGGTCGACGCGGCTCTTAGCGCCGGGCAGGCCTGGGTGCCCGTCCATGCCTTCCCCTTTCGGATGAATGACGCCCGGCTCACCAAAGCCACGGGGTCGCCTTGGTTTGAGTTTTGGCAACAGCTTGCCACCGTCCACAACGCCTTCGAAACCAGCCATCAGATCCCCGACGTTATCCAATCAAACGGCCGGTACGAGTTGAAATGACTTGCCCGCACCGGCGTTTTGCGCTGTTTTCGATTTGCTGGGCCCCCGATACTGGCCTAAAACACGCTGTATAGGCCCGCAAAGGTCCCAAAAGGTCCGCAAAGGCCCGCAAAGGAATGACATCCCATGGACTGGACCCACCTCCTCGCGTTCAACCTGACACTTCTTGCCGCGCTCGCGGCCCCCGGCCCTGCGCTGCTTTTTGCGTTGCGCCAGGCGATCAGCGGCGGGATTTGGGTTGGCATGGCCACCGGTGCGGGCCTCGCGGTGATGGCCGCCTGTTGGACCGCCGCCGCGCTTCTCGGGCTTGAGGCGGTGTTTATCCTCTTCCCATGGGCCTTTGCCGTGATCAAAACCGTCGGTGCCTTGTATCTGATTTGGGTTGCCTACGGGCTTTGGCGCGATGCAGCCAAACCGCTGCCCTCCAGCGCCTCACCGGGCAAAAAGGCCTTTTTGGGTGGGCTTTTGGTCAATTTGGCCAATCCTAAATCGGTGCTCTTTGCGGCCTCGGTTTTGGTGGTCATCTTTCCGGCAGGTCTCAGCCTGACTGACAAAGCTCTGATCGTCGGCAATCACCTTGCGGTGGAGCTCATCGCCTATGGCTGTTTCGCAGCTTTGCTGAGCACTGCGCCGGCCCGTGCGGGATATTTGCGTCTGAAACCGATCCTTGATCGTGCCGCCGGGGCCATTCTTGGTCTCTTGGGGCTCAAACTTTTGGTAGGTCGCTAACGCATGGCGCTGACTGTCTTTTTGTCCATCTCGCTGATCCATCTTTTGGCCGCGATCAGCCCCGGCCCGACCTTTGTGCTATGTCTGCGCACCGCCGCCTCAGAAGGCTTTGCGACCGCTGCCATGCTTAGCCTCGGCTTTGGGATCGGGGCAATGTTATGGGCTGCGGGCGCGATGGCTGGATTGGCGCTGTTGTTCGAATTGGTCCCGACCCTGTTCTTTGCCCTCAAAATACTCGGCGGCCTTTTCCTGATCTATGTTGCGGTTTTGATGTGGCGCAGCGCATCAGATTCGATGCCGCAAATGACCGACAAGGCACCGCGCAGCCGGATGTCTGCAATGCGCATGGGTTTTTTGGCCTTCGCCACCAACCCCAAACCCGCTGTTTTCTTTGGCGCCGTCTTTGTCGGGCTGTTGCCCACCGATGCCTCTGTTTTGTCTCGCGTGGTTCTTGTAGCGGTTATTGGGCTCAATGAGACCCTATGGTATCTGACCGTTGCACGCGTTTTTTCCCTTCCAACCCCACGCGCCATTTATGCCCGCGTCAAAGCCTGGACCGACCGGGCTTTTGGCGCCTTGATTGCCCTGTTTGGGCTAAAAATAGCCCTGACCTAAGGAGACCCCGATGACCGATCGTTTGCCACATGAAAAAGGATTCCATGTCAGCTGGGATCAGCTACACCGCGATGCGCGGGCGCTGGCTTGGCGTTTGCAGGATCTCAGCCCAGACGGCAAAGGCTGGAAAGCCATCGTTGCGATCACCCGTGGTGGCATGGCCCCCGCAATGATCATCGCGCGCGAATTGGACATTCGCATGGTTGATACAATCAGCGTCAAAAGCTATCAGCACCAAAGCCAATCCGAACCGCAGGTTATCAAAGCGCCCAATGCCGAATTGGTTGGCGATGGCACCGGAGTTCTGGTCATCGACGATCTGGTCGACACCGGCAAAACGCTTGAGGTTGTTCGGGACCACATGCCCAACGCCCATGTCGCCACCATCTATGCAAAACCGATGGGCAAGCCGATGGTGAATTCCTATATCACCGAAGTCAGCCAAGACACCTGGATCTTTTTCCCGTGGGATATGGCGCTGCAATACGTCAAACCCTACACTGGCCTAGATGATTAAGTGATCCTAGAGGATTGGCGGAGATTCCCATATGACAAGCTGGACGCAGGCCACCTTTGCGCCCCCCATTCCGGCTGCGCGCAAGTGGTTGGAGGGCGTCGAGTTTTCTGCGGATCGTCCGCTTATCGACCTGAGCCAAGCTGTTCCCGCAGATCCTCCGCCGCCCGTTTTGCAAGACGTGATGGCGCAGGCCCTCACCTCACCTGAGACGCATCTATATGGCCCTGTGTTGGGCCTGCCCAATCTGCGCCAAACCTTGGCACAGTGCTGGTCGCGGTTTTATGCGGCCAAGGTCGAGGCCGACCAAATCGCCATCACTGCGGGCTGCAATCAGGCCTTTGCCGCCTGTGTTGCGGCGTTATGCAGTGTCGGTGATAACGTTGTTTTGCCGGTGCCATGGTACTTTAATCATAAGATGTGCATGGATATGGCGGGTGTAGAGGCCCGTCCGCTCTCGGTCGGTGGTGATCTGCTGCCTGATGTAAATGCCGCCCGTCAGCTGATCACCGCCAAGACTAAGGCGATCTTGTTGATCTCCCCCAATAATCCCACCGGTGTTGAGTACCCGCCGGCCTTGCTGCGCGCCTTTTTCGAATTGGCACGCGCGCATGGGATCAAGCTTATCATTGATGAAACATACCGCGATTTTCACAGTGAACATGACCCGTTGCATGATCTTGTTCAGACGCCGGAGTGGGACCAAACCCTGATCCAGCTCTATAGCTTTTCCAAAAGTTTCCGCATGACCGGCCATCGCACCGGAGCCATTATTGCAAATGCGGCCTTCCTGTCCGAAGTCGAAAAATACCTCGACACAATCACGATTTGCGCACCGACGCTTGGCCAGGTCGCAGCAGAATGGGGATTGCGCAATTTGGCCCCCTGGCTTGCACAACAGCGCGCCGAGCTTTTGGACAGACGCGCGGCCATTCATGAAAACTTCCCACGTCTCAGGGCACAGGGCTGGCAACTCCAAAGTGTCGGGGCCTATTTTGCCTGGGTCACTCATCCCTTCCACGGACGCGCCCAGGATTTGGCCCCCAAATTGGTCACGGATGCAGGCGTTTTGCTCCTACCGGCCTCGATGTTTATGCCAGAGGGCGATGCCTCAGCTGACCGCGCGTTTCGCGTCGCTTTCGCAAATGTGAACCGTTCTGGCATCGAGAATGTCACCAAGCGTCTCGCCAGCCTCGACTGGCCCCTTGCAGGGGCTTAAGCCGCGTCGTAGACAAGGCGACACACGCACGAACAGCAATCCTTCGGAGGACACTATGGCCGAGAAAAAAACCAGCATAGGCAAGATCTTTGTCTACGGCCTTATGGCGCTTCTGTTTGTTGGCTTAGGCGGCTTTGGGGCCACCAATTTTTCGGGCAATGTGACCAACATTGGCTCGGTTGGTGATGCCAAAATTGGTGTTCAGGAGTATTATCGCAGCCTGCGCAATCAAATTTCTGTAATCGAAGCCCAAAACGGCGCTCCGATGACGTTTCAACAGGCGCAAGATACCGGCGTCACCGATCAGGTTTTGGCGCAAATGGTCGTCAATGCCGCGCTTGAAGATGAAGCGACCAAAATGGGGATTTCTGTTGGCGACGAACGGCTTGCCGAAGAGATTCTCAATACAACGGCCTTTCACGGGGCCGATGGTCAATTCAGCCGTCAGGCCTATGAATACGCCTTGGAGAACGCGGGCTTGAATGAGCGTGAGTTCGAAGAAGGCCTGCGCGCCGACAGCGCCAGCACTATCTTGCAAGGCTCGGTTTTGGCCGGTGTAAAGCTCCCCGATACCTATGTGGATACACTGGTGAACTTCGCAGGTGAGCGCCGCGCCTTTACATGGGCGTCTTACGGTTCTGAAAACCTGACGACCGGTTTGCCCGTCCCAACGGATGACCAGCTCACCGCGTGGTATGAAGACAATATTGATCAATACACCCGGCCCGAAACCAAACAGATTACGTTTGTATGGCTCACCCCGGCGATGATCCTTGACACTGTTGAAGTCGACGAAGAAAGCCTGCGGGCCGCTTATGCCGAACGTGAGACCGAATTTAACATGCCAGAACGCCGATTGGTTGAACGTCTTGTCTATGGCGACGAAGCCGAAGCACAGGCCGCTGTTGACCGCGTCACAGCGGGCGAGGCAACTTTCGAAGACCTGGTTACTGAGCGTGATCTGACCCTGTCCGATACGGATATGGGCGATGTAACCAAACAGGATCTTGGCGATGCTTCGACTGTCGCTTTTGCCGCGTCTGTTGGCGATGTTGTCGGACCTGCCCCATCTGATCTTGGCCCGGCGTTGTTCCGTGTGAACGCGGTTCTTCCAGCCCAATCCACAAGCTTCGAAGAGGCCACGCCTGATCTGCGCGACGCCTTGGCGCTGGATCGCGCCCGCCGCGCGATTGCGCTGCAAGCCCAAGACTTTGACGATGAGCTCGCTGCCGGTGCCACTTTGGAAGAACTGGCTGAGGCCACAGATTTAGAGCTGGGTCAAATCGGTTGGACTGGCAACGATGGTGATGGCGAAATCGCAGCCTATGATGGCTTCCGCGAAGCCGCCGTGGCCGCGACTGCCGATGATTACCCCTCCATCACACAACTTGGGGATGGGGGTGTGTTCGCAATGCGCCTTGAAGAAATCTTGCCCCCGGCGCCGATCCCGTTTGAAGATGTCAAAGACAATGTCATTGCTGCCTATGACAACGCGGAACGGACCAAAGCCCTGGTGGAACAGGCCGAACTCAAAGCGACAGAACTCCGCGAAGGCAAAACCTTTGAAGCCTTGTCCTTGACGGCGCAAACCGAAGAGGGTCTGACCCGCAACGCCTATGGTGCCAATCTTGGGGCCGGTATTCTAAGCGCTGTGTTCGAAATGGACCCCGGTCAAGTGCGCGTTGTACCCGGCCCAGAAGGCGCGGTTATCTTGCGCCTTGATGACATCCTGACCGCCGATCCCGAGGATGAAAGCGCACAGATGCTGTCCAACCTGTTTGGGGATCAGGCTGCGTCTGACGTCTCCCAAGACCTGTTCCGCGCCCTGTCCGCAGACATCCAACAACGCGCAGGCATTAACATCGACCGCCAGGCGATCAACGCCGTTCACGCCAACTTCCAATAAGGTCCGATCAGGCCCATGTCAGAACTTACGCCTTCTTTCGACGATTTCGCCGCATCCTATAAGGCGGGTAAAAATCAGGTGGTATATACCCGTTTGGCCGCCGATCTTGATACGCCGGTGTCTTTGATGCTCAAATTGACCGGTGCTGCGCGTGATAGCTTCATGCTCGAATCGGTGACCGGCGGCGAAATTCGCGGTCGTTATTCGATCATCGGAATGAAGCCTGACTTGATTTGGCAATGCCATGGTTCCAAATCGCGCATCAACCGCGCTGCGCGATTTGATCCCGATAGCTTTGAAGCACAAAGTGGCGAACCACTGAGTGAACTGCGCAAGCTGCTGGCCGAAAGCAAAATTGATCTGCCCGAAGACCTGCCCCAAGCCGCCGCTGGCCTGTTTGGCTATCTGGGCTACGATATGATCCGGTTGGTTGAGCATCTGCCCAATATCAATTCTGATCCGCTTGGACTTCCCGATGCCTGCATGATGCGCCCCTCTGTTGTTGCCGTATTGGACGGGGCCAAGGGAGAAGTCACCGTCGTATCACCCGCTTGGGTGCAGGACGGCATGTCGGCGCGCGCCGCCTATGCCCAAGCCGCTGAGCGGGTGATGGATGCCGTGCGTGATCTTGAACGCGCCCTGCCCCAAGCCTCTCGTGATTTGGGTGAAGCCGCCGATCTGGGCGAGCCGGTGTCGAATTTCACCCATCAAGGCTACAAAGACGCTGTCATCAAAGCCAAGGAATACATTAAGGCTGGAGATATTTTTCAGGTCGTCCCGGCGCAACGCTGGACCCAAGATTTCCCGCTGCCGCCCTTTACGCTCTATCGTTCCTTGCGCCGCACCAACCCGTCTCCATTTATGTTCCATTTCAACTTTGGTGGGTTTCAGCTTATCGGAGCGTCGCCGGAAATTCTTGTTCGGGTCTTTGGCAACGAAGTCACAATTCGTCCGATTGCTGGCACGCGCCCACGCGGGGCGACGCCAGAACAGGACAAAGCCTATGAGCTGGATCTGTTGGCCGACAAGAAAGAGCTGGCAGAGCATTTGATGCTTCTGGATCTGGGCCGCAACGACGTTGGGCGTGTCGCCAAGATCGGCACAGTGCGCCCCACCGAAGAGTTCATCATCGAACGCTACAGCCACGTCATGCATATCGTTTCCAACGTGATTGGCGAATTGCACGAAGATCAGGATGCGCTGTCGGCCTTCTTTGCAGGCATGCCCGCAGGAACCGTTTCTGGTGCTCCAAAAGTCCGCGCGATGGAGATCATCGACGAGCTTGAGCCCGAAAAACGCGGAGTGTATGGCGGCGGTGTTGGCTATTTCAGCGCCGGGGGCGATATGGATATGTGCATCGCGTTGCGTACGGCCATCGTCAAGGATCAAAAGCTATATATCCAAGCCGGTGGCGGCGTTGTTTATGACAGCGATCCCGAAGCCGAATACCAAGAAACGGTGCATAAATCCAACGCCATTCGACGGGCGGCCGCAGACGCCGCGCGTTTTACCGGCAACGGAAATTCTTGATAAACCCGTAAACAATATAAACCCGTACACAATCCATGCCCATAACCAAAAAGG
>NZ_JBOEGM010000016.1:0-300334 GCF_050633425.1 Pelagimonas sp. | reverse complement strand
CCTTTTTGGTTATGGGCATGGAAAGCCCCTGCTAAATCTGATCAGCAAGGCGCAGTTGTGGTCAGGATGCGGTCTCACGGATTCGCTCGATCATGGCGCGCAACCCGTTGGACCTTTGGGCCGAAAGATGATCATGAAGCCCAAGGCGTCCGAGTTCAGCGCGGGCATCAACTGTTGCGACATCGGCCATTGGCAAACCGTCATAAAGCTTGTGCAACAACGCGATAAGACCTTGTACGATCATTGCATCGCTCTCGCCCTGAAAATGGAAAACACCCTCGTGTGGCGTGATATGGAGCCAAACCTGGCTGGCGCATCCATCAACCTTGGTCGCCGGCACTTTGAGAGCATCCTCGAGCGGTGGGAGCGCTTTGCCCATATCGATCACCATCCGGTAGCGATCTTCCCAATCATCGAGAAATTCAAAATCCTCGACCACCTCTTCAAATGCTGCCTGCGCCATGCCGGTCTCCTCTTTTGCAATGCACCTAATCCCGCCTAAGCCAAAGGTCCAGCCCTTGGCGCTTTTCAAGCAATGCGATATGAGATAACCCAAGGGATAAGCAGGTATAGGGCAGAGATAAAATGAACAAACCGCTTGGTGTTCTCGTTCTTTCGGCGCTGGTTTTGACCAGTTGCGGCTCAATTGGTGGGTCACGTTTGAATCCGTTCAATTGGTTCGGCAATAGCAGTTCGGAACCTATTGCCGCATCCGAAGACGTGAACCCGCTGATTCCAAAGCGTCGCGCATCTGTCTTCTTTAAGGAGAAAGACACAAGCTATCGCGGCACTGAGATTGGCGAAGTCACTGAATTGCTGGTCGAACGGCGCCCCGGCGGTGCCATCATTCGCGCAACAGCTGTGGCAGACCGACAGGATTTCTTTGACGTCAAACTCATCCCTGTCATTGAGGAAACCAATGACTCCACCCTGACCTTTGCATTCAAAGCCCTGCAGAGCCGCGGCGACATTGGCACCAGCGCCTCTCGGACTGTGACCGCAGCCATGTGGGTCACGGATAATCAGCTTGCGGGTATTCGTGAAATCCGGGTCAAAGGAGATCGCAACGTGCGAACAACACGACGCTAAGCCGCCGCACGTTACGGAACCTTGATAACCACAACTTGCTTGCCCTTTGTTGCCAGTGCAATTTCACCATTGCACAGGCGCAGGGCATCGTCGCCAAACACTTCTTTGCGCCATCCCCGCATCGCGGCAACATCGCGCTCACCCGACGCAATCAGATCCAAGTCTGATGTTGGTGCAATGAGTTTGGATGCCACACCAAAGTTTTCGGTCTTGGCCTTGAGCAACACACGCAGCAAGTCGGCCAAAGCCGGATTGACCTGAAGCTTGTCTTTTTCTCGGCTGACCGTGGGCAAATTGGATTGCGGACAATCCAAACCTGCTTTGATCGCGGCCAGAATTCCCTCGGCAATGTCACCCTTGCGCGCTTCGCGCAGCAAAAGCCGCGAGCGGCTCAAGTCTTGCATATTGGCAGGTTTGGTCGAAGCAAGTTCAACCAAGGCATCATCTTTGAAAACCCGGTTTCGTGGCACATTGCGTGACTGCGCATGCGTTTCACGGAACTCGGCCAGCGCGCGAACAACAGCTAGAAACCGCGCCGAGTTAGAGCGCGTTTTGACCCGTTTCCACGCATCCTGTGGACGGGTGATATAGGTTTCCGGGTCCATCAAAATAGTGATTTCTTCTCCAACCCAACGGGCCCGGCCGGTTTCCTCAAGCTTGCCAGCCAGAAACTCGTAAATCTGGCGCAAATGCGTGACATCACCAACCGCATAGGTTTTTTGCGCGTCCGTCAAAGGGCGCCGTGACCAATCAGTAAAACGCGAACTCTTGTCGAGCTGCTGTTTGGTGATCCGCTTGACCAAGGTTTCATATCCAACCTGTTCGCCAAAGCCACAAACCATGGCCGCAACTTGGGTGTCGAACAAAGGTTTTGGAATAACGCCATGATCAATAAAGAAAATCTCAAGGTCTTGTCGCGCGGCATGAAACACTTTGACAATGCTTTCGTCGCGAAACATTTCCAAAATCGGTTCAAGCGACAATCCATCCACCAAGGGATCTACCAACACCGCATCATCCGGGTTTGTCCCTGGCAGCGCCAGTTGGATCAAACACAGCTTTGAATAATACGTCCGTTCACGCAGGAACTCTGTGTCCACAGTGACATAGGCTTTGCCTTTGGCGCGATCGCAAAAGGCCGTGAGATCTTCGGTGGTGGTAATGGTCTGCATTCGCAGCCTTTTCTTTGTTGTTCTTATCTGAGCAAAGCCCAATTTTCTCTAGGTAACCCGGCTTACGACGAAAACACAACCGTAACAGCGCCAACACTAGGAATTATGGCAGTAAAATCGGCGTTTTGTCACCGATTGCAAACCGCCGCAGCACCATTGGATAAAGCTTGTGCTCCTGCACCAAGACCCGCGACGCAAGCGTATCGGCTGTGTCGTTTGGCTCAATCTCAACGCGGGCCTGTCCGAGGATCGGGCCGTCATCCAACTCAGCGGTCACTTCATGAACGCTGCAACCGGCTTCAGAATCGCCGGCCTCAAGCGCCCGTGCATGGGTGTGCAACCCTCGGTATTTGGGTAGAATAGACGGATGTATATTGAGCATCCGCCCTTGGTAATGCCCGACAAAAACAGGTGTCAAAATCCGCATAAACCCAGCAAGGGCCAGAATATCAGGTTCATAGGGGTCGATCGCTGAAATCAACGCCTTTTCAAACCCTTCCCGGTCGCCCTTAAAGTCACGATGATCCACGACAGCCGTCGCAATCCCCATTTTTTTCGCCTTGCTCAACCCGCCTGCATCAGGACGGTTGGACAACACCAAAACCGGGCGGGCTGGATGGTCCCCGATCATGTCTTCGGCCAGACGGACCATATTTGATCCGCCGCCCGAAATCAGGATCGCAACCCGTTTCATGCAAGGGTTCCAGTATAGGAAACACCCTCGGACCCAGTCACATGACCCAAGCGAGACACCGTTTCGCCGGTATCTTTGAGAAGTGTTTCAAGCGTATCTGCCTGATCTGGGGATACCACAATGATCATGCCAATACCGCAGTTGAAGGTTTTCAACATTTCGGATGTTTCGATACCGCCGGTGGCTTGCATCCATTTGAAAACACCGGGTAATTGCCAAGAGTCCAGATCGATGTCGGCGCCCATGCCTTCGGGCAGAACCCGTGGCAAATTTTCTGTCAAGCCGCCGCCAGTGATATGGGCCAGCGCATGCACGCCCCCTGCCCGGATCGCTGCGAGGCATTGTTTCACATACAGCCGGGTCGGCGTTAGCAAAGCCGCCCCCAACGAGCCGTCATCCCATGGGCAATCCGCATCCCAGCCAAGACCGGACAGGTCGACCAATTTACGCACCAATGAATAGCCGTTGGAGTGAACCCCGTCCGAGCCAAGACCCAGCAACACGTCCCCTTCGGAAACGCCAGCAGGCAACGTGGCACCGCGCTCCATCGCGCCAACCGAGAAACCCGCGAGATCAAAATCACCTTCGGGATACATGCCCGGCATCTCAGCTGTTTCACCGCCAATCAGCGCACAGTTGGACCGCACACAGCCTTCGGCGATCCCTTCAACAACCCGTGCCGCGGTGTCGGTGTCGAGCTTGCCCGTTGCAAAATAATCGAGGAAAAACAGCGGCTCGGCACCCTGGCAAACAAGATCGTTAACGCACATCGCCACAAGATCAATGCCGACACCATCCACATGGCCTGTGTCAATTGCGATGCGCAGCTTGGTACCAACCCCGTCCGTGGCCCCAACAAGGATAGGATCCTGATAACCCGCATCCTTGAGATCAAACAGAGCGCCAAAGCCGCCCAACCCGCTCATGACACCAGAACGATTGGTGCGTTTCGCCGCAGGTTTGATCCGCTCAACGAGGGCATTGCCCGCGTCAATATCGACCCCAGCCTGGGCATATGTCAGCCCGTTTTTGCCATCGCTCATCGCCAGACACCTTTTTGGAAAACTGTTGCGCCGCGCATAACGTATAGGAGCCGTGGCTGCAACCACGCGCAAAGCCTATTGACGCGCGCGGTCTGTCTGGTAGTGAAAGCTCTACGGTGGGCCTGTAGCTCAATTGGTTAGAGCAGGGTGCTCATAACGCCTTGGTTGGGGGTTCAAGTCCCTCCGGGCCTACCAACACTCGATAAAACAAGTCCCTGCATGTTCGGGTTCAATGTGTTTGCTTGATGTTTGCCAAAGGGTTGCGACCAGCACGCCAGCTGAAATCGCATTTTGCGACGTGCGTCCTTTACTCTCTCTCCCCGCCAACAGGTTCACGCTTAAGTCGTTGCACAGGGATTCTTGAAACCCCTCCCGCAAAAGCGCATCTAGAGCAGACAAGAGCAATCGCGTTACGTTGACATATGCGCCACCTTGCCGAAATGAGCACTTCGCAAGCATGTAAAACAGTGGCAGAACGGTGGTCCCAGATTTTCGATCAGTTTACAGCCCTGTTAAGATGGATCATGGTTTCATTTCGGCTGCTAATCACATTTGTTCTGCTTTGCTGTCCTATGCCTCGTTTGGGGGCAATATGCCGTGGATCTATTGGGGTCGTTCCGCGTTTTCGTCGGTCAGCCATTTTCTGGTTCCCGCGCGCAGCTCTGAACCGGTTTCGAAGACATTCAGATAGACGCGTTCATACTTCAGCGATCTCCAAAGCTATTCAATCAGGTGGGTGTCGCGCAACGCGTCTTTTCCGTTCGTGCTTATTTTGATCTTTGCGTTCATCAGCACGTCGATCCAAACGCTGCTGGTAAACTGACCACGAGGCATGCTCTTGAGGGGACAAAAAACACTCCACACCAAGCTGGCCAAACTTCGAATGCAGCTTGTCGATGTTGGCGGTATTGACCTGCTCGACCGCTGAACTCTTGCGGGTTTCGGCCGTCGTCATGTTTTCAATTACTGTGCGTTTCTACGTGATGATCTGGGCCGGATGCACTCCGTAATTCTTGGATAGTTCATCCATCGTCATCTCATCACGGATTGCTTAAACCGCAACCTTGGCCTTGAGTTTTGGCGTTGAATCCGGGCGTTGTATTCGCGCGTTGAATTTTGGCGAACGGTTCCTTCGTTTCTTTATTCGGGATCCTTCTTTTCTCATGCGAACTACCTTAACGACTGGTCCAAAATCCCGCGACCACCCCTCCTGTGACTGGCACGAGCGATTGTCACCAGAGCCCGGCATCTCTGACAAGACTTGTTTTGCGCCCCGAGAGAGGGGCGCTTGGTCTCCTTCCAAGGGCTTTGCGTTGGACACTGTTAGCGGATAGCTGGATTCGAACGCGCTATAATGGCACCGCGTACACCGCCCTATTCAGCGTCCAACACAAAACACTTATATTGATCATCCTAAGACAATGGGTTGAACATACGAGACGCAGCTCTCCCCGGACAAAGGGCAAGTGGTCAGCAAAGGGGCCAGACCAATAAAAGCGTGCCCCCGGCGAGACCATTTAACACTGCCCCGATACCAACAAACGCGGTTGCGACAGCGCCCGCCAATCCCCATATTCAGCGCATGATAAAACTTGCCCCACTCCTTTTGATGATGGTCTACGGATACATCATGTTCCGTTTTTCCGCCTGGCGCAGCGCTCGGGAGCTTGAGAGCAAATCGACCCTGCTGTTTGACCCGGCCCTTGCCCCGCTGATTGATCGGCTCGCCGCGGCGATGGAAGTCAAACGGATCAAAGTTCATGTCTACGAAGTCCCGCAAATCAACGGGCTCGCCACCCACGACGGCAGCATCTACATCACCCGAGGTTTCCTGAACCGCCATCAGGCTGGCGAGGTATCGACCCCCGAACTCACATCCGTCATCGCCCATGAAATTGGCCATGTCGCCCTCGGGCATGCCAAATCGCGGATGAATGACTTCTTTGGGCAAAACGCCATGCGCAGTGTGCTCGCTATGGTGCTCAACCGGTTCACATTTGGCTTTGGTGGCATGGTTGCGGGTTGGATCATGAATCTGCGCTCCGCCAGCATGTCACGCGCCGATGAATATGAGGCCGATGAATATGCCGCTGCCTTGTTGACCAAAGCCGGGATTGGCACCGAGCCGCTCAAATCCCTGTTTCAAAAACTTGATAGCTGGAGCGCCGAGGGCGGCCAACCTGTCCCGGCTTGGTTCATGTCGCATCCCAAACCCCAAGAGCGTATCAGCGCCATTGAAAAGCATGAGCAACGCTGGGCCAAGAGCCGTCGCCGGTAATAGGGCCGGTAATAGGGCCGGTAATAGGCAGGTAGGCTTTTTATTGGCGCGCGCGCCGTTTGCTCACCCAGAAATCAGTGGGCCGCTACCAGCTCAAACTCCCCGACAGCCACATCCTCTCCGTTCACCTGCACCACGATGCCGTGGGTGCCAGGGTGTAGCGTGAACGTGCTGGCATTGCCCTTGAGCTTATGCGTTTTGGACAGCGTCGCGGCCTGCCCCGGAGCCAATTTGGCAGTTTTGAGCTTAAAGACTTTCTCAGCCTCGCCCTTGGGCCGCACAAATCGCAACCGATAATCCACCATCACCGGAAGCGCCTCAGGGCTTTGCAAAACCAAGTCAAACACGACCGCCTCGCCAATCACAACCTGCGGCGTCTTGATCACCAATTGCGCGGTGACGTCACCGGTGCGATAGCCCAACAAATCCAGCGCCCCCCGCTCCCCGCGCTTTACCGCTGTGCGCAAAGAATGGCGGGTGATCCAATCCATTTCCTTGGCCTCTTGTTGCCCGGTCTCTGACCAGGCGCGCAACCGTGCCACCACCTCATCCGGGACCACCTTGCTTAGATCGTTCATGTGATTGGCCAGCGAGCGTGTCACATATCGGGTTGGATCGCCGTAGAGCCGATCCAAATACCGCAACGGAACCTCTGGCGCGATCTCGATATTGCGCGCCCAAGGCAAACGCGGCCGCGTCCCTTCGGACACCAGACGCCGCACATGATAATTGTCATCCCCGCACCAAAGATCGAGCCGCTCCAAGGTTTCCTCTGGCCAGCGGTTCAAAAACGGCCGGATATAAAACTCCATCGAAAAGCGTTTGGTGGCATCATATATCAGATCAAGCGCCAATTCCCGATGCTCCTCCAAACCATGGCGCACCGCCAAAATGCCCGGAACCGCGTGAATGAACCGCCCAAAATCATCGTCGCTTTTGCTTGGGTCCAACTCTGGCGGCATAGCAGCGCGCAGCTGGTCGACCATCGCAGGGAAGTCAGCGGGCATTCGGGTTTCGACGCAGGTGGCTATCCAATCCAACCGCTCCAAAAGTCCAAGATCACCAAAACCCGCCAAAACCTCGGCGGCAAACCCATTGCCATCAAACCCGTCAAGCTGGGCGAATTCACGGGCTAGGTCCCCAATACTGTCCTTGTTAAACAACTGGTCAGCAAGGGAAAACCCCGCACCGCCGCCCTGCCCGTCTGGTCCACGTGCCATAGCCGTCCCATACCTTTCAAAACGATGCCCCAAAGGTCTTGCAAGACGTTTGGGGCACCCGGTTACAATGTTGCGTTGGTCGCGCCACCATCCAGCAAGATGTTCTGCCCCACGATGAAACCCGCATGTTGCGAACACAAGAACGCACACATCGCGCCAAATTCCTGCCGCGTCCCATAGCGCCGTGCCGGAATGGTCGCCGCCCGCTGCTCGACCGCTTGATCAAGCGAAATGCCCTGAGCCGTCGCCACCCCCGTATCAAGCGAAACCGCCCGATCCGTTGCATGAATCCCTGGCAGAATGTTGTTCACGATCACACCGTCTGGCGCAACTTGGCGCGCGGTACCAGCCACATAGCCGGTCAACCCGGTGCGCGCCGCATTCGACAACCCAAGCTGTGCGATCGGGGCTTTGACGGATTGCGACGTGATGTTCACCACCCGCCCCCAGCCCTTCGCCGCCATTTTCGGCATGAGCTCTGTCATCAAAGCAATCGGGGTGAGCATATTGGCATCAATCGCCGAAATGAATTCATCACGGCCCCAATCTGACCAAATACCGGGGGGCGGACCACCGGCATTGGTGACCAGAATGTCAACGTCTCCAGCCACATCCAACACCTTGGCACGCCCCTCCTCAGACACGATATCCGCCGCCACTGTTGTCACGCCAACCCCATAGGTATCGCGAATGTCCTGCGCCGTCGCTTCCAGAGCCTCTGCGCCGCGCGCGTTCATCACCAGCTCAACACCAGCTGCCGCCAAAGCCTCCGCACAGCCTCGCCCCAACCCTTTGCTCGATGCGCAAACCAATGCGCGCTTCCCTGCGATACCCAGATCCATGATCTCTCCTTTTCCTTCCGCCCCCTCAGGGCTTCGTTTCGCGCCAGCCGGAAAATGGCCGGATCGCTGGCTATTTGATGACACAATCGGATAGCATACAATGCAGTAAGCAACAGCCGTCTGGGATTCGTTTCCGAAATGTCTAACCGGACTTCCTGTCACGAGGTGTCATGAGCAACAGCCGCAACCAAAGCCCCAACAAAACCCAAAATGAGGGCACCCGGTCCGCACAAACCCTGCATGTTTTTCGTGCAGAGATGATCCGTGTGATCAATGGTGCCAATCTTGGCGACGCCCTGTCCTTTGCTGACGAACTGATCCCCGACGATGTTTACCGGCTGTCGCCTTTGGCGGCCAAGACCCGCATTCGGGTGCAAAACCTCGGCAGTCCACCGTTCCAGATTGCTCCTGACGCCGATATGGGTCTGCCCGGTGCCGACTTGCATCTCGATTGCTGCGTTACCTTCATGTCCATCAGCGGCGAAACCGTCGAATGCCTTGTGCTGGTTGAAACCGACGATGCGGGGAATGTTTCGCAGGTCTATGCCCTGCCTGTCGGCGACATGATCCCGAACTCCGAATATGTTCTGGTCGGTGTCAATCGCGATGCCGCCTTGCAGACATTTGCCCAAACGGCCTGTGTATCCTTCACCGCTGGCACAATGATCACATTGGCCAATGGGGCGCAAAAATCGGTTCAGGATTTGAACGTCGGCGACCGGGTTCTAACCCGCGATGACGGCCCTCAGGAAATCCGCTGGCTCGGCCATCACACCGCCCGCGCCGTTGGGGCCTTTGCGCCGATCCTGATCCGCGAAGGTACATTGAACAACACCCGCGACCTGCTTGTCAGCCCAGACCACCGCCTGTTCATCTACCAGCGCAGCGATGAAATCGGCGTTGGTCGCTCCGAAATTCTGGTCCGCGCCTGTCATCTGATCAACGACACCACAGTACAACAAGTGGTCGGCGGTTTTGTCGACTATTATCAGATGCTCTTTGACAGCCATCAAATCATCTATGCCGAAGGCATCGCTGCCGAAAGCATGCTGGTCGACACCCGAACCCAAGCCGCCCTCCCCGATGAGCTTAACGCCAAGTTAGAAGAACTCATCCCCGGCCATCGCCGCTCCGGCTTTTCCGAGCTTGAAGTCCAGGAAAACCTGCTCTCCCACCCGGATGCGGTTGGCCTTTTGCGTAAATCCTCAACGGGCTAAATCCCTCCGACTGAAACCGGGCAAATAGGTTGACGCGCTTGGGCGTCTATGGTGCTCTCATGCGCGCGTAACGAGTGAGGGCAAAATGGCAAACCCCCAGCATATTGAGTGGTTGAAAGAAGGTGTTGAGGCCTGGAATGCCCGGTGCCAAAGCGATGGTTTTGTGCCGGATTTGTCGCGTGTGAACATCTTTGAAGAGCTCACTAGTATTCACGCCGGCGACCGATCTGCGGTCCCATGTAACTTGTCTGGCATTGACCTGCGTCAGTCAGATTTGAGTTCGAGCCTTTGGGTTAAGGTCATCCTCCACGACGCGGATTTCTCCGGTTCAGCTTTAGGCAATTCAAATTTTCTAAGCGTGGACATCTCCTACGCAAATTTTCACAAGGCGGATTTAACAAATGCGGATTTAAATTATTCAACCGCTCGCCAAACAAATTTCCAAAACGCCAATCTCACTCTCGCTACTCTTGGCACTTGGGATTGGATCGACATAGATTTGCGCGGGGCGATACTCAACGGCACTGTCTTTCCACAAACCTACCTCAATGGCTGGGACGTCCGCGGCACCGACCTCAGCAAAGCCAAGTATCTCGACAAACGCTACTACGAAAGCCTTCTTGGCGACGCCAATACCATCCTTCCATCGCGCCTTCCCATACCTGCCAGCTGGCTAAGCCCAAGCACCGAACCGCCAGACACCGCACTCCCGGCCCTGCCCGCCTCCCCAATCGGTCACACGGTCGGCTCCGATGCCAACACTCTGTCGCTCGATACACCGCAACTTGCCCCTCCAAAACTTGGCGAGATTGATCAGCAAACTCTTGAGGGGCTGTTCGAAGACCTTCATGACGCCGTCGATGATCTGCAAAACTTTGGCAATCTCGACAATCAGGCCCCGATGCTCTCCAAAGGCGTCGAAAGGTTCCTGAAACGCCTGCCAAAATCAATAGACCAATTGGATCAAATCCGCTTTGGCACCGGTGTTCAGGCGCTTTCCCTGCAATTCACCCGTGAAAAGCCCATCCTAGAAGACATCGCCCCCTAAAAACTCGGGCATCTCGAGGCCGCTTTGCTGCGCGCCTCTTTGATCTCTGCCAACCTACCGCTTTGGCAAGAGTTCCGGCAAGCCGAAGCCGCAACCGAGCCGGTCTTCGAAGCCAAACGAGAAGACATCGAAGCGATCTTTGAACATGCGGCGGACGCTCTGGAAAGCGATCCAGACCACTTTGATCCATCCCTTTTCCAACGCATCCGCGAATATTTAGACGACGCCACTATGGTCGGCTATTTGGCGTCCAAAGACCTCCTGCTTGGCATCGCCCACAAAACATTTGTTCTGGCCAGAGACCTTTCCAAAGACACCGTAAGCGAGTCCCGCAAGCTCATCATCAAAGGGATTGCCGGGGCTTTATTGGCGCATTTGGCGGGCCCGTTACTACAACTCGCGGGCATTTTACCGGGCGAATTGACTTGGCTTGCCCAATGGATCACCTATTTGCCCAAACTGCTGTAAACACATCTAAAACCCTCTTTCGAACCTGTGATGGCCCACTGATCATCCCGGTGATCACCTCAACAAACGTCTACCAAATCGGCCTGTTTTAAATGAATGCTGCATTTGGGCTCCGATAAGGACGCCGGTGCTACCGTCCCCCTTTATTTGACCCAATGTTTGACCAATGGACGGATCCACCACATGTTTTCTCTCAAGCCTCTGCTTTGCGCCGCGATAGGCGCTGTTGTTGCCACAACCGCTTCCGCCAATGCTCCGCTGACCCTGCTGACCGAAGAATATCCACCCTATAATTAAACCGAAACCGGTGAAATTCTCGGCACTGCAACCGAGCTTGTCCGTGAAGCGATGGAGGCCGCTGACGTTCCCTATTCTATGGAGGTTCAGCCATGGGCGCGCGCCTTTGCGACGGCGCAAAACACTACCAACACCTGCGTGTTCTCGACCTCTGTCACCGATGCCCGCAAGCACAACTTCAAATAGGTTACGCCTCTGGACAAAAACCATATCGTTTTGGTGGGCCGGAAATCTGATGGCCATGTCATCAACTCGCTCGAGGATGCACGCGCCCTGTCAATTGGCACCTGTCAATTGGCACCTATAACGGTGACGTCGCCGAAGACATTCTCAAGGCAGAAGGCATGAACACCGTCTCCGCCCCCAAGGAGGAATTGAACCCGAAGAAGCTCAAAGCCGGTCGTATTGATCTACGGGTGACCTTCCGCAACCGTCTCGCTCAGGAAAACGACGCCGAGCTCGAGGAGGTCTATGTGGTGCAATCCACCATGACCGGTCTGGCCTGTAACCTTGACGTTGATGATGCCACCATCGCCAATATCCAGACCAGCCTGTATAGCCTGATCGCTGCGGGCCGCGTCGATGAAATCAACGGTCGCAACAACCGGTAGCGTCGCAGACTTCAAAAAATGGCAACCGGACGTTCATCGCCCGACTGCCACATGTCCGCACTCATTGCTAAGCAAAAGGTTTCGATAAAAAGCTACTGCGCCCTGTCTGGTATGATCCAGGCAAAGTCAGACAGGCTGACCCCGACAAAACAAGCATCATCGGGCATCAATGCCGCCAGGAGATCGGGGCAATTGGGGGATGAATACCCGGTCTTGTTTGGCGCGTCTTTTGGCGTATAGCCCGCACGCACATGGCAGTTCCGACAATTGGTGCGGATCGGATGAATGACCCCTTCGATATAGGGGTTCACCGCGATTGGCAGCTCGCCGTCGGGGCCGGGATCATAGGCGTTTGCCTCGGTCAACAGGTACTGGTCCCACGGCCCCTGCGCCTCCATCTCCGGGCGATCCCATGAATAAGGCCCCTCATCTGATCGCGCCGACCACCAAAAGCTTTGCAACGTCCAGGTCGGCACCTCTTTGGTGACGATATGCATCGCGACTTCGACCAAATAATCGCCCGGTTCAAATGGCTCATCATAGAGCCAATAACTGGCCTGAGCCAAAATCGCTTTGTCGGCCTCGGTGAAAATCTCCCAGTCTGCATCCGTCACTTGATGATGATAGAACCGATCCAATCCAACGACTTGCGCCGTGGCCTGTCGCGTCTCCATCGCTGATCCATCATGGTTTTTGATCCCGTATAGGTAGTCAAGAGACACCCATTCCCCAATCGCATCTCCGACCGGGTCAATGGCAACCACCGTGCCCCAGTTTTCATATCCCACATAGTCATTATACATCGGCGAGTAATTGTTATCCCACCAAGGCAACGCCGTCAGCCCACCGCGTTTGACAGGCCAATACATATGTTTTGTCGAGACATAGCGCTCATCCAAATCGATGCTTTCGCCCTTGTCCCAAAGCTGTTGCAGCACCTCTTTTTGATAAAGACCCTCGCCGCGAATCTGGCCAATCCCTTCTGGGGATAGGGATTCTACCGCGATCATTATGTCACCATTGTTGACAAAAAACGCCCCATCCTTGACCGATCCGTCCTTTTTGATGGCTGTCGGATAGCGCGTTTTAACTGCCTCAGGCACTGGATAGGTCGGCCCCTTGGTGTTCACCGGAATATCGGCTCCGCCTTCTCGGGCCACTTGGATATCCTGAATTTGGGGTGACACACGGATCGCAAAAACCTCTTCGCTGTGCTGGCCATCCACGGCAAAGGCCTGCGCCGATGTGGGCCAGCTGAACCAGATCGGCCAAGAATTTGGCTCCCCCGGCTCAAGCGGTTGATTCATACCTGCAAACAGGCGCCACGCATGCGCACGCGACACCCCCATGTCCCCTTCTTTGATACTCTCCCACAAGCGCTCATTTTCCTGAAAATATCCAAAGCGTTCTGGGATAGGTTGAAAGTCAGGGCGCCCGTCTTGGGCGAAAATCGGGCTGGATAAGCACAGTGCGACACTGGTCAGACATCCGGCATAGACAAATCTTGGCATGGAACACTCCAATCAAAAGGTGAATAACGGAACGTGTATTCGACCTTAGGGCGATCCAACCAATTCGCATATACCTTTTACAATTATCCCCGGATCGTTGGCGACGCATTGCCCCCACAGTCAAATCGCGCTATCGGACGCGCATGTTAGACACCGCCACAAACCGCCCCGAGCTCCCGCCCGAGATTGCGCGCCGCCGCACCTTTGCGATCATCTCGCACCCGGATGCCGGTAAAACCACGCTGACCGAAAAGTTCCTCCTCTATGGGGGCGCTATTCAGATGGCGGGTCAGGTCCGTGCCAAGGGCGAAGCGCGGCGCACCCGATCAGACTTTATGCAGATGGAAAAAGACCGCGGCATCTCGGTCTCTGCCTCGGCCATGTCCTTTGATTTCGGCAAGTTCCGGTTCAACCTCGTGGATACACCGGGCCACTCGGATTTCTCCGAAGACACCTATCGCACCCTGACGGCGGTGGACGCGGCCGTCATGGTCGTCGACGGGGCCAAAGGGGTTGAAAGCCAGACCCGCAAACTCTTTGAAGTTTGTCGGTTGCGTGATCTGCCTATCCTGACCTTCTGTAACAAAATGGACCGCGAAGCGCGGGACACGTTTGATATTATTGACGAAATCCAAGAAAACCTGGCAATTGACGTAACACCTGCCAGCTGGCCCATCGGCATGGGCCGCGATTTTCTTGGCTGTTATGATATGCTCAATGATCGTCTGGAATTGATGGACCGTGCCGACCGAAATGTCGTCGCCGAAACCATTCAGATCAATGGGCTCGACGATCCTGAATTGGAAAAACACATCCCCGAAGCGCTGCTGGAACAGCTGCGCGAAGAGGTTGAGATGGCCAAGGAACTCTTGCCAAAACTTGACCCGCAATCTGTTCTCGAAGGGCATATGACCCCGATCTGGTTCGGCTCTGCGATCAACAGTTTCGGTGTCAAAGAGCTGATGGACGGTATTGCCGCCTATGGGCCAGAACCGCAGATCCAATCGGCCAGCCCGCGCACTGTTGCCCCCGAAGAAAAGAAAGTCGCCGGGTTTGTCTTCAAAGTCCAAGCCAATATGGACCCAAAACACCGCGACCGCGTCGCCTTTGTCCGCCTTGCGTCTGGCCATTTCAAACGCGGCATGAAACTCACCCATGTGCGCACTAAAAAACCGATGGCGATTTCCAATCCGGTGCTCTTTCTGGCCGCCGACCGCGAATTGGCTGAAGAGGCCTGGGCCGGCGACATCATCGGCATTCCCAACCACGGTCAGCTGCGGATTGGCGACACCCTGACCGAAGGCGAAGCCATCAGGGTTACCGGCATCCCAAGCTTTGCGCCCGAATTGCTGCAAGGGGTGCGCGCTGGTGATCCGATGAAATCCAAACATCTCGAAAAAGCCTTGATGCAATTTGCCGAAGAAGGCGCCGCCAAGGTCTTCAAACCAATGATCGGCTCCGGCTTTATTGTCGGCGTTGTTGGCGCGCTGCAATTCGAAGTGCTTGGCAGCCGGATTGAGATGGAATATGGCTTACCGGTGCGGTTTGACGCCTCGCAATTCACCAGCGCCCGATGGGTGCATGGTGAACAGGACGCGGTTGATAAATTTGTCAACGCCAACAAACAGCACATCAGCTATGACAACGACGGCGACGTGGTCTACCTCACCCGCTTGCAATGGGACATCGACCGCATCGAACGCGATTACCCTGATGTAACCCTCTCAGCCACCAAGGAAATGATGACATAACCCCAAGCCCTGTCTTGGGGGGATGGGTGGCTTTGTTGCACAAATCGCGGTCGGGGTTGCACTGTCTGAAACCAGCGCGATAGCTAAGGGCGATAACCAGTCGGCCCCTACGAACGACAAGACCAAGTATTGGTCGCCTTCCAATGAGAGCTTAAAGCGACGCGGGTCGTTGTCGATCTGGTTTGATCCAGAGATGGTTTGGACGCCGCCGCCAAACGGCAAGGCGGTCGGCAGGCAACTTGGTTCGTCCAGAGCCTGCTGCAACTGGTCGGGCTAGATCGGGCCGCGCCGGATTTCAGCACCTTATGTCGACGTCAGAAAGCACTGAATGTGAGCCTGCCGTATCGTGTTGCCTAGGGGCCTCCCCTACCGTGATATCATTTTGTGATGCACTGCCGGGCAATGGATGCATTGTATGAAACGACTCGGCCAATCGCTGATGGTGAGGGACTTCGAACGACAGGTCGCGGAGATCCAAACCCGCGTCAACGTCCTCAGCCGCCACACGGCACTTGGCAAATCTATCACTGAGCCACTAGGCTAAAGTCCGTCTGGAGCAAGGGGAAAGCCGTCATTCACCCGATTTGTGCATCAAAGCCCCCTTAGGCTCCGAAAACTGTGTTTTGCAGCCTGTGTCAAAAGTTATTGATACTGAGTACAGGCAGGCCGCAGGACCAAGTTAAAGCAAAGCAGATAAGGCAAGCCATCCGGCGCATTCCGTCGCCAATTGCACAGCCCCCAACACGTCACCGGTTTGACCTCCTATCAATCGTTTGGCTTGAAAAGAGAGCGCTGCAGCAACACCAGCCATCGCCAAAAGGGCAACAAGGCCGGACCAGCCTAGCGGCCAAACGATCACAACGGTCAAAGCCAGTCCGGCCCAAATACGCCAGCCGCCGGTTTTAGAGGCCTTAAACCCCATCCCGTCCTGGCGCGCGGGCGGCACAAATTCCTGCACAGCCAGCATGAAAAAACGACTGCTAACCGCCATGATAATCAACGGCCAGAGCACAGCGCCCGACTGAAAAACCACAAACATCGCTTGCGCTTTTAGGGCGATGGTCAAACCAAGCGCGAGGACGCCATAAGAGCCGATCCGACTATCTCGCATGATTTCAAGGCGGCGCGATTTGGTATGCCCACCACCGAAACCATCCGCGAGATCCGCCATGCCATCCTCATGCAAACCACCGGTAAGAAGGACGCCAATGGCCACAACCAAAAGTGCAATTACGCCATAGTGAAACCCAAGCGCCTGCGCGATGCCCGCCACAACCGCCATTACAAGCCCGAGCGCCAACCCAATCAACGGATAGGCCCATCTTGCGTCTGGCAACTCCGGCACGGGGTCACTCAGAGTGCCCATAGGCACCCGTGTCAGCAGCATTCCCGCCAGGCGTAACTCTTTGACACGGCGGGAAAACTGGGTCATCCGCCGGACACTCCGGCCTCTGCAAAGGTCGCCATTCCGTTGTGGCATTCAAGGGCGCTGCGTAAAATGCCAAGCGCCAAAGCCGCGCCTGACCCCTCGCCCAAGCGCATGTCAAAATCCAACACCGGCGCTTTACCCAGAGCCTCCAACAGTCGTTGGTGACCGGGTTCCGCGCTGCGATGGCCAACAAGGCAATGATCGAGGAACGCCGGGTCAACCGCAAACAAAGGTGCTGCAGCCGCCGTACAAATAAACCCGTCCAAAATCACCGGAATGCGGGCTGCCCGCGCCGCTAGAATAGCGCCGCAAATCGCGGCTTGCTCGCGTCCTCCGAGGGCCGCCAAAATGCCAAGGCCGGACGCATCTCTGTGCAAACTGACACCGCGTGACACCGCTGAAACCTTGCGTTCCACGCCTTGATCGTCAGAGCCAGTGCCCCGGCCGACCCAATCATGGGCGGTGCCACCAAACACGGCATTGGCAAGGGCTGCGGCAACGGTCGAATTCCCGATTCCCATCTCGCCTAAGACCAAGACTTTCGCCGTCACATCCACCGCCGACGCACCAGTTGCGAGCGCTTTTAACGTGTCCGCATCGCTCATTGCAGGACCGGTGGTGAAATCCGCCGTTGGACGGTCAAGCTCAAGCGCAATCGCGGATAAATCCGCTCCATTCGCCCGGCACAGCTGATTGATCGCGGCTCCGCCGGCTTCGAAATTCGCCACCATTTGCAGGGTCACTTCCTGGGGGAATGGGTTCACACCTTGGGCGCAAACACCATGGTTGCCCGCGAAAACAAGCGCCTGAGCCTTGTCAATGACAGGTTTTTCTACCCCTTGCCATCCGGCCATAAAGATCGCCAACTCTTCAAGCCGCCCCAACGCACCGGGGGGCTTGGTCAAACTGTCCTGACGGGCACGCGCCGCGTCAGCCGCAGCATTATCGACCTGAGGCAAGGTGGGTATCTGATCTTTCAATCCGTCCAACGCGGTCAGTTCAAATTTCAATGTCATTCGGTTTCACCTTCATTGGATAGCCAGCCACGGCGAGATACAGCTCGTCGCAGCTTTGGGCAATGATCTGATTGACGCGGCCTGCTTCGTCGCGAAATCGCCGTGCAAGCGCGTTTTCCGGCACAATTCCTGCGCCAACTTCATTTGTAACAAAGACCACCGGTGATGATTGCGTCTCGATGACATCGGCCAACTCCTGCGCGGCCTGCGCACAATCGCGGTCATGATGCATCAGGTTCGACACCCAAAGTGTCAGGCAATCCACCAAACGCGGCCCCTGCCCGTCCGACGCCACCAAGGCCTGTCTGATATCCAAGGGCTCTTGGATCGTGTGCCATTCAGCGCCGCGGCGCGCTTGATGCGTCTCAATCCGTGCGGTCATCTCAGAATCAAACGCTTGTGCTGTGGCGATATAGATCGGCCCAGCTTGCGTTTTCGCAGCCAAACGTTCGGTAACACGCTCAGCTATGACGCTTTTTCCCGACCGGGCCCCGCCGGTTATCAGTATCGACTTGCTCATGGCGTCATGAAAAAGCAGAAACAAGCCGCAAGTGAAAGAGGAATAACGACCGTGCAAACCTGCGCAGCGACAGAGCTTCATTTCATCCGCCATGCGCCGGTGATCGGTGATGGTCGGGTATATGGCCGTCGCGACGTCGCTGCGGATTGTTCCGATTCTGGCAGATTTGACACCCTGCGCGACAGTCTTCCTGACATGGATCGGGTGCTGTGCAGCCCGGCATTGCGCTGTGTTCAAACCTTGCGCACCCTGTGGCCAAATGTGTCTCCCGTGTTGAATGATGCGCTCTGGGAGCAGGACCTCGGCGATTGGGAAGACCAAGCGTTTTCTGACCTTCCAGATATCGGAGCATTGGATGGCGCGGATTTGGCTGCGTTTGCCCCACCTCAGGGCGAAAGCTTTGACGATCTTTGTGCTCGGATTCTTCCAATTCTACGTCTTGCGCAACCCGGTCACACCGCGATCATCGCCCATGCCGGAACAATTCGTGCGGCCCTTTCTATTGCCTTGGGCCATGCCCCCCACGCCCTCCGATTTGAGATTGACACCCTGTCTGTGACAACACTCTCTGTGCTCCCAAAGGGCGTTTTTGGCATCAAAAAGGTCAACTCATGCTGTTGAGAACCTCAGTTGCGGGGCATTTCGGGGAGTTGATGCAAGGTCGGCTTGGGCAACATGGGCCTGTTGTACTCGTCACTTTACCCTGCCCGGCACTCTGTGTTCACGCGCGCGCCGTGCCATCGTTGCGGACCGAAATCTACAGCCCTCAACGCATTTTGTCCGCCCAAAGGGCGCGGCGGTTTCGCCATGGCATCCAAGCCCCTACCCAGCAACGGATCACGCTGCACAGCGACATGCCCCCCGGCGGCGGTGCCGGAGCTTCGACCGCAGCATTGGTTGCTTTGGCCCAGTTGTCTGGCCGTCGAATAGATCCGGCCGACTTGGCCAAAGCCTGTCTCAAAATCGAAGGTGCCACCGATCCTTTGATGTTTCCCCAACCCGAGCAAATGCTATGGGCCTCTCGGCAGGCCCGTGTGATTTCGCCCCTGCCTGTCCTGCCCAAGATTGAGGTTATCGGTGGTTTTTTCGGACCGCTTTGCACAACGATGCCGGGCGACGAAAACTTTGCCGATATTTCCGATCTGGTGCCGCAATGGACACAGGCAACGCATGACCAAGACCTCAAAACCATCGCGCAGCTCACGACAACATCTGCATTGCGGAATTTGAAACAGCGCGGCATCGCCAATGATCCGACCATTGAAATGGCACGCAATCTCAATGCCTTGGGCGTCGTCATGGCCCATACTGGTGCCGCGCGCGGGTTGATTTTTGCGCCAAACTCGGTCCCACTCCGGGCCAGAGCCACCCTTAAATCCGCCGGGTTCTCTAGGCTGGTTCAGTTCAAAGCCGGAGGCAACGGATGAGCTTTGCAATCGCCATGATCATCGCCTTGACCCTCGACACATTGATTGGCTGGCCCAAACCGGTGTTTGACCGTATCGGTCATCCTGTCACGTGGATTGGTGCCGCCATTTCCTCATGCGAACGGCATTGGAACAGCGGGTCTTCTGCAAGGCGGTTTGTGCTGGGCGCGGCGACCACACTCTGCGTCGTTGCCGCCGCCTTGGCGATCTCGCTCTTTGCCACCCTTTGGCTACCGGATAACTGGATCGGAACCCTTGTCACGGGTATTTTGGCCTGGCCGTTGATCGCCGCGCGTTCCATGTATACCCATGTCCAAGACGTCGCGCGCCCTTTGTCCACCCAGGACTTGCCTGCTGCACGCAAGGCGGTTTCCATGATTGTTGGGCGTGATCCGGCCCAGCTTGACGCCCCCGCAGTGACCCGCGCTGCATTGGAAAGCCTGGCCGAAAACAGCTCAGATGGCATTGTCGCTCCGATCTTTTGGGGCGCTGTCTTTGGCCTGCCCGGCATCGCGGCCTACAAGGCCATAAACACGTTGGATTCGATGATTGGCCATCGAAGTAACCGGTACGAATACTTCGGCAAAACCGCGGCACGGCTCGATGATCTGGTAAACCTGATCCCCTCTCGTCTCACGGGCCTGCTTTTTGCCTTGGTGTCGCAACACCCGATCACGGCGCTGCGCTGTATCTGGCAGGACGCGCGCCACCACAGATCTCCCAACGCCGGTTGGCCCGAAGCCGCAATGGCCGGAGCCTTAGCCGTGCGCCTCTCTGGTCCCCGCATTTACGGCCAGACGATCAATGATGAACCTTGGGTTAATGGCACCTGCCCCGACCCGACCCCGACGGATCTCAAGCACGGATTGCAGCTCTATACCTTTGCCTTGCTTGCCTTGGCGCTTGGGCTTGCTTTATGGGCCTTGAGATAGGGAGGAAGGTTTATGCGTGACCATGGTGGGAATATTGATGGGGCTCGGGCCCAGTTCGGCGGGAACGCTTCGGATTGGATCGACCTGTCGACCGGCATCAATCGCGTGCCCTATCCGGTGCCTGACCTGTCAGCCGCAGCCTGGCAATCTTTGCCCACCCAGACGGCCCTGACCAGCCTCAAACAAGCCGCTGCGAAGGCCTATCACACCACGGCCTCCATCTTGCCCGTCGCCGGGGCACAAGCCGCGATTCAGATGATGCCAAGGTTTCGCTCGGTGGGATTGGCGCGGGTGCTTGGCCCCACCTATAATGAGCATGCGGCCTCGTTGCGTGCAGCGGGTTGGACCGTCGAGGATGTTGGTACGCTTGACGCCCTCTCTGGCGCCGACCTTGCGGTTGTCGTGAACCCCAACAACCCAGACGGGCAAGAAACTTCACCAAAGGAGTTGTTAGCCTTATCGTCCAAAGTGGGCCATTTGGTCGTCGATGAGAGTTTTGCAGACGCACGACCAGACCTGAGCCTTGCGCCACATATGGACCATCTCAACACCCTGTTCGTGCTGCGCAGTTTTGGTAAGTTTTACGGATTGGCCGGATTGCGGCTCGGATTTGTGTTAAGCCATCCCGACAATATTTCACAGCTTGCCGATATGTCGGGGCCATGGCCCGTTTCAGGCATCGCGATCGAAGTCGGCCGCCGGGCCCTTTTGGATTCCGAGTGGGCAATCAGTACAATTTCGCGCCTAAATCAGGAGGTTTGCCAAATGGATTCACTGGCCCAGACCGCCGGATGGACAGTGCGAGGCGGCACAGAACTGTTTCGTCTGTATGAAACGCCAAGCGCACAGAACGCCCAATATAAACTTGCTCAAAAACACATTTGGAGCCGAATTTTTCCGTGGTCTCCTACACTTATAAGGCTTGGAATGCCCGGAACCACAGCTGAATGGGCCCGTCTGAGCGAGGCATTGCAATGAATTTTAACGAGGTTCAACAACAAGCCTTATTCGACCTGCTGACATGGCGGCGCGACACGCGCCATTTTGAAACGACCCCAGTTGATGATGTAACACTCGCCAAATTGCATCAGGCTATGGAGTTGGCCCCATCTGTCGGAAACGCCCGACCTTGGCGGGTGTTCAACGTGAGTTCTTTGGACAAACGAGGACAGGTGCGCGCCGAATTTCTAAAGTGTAACCAACAAGCTGAAGAAAAATACGAAGGCCCGACGCGCGACGCCTATAAAAAACTGAAACTCGCCGGGTTAGATATGGCCCCCGTCCAGTTGGCCGTATTCACCGAAACCGCGCCAGAAGAAGGTCGCGGTTTGGGGCGACAAACCATGCCAGAAACCTTGGCACAATCCACGTCGATGGCGATTTTCAGCCTGTGGTTGACGGCGCGCAGCTGCAATTTAGGTGTGGGAATGGTGTCGATTTTGGATCCCCGGCGTATGGAAACGCTGTTTGATGTGCCATCGTCATGGAGATTTAACGCCTATCTGTGTATCGGCCATCCTAGTTTTCAAGATGACACACCGCTTTTGCACAAAGTCGGTTGGCAAGAAAACACCAGCAATACATGGGAAGAAGTCTAAGCCGAAAGGCCAAATAACCCACTGACATCTAAATGCTTTTCCAAATGATCGGCAAGGTCATTCAACGTGACTTCGACACTTGCGCCGTAACATAGCGTGCCGGCTTCCACCCCAAAACTCTGCAAATACGCACGACGAAACAGGTCTGAGCTGAACAATCCGTGCAAATACGTCCCGCTGACCTGCCCGTCTACAGATGTTGCGCCTTCTGGGACACCGTCAATTCTGGCGAACGGCCGGTCGCAATCGGGGCCGTGACTGCGCCCAATGTGGATTTCATAGCCATCGACCGTTTGGCCAGACGCCTCGTGACATGCCGTGACCTGCGTCAATTGTTTGCTGGGCGTCATGAGCGTTTCGATATTCAAAAGCCCAAGGCCACGATCCTCACCCGCAATGCCTTCGATCCCTTCCGGGTCTTTGATGACCTGGCCAAGCATCTGATATCCGCCGCAAATTCCAAGAACATGTCCTCCACGTCGAACATGGGCCGCCAAATCGATATCCCAGCCTTGCGCCCGCAAAAACGCCAAATCTCCACGGGAGGATTTACTTCCCGGTATGATAACCAAATCGGTGTCGCCTGGAATAGCCTCTCCCGGAGACAACATCGTTAAATCAATGCCAGGCTCCTGAGACAACGGATCCAAATCATCGAAATTGGCTATGCGCGACAGACGCAGACACACGACGCGAAGCCCATGCCCCTTGCTTCGTTTTGGCAAGTCCAACGCGTCTTCGGCAGGCAATTTAAACGCGTCATTGAAAAACGGAACAACGCCATAACCCGGCCAGTGGCTTTGACCTTCGATCATAACATACCCATCATCGAATAAACTCGGATCGCCACGAAACTTGTTGATAATAAATCCTTTTACCAAATCGGCATCTGAAGGGTCCAACACAGTTTTTGTCCCTATGATCTGCGCAATGACGCCACCACGATCAATATCGCCAACCAGTACCACCGGCACATTTGCGGCTTGGGCAAAGCCCATATTTGCGATGTCACCAGGTCGCAGATTTACTTCGGCGGGGCTTCCTGCGCCTTCAACCAAAACCAAATCATACTTTGATTTGAGACGATGAAAGCTTTCCAATACCGATGTCAAAAGCCGTGGCTTCAATTTGGAATATTCTCTTGCTTTACAGGTCGTTATGCGGCGACCTTGAACAACAACTTGTGCCCCCACATCGGTTTCCGGTTTTAGCAAAACCGGGTTCATGTCTGTGTGGGGGGCTAGCCCACAAGCAAGCGCCTGTAGGGCTTGGGCCCGCCCGATTTCACCACCGTCCGACGTTACAGCGGCGTTGTTCGACATGTTTTGCGGCTTAAATGGAGCAACAGACAGGCCCCGACGCTGAGCCGCGCGGCACAGACCCGCGACCAACATGGATTTCCCCACATTGGAGCCCGCGCCTTGAATCATGAGAGCCTTGCTCATCCCGCAAGGTCTTCGGGATTCAAAAACGCTTCAACCGCCGCCGACGCCATGACCAATACGTTCCCACTGTCAGGGTTCGTGACATCCAATCCGCCCAAAACGGCCTTAACTGTCACTTGCCCACGCGGCAATTTTTCCGCCAGGGCGACACAGTCGACAGCTTTAGGTTTTTGAACGCCAACAGTCACTTGCACTGCCATCTTCATGTGATCAACGCCCAAGGCATCGAACATAGGGATGGATGAATGACGAATGGCGTCTTCTATCGCGCGGGCTGCGGCCTTGGTGTAATCCTGACCATATTGGTCGTTTCCCATCCCCATTTCGATAATGAACCGCTGCATTTACGTCTCCATTTCAAAGCTAACAGAAATCGCAACATTGGCCATGACTGTCGGTTTGCCCCCATCTTGGCGCGGGATGTCCAGACCACCTTTGACAACATGCACGTTGGGCTGCCCATATGGGAAAACAGCTTCGATTTGGGCAATATCCACGGCGTCCGGGTTGGCGACGCCAATCTCAACATCAATCAGCATATCGCTTTTGGGGCGGTCAAAAAGCTCGGCCAGGTTGATAGAATTGTGCCAGAGCGCGTTTTTGACCCCGCGCACCGACGCTTCGGTGTAATCTTGGCGGCGCAACGATGTGCCAAGGCCAAATTCCGTCAACAATCGCTTGCGCATCATTAAAACTCCACGCCTTTTTGGCCCTTAATTCCCGAGCGAAACGGGTGTTTGACCAACGTCATTTCGGTGACCAAATCCGCCAATTCGATCAGCTCGTCTTTGGCATTGCGCCCAGTGAGCACCACATGGGTCATCTCTGGTTTTTCGTCGCGCAAAAAGTCAACGACGTCATTGATATCTAAATAGTCATAACGCAGAGCAATGTTGATTTCGTCGAGCAGAACCATCTTGATCTCAGGGTCTCGAATAAGCTCTTTGGCCTTTTCCCATCCCTTTTTCGCAGCAGCGATGTCGCGTTCCTTGTCTTGGGTTTCCCAGGTAAACCCTTCTCCCATTGCGTAAAATTGGCACAGATCGTTGAAGTTTGCCTCGATAAGAGTGCGTTCACCCGTTTGCCACGCCCCTTTGATGAACTGCACCACAGCGCAGGGCATTTCGTGGGCGATACACCGCAAAATCATGCCAAAACCAGACGAGGATTTGCCTTTGCCCGGCCCGGTATGGACAATAACGAGGCCCTTTTCGCCCTCTTTACTGGCCATGATTTTGTCGCGTGCAGCCTTCTTTTTGGCCATCTTCATTGCGTGGCGTTCGGTGTCGGCACTCATCTAGGGCTCTCCTGCTAGCGGCTCAGGGTCGGAGTTGAAACGCAGCGAAGCGCGGCTGTCAATGGCCCGCGAAACAGCAGCGGATAAATTGCAAAACCAGCGAATAGACCTGCGACCTCATGTCAAACAGGGGACATTTCACTGTTAGCGGCAACACTGCCAATCACCGTTGCTGTCAAACGAAACAAATTGCGAAATTCCTTTTGAACCGTCGTTTTCAGCGCTCAAACTGCCCCCCTTGATGCTTGACAATCTATGGCCCGCTGCCTCATGTGCCTCTCGTTGGTTCCTGTCTTGCGACAGGCGAAGAGGGAATGTGAAACGTCACGATTGTGACCCAAGCGCAGCCGCCCCCGCGACCGTGACCGGAGAGGTCGCCGCGCCACTGGCAAAATGCCGGGAAGGTGGGCGAACCGCCGGGGCTACAGCCCCGAGATCCGCAAGCCGGGAGACCTGCCAACGAGATGAATTGCAACGGGCGAACGGGGTGTTTCGCGTCCGGCTTTGATGGGCCTTTGCCCCTCATGCTGGCCATCCCCCTTTTGCCATAAAAAGGACGGATCTATGGCTGATGTCACGCTCATGGTTTGCACCACCTGCCGCGCTGGAGCGCCAACGGATGATACCGGCCCGCGTGCGGGTGCGCAGCTTTTTGATGCGCTAAACGCCCAAAATCTACCTTCAACTGTCACGTTGCGCCCTGTTGAGTGCCTATCGGCCTGCACGCGCGGGTGTTCGATGGTGTTATCGGGTGGCCCGCAACGTTGGACATATGTTTATGGCGATCTAAACGCCAACGACCATGTTGAGGACATCGTCTCAGGTGTCGCCGCCTATGCCGAAACCCAAGATGGTATCGTACCGTGGCGCCAGCGCCCGGTGATTTTTCGCAAGCAATCCCTAGCCCGCATTCCGCCCCAGGAGACACCGAATGACTGATCTGTCCAAAATTCCCGTCACAGTGATTACTGGCTTTCTTGGTGCCGGTAAAACCACTCTGATCCGCCACCTGATGATGAATCCCCAGGGCAAACGGTTGGCGGTTTTGGTCAATGAGTTCGGCACGGCGGGCGTGGACGGAGACATTCTCAAAAGCTGCGCAGACGAGAATTGCCCCGAAAACAACATCGTAGAGTTGGCCAATGGCTGTATCTGTTGCACCGTCGCAGACGACTTTATTCCCACCATCGAAGCCTTGATGGCTTTGCCGGAGAAACCAGAACACATCTTGATCGAAACCTCGGGATTGGCCCTGCCCAAACCCCTTCTAAAGGCTTTTGACTGGCCGGCGATCAAGTCGCGGATCACCGTTGACGGTGTGATCACCCTCGCAGACGCCGAAGCCGTTGCCTCCGGTCAGTTCGCGCCGGATTTGGACGCAGTTCAGGCGCAGCGCGATGCCGATGACAGCCTTGATCATGAAACGCCATTGTCTGAGGTCTTCGAGGATCAAATCTCTTGTGCTGATATTGTGCTGTTGTCCAAGGCGGATCTGGCAGGAGACGCCGGTATCGCCAAAGCCCGCGCGGTTATTGAAACCGAAGCGCCCCGCAAGTTGCCCATCATTCCGATGACCGAGGGAGTGGTTGATCCCCGCGTGGTATTGGGTTTGAACGCAGCGGCCGAAGATGATTTGGAGAGCCGCCCCAGCCATCACGATGGTCATCATGATCATGAACATGACGACTTTGACAGTATCGTCATTGATCTGGGTGAAATCGCCAATCCGGATGCACTGCAAAACAACATTGAACGCCTTGCCAAAGAGCAAAACATCCTACGTGTCAAAGGGTATGTTGCTGTGCAAGGAAAGCCCATGCGGATGCTGGTTCAGGCTGTAGGAGCCCGGGTTCGTGCACAATTTGACCAACCCTGGGGCGCTCAGGAACGTCGCACTCAGCTGGTTGTTATCGCGGAACATGACCACATCAACGAAGCCGCTATTCGGCAAGTTCTGGAAGCCTAAACCGCTATGCATGTCGTCTTTCGCGAAAGTCATGGGCTTGATGAAACGGATATTCCGCAAGATCTTGGGCAAACCCCAGCAGATCTTGTGGTTTTGTCCTTTTCTGATAGTGACCTTGGGGCTTTTTCGGCGGGCTGGCATCGCGCAAATGGAACGCTTCCGAGCCTGCGTCTCGCCAATATTGTTGCACTGAAGCATCCGCTGTCCGTGGACACCTATGCCGAACAAACGCTTGATGGTGTCAAAGGTATTCTGGTGCGGTTGATCGGTGGCGAAAGCTATTGGTCATACGGCATTGCGACCTTACAGGATCTGGCACGACGGCGCGGAATCGCTTTGGCGGTTTTACCGGCGGATGGCCGCCCTGATGCGCGGCTAGACGAGGTCTCGACTCTTCCTGTGTCCACGCTCCGACGGTTGCAGGCACTGTGTGACGCAGGCGGTGCTGTCGCCGCGCAAGCCGCTCTTGCACAGCTTGCATTGGCGGCTGGACTCTATGCCGGTCCGGTTCCAGGCGAAAAAACGGTCCCGGAAATGGGATTTTATGATCCTGTATCCGGTGTGATTGATGCGCCGCCCCCTTCGGACACCCCCCTGATACTGGTGTCCTTTTACCGGTCCTACCTGACGTCTGCGGATACATCCCCGGTGGATGCGTTGATTGAGGCTTTCAGAACCCGTGGGTTCCAAGCATATGGAATGTTCGCACCAAGCTTGAAATCACCCAAAGCAGCCGCTTGGGTGCGAGAGCAGAGCAATCGGCTGCTCCCATCTGCGATCATGAACGCAACTGCGTTTTCTGCCCAAGGCAGCGATGGCACCCCCTCGCCTCTCAATGAAACCGAATGTCCTGTTTTCCAAGTCGCCTTGTCGACGGCGCGCAAAAAGGATTGGGCCATTGCGGATCGAGGATTGTCCCCGACGGATTTGGCGATGCATGTGGTTTTGCCAGAAGTCGATGGGCGCATATTCAGCGGTGTCGCCAGCTTTAAACAGCCGGGTAAAAAAGACCCCAACCTTGAGTATTCAAGGTTTGCGCATCGGGCTGACACGGCCCGAATTGATGCAATTGCGGATCGTGTTCAGCGATGGCTTCGCCTGAGCTCGCTGCCGGTTTCGAACAAGCAAGTTGCCTTGGTTCTGTCGACTTATCCTGGCAAGTCACACCAATTGGCCCATGCGGTGGGGCTGGATGCACTGGCATCAGCGGACGAGATTCAGAAGACGCTTGACCAGAGCGGCATCAAAACGAATTTGGTTCCCGATTTGGGTTTAGCATTGGGCAAGGAAACAATCGCTTGGCCCGTGTCTGAATATCAGACGGCTTTGCAGGCACTTCCTAAGGCGCTTGTGGAAGATCTTACGGCGGCTTGGGGACCTGTTGAAAACGACCCTCTTTTTGACGCTGGCGTACTTCAGTTTCCGGGAATTCGTGCGGAAAATGCCCTCATTGCGTTACAACCGGAACGTGGCGAGCTGGACAGCCGTGTTGACGATTACCACGATTTGGAGCGCACACCGCGCCATTCCTATGTTGCTTTCTACCTGTGGCTGCGGTCGCAAATTGACGTCCTCATCCATATTGGCGCGCATGGCACTTTGGAGTGGTTGCCGGGCAAATCAGTTGCCCTGTCCGGTGACTGTTGGCCTGAAGTCTTGATCGGTGATTTGCCCGTTATTTACCCATTTATTGTCAATGACCCCGGCGAAGCTGCCCAGGCCAAACGCCGAATTTCCGCAGTTACAATTGGACATTTGCCGCCGCCCTTGGCCCAGACGAAACTACCCAAGGGAATGGGACGTCTTGAAAGCCTGTTGGACGAATATTCAACGGCTGACGGGCTTGATCCGGCCCGGCGTGACAGACTTGTTTCTGACATTAGGTCCGAGGCGCAAGGCACTGGAGTTGAGGCAGATTTGGGGCTGAGCGCTGACACAAGCGCCGCCGAAGCCATCACCCGCATTGACGCGTTTGTATGTGACATCAAAGAAAGCCAATACGGCGAAGGTCTGCATGTTTTTGGCACCGGCGAATGTGGGGATCAGGAACGTGAAGGTCTGATGAAAGCCATGTCCGGCCGATTGGTCTCCCCCGGCCCGTCTGGATCGCCGTATCGCGGACGATCTGATGTCTTGCCGACCGGTCGCAATCTTTTCACCACAGACCCACGTGCCGTACCGTCCCGATCGGCCCATGTTCAGGGGGTAAAACTGGCGGAGGAATTATTGCGCCGTCATTTGCAAGACCAAGGCGATTGGCCGCGTGGTTTGGTGATTGATCTTTGGGGATCAGCGACAATGCGCACGGCGGGCGAAGAATTTGCCATGGCGCTGCATCTCGCGGGGCTTGCACCGAAATGGGATGAAGGATCCGAGCGGGTCTCCGGGTTTGAGGTTGTGCCTTTGGCTCTTTTGGGACGGCCACGAATTGATGTCACCCTGCGTGTTTCAGGTCTGTTTCGCGATGTCTTCCCAGGACTTGCACAGATGTTTGAAGCCGCGGCCGGAGCGCTCGCACTGCGCGATGAACCCAGCGAAGAAAACCCCTACGCCACGAAAATCCCACGGGTTTATGGACCCAGACCGGGCCAGTATGGTTTGTCGATGACAGAACAGCTCGACACCTATACACAAGAGGCCCGCCACGCCGCAGGTGAGGCTTGGTTGACAGCTTCCAGTCATTCTATTGACGCCAAGGGTAACATCAAAAACGACCGGGAAAGCCTTGAAACAAGAGTGAAATCTGCTGATGCCTTTGTTCACCTCCAAGATCTTCCTGAAACTGACATTCTCATGGCCTCTGACTATGCTGCACATGAGGCCGGATTTGCTGCGGCAGTGGCCCGATTGGGGGGGGTTGCGCCGTCCCAGTATCATCTGGACGCCACCCGACCGGATAAGCCCGTCGCCCGTGAGCTGACCGAAGAAATTGCCCGTGTGACCAGAGCCCGAGCAGCAAATTCCGATTGGATCACGTCGATGATGCAGCACGGGTTTCGCGGTGGAGCCGAAATCAGCGCGACATTAGATCATATGGCCGCTTTTGCTCATCTCGCCCATGTGGTTCCCGCGCATCTATTTGACCTATACTTTGAGGCGACTTTGGGTCGCGAGGACCTCGTGGAGTTTATGGAAAAGCACAATCCGGCGGCGCTTCGGGCCATGCAGGATCGGTTTGCGGCACTCCAGAAGGCCGGTTTATGGATCACCCGGCGCAATTCGATCATCGCCCGCCTAGAGGACTCAGCATGAGTGCGCCCATTGTCAAAGGCTGGTGCCCCGGCGCATTGCGCCCAATGATGTCCGGCGATGGATTGGTCGTGCGCATTCGTGCGCCTTTGGGTCGGATTAGTCAGGACCAGGCCAAAGGTATCGCCTTGGCGAGCGAGCGATTTGGAAATGGGGTGATAGATTTATCAGCCCGCGCCAATCTACAAATCCGCGGTGTTTCCACAGCTTCTCACCCTGAAATCGTGACCGCATTGGGCGAAATTGGCCTTATCGATTCAGACCCATTGATCGAAGCGCGGCGCAATATCACTGTGTCGCCGTTCTGGTCAGAGCGTGACGCAACCCACAAAATTTCAGAGCATTTGAACCTTGTGCTTTGCACAAACAACGCCCCGCAAACACCTGGGAAGTTTGGTTATACTGTCGATTGCGGTCCCGCGCCAGTTTTGTCTCAGGCAGCTGCAGACATTCGGATTGAACGGGCCCAAAACGGGCAGTTGATGGTCCGCGCCGACGGAGCCGATTTTGGAGCACCGGTCACCGAAGACACAGCAGTTCAGACCGCGCTGGACTTGGCACATTGGTTCTTGGATAGCGGTGGAGCACCGTCTGGCCGTGGAAGAATGGCACATCATTTATCCAATGGTGCGGTGCTTCCCAGTGGTTTTGACGTTTTGGCCAAGAAACCAGAAGGCCAAAGCATAGATTTGGACCAGCACAGCCAATTCGGCACTTTGGTGGCTTTTGAATTTGGCCAACTCACATCCAAAACACTGCGCCATTTGGCCTCCTTGGGTGGGCTGAGGCTCACCCCTTGGCGCATGATATTGGTCGAAAACTGCACGAATGTGCCGGAATTCCCTGGTATTCTCACACCATCCGACGCCCCATTGTTACGGGTTTCGGCCTGCACCGGTGCGCCGGGATGCCCACAGGCCCTATCGTCAACACGTGACCTCGCCCGCCAGTTGTCATCCATTCTCGGCCCTCATCAGTCGCTTCACGTGTCAGGCTGTAGAAAAGGCTGCGCGCATCCGGGACCCGCGGAGGTTACCGTGACCGCAACCGCTGAGAACCAATTTGACCTGATCAACAATGGCCGTGCCTCCGATCAGCCCGACATCACGGGTCTAAGCCCAGCAGACCTGCACAACCACATAACCAATAGAGGCAGCTAAATGCCCCACACATATGAAAAAAATGGCGCGGCCATTTACAAGGAAAGCTTTGCCACGATCCGTCGTGAAGCCGAACTTGGGCGGTTTTCAACCGACGAAGAACCTGTTGTCGTTCGAATGATTCATGCGCTTGGCATGGTTGGACTAGAAAAACACGTGAAGTTTTCGACCGGTATGGCAACCATCGCTCGTCAAGCTTTGCGGGACGGCGCGCCAGTGCTTTGTGACGTTCGGATGGTGTCCGAAGGGATCACCCGCCCTCGTCTCCCAGCGGCCAACCAAATCATTTGCACTTTGCAAGACCCGCGGGTGCCGGACATGGCCAAAAACATGGGCAACACACGCTCTGCCTGTGCGCTTGAGCTTTGGCGCCCGCATTTGGAAGGTGCTGTTGTTGCGATTGGGAACGCTCCGACCGCGCTGTTTCACCTTTTGAACATGCTGAAAGACCCCGAGTGTCCGCGCCCTGCCGCCATCATCGGATGTCCTGTCGGTTTTGTCGGTGCCGCCGAAAGCAAAGACGCGCTTATGGCAGATCTGCCTGTGCCTTCAATGATTTGCCAAGGACGGCTGGGCGGCTCGGCGATCACGGTGGCCGCCGTCAATGCTCTGGCAAGCTGGAAGGAATGAAAATGGGCAAGGTTATTTGTGTCGGGCTCGGCCCCGGTGATCCAGAACTGATGAGCGTGCGTGCAGACCGGCTTATTCGCGGGGCCAACCACGTCGCCTATTTTCGGAAACTTGGGCGCACCGGGCAGGCACGTAAGATCGTCAACGGGATGATTGGCGACACGGCTGTCGAACATCCAATGGAATATCCGGTCACCACCGAAATTCACTTTTCCGACCCGGAATACAATCGGTTGCTTTCGGAATTTTATGATGACTGGGCAGGTCGGCTTGCAAAAATAGCTAAAGATCAGGACGTTATCGTTCTTTGTGAAGGTGACCCCTTCTTTTATGGGTCCTTCATGCATCTGCATTCGCGCTTGCAATCCTTGGCAGAGGTCGAAGTTGTTCCCGGTATCACCGGGATGTCCGGTTGTTGGACGGCAACGGGCACGCCCATCACATGGGGTGACGATGTTTTGACGGTATTGATGGCGACATTGCCGGAGGAAGAACTCGCGCGGCGCGCGGCCGATACGGATGCCTTGGCTGTGATGAAGATCGGACGAAACCTCCCCAAGCTAAAGCGTGCTTTGGAAACGGCAGGTCGGCTCGAGGATGCTTGGTTGATTGAGCGTGGGACGATGGAAGGCCAGCGTATTCAACGCCTAGCAGAAGCGACAGGAGATTGGCCCTATTTCACCATCGCGGTGGTGCACGGCCAGGGACGCCGGCCATGAGCGGATGGGTTCAGGTCGCTGGGCTGGGCCCCGGTGACGATGGAATGGTCACCCGAGAGGTCCATGATGCCATTTGTGATGCCACTGATATCGTTGGATATATCCCCTATGTTCGCCGGATTGCGCCGCGTCCGGGATTGACTTTGCATGAAAGCGACAATCGGGTTGAAATCGACCGTGCCAAACACGCGTTGGACATGGCTGCGCAAGGGCACCGGGTGGTTGTTGTGTCTTCGGGTGATCCGGGTGTATTTGCCATGGCCTCCGCTTTGTTCGAGGCACTCGAAGATGGACCGATTGAATGGCTTGATCTCGACATTCGGATTTTACCGGGGGTGACCGCAATGCTGGCGGCAGCGGCGCGATTGGGCGCGCCTCTTGGCCATGATTTTTGTGCGATCAATCTTTCGGACAACCTCAAACCCTGGGCGTTGATCGAGACGCGATTGCGTTTGGCTGCGCAGGCAGGATTTGCGATGGCTTTCTACAATCCCCGATCAAAATCCCGCCCCCATCAGTTCGGTCGTGCACTTGAGATTCTGCGTGAAGAATGCGGGGGTTCAACGTTGATTTCATTTGCAAAAGACGTGACCAAACCGTCGCAAAACCTCGTCACGATCCCCTTGTCAGAGGCCACCGTCGACATGGCGGACATGCGCACAGTCGTGATTGTCGGAAACCAAGACACACGGCAAATTGGGCGTTTTGTTTACACTCCAAGGCGTGTCGAATGATCAAGCCACGCCAAGACTTGATCCAAATTGCCCAAAACCATGCGCGAGGTGACCTTGGGCCGATTGACCATGATCACCGGCACCCCAAGTTCGCGCGCGGCGTCAATCTTGGCACGAGCCCCGCTTCCCCCCGAGTTTTTGGCCACAATGACCTCGATTTTATGGTTCAAAAGCATGGCCTTGTCGGACGGTGCTGTGAAAGGCCCCCGGTCAATCACAACCGAGGTGTTGCTCAAAGGCAGGGCAAGTTGTGGGTCATCCACCAGGCGAAGCAAATAATGATGATGATCCGCGCGGGAAAATTGCGACAGATTTTGCTTGCCAATCGCCAAGAAGACCTTGGTGGGGGCCATTGGCAAGGCGGCCATCGCGGCGGCCAAATCAGGAACCTCTTGCCAGTTATCCCCCGGTCCTGCTTGCCATGGCGCACGCTCAAACCCACAAAGCGGAATCCCCGCTTTGAAACAGGCCTGAACGGCATTCATGCTCATTTGGGCGGCAAAAGGGTGCGTCGCATCAACAACTTGCCCGATCCCTTCACAGGTCAGATAATCGGCCAAGCCATCCGCTCCGCCAAATCCGCCAATCCGCGTTGGCAGTGGCTGAGCAATGGGCGAGTTGGTGCGGCCGGCATAGGAAAACACGGCATCAGCACCGCGCTTGGCCAAGGCTGCCGCCAATTGGCTGGCTTCTGTTGTCCCGCCAAGGATAAGGATGCGTGTCATGTCTGATCCCATAACTGGCCCGTGGCTCACGATTATTGGCATTGGTGAAGATGGCTTAGACGGGCTATGCGCAGCAAGCAAGGCCGCCATTGCCGACGCCGAAACAGTATTTGGCGGGCCCCGGCATTTGACGTTGGCCGGCCTCGGGGCGGATCTCGGGGCTCATCCTGGGACTTTGGGCGACACCAGAGGGACACCATGGACCGTGCCTTTCTCAATCCAGCCAGTGTTGGACAAACGCAACCGCAAGACTGTGATTTTGGCGTCTGGTGATCCGTTTTGGTTTGGCGCGGGTGGCTCCATCACCAGCCAGTTGAGCGCTGGCGAATGGGTCTCTTATCCCGGAGCCTCGATTTTTTCGCTGATCGCGGGCCAGATGGGATGGCGCATCGAAGAGACACTTTGCATGGGTCTTCATGCCGCTCCGTTTGAGCAGATGGTTCCGGTTTTGGCCCCCGGTCGCAAAGTCATTTGCACATTGAGGGACAGGCAAGCGCCAAAACATCTTGCGACATGGCTGACTGACAGCGGATTTGGCGCGTCTGAAATGACCGTGTTCGAAGCGACGGGTGGGCCAAATTCCAAACAATGGCTGGCCAGAGCCGACAGTTTTGACCACAGCGGCATCTCCGCCCCGGTCGCCGCTGCAATCACCGCGCAGGGCGCGCACGGTCTGCCTCAGGCGGCTGGCTTGCCGGATGATCGTTTTGCAAATGACGGGCAAATCACCAAACGCCCAATCCGTGCTCTGTCACTCTCGGCTTTACAACCACGTTATGGCGATACCCTGTGGGACATTGGGGCCGGGTCGGGATCAATCTCGGTTGAGTTTTTGCTGGCCGCCCCCAACACCAAGGCAACGGCCTTTGAGACGCGCCCGGATCGGGCGCAAAACATCATTGAAAACGCGCGTAAATTTGGGCTATCCCATCGGCTCGAAACAATCATCGGCACCGCAGGCGATGAGATCACCAAGCTGATTTCGACCGGGATGGCACCGCCAAACACGGTGTTTGTTGGTGGTGGTGCGTCGGCGGAATTGATTGCTCTGATTTGGGACGTGGTTCCAGAGGGAACGCGGATCGTTGCAAATGCTGTCACGTTGGAAACCGAAAGTCTGTTGATGCAAGAGCACTCTGATAAGGGCGGTGACCTGCTGCGCGTTGAATTGGCCGAGGCAGCACCGCTTGGCCGTATGCGTGGCTGGAACCGCGCCCGGCCCGTCATTCAATGGAGTGTCACACGATGAAAGTCGCCGGATTAGGGTTTCGTGCCGGTGCGACCAAGGCGGCATTGAACGACGCCTATTTGGCGGCGGGAGGCGGTGCGGATGCACTGGCAACATCGTCGCATAAATCGCAGGCGGCTGTGGTTTCCGAATTTGCCCGCGATCTGAACTTGCCACTTTTGTTCATTGACAGTGGCGACCTGACAGCGCAATCCACCCTGACACATTCGCCCCGTCAGCTGGCGCAATTTGGCACGGGATCTGTCGCCGAAGCAGCGGCTTTGGCAGCCGCCGGACCACAGGCAAGCTTATTGGGGCCACGCAGCACATCGCCTTGCGGCATGGCAACCGCGGCAATAGCACAAGGACCAAACCTATGACCGTTCACTTTATCGGCGCAGGCCCCGGTGCCGCTGATCTGATCACTTTGCGTGGCCGCGATTTGATCGCAGCTTGCCAGGTTTGTCTGTATGCGGGGTCATTGGTGCCCGAGGCTTTGTTGTCGTATTGCCCCGAGGGCGCGCGGATTGTGAACACCGCACCGCTGTCGCTTGATGACATCATTACCGAGATCAAAACCGCCCATGATGCCGGCCAGGATGTGGCGCGATTGCATTCTGGGGATCTCTCGGTGTGGTCCGCTTTGGGCGAACAAACCCGCCGCTTGCGCGCCTTGGACATCCCCTATGATGTTACGCCGGGAGTGCCGGCTTTTGCTGCGGCATCTGCGGCGTTGGGGGCGGAATTCACTCTGCCCGGCGTTGCGCAATCCTTGGTTTTGACCCGGACATCTGGCCGGGCCTCGTCAATGCCTGACGCGGAAACGCTTGAGAATTTCGGCAAAACAGGCGCGACACTGGCGATCCATTTATCGGTTCACGTCTTGGAAGATGTGATTGCCCGATTGACCCCGTATTATGGTGCCGACTGCCCTGTGGCAGTGGTCTGGCGCGCCACTTGGCCCGATCAACGGATCGTTAAAGCCACGTTGGAAACGCTCGAAGCGGCCACAGGCGGGGAACGCGGCCGCACCGCCTTGATTATTGTGGGCCGGGCAATTGGGGCTGAAGAGTTTGATGAAAGCTGTCTTTATGCCGGTGATTACGACCGTCGTTACCGACCGGTTGGCACCAATCCACGCTTTCCAGAGGGCGTAGAATGAGCACAGGTATGTCCACACCCGGCCTTGTGATTTCGGCTCCGGCGTCGGGGACTGGCAAGACCACCTTGATGCTTGGCCTGTTGCGGGCGTTTTCACAGCAAGGTTTGGCGGTCCAGCCGTTCAAAAGCGGACCCGATTATATCGACCCGGCCTTTCACCGCGCCGCCTCTGGACGTCCATCGGTAAATTTGGACAGTTGGGCCATGTCACGCGGCATGATCGCCGACCAGATCAGTGCCGGGCAGGATGCGGATTTGGTGCTGGCCGAAGGGTCAATGGGCCTGTTTGACGGGGTCGCGGTGACCGGGGAAAGTGGAAATGGAGCCAGCGCCGATATTTCCGAAATGACCGGCTGGCCGGTGGTCTTGGTTGTGGATGTGTCTGGTCAGGCGCAATCAGCCGCCGCTGTTGCCAAGGGATTTGCAACCTACAACCCAAATGTGACACTGGCCGGGGTGGTGTTGAACCGCGTTGCGTCCCCGCGGCACGAAGCCTTGACCCGTGTTGGGATGGACGCCATGGGGATTGAGGTGCTTGGTGCCCTGCCCCGTGTGAAATCCATAGAAATGCCGGAACGGCATTTGGGGCTTGTGCAGGCCCAGGAACAAGACGGTCTGGATGCGATCCTGACCGAAGCCGCCAAGTTTGTCTCCGAACATGTTGATTTGGAGCGGCTGCGCGCTGCGGCCCAGCCAAGCCAGCCGATATCCAGCCCGAGCCAAAACGGCACAGTTCTGGACATGACACCGCCCGGTCAGCGCATTGCCTTGGCCCAAGATGATGCGTTTTCCTTTGTTTATCCGCATTTGCTTCAGGGGTGGCGCGCGGCTGGAGCGGAAATTCTGCCGTTTTCCCCTTTGGCAAACCAAGCCCCCGACACAAGCGCCGATGTCTGTTGGTTGCCCGGCGGCTATCCTGAATTGCATGCTGGCAAAATTGCTGCCGCTGACAAGTTCCGCACAGGCTTGCAGGTGTTTGCCCAAACCCGACCCGTGCATGGCGAATGCGGGGGCTATATGGCGATGGGCGCGGCCTTGATCGACAAGGACGGCACCCGTCACCAAATGGCCGGACTGTTGGGGCTGGTGACATCCTATGCCAAACGCAAAATGCATCTTGGCTATCGTCAGGCCACGTTGACCCATCCGCTGCCCGGTTTCGAAGCCCAAAGCCATTTGCGGGGGCATGAATTCCATTATTCCACCATTTTAGAGCAACCCGACGCGCCTTTAGCTTGCGTCCGCGATGCGACCGGCACAGAAGTGCCCGAAACCGGATCGGTGCGCGGCCACGCCAGCGGGACGTTTTTTCACTTGATCACAAAGGCCACAACATCATGAGCGGGTTTGTCAGTTTCGTTTCCTCCGGTCCCGGTGATCCTGAGTTGCTGACCGTCAAGGCTGTGAACCGGTTGCAAAATGCCGATGCGGTGCTTTTTGACGATCTGAGTTCCGGCCCGATCTTGGCCCATGCACGCGATGGTGCCGATATGATCGGCGTTGGCAAACGCGCCGGGCGACCGTCCCCAAAACAAGAGCATGTGAGCAAGCTGTTGGTGGAATATGCGCAGGCCGGTGGACGGGTTGTGCGGTTGAAATCCGGCGATGCGGGGGTGTTTGGGCGGCTTGAAGAAGAGCTGATCGCGCTGCGCGAGGCGGGTATTGACTATGAGATCATTCCCGGTGTGACCTCGGCTTCGGCCGCTGCCGCCGCTGCGGGCATTCCCTTGACCCGCCGTTTGACAGCCCGCCGTGTGCAATTTGTCACCGGCCATGACGTCACCGGCGCTTTGCCCGAAGATCTAAACATGGCGGCCTTGGCCGATGAGACCGTGACCACAGTGGTTTACATGGGGCGTCGCACCTTTGCGAAAATGGCAGATATGCTTATGGCAGCCGGTCTTGCAGGCGACACGCGTGCCATGCTGGCCGAAGCGGTGTCGACGCCCGAGCAGAAAATCAGCTTTCACACAGTTCAGGACTTGGCCCGAGATTTGGCGGGTCATCCCAGCCCCTCGCCCGCGCTCATTCTTTATGGACCGCTAGCGCAACCAGACGCTTGACAAGAATCTGGCACTCATGACAAGCCTTTAAGACGACGGTTCCTCAGCGGCAAAGCCCAGAGGATGAAAAGGGAACACGGTGAGGTGTAGCCAACAGGCGCCAAAACCGCGACTGCCCCCGCAACTGTGAGCGGTGAGCTTGTTCAGATTATGCCACTGCCCCGATATGGGGTGGGAAGGCCCGAACAAGCCACGACCCGCAAGTCAGGAGACCTGCCGCCGGGGGTGATTTTCACCCCATTTTGAAGCACTGGGCCGCCACGGCCCGCTCACTCAAATCGCCGTCGGGTTGGACGGTCGGGAGACAGACATATGCATGTAGAACCAGGTATCATTGACGCCGCGAAAATCGGTCTGAGCTACGCAACCGCAGCAGGAGCTGGCGGTGTGGCCACAAAGATGGCAATCGACACTGTGCGTGAAACGGGCCTGATAACCATGGCCGCGCGCAGCGTATTGGCGACGGTTGCGACCTTCACTTTCTTTCAAGTGCTGCCGCATTTTCCAGTTGGTATCTCCGAGGTGCACTTCATCCTTGGCTCGACCCTGTTTTTGATGCTGGGCGCGGCCCCAGCCGCCTTTGGTTTGGCGCTGGGTCTTTTGGTTCAGGGGCTGTTGTTTGCGCCAACCGATCTGCCGATGTATTTCGTCAACGTTACCACGCTTTTGGTGCCGCTGTTTGCCATGTCAGCGCTGGCCAAGCGGATCATCACGCCGGGTACCGCCTATGTTGACCTGAGCTACAAACAGACTCTCGCCCTGTCGACGGCCTTTCAGGCCGGTGTTGTGGCTTGGGTTGCCTTCTGGGCTTTCTATGGTCAGGGATTTGGCGCGCTGTCATCGGTCATGTCCTTTGGAGCCGCTTATATGATGGTCATCCTGATCGAGCCGCTGATTGATCTGGCTTGCCTAGCCGGTGCAAAATCCGTCCGTGATATCAAAGCCTCGGGCCTTCTGACGTCACGCGTTTACAACGCCTGATCTTTTGATTTAACGATATGAGATATACACGGCCCCCATGCGCGGGGCCGTGTTTCTTTTGGGGCCGCTCTTATGATTGAACTTCTGCTGGTCGGCGTTGGCGCTGGCAATCCAAAGCATCTGACGCTTGAGGCGATTGAGGCGCTCAATTCCGCTGACCTCATTCTGATCCCGCGCAAAGGGGCCGGGAAAGATGATCTGGCCGAGCTGCGCCGCGCCATTTGCCGCGATGTTTTGAAAGCTGGCGGCCCGCGTCAGCATGAATTCGACCTGCCCGTACGCGATCCCACGACGCCCGATTACCTAAAACGGGTCGAGGATTGGCATGATGCGATTGCCGATGTCTGGGCCAAAAATATCTCGGCGCAAACAGCGCGCCACGGCCGCGTTGCGTTTTTGGTTTGGGGCGATCCGTCGTTGTATGACAGCACCTTGCGGATCGCTGAACGGGTGAAAGCCAAACTGGCGCTCACCATCACCGTCATTCCTGGCATCACATCGGTGCAGGCTCTAACAGCCGGTCATGCCATCCCCGTTAACGGGCTTGGCGCGCCGTTCACCGTCACAACGGGGCGCAAGCTTCGTGACAACGGCTGGCCCAAAGACGCCGAGACTGTGGTCGTAATGTTGGATGCCGGCGGCGCGTTTGACACCCTTGACCCAAGCGGGGTTCACATCTGGTGGAGCGCCTATGCAGGCATGCCCGAGGAAATCCGCATCGCAGGCCCCTTGGCCGAGGTTCGCCAAACCATTTTGGACAGCCGTGCCAAAGCGCGTGCGGATCATGGCTGGATTATGGATGTGTATCTGCTGCGCAAAACCTGAACCCGGCCCTGACTTTTTCGATCAAGGGGGAAAGTTCGAGACATTTCCCCCCTTTGCATTCCCGGCGTTCGCGCCTATATTCGTTTTGTTCCTTCGGGAACTATGAACATAAACGCGCTCGTAATAAGCGGATCGGACCCGGGGGCGGTACCCGGCGTCTCCACCATATCACTCTGGGGTTATCCTTCATTTGGGGATGTCATTCAGAACTGGGGGGACGAAATAGGATCGACGAACGTCTAAAGGGGTTAGCTTTGTTTCGGCTGTCTGCCACCGTCATCGGCGAAACTTGTACAATTGCAAATGACAATCGTGCTCCGGTAGCCCTCGCAGCGTAAGCTGTTCGGAAAACCGAAAATTAAGCCCTTGCGCCTAGCCGCGTAAGGCGGGGTTTGCAGGTACCTGGCAACAGAAACCTGCGCTTTCCTGCCTTTGTACGACCCTTGATTTAGGCACAGATAGGCCTTTCGCGTCTCTCCGTTACAATTTTCGCGTCGCGATGATTCACTTTTCAATTCATGTTAACTTGCTGGCTTTACGGATTGGGAATGTCGCTGCCTCCTGAACAAACGCCCAACATTATTGATGACGTGATGCGTGACGTCTGGCTGCACGAAGATCTCGATTCGATCGACAGGTATTTCCACCGCGATGCGGTCTTTTATGGCCGAATGCGCGACACAGCTCTGACCCGAGCAGAATTTCGCGATTGGGTGGCCCAATTTCAATCTATGGCGTCGATTGTTGCCTTTGAACGGATTCAAACCGTTGTCGGTTCTGATGGTCGTTTTGCCCATGTGATTGGCGCGGAACTCGTGTCACATGTTTCCGAAAAGAAAGGACGTTTGATGGGGATGTTCTTTGATCATGTCCAAAACGGCAAGATCATTGAATCCTATGCCAATGCTGACTTGCTCACCTACTTTGAAACCATTGATGCCTTGCCCGAAAACGCGTCCTTGATCATGCTGTCGGGCACAACATTATCATAGGCTGATTTTTGTTGCGTCTTGGTGGCCGGGCTGGCACCCCTTGGCCATGACGTATTCGCATTCACCATCTGAATTGGATCGGGCTGATTTGGTTCGGGTTTTCGGCAAAATTGGTCTGATGTCATTTGGCGGGCCTGCCGCACAAATTGCCTTGATGCACCGCGCTCTTGTCGAAGAGCGCGACTGGCTCACCGAAGATCAATTTTTGCGCGCCCTGAGCTTTTGTATGATGTTGCCGGGGCCCGAGGCGATGCAATTGGCAACCTATGCCGGTTGGCGGTTGCGCGGCATAACCGGGGGATTGATCGGTGGGTTGCTTTTTGTGTTGCCCGGCGCATTGGTTATCGCCTGCCTCGCGGTTATCTACGCGCAATACGGGGCCCAGCCAGAAACCGCGACGCTCCTGTTGGGGGTCAAGGCCTGTGTGATCGTGATTGTCGCAATGGCCCTTTTCAAGCTCTCAAAAAAGGCGCTGAAGACCCCGACAGCTTGGGTCATCGCGGGCCTGTCTTTCTTTGGGATTTTTGCGCTTGGCCTGCCCTTTCCCGTTATCATTGCGCTGGCAGCCATTTGGGGGGCAACGCATGCAACACCTGAGGGACAGCACCAACCGGCCACGGTGAAAAACACCCCAGCAACGACCCTGATGATATGGGCAGGGCTATGGTTGGCACCTTTGCCAATTTTGTGGCTCAGCGGTCAAAAGCTCCTGTTTAGTTTGGGTGTCTTTTTCGCAAAACTGGCTGTTGTAACCTTTGGCGGCGCTTATGCGGTTCTGGCCTATATGTCGCAAGAAGTGGTTCAAGCGCGCGGCTGGCTTTCGACAACTCAGATGGTCGATGCTCTTGGACTTGCAGAGACCACACCGGGGCCGCTGATTTTGGTGACACAGTTTGTTGGCATGCTCACTGGCCATGCGCAGGGCGGTGTTGCGATGGCAATGGCCGCAGGCCTCTTGACGCTTTGGGTCACGTTTATCCCATGCTTTTTATGGATTTTTGCTGGGGCACCCCATGTGGAAAACTTGCTTGCCCGCCCTCGCCTTCATGCCGCGCTGCAGGCCATCACTGCCGCCGTAGTCGGTGTCATCCTCAACCTATCGATTTGGTTCACCCTGCATGTCCTATTTTCGTCGATCGACATGGTCGCGCCTGGTCCGATTTCGTTTCCCTTGCCTGATCTGCGATCTGTCCAACTTCAGGTGATCCCGCTTATCGCCTTGGCAGCGGTTCTGTTGGGCCCGCTTAAACGCGGCGTTTTACTCACTTTGGGTCTGTGTGCTGGTCTAAGCTGGTTGATGCCCCTGTTCTGACAAAATCGGCTCTTTCGTTCCGCACCGAATCCAATATGCTGTTTTCTAACAAAGGGAAGCAAAGATATGTCCTCGGGTATCGACTACGGAAAACTGATGCATCATGCCATGCGTGGCCTGATCCAAAAGGTTCTGGAAGACGTCAAACAAAACGGCCTTCCGGGTGAACACCATTTCTTTATCACCTTCGATACAGGCCACCCTGACGCCAAATTGGCCGATTGGCTCAAGGAACGGTATCCAGAAGAAATGACAGTCGTCATGCAGCATCAATATGACGACCTGGATGTAACGCATGACGGGTTTTCGATTACCTTGTCTTTCGGTGACTCGCCGGAACCGCTCTATATTCCCTATGACTCAATCCAGACATTCGTCGATCCGTCGGTCGAATTTGGGCTGCGTTTTGAATCGCAAGACGATGATGAGGATGATGACGGGCCCGATACCCCCGATGATGATCCTGACGGCGGGATTTCTGAACCTGAACATCACGATGCAGAAGTTGTGAGCCTTGATCGGTTCCGCAAATAGCGTCGATTTGAACGTAACAGTGATGCAAGGGCCGGTCGATTGACCGGCTCTTTTTTGCTCAAGACCCCCAATCCCTTTAGTGGCGCCAAGCCGTTGTGCAAAAAGCCCTTGTTCAACACGGTGTGAGCGATCATGTTTGACGTAGTGTAAACATCAAACAGGTTCCTTTATGTCGCTCCAATCCGGGCTACCGCTTTTTCTGGGTCAATTGATCCGCTCCCCCCAAAAGATTTCGGCAATTGCGCCGTCATCCATGGCGCTGGCCCGTCGAATGGCAATGGAACTCCCGATGGATCGCGCCGGACCGGTGGTTGAATTGGGCGCAGGCACCGGCAAGATCACTCAGGCGCTTTTGGATGCGGGCGTTGCGCCCAAAGACCTTCATGCGTTTGAGCTTAACCAAGACTTCGTTGACTGTCTGCGGGGCAATTTTCCCGATATCCATGTCCATCACAACAAAGCCCAGGATATGGGCCAGTTGGGGCTAAACCAAGTGCGTGCGGTGGTTTCGGGCCTGCCGTTTTTGTCGATGCCCGGTAGCGTTCAGATCGCGATTCTGCGGGCGTCTTTTCGGTCGATGGGCCCGGATGGCGTCTATATTCAGTTTACTTACGGGCCGAAATCCCCGGTTCAGGACCGTGTCGCCAAAGCGCTAGCGCTAACCCACACCAAGTCTGAGACAATTTGGGGCAATCTACCCCCAGCACGGGTCTATTCCTTCCGCCGTAGCATGCTATAAGCCCTGCGCGCATGTTGCCAGTTGCCCTGCATTCGCTGGGCAGGTATTCGGCATGCAATCGTATACTAAGCTAGATTCCATGCTAGGAGACCACCATGTCCCAAGATCGCACAGAGACCCGTACAGAGACCGACAGCTTTGGTCCGTTGGAGGTTCCCTCCAACAAATATTGGGGTGCACAAACGCAGCGTTCGATCATGAACTTTCCCATTGGCTGGGAAAAACAGCCGGTCGCTATCGTGCGCGCCTTGGGTGTGATCAAACAGGCCTGCGCCATGGAAAACAAAGCCACCGGTAAAATGGATGCCAAAATCGCGGATGCGGTGATTGCAGCGGCCGGCGAAGTGTTCGAAGGCAAGTTTGATGACAACTTCCCACTGGTTGTCTGGCAGACCGGCTCCGGTACACAGTCCAATATGAACTCCAACGAAGTGATCGCAAACCGCGCCATCGAAATGCTTGGCGGCGTGATTGGCTCCAAAGACCCGGTTCACCCAAACGACCATTGCAACATGGGCCAATCGTCGAATGACACCTTCCCAACGGCCATGCATATCGCAACGGCCATGTCGGTTCGCGACGTATTGGTGCCCGGCCTGACGAAACTGGCAGAGGGTCTTGAGGCAAAAGCCGTTGAGTTCAAAGACATTATCAAGATTGGCCGCACCCACACGCAGGATGCGACACCTCTGACTTTGGGTCAGGAGTTTTCCGGTTATGCGCATATGATACGTCAGGGCTTGGCGCGTGTCGACGCTGCCCTGCCCGGTATTTATGAGCTTGCCCAAGGTGGCACCGCGGTTGGCACCGGTTTGAACACAGCCCCCGGTTGGTCCGAAGCCGTAGCGGCGCATATGGCTGAAATCACCGGCCTGCCCTTTGTCACAGCACCGAACAAATTCGAAGCGCTGAGCGCCCATGACGCCATGGTCTTTATGTCTGGTGCTTTGGCGACTGTCGCCGGTTCAATGTACAAAATCGCCAATGATATCCGGTTCTTGGGCTCTGGTCCGCGCTCGGGTCTTGGGGAGTTGATCCTGCCTGAAAACGAACCCGGCTCGTCCATTATGCCCGGCAAGGTCAACCCAACCCAAGCCGAAGCCATGACCCAGGTCGCCGCTCATGTGATGGGCAACAATGCCGCCATGACATTTGCCGGATCGCAGGGCCATTTTGAGCTTAACGTTTATAACCCGATGATGAGCTACAACCTGTTGCAGTCCATTCAACTGCTCGGTGATGTTGCCGATAGCTTTACCGAAAGGATGTTGAACGGCATTCAAGCCAACGAGCCGCGCATCGACAAGCTGATGAAGGAAAGCCTCATGCTGGTTACAGCACTGGCCCCAACCATCGGCTATGACAATGCCACCAAGGTTGCCAAAACCGCACACAAGAACGGCACGACCCTCAAAGAGGAAGCCATTGCCCTTGGTTTTGTCGACGAGGCAACATTTGACGCGGTTGTACGCCCTGAGCAAATGGTTGGCCCAAAAGCCTGATCCATTTGTGATCGCCTGTGACCGGACGATGTGACCGGGCGATGTGACCAATGACCAAAAGGGGGGCTATGCCCCCTTTTTTTGTGCCCGCGCAACCGTTAGATTGGCACTATGTCGAATATCATCAACCTAAATCAGTTCCGAAAACGTAAGACGCGCGATAAGAAACGCACGCAGAGTGATGAAAACGCTGTGAAATTTGGCCGCAACAAGGCGGAAAAAGAGCTCGAACAGGCCCGCAAAGACAAAGAGAACCGAGACCTTGACGGGCATGAACGCGAATGAGCGGACGCCCCGAGAAACACTCGTTGACCCTGAAAGGCCACCGCACATCTGTGTCTTTGGAGGAGGAGTTTTGGCGCGAATTTCGCAACATTGCGTCTGTTCGACAAATGCCGATTAACGCCCTTGCCGCTGAGATTGATGCCGCGCGTGATCCAGATGTTGGCCTGGCCTCGTCTATTCGGGTCTTTATCTTGAATGAGCTGTTGAAATCCGCATCAACATAGAGCTTTAGCGCATTGTTATTTCACTGGAAAAACAAAGCAGCGATCACGCCGCACCGTTAGCCACAAAGGCGTTCCAGGCTTGGGCATAAAGACATTTGGCACCGTCGCTTTGAGCATTTGCCCGTCGTGATCCATCCGAAACTCAACCAGGCTCTCCGATCCCATAAAACGCGCGCGCTCAACTATACCCCGTGCTGGCGTTCCGGCCATGGCCGTCGGATTTGGTCCTTTGCCATGACGATCAAAGTCAATGCTCACATGTTGAGGGCGAAAAACTATCTCAACCTCTGACCCATCAGGTTGACCGGGCGCAAGGAATTGACCAAATGGCGTATCGGTCAGCGCCCCTTGAACTTTTCCGCGCAACACGTTGATGTCACTGAAAAAACCAACAGATTCACGATCTACAGGCGCGTTGTAAATATTGTAGGGCGCACCGCGTTGCACAATCTTGCCGTCGCGCATCAAAGCGATTTCATCCGCCATGCGCATGGCCTCTTCGGGCTCATGCGTCACCAATAAAACCGAGGTGCCTTCTTCTTTCAGCAGGTCCAAGGTCTCATCACGAATACCGTCACGCAGCCTGTTATCAAGACCGGAAAACGGCTCATCCATCAGCATGATACTTGGACGTGGCGCAAGCGCGCGCGCCAAAGCAACCCGCTGTTGTTCGCCACCAGATAGATGATGCGGATAGGCGTCCATAAAATGCGCCAGCCCAACACGTTCAAGCAAGGACCGGGCCCGCGCCTTTTTGTCGGCGGCCGAGGTCGTCAAACCGAACGCCACGTTTTCCCCAACCGTCAGGTGCGGAAACAGCGCAAAATCCTGAAACATCAACCCAATAGAGCGACGCTCAGGTGGGACACGAAACACCGTATCGCAGACCAATGCACCATCGACATAGATCTCGCCCGCGTTTTGCATATCGACGCCTGCAATCATGCGCAATGTCGTGGATTTACCGCAGCCAGACGGCCCCAACAGGCACATAACCTTGCCCGGTTCGATCGACAAGGACACGTGGTCAACCACAGTTTTGCCTTCGTAGACGCGCACAAGATCGCGGATTTCCAGGCGGGGGTGGGTGCCCGTGTTTGGGTTCTGGGATGTGGTCAAACCGGCCTCGCGTCAATTCCGATGTAAGTTCTCGGGATTAACGCGAGAGGTAGCAGTCTCAGACCTGTGCCGCAACCCTTCGGCTGCCTGTGAGCACTGCGACAAACCCCACCACAAGCACAACAATACAGATGACAAACAGCTGCTCGTATTTGTGGCCTGTTGGCAAAATCCCGGTCATAAAGTCGGACGTTCGGGCAAAATAAGCCGCTGCTCCCAGCATGGCCGCCCCCCAAGCCACCAGATAAGCCCAGAGTGCCACTTGGCGATTGAGAACCAAACCGACGATCAAAACCGGTGTCAGGAACATGCTGGCCGTGCCTGAAACCGCGACCGCATCAAAGAGCGATTGGTTTCCCCATAGGGTCAAAGCGGTGCCCGCAACGGTAAAGGCAACCATGGCCAATCGACCGCCATTCAGGCTGCGCGGTGCCAACTTCATTTCCTCGACCACCAACCGCGCGGCTGAGCTAAGGGCGGAGTCCAAGGTCGACACAGCCGAGACCAACAACGACAACATCAAAGCACCAAAGACCCAAGGCGGGAACATTCCGGCCCAGGTGCCAAGCAATTGCCCTTCATATTCGGCCCCCAACAGGCTGGCTTGAATGCCAAAAATCCCAAAGGCAATGATGCACAGGGCGGAAATCCAAAACGCATGGATGAACGACGCGCGGGTGGTTTTTTCGTCTGCAAGAAACCCTCGATCCATCATCACCGGATCATGCACCGGGTAGGAAAACACCTGTAACGCCGCAACCGCCATCAAAACCCAGCCCAAATAGCCTCCCGAATTGCCCGGCGCGGTGAGCACCGTGCCAAGTGAAAATCCAGGGCTTACGAGCAAGGCCGCAAACGCGATGGCAAAGATCATGAGAAACAGCGTCATTTGCAAAACATCGGTGCGTAAGGCCGCCGACAACCCGCCCCATGCAGAATAGGCCAAGGCCAAAGCCGCAACGATCAAAACTGCGAGGGTGCCGGAACCGTCTGACACAGCGTTGAAAATAAGCCCGACAACGATCAGATTGGCAAAAACTTCGGACAACAGACGTAGACCGATCACCAAATTATAGGCCGCTGTGCCGCCCGAGCCAAAGCGCGCCGACAACCAGTCTTGAACACTTGTAGCGCCATTGGCGCGCAACTGTCCGACCACATAGGCTCCGGTCAGAAACGACCCGTAATAGGCAGCATAGGCCAGCGTACCGGCAATGCCGTAGAAATAACCCAAGATGGCCGAGTTCATCAGGGATCTGGCAAAAATCCAGGTGGTGACTTGGCTAAGGACCAAGACCCAAAGCCCCGGTGCCTGACCGGTTCCATTCTTGCCACCAAAGAACCCCTCAACCGTGGCCCGGCGCGGGGCCACCAAGAGGCTCAGAACGAGGATCGCGCCGAAAATCGCCGCCAAGGTAAGGGTTTGCATGGTGTTTCTCCTGTCGCTGCAACCGCGCTAACAGGTGAGACACCGCTGGGCCAGATGCGTTACACCCGCCTTGCGCAAATGTGAGCGTCCGTTAGGAGATGTTAAGACAGGGCTTTGGCCAGGCGTGGCAAACGCGCCTTTTTCAACAACGCGCGCATTTGCCAGTCATCCCCCGACAACCGGCGCGCCTGATCCAAAACCGTATCGCCGACAAATTGTAGCGCTTCGGGGTTCGCCTGCCACAGACCTTGCAAAAAAGCATCTGGATCAGAGCGTGAGAGGCCCTCTTCCGCGAGGATATTGCGCGGAAAATCCTTGGCATTGACGGTGATAATCATGTCGGCAGAGCCCGATATCGCCGCCGCCAACACATGGGTGTCGTTTTCATCAGGCAAATAGAGCCGATCTTCGAGGCTTGGCTTCCATGTCACCTCGGCTTTGGGCCAACGGGCCCGCAGCAGGGCGATTTCACCACGCGCTTGTGTTTCGCCCTCAGGGCCCAGTTTGCGGGCTGCCCGCGCCCATTCCTCAAGAATGCGCGCAGACCAAAGCGGCGTGAACAGCCCCTGCCCGGCCGCCCCCAGCAACACCTCGCGCATCACCGTTGGAAACAGGACACAAGTATCGAGCAGAATTTTCACTCAGCAATCACAGACGTAAGAACAGGGCTTTGAGGTATCCGCTTTCGGCCAATTGCGGCAAAAGCGGATGATCAGGGCCAGCCATCCCGGTGTGGAGCAATTGCGCTCGACGCCCAGCCCGGCCAATGCCCCGCAAACAGGCCCCGGTAAAGGCGTTGGTGTCAGCGGCATGCGAACAAGAACACAGCACCAAATACCCGTCTTCTTTGACCAAAGACGCCGCCAAACGCGCGACACGCTCATAGGCGCGCAGCCCCTTTTCCAATGTCGGCTTGGACGGGGCAAAGGCAGGCGGATCACAAATCACCACCTCAAACTTGCGCCCCTCATCGGCCAGCGCCGCCATCACATCAAACGCGTCGCCCTGACGGGTATCAAGCACCTTGCCAGTTGCCTCTGCACCTTTGGCCGCCAGCTCAAGCGCAGGAGCAGATCCGTCTACGGCCATGGCACTTTTGGCCCCACCTGCAAGCGCCGCCAAAGCAAAGCCGCCGACATGGGAAAACACATCCAGAACTGTAGCACCGGGGGCAAGCCGTGCGGCAAAGCCATGGTTGTCACGCTGATCAAAGAACAAGCCGGTTTTCTGGCCACCGGTCAGATCGGCCATATAGGTGGCACCGTTCATTTCGACGGGCACCGGCCCTTCGGGGGCTGCTCCACGCAAAACGGTGCTGACATCATCCAGCCCTTCGAGTGCGCGGCCACGCCCTGAGGCGTTTTTCATAACGTTGGACACACCCGTCGCGGCCATCAACGCATCGGCCATATCCTCAAGCAGCATTTCCGCCCAAGCAGCGTTGGGTTGAATCACGGCAGTGTCGCCAAACCGGTCAATGATCACACCGGGCAACCCATCACCTTCGGCATGGATCAGTCGGTAAAACGGTTTGTCGTAGAGACGATCGCGCATCGAAACGGCTTTGGTCAATTTCTCAAACAGCCAATCGCGATCAATGTTGGCCAAAGGATTGCGATCAAGCATCCGCGCCACAATCTTCGACGTCGGGTTGACGGCGACGACTCCCATGGCTTGGCGTTCGTTGTCTTCAAGAACGGCAATGGTGCCGGGGGCGATTTTGCGCGTGCGCCGGTCCATGACCAGCTCATTATCAAAGACCCAAGGCGCGCCGCGGCGAATGGCTCGGGCGTTCGCTTTGGGCAAAAGGCGCAAAACAGGGATGGAATCGGGGCGATCAGATGCGGAAACGGGGGTTGTCATACCCCGCCTTAGCCTTCTTTGGCTTTGGTGAAAAGCTCCGAACAGACATGTTGTATGGGTTTCGCGGATCGATGGCCACAACTTGGCATCAAGCTCTGGTCGCATTGCTTTGCATTGGGCCATGTCCGCCGCTCAAAGTGCCTATGCAAAGGGGCCCATCGAATCGACGTAGCTGTATCAACACAGTTGTGATAAAATGAAGTGCGACCGCCCCGGAGCATGGAAGCGGATAATTTCGAACACCTACGAACAAATTCGAACCCCATAACGAACTCAGCGCTGCGATCCGTTAAAACTAACAAGGCTCGGTGTGGGATCGGTCGGAAAACAGCTTTACTGTTAGCGCTAACCAAAATACAAATCCGCCAAGCGCAGCAGGATGGAATCCAGACATGTCTATGAACGATACAATCGCCCGCGTCACAGCCCGTATCGAAGAACGTTCACGCGATATGCGCGGCACTTACCTTGATCGCATGCGGCAAGCCGCCGAAGAAGGGCCGCGTCGCGCCCATTTGACCTGTGGTAATCAGGCCCATGCCTATGCCGCGATGGGCAATGACCAAGGGGCCTTGGCCACCGGGCGCGCCCCCAATCTTGGTATTGTGTCAGCTTATAATGACATGCTGTCAGCCCACCAGCCCTATGAACGCTATCCTGATATGATCCGTGAGGCCGCGCGCAGCGCTGGCGCAACCGCGCAGGTTGCCGGTGGTGTGCCCGCAATGTGTGACGGTGTCACCCAAGGACAAGTCGGCATGGAACTGTCGCTGTTTTCACGAGATGTGATCGCACTGTCGGCTGGTGTTGCCCTGTCTCACAATACTTTTGACGCCGCGTTGTATCTGGGGGTGTGCGACAAGATCGTCCCCGGCTTGGTGATCGCCGCCGCCACCTTTGGCTATATTCCAGCACTGTTTTTGCCAGCTGGGCCAATGCCGTCCGGCCTTCCGAACGATGAGAAAGCCAAGGTCCGCAACAAATTTGCCACCGGCGACATTGGCCGTGATGAGCTGATGAAAGCCGAAATGGCCTCTTACCATTCTCCGGGCACCTGTACCTTTTATGGCACCGCCAATACCAACCAAATGTTGATGGAATTCATGGGGTTACACCTACCCGGAAGCTCCTTTGTGAACCCCAACACCCCGTTGCGAGATGCCTTGACAGTCGCCGGTGCGAAACGCGCGCTGGAGATCACCGCACTTGGCAACGATTATCGCCCTGTTTGCGATGTTTTGGACGCCAAGGCCTTTGTGAACGGGCTGGTCGGCCTGATGGCGACGGGCGGCTCCACCAACTTGGTGCTGCACCTGCCCGCCATGGCGCGCGCGGCAGGCATCGCTCTGGAACTGTCTGATTTTGATGAAATTTCATCGGTTACCCCCTTGATGGCCAAGGTCTATCCTAACGGCTTGGCGGACGTGAACCATTTCCATGCCGCCGGTGGTTTGCAGTATATGATTGGTGAACTTTTGGACGCAGGGTTGATGCATGAAGATGTGCAAACCGTCGCCGGAACGGGCATGAGCCATTACACCCAAGAGCCGCGGCTTGATGGCGAGGTGGTGAAATTTGTCGAAGGTGCCAAGCAAACCCAAAACGACAAAATTCTGCGGCCGGTGTCGGATGCGTTCCAAACATCGGGCGGTCTGAAACAGCTAAACGGCAACCTTGGTCAAGGAGTGATCAAAATCTCTGCGGTTGCCCCTGAACGTCACGTCGTCGAAGCCCCCGTCCGCATTTTCCACGATCAAGCTGACGTGAAAAAGGCGTTTCAGGCCGGTGAGTTCACCTCTGACACCATTGTTGTGGTGCGCTTCCAAGGACCGAAATCAAACGGCATGCCAGAATTGCACAGCCTGACCCCAACTCTGACCGTGCTTCAGGACCGCGGCCTCAAGGTTGCTCTTGTCACCGATGGGCGCATGTCTGGCGCGTCGGGCAAAGTTCCTGCGGCCATCCATGTCAGCCCCGAAGCCGCCAACGGCGGGCCGCTGGCCTATCTGCAAGACGGCGACATTCTGCGCCTCGATGCTGCCAACGGCACCCTGTCCTGCTTGACCGCAGATTTCGACAAACGTAGCCCGGCAACGGCTGACCTTTCGGGCAACGGCCACGGTGTCGGGCGCGAATTGTTCGCCGCCTTCCGCGCCAATGTCGGCCTTGCATCCGAAGGTGCGGCGGTTGTGGTCTAACCCTTTCGAAATTGAACTCACATAACTGCCGCTATGAGCATTCGCCAAGCGCGGCCAGACCAAAGAGGTCCACACGATATGACACCCCAAGACGCCAGCATCGCTTCTGAAAAACTCTGCCGCATGGCCCCAATCATTCCGGTGATTGTGGTCGACGACCCAGCCCATGCCAAACCTTTGGCTGAGGCCCTGGTGCGCGGCGGTTTGCCGGTTCTCGAAGTGACTCTGCGTACCGCTGCGGCGCTCGAAGTGATTGCGGAAATGGCAAGCGTTGAAGGCGGCGTTGTCGGTGCGGGCACCTTGTTGACCCCCGCCGATGTGACCGCAGCGAAAAACGCCGGCGCGAAATTCGGAGTTTCACCTGGTGCGACCGACAGGTTGCTTGACGCGGTCGAAGATGCCGATCTGCCCACCCTGCCCGGTGCAGCCACCTCCTCCGAAGTGATGCGGCTGCTTGAACGCGGCTATACGGTGCAGAAATTCTTCCCCGCCGAGGCCAATGGCGGTGCACCTGCCCTCAAGGCAATTGGTGCCCCACTGCCGCAGGTTCGGTTCTGCCCAACTGGCGGCGTTTCGCTCAAAAATGCCAATGATTACCTTAGCCTGTCCAACACCTTGTGCTGTGGCGGTTCTTGGGTTGCTCCCAAGGATCTGATGATCAAAGGCGATTGGGACGGAATTGAAAAATTGGCGGCCGAAGCCGCCGCTTTGCCGCGCAGCTAATCAGCTCTCAGAGCGTCGCCCACGCACACCACCGCGCCTTTTATTGGGCGCGGTTATTTTTGTGAGCCCTTCATCCAACACAGCGGTCATCGGATGATCCGCCTCACCGCCATGACGCTCAAGTAAAACCGCAATCAACGCGCCAGTATCGACATCTACCGGCACCGACAAAGCCCAATCGAGGAAAATCGTCCGGCATTCCTCCAGCCTGATGCCCTCAATGCGATACGCATCGGCAATCAACCCTTTGGGATCAATGGCATCCCCCTTCATTCGCCCGTCTCCTCTTGAACCGGTATTTCCTGTGCAATGATCTGCGCCGCCCGCAGGGCCTGCGCTTCTAGTTCCGACTGCAGAGCTTCCATATCCGACGCGCCCGTCAGTCGGGCAATAAATTCGCATCCACCCGTGCCAGTGGACTCCGGCGATAAAGCCTCTTCGCTGATCAAGCGAGACCCAAGTTGCAGCGACCAAAACAGGCCATAAGCCGCTATCAACGCTTGCTTATCTTCAGGTCCCAACCAATCCGTTTTCCGCAAAGCGCGGGCTGTTTGACGGATCCCTTGCCCTGATACCAAACTGGCGGCCTGAGAGAATAACTCAATATCCTGCATCCGCCCCGCGCCGATCTTGGCCTCCCAAGGCCCACCTTGACCTTTGGCCGCCGCAATCCGAGACCGCATTTCTCCCACGTCGCGCAAAACCTCAGTCCGGTCGCGTGAAACAGCCAAGAGCTCAAGCCGAAACGCCTCAACATCTGCCGCAAGCTCTGCCGGTCCGGCAACGACACGCGCCCGTGTCAGGGCCAAATGTTCCCACACCCAGGCTTCATCGCGCTGGTAATTCTGGAAGGAGGCCCAAGACGTGGCCACCGGCCCCTGATTGCCCGAGGGGCGCAGACGCATATCAACTTCATATAACCGTCCTTCTGCCATCGGTGCCGTCATTGCAGTGATCAAAGCCTGCGTGAGCCGCGCGTAATAAGCCCTTGATGCCAATGGGCGTTTTCCGTCTGAAGACTCGACCCCATCAGGGTCGTAAATCACGATAACATCCAAATCAGACCGCGCATGCAGACGCCCTGCGCCGAGCGAGCCCATACCAAGAACCACCGCGCCGCGCCCTGGGCAAGGCCCGTGTTTTCGGGTAAATTCCTCTTGAACCACGGGCCATGTCGCCGCCAAAGTCGCCTCGGCCAGATCGGCATAGGCACGCCCCGCTTCTTCGGCTTCCATTAGGCCGCGCAGCAAATGCACCCCGATCCGAAAATGCCACTCTTTGCCCCAGCGTCGGGCCAGATCAAGGCGGCGCTCATAATCCGGCTCGTCCCGAAGCGCCGTCAAAAGCTCCACCGTCAAAGCTGCACGTCCCGGCCATGGGCTAAAGAAATCACCGCCGATCACCGCGTCAAACACCTTGGCGTTACGTGATAAATGCTGTGCCAATTCGGGCGATGTGCTGACCACATCTATCAATAGATCAATCAATTGGTGATTGGCTTCAAACAGTGAAAATAGTTGAACTCCGGCTGGTAACCCTTTGAGAAACCCATCAAAAGCCAAAAGGGCCTCTTCTGGTTTCGGGGCTTCTCCCAGGCGACGCAAAATCTCAGGCCTTAGGCGATGAAAAATTTCCAATGCCCGTTCTGATCGCAACGACGGGTACGTCGGCCAACGCGCAGGAATTTCACTGTCTTTCAAAACTTCGGGCAACACATAATCAGAGCCTGCATCCGGGGCAAAAAACTCTTCGGTGACCTCGTGAACTTCGGTCAACCGTCGGTTGAGATCGTTTTCCATCTCTTCAACGGAAATTCCCATCAAACAGGCCAGCCGTTCAAACCCTTCCGAATTCTTAGGTAGATCATGCGTTTGTGCATCGTTGACCATCTGAATTCGGTGTTCCACATCGCGATGCGCCCGGTAATGATCCGCTAAAACATCCGCTGCGTTTTGCGGAATCCACCCCTTTTGCGCTAAGACCTGCAACCCCGGAACGGTCTTGTTGACCCGCAGCTCCGGGTCACGCCCCCCGGCAATCAATTGTCGCGTCTGGGTGAAAAACTCGATCTCACGAATGCCACCACGCCCGAGCTTCATATTATGACCCGGCAATGTGATGGGGCCACCCAGGCCCTTGTGTTCGCGAATGCGCAACCGCATGTCATGCGCGTCCTGTATGGCGGCGAAATCCAAATGCTTGCGCCATACAAAGGGTTTCAGCGTCTCCAAAAACCGCGCACCAGCCGCAACATCCCCGGCACAAGGCCGCGCCTTAATATAGGCGGCGCGCTCCCATGTGCGGCCAAGGCTTTCGTAATAACGCTCTGCGGCCTCCATCGCGATACACACCGGCGTCACAGCCGGGTCAGGACGAAGGCGCAAATCGGTGCGAAAGACATAGCCCTCGCCGGTCAAATCGCTCAGGCTCGCCGCCATTTTACGCGTCGCCCGCACCAGTGACATGCGCGCGTCGTGGAAATCGTCCGGGGCATAGCGGGTTTCGTCAAACAGACAGATCAAATCAATGTCCGAGCTGTAATTCAGCTCATGCGCGCCGCCCTTGCCCATCGCCAAAGCAACCATCCCCCCGGCGCTAGGAATGTCGTCTTCGGTTTGGCCAGGCAGTTTGCCGCGTTTGATTTCACGGGCGATGGCCGCCTCAAGGGCTGCTTGAACCGCCAGATCGGAAAAGTCGGTTAGCGTTCCCGTGACCTCTTCCAGCGACCAGGCCCCGGACAAATCACAAAGCGCAATGAGCAAAGCCACACGGCGCTTGGCCTGCCGCAGATCAACATCAACGTTATCATACGGACCTGTCTGTATCGCGCGAAACAGCTTCTTGATGGCGTCCTCAGGCCCTTCTACCGCCTCTTGCAACCAATCGCTTTCCTTGGCGATCAACCCTTTTAGATATGGGCTTGAGCCACAGGTTCCGGCCAAGAGAGTTGCAATATCCCCCGTGGCCCAAGGCGCAAAAGCTTGTGCCTCCCGACCATGATCGCTGTCAAAGGGGCGCGGCAAACGGGTTATTCGGTCAATCAATCTCATGGCTGCAAAAGGCCACGGCTTTCAAAAATGCGCAACACCCAATGCACGGGACTTAGCGACGCGGCCCTCTCTCCGTTTCGTCTCCAAAACCAACGACCCACCACACAAACCACCGTTAAAACCGACGCCTCGCCTGTTTATGTGAGGTCAAACCGACGAGGTTTGTCCGAATACCTTGGGTGCCAATGGCACATAATTTGGCAGCAAAGTCCTGATAAAACACGACAAAAAAAGTAAATGTAAAAAACATTCACATACTCTCTTGAAAATCCCTCCTCACATCCCGATCTCTTCAATGTGAAAGACATTCACATACACACAGAACGGAGAAACAAATGACCACCGCTACTTATTCCGCTGACGTTCCCGCCAATGCTGGCTGGTTCTCCAAAAGCGAGGCATGGCTCGATCAGCGCGGTAAAGGCGCGTGGATTGCCGCCATGGTTCTTGGCTTTATCTTCTTCTGGCCCGTTGGCCTCGCCCTTCTTGCATACATGATCTGGAGCAAACGCATGTTCTCGAAATCTTGCCGTCATTCATCCCACCGCAACGCTCGCCGCACCGCATGGTCGGCCATGAAGCCAAGCGGGAACACAGCCTTTGACGCTTACAAAGCCGAAACGCTGCAGCGCCTGCAAACCGAGCAAGAAGCCTTTGAAAGCTTCCTTGAGCGTCTGCGTGAAGCCAAAGACAAAACCGAATTCGACCAGTTCATGGACGATCGCGAAAAGCGCGCCAAAGAAGTTATGGCAACCGAAGACGCCTAATCGCATACTATATTAGTGACAACCGGCCCTCTCCCTTTGGGCCGGTTTCCTCAGATCATGGAGACCAAAATGTATTCCGAGCCGCTGTCCCATCTGCCTGATCCGATCCGTCAGGCCGAATTCTATGACGGCGTCGCCTTTAAGCGCGGCATTGCCTGGTTCATCGACACAGCAGTCATCATTGCGATCACTCTGCCATTGGCGCTGTTCACAATTATCGGGATCTTTATGATTCCTGTGTATTTTATCGTTGTTGGCTTCCTCTATCGCTGGTTTACGATCTCCGGTGGCTCGGCCACTTGGGGCATGCGATTGATGGCCATTGAGCTGCGCGATGCCTATGGCCGCCGCCTGAATGGGCAACAGGCCTTTTTCCACACGCTTGGCTATTCGGTCACCATGTCGACAGTCGTTTTACAGATCGCCTCCATCGTAATGATGTTGATAAGCGAACGTGGCCAGAGCCTTACCGACATGGTGATGGGCACCACAGCGTTGAACCTTCGGGCCTAAGCCGGGTTCGCTGGCGGAAAAATGCCGTTACCACGCATCTGTTAACCGAAACGAAAGAAAGGCCCCGGAATCTGGGGCCTTGCCTATATCGGGGGGTTGGAGCAGCGCAAAAATATTGTTACCGTTTTGTTAAAGTCTTATCGGTTAACGGAAACAGATGCGCCATTCGCTACCCCTTGCCCCTCAGTTCTATGTAACAGCCCCTCAGCCCTGCCCCTATCTAGAGGACAGGATGGAGCGCAAGCTGTTCACCGCTTTGCAGGGTGAGCAAGCACAGGTGCTCAACGATAGCTTGTCCAAGCAAGGGTTTCGCCGGTCGCAAAATGTTCTGTATCGGCCGTCCTGCTCTGACTGTACGGCCTGTATGTCGGCACGCATTGCTGTTGAAGATTTCAAACCGTCGCGCAGCCAGCGCCGTTTGCTCAAACGCAACACTCAGTTTGAACGCCGCGCCACCAGCCCTTGGGCCACTGACGAACAATATGAACTGTTTCGCACCTATCTTGACAACCGTCACGCCGATGGCGGCATGGCGGATATGGATATCTTTGAATTCGCGGCAATGATCGAAGAAACCCCGATCAGATCTCGTGTGATTGAATATATTGACCGTGAAACCGGTGCTTTGGCGGCGACCTGCCTCACCGATATGTTCGATGATGGCCTATCGATGGTCTATTCCTTTTTCGATCCGGTCCACACCCGTGCCAGCCTCGGCACATGGATGATTCTAGATCATATCGACATCGCCCGTTCAGCCGGTCTTCCTTATGTGTATCTCGGTTATTGGGTCCCAGGCAGCGACAAAATGGGATACAAAGCCCAGTTCGGAGCGCTAGAAATCTACCGTAACGGGAATTGGGAACGGCTTGGCGATCCAGACGCCTATGAAGACGAACTGCACCCGCTGTCAAACGATCCCATCGCCGAGCAGGTCGCGAATATATCCTTTCCCGATAGCCGCGGGTAATTCTGTTTACAGGATCACGCCCCAGAACATCGACGCCACGGGCGACAAAACCACCACAAGCAAAACCAGAACCGTAAAACGGGTTAACGGGCTCAGAAAAGGTGTGGTTTTTTCAGGGATATGAAACCCTGACTGCGCCTGCGGAAAGCCGCGCATTCGCATATGCGCCTGCGCATTGGCCAGTGCCTTTTTGCGGTGTTTCTCCATATGTGCTTCGGCTTTGGCAAATAAATCCCGTTGGATTCCGCTTTGGACTTCCAAACGGCTCAAAGCTTCTACCTGTGTCCCGGCCATCTTGCATTCCTCAATCTACTGTTGCGTGATCAACGTCTGATTGTCTCCAGATTGGGTGCCGTTTACGTTTCGTTAACGTAAGACCTGCGGCGGGCTCGGTACTATTTTGAGGAAATATCAAGGCAACAAAAAAGGGCCGCCCAACCGAGCGACCCTTGTTTTGGTATTTTAGCGTCAGATCAGTTTGACATCAAATCCGGTACGATGGTTACGATCGACGGGAAGTACCACAAGATCGCAAGACCCAAAACCTGGATCAACACAAAGGGGATCACACCGCGATAGATATGGCCGGTGGTGATTTCCTTGGGTGCAACGCCGCGCAGATAGAAGAGCGCAAAGCCAAAGGGCGGTGTCAGGAACGATGTCTGCAAGTTCACCGCGATCATGATGGTCACCCATTTCGGATCGAAATGCGCGCCATAGATCACCGGGCCAACAATCGGAACAACGATGTAAATGATCTCGAGGAAATCAAGCACAAAGCCCAAGATAAAGAGCACCAACATCACGATCAGGAAGACCTTGGACGGGTCGTCAAAGCTTTTGAGGAACTGCTGGATATAGTGTTCCCCCCCAAAGGAGATCACCACAAGGTTCAGCAACTGCGAGGCAATCAGAATGGTAAACACCATGCTGGTCACTTTTGCTGTCTCGCGCACCGCGGGGCTTAGTACCCCCGCCTTGAACAAGATCCAGCAGCTGAACAGCAGGCCAAACAAGGCATACAGATAAGCTGCATAAGCGAAGAAGAACGCAATCCAACTCTCGACCGACACCGAAGACGTGTTGATCCGCATATCAAAGTTCACCCCAAGCAGAACCATGACCAACACGGCCAGGGTCGAGTTGAGAATGATCTTTGGGGAGCGGTCTTGTTCCGCCAGCTTACGATAAGCAGCCAACATGATCGCACCCGCCGCACCAAGCGCCGCTGCCGGCGTTGGGTTGGTGATACCGCCAAGGATCGAGCCAAGAACAGCAACGATCAAGACGAGTGGAGGGAATACCACACGCAGGAGTTCGTTTTTGGACAGTCTGCCAAAGGCATGTTTGCAACCATAAAGCGCCATGCCCCATGGAATGACCAAGAACAGCAAGCTGATACCAGGTGACGTGAGCGGTGACAGGAACACCAGATCAACCAAGATACCAAGGGCCAAACCACCTGCCCCGATAATCAGAGGCATTGGATCAGACGATGGTGACACACCGCGCGCAATGGCAAGGATCAGACCCATCATAACCGTCAAGATCATGATGCCTGTTCCGATTGGAGCCGCATCTGCAACCTTTTGCGTACGCAATTCGGTGATCTCTTCTTCGGACAAACGGCGGCTTTCTTGGACGCCCCCCGAATTATCGATCTCGGCTTGCTCCGCCTTTGCTGCATCCCAAGCCTCTTGGCCATGCAATGCAATCATTGAGACTTCGCACTGTTCGGAAACGTTGGTCCGAAGGCTGGCAGATTTGCCAATGTCGGTAAAGCTGTCGACGCGTGTCGACTGATCACCAACAATACCGATTTGCGCCGCCAGAATAGACCCAACGATGAGCGCAACAGGCACACCCAGATACCAAGTGAAGGCCTCTGAACGCGTGACAGGTTCGCCCGTGCTGTCCCCCAATGCCACGGCAGGCGCCTTGGACGGGTTAAACATCGCAAAGCCAAAGGCATAGGCCGCATAAAGACCAGCAAGCATCACACCAGGTACCAGCGCCGCTTGGAACAAGGTCCCAACGGACACAACCGCGGGCTTACCCAGATAGGTCAACGCATCCGTACAACCTGCTTCGACGGCGCGGGTTTCCTGCGCAGCGGAATAGAGATCGCCCGCAAGCGTGCCGAGCAGAACAATCACGATAGAGGGTGGAATGATCTGGCCAAGCGTCCCGGACGCCGCGATGACCCCTGTCGCCAATTCAGGTGAATAGTTGTTGCGCAACATGGTTGGCAACGCCAACAAGCCCATGGTCACAACCGTCGCACCAACGATCCCGGTCGAGGCAGCAAGGAACGCGCCCACAACCACAATCGACACGGCCAAACCGCCAGGCAGCGGCCCAAAGACCCGCGCCATTGTGGTCAACAGATCATTGGCGATTTTCGAACGTTCAAGAACGATCCCCATCAGAACAAACATCAAAACAGCGAGCAGTGTTTCAATAGATTGACCAGCAATAACCCGTTCATTGATCCGGTTCACAATAAACGACAGGTTGCGATCTAGCGCATATTCCCAACCGCGAGGAAACACAGCTTCTGCCATTCGGGGCAGGTCCGGGTTTCGAAACACCGAAATCTTTTCGGCGGGAACACCGCTGGCAAGTAACGCGTTATAGGCATCCGACCCTGTGTCGATCGCTTGGTGAATAAGCAAACCCGCACTGTTGAGTGCCGCGATTATGCCAAAGGAAATGATCCCGGCCCCACCGATGGCAAATGCCACCGGAAAGCCCGAAAGGATCGCGGAAAAAAGCGTCAGAAAGACGATGATCAGGCCGATCTCGACGCCATCAAGTCCAAACAACATGGTGTGTCAGCCCCTCAGAATTCTGCGTGGTCGTAGGGCTCTTCGCCCTCTTCCATCACATCTTTGTCAAAGTGTTTACCTTCGGATGCCTCGCCCTCTTTCCATTCCAGATAGGAGCGGAAGAAAAAGGTCCAGGCCTGAATAAAGATCATACCGACCAGCGCGACGATCAGGATCTTGAACAGGAAATATCCATTGAAGCCGTTGGGGCTAAACCCAATGGTTTCGACGTTCCATTTCATCAACTTGGATTTGCGCATCAACAGCTCAAGCGTGTTGGATGCCGCCGGTTTTGGCGTGATCAGGTGGCGCCACATGAAGAACCAGGAATACATCCAGATCAATGTCGCCATCGGGATCATGAAGATGATCGACCCGATCATATCAATAATGCGTTTGGTGCGGAACGATACGGCCGAATAGACCAGGTCAACACGCACATGACCGCCTTGAACAAAGGTATATGTCAAGCAAAGAGCAACGACCATCGCATTGTAAAGCTTGAGTTCTTCCGCATACCAAGAGATGTCAAATTGCAGCGGCACACCAAAGCCAAACACAATGTCAGGCCGGGTGAAAATACGCTGCATAAAGACGATGATCACCTGTTGCAGCACCATCAAAAGGCCTGCCCAAGCGGCGAAACGCCCAACAACATTGGCGAAGCCTTCGAGCACGCGCACAATGTTCCACAAAAAACCGTTGCGCCAGAGGCCGAAACCGAAAAGCACAAGGAATATCGTGGCGCAAACAAAGAAGAACTCGACCGATGCGCCAAAGTAGACGAACCGCATGACCGCTTCTTTGTTGCTCCAATCCAGCCAAAGCTGCGGATGCGTTATCGCATACCCGAAATTGTAAAACGCCATGGCGAAATTTTGTAAGGCCCAGATGACCCCATCGCCAAAGGCGCCCAGAGCAGCCCCAAGGCCGCCCGCGCCAGATTCTTCCATGATTGTCCCCCTTAGCCCGCTCGACCGGGTTTGTCTTAGGTATCAAGTCTTGCGATTTGATTCGCGAAAGGCCCCCGTCTCGCAGGGGCCTTTCTAAATTACCAACTGTCGGTTTAGCCGCCCAGAACGCGAACGCGCTGTTGAACGTAGTAGTTGTCCGATTTGTTGATCCAGCTTGCAGACTGAGCCAGCGACGATTCGAACGAAGCGCGGATTTTCGCGAAGAGTTCGTCGTCCATGTTCTCGTCCATAACTTCTTTCGAAGCCGCACCGAATGCATCCCAAACATCGTCAGAGAACTGCAGAGTTTTAACACCCTGAGCCTGAAGACGTGCCAGAGCCGCACCGTTGTTGGCCAGAGTTTCAGCCAACTGGTACTGTGTCACAGCCATAGATGCGTAACGCAGGATCGCCTTGTGCTGGTCAGACAGCTCGTTCCAAACGTCGAGGTTGACCGAAGAGGCCAGCGCCGAGCCTGGCTCGTGGAAGCCCGCAGTGTAGTAGATTTTCGCAACTTCTTGGAAGCCGGCGCGCTCATCGGCCATCGGGCCAACCCACTCCAGACCGTCCAAGGCGCCCGAAGACAGAGCTTGGTACAGTTCGCCGCCAGGGATGTTCTGAACAGAGGCGCCCAGTTTACCCAGAACCTTGCCACCCAGGCCAGGCATACGGAATTTCAGACCGTTGAAGTCGTCAGCCGAAGCGATTTCCTTTCGGAACCAACCACCAGACTGCGAGCCGGAGTTACCCGCGAGCAAACCTTTGAGGTTGAACACTTCGCCCAGCTCATCGTGCAGTTCTTCACCGCCACCGTGGTAGTACCAGTTCGAGACTTCCTGTGCGGTGCCGCCAAATGGTACGGCTGTGAAATAGGCGTAACCTGGGTGCTGGTTGATGTAATAGTAGTCGGCCGAGTGGTACATGTCGGCTTGGCCCGAAGACACAGCGTCAAACACTTCCAAAGCGCCAACCAGCTCACCAGGAGCTTTCTTGTCGATTTTCAAGCTGCCACCAGACATCTCGCCAACCATGTTTTCAAGATAGGTTGCGGCGTCATCCAGAACGGCAAAGCCGCGTGGCCACGATGTGACCATTGTCAACGTGCGGTTGCCTTGCGCATAGGCCGGTGCGGCCAATGTCGACGCAGCTGCTGCGCCTGCGGCGCCAACGGTCGATGCTTTTAGAAAAGAACGGCGATCCATGTAATATCCTCCCATGGGTATTGTCATTGCGCGTGGGCTCCCCACCCGCGCGCGGATCGTTGAAAGTGGGCCGAGCGTAGGGTGTGACGCTACGGATAGGAATACCCACTGCTACGGACTCGCGTACAAAAATAAAGATTTAGATACATGTACATTTTTATTGAGACCTAAAGTCTCATTTAATGCACGCACCTACAGTTTTTCACAACAAGATCATTCTCACCCGGTACTTTTCCTACACCCTCAGACCAGAAAAACTCCATTTTCTGCACCTGCACAGTGACTTAAACAGCGAGTCTCATGCCCAATACTTCAAGAATTGCGACACTGTTGATGCCTTTTAGCGTCCCCTTCCTAGGATCACTTCCGCGCCAAGGGCGCGTTGTGGACAGCGTAAAATGGAGTGCGTCCATCGCTCAGATTATCGGCTACGCCGCCACCGGATTTGGCTAGAGCCCTTGGAATCTGGGTTTTTTCCTCTTCGGTTTGCTCGGCTGGCTGGCGGTTGGCGTTTTCTGGCGCGACAAAGCCTTGATCCTTGTCCACCTTGTCGCCTTTTCAGCCCTGATCGGCGGCATACTCACCCGTTAGCGCTTAACCCCTTTTGCATTGGGGCCGAACCTGCTTTATTGCGCGCCCATGTCGCGCCTGTTCCATTTCATCAGCCTAAGCTACGGTCAAAAGATGTTTCTTTTGGCCTCGGTGCCGCTGGTTTTGGCAGTATCGGCGATTTCATTTTTGGTTGCGGCCCAATCTCGGGCCTTGGCCGAGCGGGAAATTCACAGTCTCGAAGCCCAGCTGATCGAAGCCAAAAAGCGCGAGTTGCGCAATTATGTGACCCAAGCCCGGAACGGGTTTTACTTTGTCTACGGCTCTGCCGCCCCCAATGACCAAGCCGCTCAGCAGCAAGTCAAACAAATCCTGGCGGCCATGATCTATGGCGACGAAGGTTTCTTCTTTGTCTATGATTATGACGGCACCAACATCGTGTCTCCGCGTCAAACCGATCTGATCAACAAAAACTGGCTCGATTATAAAGACAGCGAAGGCACCCCGGTGGTGGCCGAATTCTTGTGGACCGCGCGCAGTGGCGCTGGCTATGTCGAACACTTGTGGCCCAAACCTTCGACCGGACAAGAAGCTCGGATGATCACCTATGTCACCTCCTTCCCATCCTGGCGGTGGGCGGTGGGCACGGGGGTGTTCATTGATGACGTCGTTGCATCTGTCGCCGCCACTCGGGCCGAGGTTGAAACACGGGTTCAGCGCACCTTCCTTTATATTGGGGCGATTACACTGATCGCCCTGCTGTTGGTCTTTATGTCCGGCCTGTTCATAAACATCCGGGAACGCCGACTGGCCGATGCCAAGCTGAAACAACTGACACAGCGGGTTTTCGACACCCAAGAAGAAGAGCGCGGCCGCGTTGCGCGCGAATTGCACGATGGCATCAGCCAGATCCTTGTCGGGGTGAAATATGCGCTTGATGTCACCAAGCGCCGCTTTAATCAGGGCGATGACCGGGCCCAGGACACGCTGGACAAGGGCATCGACAACCTCGGCCAAGCCATCAACGAAGTGCGCCGTATCAGCCGTGATTTGCGCCCCGGCGTGCTGGATGATCTGGGTCTCGGCCCTGCCCTGCACGCGCTCACCGATGATTTTCGAGCCCGCACAGGTCTAGAGACCCACTTCGAAACAGCCGTTTTTCGCAACCGCCTGAGCCAGGACGCCAAGATCGCGCTCTATCGCATCGCCCAAGAGGCATTAACCAATGTTGAGCGCCACGCGGCGGCCACACAGGTTTCAATCCTGTTGCGCGGTCACCGCCGCGGCGCAATTTTACGGATCGAAGACAATGGCTGTGGTCTCGAGGAAACCCTGCGCAAAGCTGCCCCCGGCATCGGGTTGCGCAATATGCAAGAACGTATGGACCAACTGGGCGGAACGCTCAGGGTCTTGTCGAGCAAACCCGGGACCGTTATCGAAGCACAAGTTCCGCTGACCCAAATGCTCCCGCCTGAAAAGGACGGCAGCAGCAAACCAAAGGCCCGCGCATGAGCAAGCTGACCCGCGTTGTGATCGTAGATGACCACCCTATGGTGGCCGAAGGCATCGAAGCCATTCTCGACAGCTATGACAATATTTCGGTGATTGCGACATTGTCGGATGGCAAGGCAATCGTTGATCAGCTGGAGACACTCAACCCTGATGTGATCCTGATGGATCTCAATATGCCGGGGCTTGGCGGCTTATCTGCGACGGAAATGATCCTGGAAAAGGCCTCTGACACGCGAATTTTGGTTTTGTCGATGCATGATAGCCGCGAATATATCAACACGGCCCTCAACCACGGCGCGCGCGGTTATGTTCTTAAAGACGTGCAAACCGAAGAGATAAAGACCGCCATCGACGCGGTGATGGCCGGTGAAATCTATCTATGCACAGGGGCCGAAGGTGCTCTGGCCCCGTCTGACACAGACCGCGAACCATTGACCAACCGCGAACAGACCGTGCTGTTGCAATTGGCGCAGGGCAAATCAAACAAGGAAGTCGCCATTACCCTCGATATTTCGGTGCGGACCGTGGAAACACATCGCAAAAATATCAAACGCAAGCTGGGGATCAGCACAACCGCGGGTCTCACCCGCTATGCCTTGGAATATGGGGTTTTGCAGGGCACGAGCACAAATCTGTAGCCTCCTGAATACCTGATCTGACATGAAAAAGGCCCGCGCAATGGCGGGCCTTTTCAATCTGATCAGTTGGCTCAACGCCAGACGGTTTAGCGCGTACCAGAAGAGCTGTTGGCAACTGCCAAAACGACAACGAGACCAACACCAACGGCCGCGGCAGCAGCAGCAGCACCACCGGCGCTCGAAGATGCGGCAGCAGCACCAATACCGGCCGCGCCGGCAATTGCGTTCTCAGCGCCTTCAACGGTGTTGGTTTGAACACGGCAAACCTGTTCACCAGTCTGTTTGCTGATTACAGTCACGCCGCCGCGCTCCTGGCACTCAGCGGGTGTAATCTCAACGCGGGAATAATTCTTGTCGTTTCCTGTCAAATCCAGGGTTTCACAAGCGGATACTGAAAATACAAGAGCTGCAATAGTTAGCCCTTTTACTGCATATGAAAATGCCATTTTTTTTGCCCCTTTTAGCGGTCAGCATAAGCCTTCACGCTATCTTTCAATTTAACCTTTGTGAACTTGCGGTTAACACATCGGCAAAACCCAGAGAAACAAAAAATGCGAAATCACGGGATGGGCCAGCAAATTTGTGGCTCTGCCCGCTGTTACGCCGCCTTAGAGCAGGTGGATAAGCCGCGCATTCAACTTAGAGCTGCACGCCATCCTCGTCTTCCACACAGTCCGCACCAAATAAGTGAATCACTGCTGGCAGAATACGTGCACTGGGCTGTTGATCCTTGGCAAGATCGCTGGTCGCGCCGGGAACCTCGCCAACAAAAGCTGCAAATGCCATCAGCACCGCCAAGATGCCGGCACGGGCCAGGGTAAAGTCTCGGTGAAGTGGATTGCGTGTCATGTTGTCCTCACAGGATTGGCTGCTTTCTGTCTCCATCATGCGCCAATAGCCGTTCACGACACAATTCACTTTGCCGCGCGCAATTGTTGCAATTTGCGCACCAACGGCAGTTTCTCGCCTTCGGGCGGGCCCGTCGGCAAAAATCTGCAGAGGGCTTAAATCCCGCCTTGTGCCGTGATGGCGACCAACATCAAAGCCACCAATGACAGGGCCTTATAGGCATCAAAATCTCGAAAACGATGTGAACGCAGCATACCTTATGTCTCCCTGTTCGGATATATGAACCAACTGGTATCTTATTGCCTCAGATACCGTCGGAATGCAAAGAAACCTTATGTGCATTGGCGCACAGAGCATTAATTCATTCCGCAGAGACCGATCAACTGGCCCAATGTCTCAACAATGTGTCTCAACCGTGCCCGCCCCGTGCCCCATGCGCCTGCAGAAAATTGCACAAATGTCGCAGTCAGAGCAATCGGCGCAACAACCGGAAAGAAAAACACATAGCTGCGACATATTTTTCACACCATTCCCTGTTGACGCCCCAGCCTGACTACCATAACGTCCGCGCACGTATTTAAAGGAGCCTTGGGCATGAATGCTCTAGTCGTCATTGTGGGAAAACAGCGCATGGGCCGGTAACGGACACCCTTTTTAGGACCATGCGCCCCCGCCAGACCGACGGGGGCTTTTTTATGCGTAACAGTGGAATAATCGTGGACGGAGAAATGCGATGAGTGGTCAAATGACCGGTGCGGATATGGTGGTTCAAGCTCTGATTGATCAGGGTGTCGACACGGTGTTTGGATATCCCGGCGGCGCAGTCCTACCGATTTACGACGCGATTTTTCAGCAAAACAGCATTCGCCACATTCTGGTGCGTCACGAACAAGGCGCGGTTCACGCCGCCGAAGGCTATGCCCGTTCAACCGGCAAGCCCGGAGTTGTTCTTGTGACCTCGGGCCCCGGAGCGACCAACGCAGTGACCGGCATCACCGATGCGCTCTTGGACTCCATTCCATTGGTGGTTCTCACCGGTCAGGTTCCGACCTTTATGATCGGCTCGGATGCGTTCCAAGAAGCCGATACGGTTGGCATCACCCGCCCCTGTACCAAGGCCAACTGGCTGGTCAAAGAAACCGAAAAACTGTCTGGCGTCATTCATGAGGCGTTTCATGTCGCAACATCTGGCCGCCCCGGTCCGGTCTTGATCGACATTCCCAAGGATGTTCAATTCGCGTCAGCGACTTACACAACAAAGCCCAAAGCGAGCGTGAGCCACTACCAGCCGCCCGTCAAAGGCGATATCGAAACGATCACACAGCTGGTCGAAGCCATTGAAAACGCGGAACGACCCGTGTTTTACACGGGGGGGGGGGTAATCAACTCCGGTCCCGGCGCGTCACAATTGCTGCGTGAATTGGTCGATGCCACGGGCATTCCAATCACCTCGACTTTGATGGGTCTTGGGGCCTATCCGGCCTCGGGCAAAGCTTGGCTGGGCATGCTTGGGATGCACGGTTTGTATGAGGCCAACTTGGCCATGCATGGCTGTGATTTGATGATCAATATCGGGGCCCGTTTTGACGACCGGATCACCGGACGCCTGGACGCGTTCAGCCCGAATTCGATCAAAGCCCATATCGATATTGATCCGTCCTCGATCAACAAGGTCATCAAAACCGATATCCCGATTGTTGGCGATGTTGGTCATGTTCTCGAAGATATTCTGCGGGTTTGGAAAGCGCGTGGCCGCAAAGTTAACCGCGAGGGCATTGCCCGCTGGGTCGCCCAGATCGACGAATGGCGCAAAACCGATTGCCTGTCTTTCAAACAATCCGGTCCAACGATCAAACCGCAACAGGCCCTGGCCCGGTTCGAAGCCCTGTCCAAAGGTATGGATCGCTACATCTGTACCGAAGTTGGTCAGCATCAGATGTGGGCAGCGCAATATTTGGGATTTGAAGATCCAAACCGTTGGATGACATCCGGCGGGCTTGGGACAATGGGCTATGGCTTCCCGGCCTCCATCGGTGTTCAAGTCGCGCATCCAGACGCGCTTGTTGTGAACGTCGCCGGCGAGGCATCGTGGTTGATGAACATGCAGGAAATGGGCACCGCGATGCAGTTTCGCCTGCCGGTCAAACAGTTCATCCTCAACAACGAACGCCTTGGGATGGTCCGTCAGTGGCAAGAATTACTGCACGGCGAGCGGTATTCGCATAGCTGGTCTGAATCCCTTCCCGATTTTGTGAAGCTGGCCGAAGCCTTTGGTGCCAAAGGTATTCAGTGCAGCGACCCGGCCGACCTTGATGATGCGATCATGGAAATGATCAAATATGATGGTCCGGTGATCTTTGATTGCCTGGTCGAAAAGCACGAAAATTGCTTCCCGATGATCCCATCAGGTGAGCCGCATAACAAAATGCTGCTTGGTGAGGCATCCACCAAAGACGCAATCGGTAATTCCGGTGCTGTTCTGGTCTAAATGGCTGACCCGCTCCAAAGTTTGGGGCGGGTCTTTTTCCCTGTTCGTCAAACACTTGGGATATAACCGCGCGGTATTTCGCCGAACTAGCTAGTATCCTCAGTGCCCTTTTCGCGAAGATGCGCTGCGATGGTTTGCAAAAGCTCCTGTCTACGCACCGGTTTGGTCAAGAAACCATCCATCCCCGCTTCTTTTGCCTCTTTCTGATCTTTCTCAAACGCATTTCCGGTCAGCGCAATGATAGGTCGTGATGGCCATCCCATATTGAGCTGGCGCGCACGGATTTCACGGCATGCCTCAAGCCCGGTCATAATCGGCATTGAGATATCCATAAGAACCAGATCAAAGGCCTCTGGATCATAGCTATCCAATGCCTCAAATCCGTTGTTTGCCAAGGTTATTTCAACACCGCTTCGTTCCAAAATACGGCTGACTACAAATTGATTTGTCTTGTTATCTTCCGCGATCAAAACGCGTAACCCTTTAAAATCAAATGATACATCAGTTTCATCGACGGGTGATTTTAGCCGCGCTTCACAGGCGACAAGCGGCAACGAGACGGCAACTTCAGTGCCTTTCCCCAGTTCTGACGAAACATGGATATTGCCGTTCATAGCACCGATTAATCGCTTGGTGATCGCCAATCCCAACCCTGTGCCCTGGTGTTGTCGTGTCTGGCTGGAATCGATTTGCTCAAACGGATCAAATATATGCTGAACTTGGTCCATCGGGATTCCAACGCCGGAATCAATGACCCGAATGACCATGCTATCGCCTTGAGACGCGCGCAGGATCACCTGGCCTTTTTCGGTGAATTTTACCGCGTTTCCCAAAAGATTGAGCAAAACCTGCCGCAACCGAAGTGGATCGCCGCGTAAAGCAGCCGGAACATCGGACGCAACATGCGCCTCAAGCCGCAAGCCTTTTGCGAGGGCCAAAGGTTCGATGAGATCTTTGATTTCACGGATCAAAAGCCGCATGTCAAACGGCTCATCAGCCAGTTTCAAACGCCCCGCTTCAATTTTGGAAAAGTCTAAAATGTCGGAGATCAAAGCCGTAAGCGCAACGGCCGAGCCACGAATCGTATTCACAAATTCCGTTTGTTCCGCGTCCAATTCGGTATCTGCCAGCAAATCCGCCATACCAACGATACCATTCATCGGTGTCCGTATTTCATGACTCATGGTCGCAAGAAAGTTCGACTTGGTCTGGTTTGCTACCTCAGCTGCGTCGCGCGCAGTGGCCAATTCAAGGGCGTGTTCTTGCATGTCCGTGACGTCGGTATGCACCAAGACATATCCACCAGACGGGCGTTTTGCCGCCGTTGTCTGAAAGAATTTATTGGTGCTGGGCACTTCCATCATCACGGTTTCGCCCGATGTCAGCATCTGGTTCATGTGACGCGCTTGTTTTAACACTCGGGTGGAATCGCCGCGGTTGGCCAATAGCTGCAAATACTCTTTCACCGGCATGTTCGGAGTGATGTCGTCGTCGTTTAAGTCAAACAATTTGCGATAGGCTTTGTTCGTCAAAATGATCCGATTACAGGGATCTTGGGCATCAGCCCCAGACGTCACCATCAACCCTTCGTTCATGGCTTCAACAACTTCGGACATCAACTGATTGGTGTCCTCCATCTCGGCCTTACGTTTGGCAATGGTCTTTTCCAAATCTCTGGTCCGCAGCAACAGGGCTTTTTCAGCAGCAACTGCACTTTGTGACCCTTTCACCGAGCCTGTCGAAATCAATGCGGCCCCACGGTATCCAGCAAACCGACCATCCTGGTCGAAAATCGGATCACCGCTGGTTGTGACCCAATCCAACCGGCCTTCAACAAATTCGTGCCGGTACACAAAGTCACGGAAAGGTCGATGATTTTTCAAATCATTTAGATGGTGTTCCGTTGCCTCGTTAAGCTCAGACATCCTCAAAAAATAGTCCCGGCGCGAATGACCAAGATAGGCTTTTATATTCCCGCCAGTGAGCCGTTCCCAATTTTCCGACAAATAGCAAAAATTGAAATCGGAATCAGTTTCCCAAAACCAAAACGGCAAAATGTCCAACACCCCTGCCAAAGCAGCAGGAATATCTTGTAACACTCTCCCAAAGCCACCAATAGGAGGCCGGTTTGGGGCCTCATCCTTCATCACCAAGCCTATGCTGAACCCAATCCAAACTGGCTTTGACACTGGCGCATCGGCGTGAAGTATTGTTTAAGTACGCAAGCAGTTTCCGCGCAACTTTACGAAAAGGCCTGACATGTCGCCGCTAAAGATCAAGAAAGGTTCGAGCAAGCACTCGGCCTATAACCTTCGCCCCACGTTCTCTGATATTCAGGAAACACATACGCTGGCGGTATTGGTCGAAAACGAACCCGGAGTTTTGGCACGTGTCATCGGGTTGTTTTCCGGTCGCGGCTATAACATCGAAAGCCTGACAGTCGCCGAAGTTGACCACGAGGGCGGTCTGTCACGGATCACAGTTGTCACAACGGGCACGCCGCAAGTGATCGAACAGATCAAAGCCCAGCTTGGCCGCATTGTCGAAGTGCATGATGTCCACGATCTCACCGTTGAAGGGCGCTCAGTCGAGCGCGAATTGGCGCTGATCAAGGTCAACGGCAATGGCGACAAGCGCGTCGAAGCGCTTCGATTGGCGGATATTTTTAGGGCACATGTTGTCGATTCGACGTTGGAAAGCTTTGTGTTCCAAATCACCGGGACACCCGACAAGATCGACGCGTTTGCCGATCTCATGCGCCCGCTTGGCTTGGAAGAGGTTGCGCGAACAGGTGTCGCTGCCTTGGCGCGCGGCACCTAAGGCCCCAAACAATCAGTAGTAAAACAAAAAGGCACCTCATGGGTGCCTTTATTTTTGGGTCAACAAACGCGGGCGTTTGGGAAACTCACGATGTTATCCCCGCCGGTTTTCTTGGCTTGCAAGTTCGACGCTATGTCGGGTGCAAACCCGGAATCGACATGCTGAAGGTTGCGCGCGAGACGGCAATCTCTTTCTTCTTGCAGATCAAATTGTATCAAATCCCCTGCATCTAAGGCGACGCCCCGGTGCATGCTATGATCAGCTGCCGAGTAATAGGCAAGGTTGCCGTGATCCTCACACCAGATGACAGCTTTGCTGTCTATCTCATCTGCCCAGAGGACAACCCCATACATCCGTTCTTCCATGACGCACTCTTTGGTTATTGCCTCTTTAAAATGAACCAAACTTTTTACATCGAATATGATTTTTCCCGCGTCGGGTGCTTGATTTTTGTGGCGTAAATTTGCACGATTGGTGCGAGTAAGCATCACCACTGACGCTAGTTAGCAACGCCCGCTGTATCATTTTGGGACAATCAACCCGCCTAAGTAAAGAGGCGGGAGCAAAATCAACTAGAAAGAGAAGGCGTATGCCCTCCGAACAGACCCGAAACGTATCAAGACGCCCAACCCCAGCCGAGTTGCGCAGCATGCTTGGTGCTAACTTGCGTCAACTGTCCAACCAGGCCGCTTCTATCTCTGCCCTGTGCCGGGATTTGGGGATCAACCGAACACAATATAACCGCTATCTGGCGGGCGAGAGTTTTCCGAGACCTGATGTGTTGCATCGGATTTGTTCCTACTTTCAGGTCGATGCCCGGATCTTGCTTGAGCCGGTTGAAAAAATCGAAAACTCGTCTTCAGGGTTGCTCACCGATCCCGCGATCGCGCAGTTCGTCAGTGGCGCTTCGCGCAAACTCGAAGAAGATGTCTTTCCAAGTGGGTTTTACCGGTTTTCACGCCGGAGCTTTTTGGAAGATCAGATGTATGTCCAAGGGTTGATCTACGTCTTTCGCAACGGCAACAACACCTTTCTCAAAGGCTTCGAAGCCAAAGATGCGATGAGCCAACAAGGCCTGCCAACGAACCCGGCAACCCGAGAATTTCGCGGAGCGATTCTCCCTCAGGAAGACGGGGTCGCTGCGCTGGTCAGCCGCAAAGGCTCTGCCACAACTTCATTCAATTACCTCGCACGCATTCCGTCGTTCGAGAATAACTTTTGGGTCGGATATGTGACCCGCACCGTACGCGAAAACGTGGCAGGCCGCCGCGTTGAACGTCTGGTCTATGAACATTTGGGCACAAATACCGCCAAAGTATTAGCTGCGGCGCGTATGTCTGGGTTCTGCGACCAAGAGGGCCTTATGCCCTATCACAAGAACCTGCTGAAAGTGGGCGAAGGATTTTCCTAACTCCGCAAATTGCAGGTCACACTCGCACGGGAAAAGGGTTGGTTTTTGCCAACCCTTTTTCTTTGCGCCGCACCCGTATCAGCCGGCACTGCCCTGATCTGACATGGTGTCATAAGCCAACATATCATAGAGATGCCATGTCGCATGCCCAAGCAGCGGCAAAGACAAAAACAACCCGACAAACCCCGGCAACATCGAAATGAATGTAAAGATGGCGATGAACCCCGCCCAGGCAAACATCTGAATGGGATGGGCCTGAACATATTGAAACGAGGTGATCATCGCAGTGACGAAATCCACCTCCCGATCCAACAGCAAAGGCAGGGAAAGCACCGTAATCATGTATAACACCGAAGCAAACGCCGCGCCAACCAAGGTGCCAACCGTGAGCATCGTGATGCCATCAGCCGACAAATAGACATCAAAGGATGTGGAGACATTGGTCATCGTCGCAAGCCCCATGAACAGGGCAAAAATCATGTGGGCCACAAAGAACCAGAACAAAAACATAAAGATAATGATGGCGCAGATCGACGGTAACTGCCGCTTGGATTGCCGCAAAATCACAGAGAGGATTTCCGGCCAATCCAAAGGACGCCCCTGCTCTATCCGGCGGCTCACATCATAAAGGCCGACGGCAAAAAACGGCGCGATGAGAGGAAAGCCAATGGCCGCGAAGACCAGCCAGTAACTTTGGCCCGTCTGCAAGGTGATCCAAGTCATGATCCAACCGCACAAGACATAGGTTCCTGCAAAAACCAAGGCAAACATCGGAGCCTTGGTCACATCGGACCAGCCGCGCTTTAACGCAGTTTTCAAATGTTCGAATGTCACATCCGCCAACGCGGGAACGCCGGGTTTTGGTGTATCGGGCATGTCCCCTCCTCCCTGAGACAAGTCCTATTTCCATTCACTAAAGCGGATATGTGTTTGGCAAGCAAGAATAACACGGCCACCAACAGCGCCATGCGACAATAGATACCCATCCCTCAAATCTTGGCGCATCAATTCCGGGCTAGGAATCTGCAAAACGCGTCGAGGCGTTTTAGGTGCTCCAATGCCTGCTATTCGATCGGATCAATCGTCAGATTGTGCGTCAGCCCGGCTTTTGCCCGCCACCTGAAGCGCCAGCGTCGCCGCCATCAGCCCATCAAGATCGCCATCAAGAACACCCTTGGTATCCGAAGTCTCGTAGCTTGTGCGCAGGTCTTTAACCATCTGATAGGGCTGCAACACATAGGATCGGATCTGGTTGCCCCAGCCCGCGTCCCCGGCGTTTTCATGCACTTCGTTCACAAGCGCCGAGCGTTTGTCCAATTCCATCTGATACAGGCGCGACTTAAGCGCTTTCATCGCGATGTCGCGGTTCTGGTGTTGGGATTTCTCGGACGAGGTCACAACGATCCCTGTGGGATGGTGGGTGATACGCACCGCGGAATCGGTGGTGTTCACGTGCTGACCACCCGCACCGGATGACCGATAGGTATCAATGCGAATATCGGCCGGGTTCACTTCGATTTCGATGTTGTCATCCACCACCGGATACACTTTGACCGAGGTAAAAGACGTGTGCCGTTTTGCGGCGCTGTCAAAGGGCGAAATCCGCACCAACCGGTGTACGCCGCTTTCGGATTTGAGCCACCCATAGGCGTTATGCCCTGAAATTTTGTAGGCCGCCGATTTGATGCCGGCCTCTTCGCCCGCACTTTCTGATTGAAGTTCAACATCATAGCCATGCGCTTCGGCCCAGCGGACATACATCCGCGCCAGCATACTGGCCCAGTCGCAGCTTTCTGTGCCGCCTGCCCCGGAATTGATCTCCAGGAACGTGTCGTTGGAATCGGCCTCACCGTCCAACAAGGCTTCAAGCTCTTTCTTGGCGGCCTTATCAGTCAGAACTGACAGCGCCTCTTCGGCATCAGCGATGACTTCGTCATCTTCTTCCATCTCGCCAAGCTCGATCATCTCGACATTGTCGGTCATCTCTTGCTTGATCGAGCTATAGGTCTCCATCGCATCGACCAACATCTGGCGTTCACGCATCAGCTTTTGAGCCGCCTCAGGATCATCCCACAGGTTAGGGTCCTCAACGCGGGCATTGAATTCCTCAAGCCGATGCGGAGCCGTATCCCAATCCAACCGCTGGCGCAGCAATTCGAGCGATTTCTCGATCTTATCGACATTGTTCTGTGCTTCTGCGCGCATGGGTCTGATCCAGTTTCACTTATTCAGGTGATGCGTGATAGCAAGGGGCGCGAAGGTCGGCAAGGCTCGGCAAGACAAGGGACGCGTACAAATGGATTTGCTAAGCGCTCTTCGCGAATTTCACCTGAAAGATCCGCGTCCTTTGACCAAAACCGGCATTGCTGAGCTGTGGCGCGTTCGAAGTGCCGAGGGGCACGAGCAAGTGCTCAAACTGTATCATGGCAGCGATATGGGCAACGAGACCGCCGGAGTTGGGCTGATGCAGGCATGGGCCCAAGCCAGCGATCGCCATGTGCCGCGCATCTATCATGTACGCCAAAACGCCTTGGTGATTGAATTTCTGGCGGGCAAGACTTTGGGTCAGGCCCTGCGCGAGGGACAGTGGGATCAAAACACCAATCTGGCTGTTTTTGGCCGAGACTTGTACAGATTGCCCCTGCCCCCAATGCCCCATCTTCCGACGTTGGATGCCTGGTTTCAACACCTCTTTGACCTCAAATTTCACGCCGATTGTCCGCAAGGAATTGTTCAGGATTTCCGCAAAGCCACGGGTCTTGCCCGGCATCTCCTGGCAACTCAAACTGACATCCGCCCGCTGCATGGCGATTTGCATCATGACAATGTGTTTTATTCGGACCGTGGGTTGATCGCCATTGATGCCAAGGGCGTGCTCGGGGAACCGGCCTATGAGATGGCCAACGCCATGCGCAACCCCAAAGGCTGTGATCCATTATTACGCGACCGGGCTTTGCAGCGTCAGAGGTTGGAATGGTTTGCGCAGGGATTAGAGGTTGATCAAAAACGTCTGGCGCAATGGGCTGCGGCCAAATGCGCCTGGTCAATCGGACTGCGAGCCAAAGGAACGTTAAAGGCCGGCCCTGGAATCAATCAAGAGGCCGACCTTTTGTCATTGTTGCTCCAGCTCGCTGATGAGGTTTAGAACAACCCACCCGACGACAATGTCCCAAAGCCCGCCTTGGGCCCGACAACGGCTTTCTTACCGGTCGACGTGGTGACTTCGCGCGCCTTACCGGCCGCTTCATTGGGGCGGATCAGGTCAAAGCTGCCAGACACTGCAAAGCTGCCTGTCAGACCCTGACCGCCAAAGACGATTGTGGAAAACCCATCGTCGCGGAAGCATTCGGACACCACATTTGGACCGCTGGCATCAGAGCCAACACGGGCGCCGGAGAAGCGGTCAATCTTGATGAAGGTACAATCTTCTGGTGCGCGGAATTTGCCGCCACCGTATTTTGCCGTCGCTTTGCGCATAAACCGGGTAAAGACCGGGCCGCACATACCGCCGCCCGAAGCCCCGCGTCCCATCGACCGAGGCGTGTCATAGCCGATGTAGCACCCGGCAACGATATTGGACGTAAAGCCAACAAACCAAACGTCTTTTGCATCGTTTGTCGTCCCGGTTTTACCCGCCGTTGGCACGCTTAGTTTGACGGTCTTGCGGGCTGTCCCGCGTTCAACCACCCCCTGCATCATCGAGGTCAGCTGATAGGCGGTGACCGGATCCATGACGCGCTCGCGGTCATTTTCAATGCGCGGGCTGCGGCCTTCGCGCAGGTTTGGATCATCACAATTGACGCACACCCGTTTGTTGCCAGGCGCGGCATCATGCGAAAAGATCGTTGTGCCATAGCGATCCTGGACACGGTCAATCAGGGTTGGCTGTACACGCTCCCCCCCGTTGGCAAACATCGCATAGGCCGCAACCACCTGATACAGCGTGGTTTCATCGGCCCCAAGGGCGTTGGCCAACACACGGCCCATGCTCTCATACATGCCAAATTTTTCGGCATAAGAGGCCACAACATCCATCCCGACCTCTTGGGCCAACCGGATCGTCATCAGGTTCCGCGATTGTTCAATCCCGGTGCGAAGAGGCGTCGGGCCATAGAACTTGTGGCTGGCGTTTTGGGGCCGCCACACACCATAAGGCGTGTCGATCTCAATCGGGGCGTCGACCACGATGGTCGCCGGGGTATAGCCGCTGTCCAACGCCGCCGCGTAGACAAAGGGTTTGAAGCTTGAGCCGGGCTGACGCTGGGCCTGGGTGGCGCGGTTAAAGACCGAGTTCTGATAGCTAAACCCACCCTGCATCGCGATAACACGGCCGGTATTGACGTCCATCGCCATAAACCCGCCCTGCACTTTGGGCACTTGGCGCAGGGTCCAGCGAATGAAATTGCCGTTGTCATCATCGCGCATCTCACGCAGGTGGATCACGTCGCCACGCTCAAAATTGTCAAACAGGTTACCTTTGAACCAGCTGGTATCCTTGCGCGGAACGATGTTGCCACGCGGATCGTTCTGGTCAATGCCTTCGATCCCGACCTGCAATTCGTTTTCGCGCACATCCAGAACAACCGCCGGATACCATTTGGACACCAGATCAACATCGCGGGTCACCCGTGTATTGCTCAGCGCCTCACGCCAGGCTTCTTCACTGGTGAGCTTATCCGCGGCGATCGTTTTGCCGGTGCCATTCCAACGGCCAAGGCCACGGTCATATTGCTCAAGCGCGCGTTGCAAAGAATGCGCCGCTTCAACCTGCATTTCGGGATCAAGTGTCGCGCGGACCGAATAGCCACCGGAAAAGAACTGATCTTCACCGAAGTTGCGGCTCAGCTGGCGACGGATTTCGTCGGTGAAATAATCACGCGGCGGCAGCGACCGGCCATAGGGGGTGTAATCGCCGTTTTGCACCGACAACAGCGGCAAGAGCCGTTCCGATTGATAGGTCTCATAGGTGATGTAGCCGTTTTCATACATCTCCTTGAGCACAAAATTTCGGCGGTTTGTCACCCGTTCTTTGCGGCGCACCGGGTGAAAATCCGAAGGCGCTTTGGGCAAAGAGGCCAAGAAAGCCGCCTCATGCGGCACCAATTCGCTTAGGGTTTTGTTAAAATACACCTGCGCGGCGGCGGTGACACCATAGGCGTTTTGGCCCAGGAAAATTTCGTTCAGGTAAAGTTCAAGGATCTTTTCCTTGCTCAGCGCCTCTTCGACGCGGGTCGCAAGGATGATCTCTTTGATTTTGCGCTCCATTTTGCGGTCACCCGACAAAAGGAAGTTCTTCATCACCTGCTGTGTGATGGTCGAGGCACCGCGCACACTTCCACCGCGCGATCGGATGGCTTCGACCCCGGCAGAGGCGATACCGCGCAGGTCATACCCCTGATGGGAATAGAAGTTTTTATCTTCGGCCGAGACAAAGGCATGTTTGATCAGCTCAGGAATTTCTTCGGCCGGGGTGAACAGGCGGCGTTCTTGGGCAAATTCATCAATCACCTGACCCTGGGTCGAATAGATTCGGCTGATGGTCGGCGGTGTATATTGTGCCAGATGTTCATGGCTTGGTAAGTCCCTGCCATACATCCAAAAAATCGCACCAATTGTCAGAGCGACCATCATGGTGCCCATTGTCACAATAGAAAAGATCGCCCCAAAGAACGAAAAGATGAACCTGGTCACGTCTGACCCCCAAATCTGCTCTTGGTTTCATTATACGGCATGTTGGCCGTGGTCAAAACACATCCGCGCGGGGAATTGCCGACGCGGCGTTTCAAAATTGGCCCAGTCATTGTCGGCTCATTGTCGGCGCAACCGCGACAAGGCCTCGTCTTCCAGCGACCACGCGTTGATCCCGTCGCGGATGCCTGCGGCCATACCGGCGCGCCATGCTGGGTCTTGTAGGTTTTCAAGGTCGCGCTGTGTCGAAAGAAACCCAAGTTCAATCAAAACCGATGGGATATCTGCTGACTTGAGGACCGAAAAGCTGGCTTCGCGTTGCGGGCGTTTATGAACCTGCCCCAATGCGCTGCGAATGCCAGAGACCAAATGGCGGGCCAAAGCACCGGAACGTGGGGTGTTATCGAGCCGGGACAGATCCAACAAAACGCGGGCAACCCGATCGTCGGTGCCCGAGAGATCAATCCCAGAGAGCAAATCATCCCGATCATGGCGTTCTGCCAAGGCCGCCGAGGCCGCGTCAGAGGCCTCAGCCGCCAGAGTATAGACCGACGCCCCATGCGCCACCCCCTGCGCCAAGGCATCCGCATGCAATGAAATAAACAGGTCCGCGCCGACATCATGGGCGATGGCCACGCGCCCCTCCAGCGACACAAAGGTATCGGATTGCCGGGTCAGAACAACTTCGTAGTCCCCGGTACGCAGCAACACGTCGCGCAGCTCTTGGGCAAACAAAAGCATCAGACCCGCTTCGTTTTTGCCCCCCCGTTCGGCACCGGGATCAATCCCTCCATGGCCGGGATCAAGCACAATGGTAAGCGGCGCGTCGGCATCCGCCGGTTTGGCGCGGCGGATCACTGTTTGCGGCACGTCCCAAACCTGATCAAAGGGCATGCCGGACAGGTCTTGAAACGTGGCGGCGTCGACGTCTTCCAGCGTCAGATTTAGCGCGGCGCGGCCGCTGTCTTGATCAACCGCAAGCGCTGCCGCCTTGATCTTCATCGGTTGCGCCAGCTCGGCCACAAGCCGCGACCAACCGGGGCGAAACGCCCCCATGCGCACCGATGTGATTTTCTCACTCTGATCGACAGTGGCTGCATTTGCGTCAGACCAATCAACTTCGCGGAAGTCCAAAATCAAACGGGCAGGATCGCTTAGGGTAAAGACCCGCCACGGCACGCCCTGGCTGAGCTGCAGTTCAAGCTCGGTACTGCCCCCCCAATAGGGATCGCTAAAACCACCACTTTCATATCGGGCAAGGCCGCTGCTGTCTTGGGCAGCCGCAAAACTCCCCGCGCCCATCAGCGCCGCTGCTATTATCCATTTCAGCATACTGCTTACCCGGCCTCACACCCTATGTTTGCTCAACGGCCCGTTTGCCGGGCGCTCTTGGCGATATCTTAACAGCCTCAGATCGGTTCAGACCAGAGCCGAGAACCGATCAAGCCGAAACATGCCCATGGCGGACCATAAAACGGCGCAACCGCTCCAAGCCTTCGGTGATATCTGCGGTGGCACGGGCATAGGAAAAGCGCAAAGTCCCTGCCCCGCGCTGTTGGTCAAAATCCATCCCCGGCGTTACCGCAACCCCAACCTCATCCAGAATCGCACGGGCAAAGGCGCGGCTGTCCTCAGTGATGTGACTGATGTCGGCATAGACGTAAAACGCGCCATCGGGCGGCGCGATGCGATCAAACCCGGCCGCAGGCAACCCGCTTAGCATCAGGGCGCGATTGGTGCGGTACACATCCATATTCGCCTCAAGTTCGTCCTTGGCATCCAAGGCACCAAGCGCGGCAACCTGGGCCGCATGGGGCGCACATATGAACATGTTTTGCGCCAAGCGTTCGACCTGTCTCACCTGTGGTTCCGGCAAAACCAACCACCCAAGGCGCCAGCCGGTCATTGAGAAGTATTTCGAGAAGGAGTTGATCACACACACATCATCTGAAATCTCAAGCGCACTGACCGCTTTCTTTTCATATTCAATGCCATGATAGATTTCATCCGACAGGAAGGTCGCCCCGCGATCCTGCGCCGTCCCAATCAGCGCGGCCAGTTCAGATCGGCCAAGCATCGTGCCGCTGGGATTCGCTGGCGATGCGATCATGATGCCTTGGTAATCCACACCTTCCAGATCATCGGGCACCAGTTGCAAGCGGTTCTTTGCCGAGGTCTGAATTTCAACCGGGACCAAATCCTGAGCCTTGAGAATCTGACGATATGACGGATAGCCCGGCGCGCCCAAGGCCACCCGGTCACCGGCATCAAACAGCGCCGTAAAGGCCAGCACAAACCCACCGGATGACCCCGGAGTGACCACAACACGTTCTGGGTCAAGGTCGATATTATACCAATCATTATAGAGGCTTGCGATGCGTTGTCGAAGGGCCGGTATCCCCAGAGCAACGGTATACCCCAGCGCGTCCTCTTGCATGGCTCGGCTGAGCGCATCGCGCGCGGCGGCGGGGGCTGGGGTGCTGGGCTGGCCCACCTCCATGTGAATGATGTGGCGCCCGTCGGCTTCGGCTTGGCGAGCGGCTTCCATCACATCCATCACAATAAAAGGATCAACCAATCCGCGTCTTGAATTTTGCATGTCGCCCTCTCTACTGTGCCGTTCAATGAGGCTTATGAGTGGCAGAGGCAGAACGCAATGATCCTTCCTAGATTGATGAGCGTCCTTTTCGCGCTTTCCCTGATAATCGCCACCCCGCTACAGGCGCGCATTTCGTTGCTCAGAGATGCGGATATTGAATATTCGTTGAAAAAAATCGCCGCACCGATCCTGCAAGCCGCCGGTCTGAATGCGTCGCAAATTCAGATTTTGGTTGTGAATGACAGCGCGCTGAACGCGTTTGTTGCCGATACCCGGCACATTTTTATCAATTACGGTCTGATCATGAAATTGGACACCGCCCCTGCTTTGCAAGCTGTGATCGCCCATGAAGCCGCCCATATCGCCAACGGCCATATCACCCGGCGTTTGGGCAACGCCCAGATTGCGCGGACGGCTGCGGGTTTGGGCATGGCGCTCGCTGCGGCGGCGGGCGCGGCCACGGGGAACGGCAAAGCGGCGGCGGCCATTGCGCTTGGCACACAAGGATCGGCGCAACGGTTGCTTTTTGCCCATACCCGCGCCGAAGAATCCGCGGCAGATATTTCCTCGGTTCGCTATATGAAACGCGCCGGGATTGACCCAAGCGGTGCGGTTGAAGTGCAGGATTTGTTTCGTGGGCAGGAATCGCTCGCTCAATCGCGCCAAGACCCTTACATGCGCACGCATCCGCTCACCCGCGACCGTCTGAGAGCGCTTAAAGGCTTGGTTGCCGCAAATCCGGGCGGCAAACGCGACCCCAATGCGCAATATTGGTTTGAGCGTATGCGCGGTAAACTGACGGCCTTTAAACGTGCGCCAAGCTGGACCCTGCGCCGAGCAAAATCCAGCGCAAGCAAAGACATTGCACTGATGCGTCAAGCGGTGGCCCACCACCGCGATTCTAATCTCAAAAAGGCGATTGCTGCGATCGACGGGGCATTGGCCCTGCGCCCAACGGATCCGTATCTGATGGAGCTCAAGGGACAGATATTGCTGGAATCACGCAAATTTGATCAGGCGGTTGCTGTTTATCGCAAAGCCGCCAACCGCGCCCCGCGTGAGCCATTGATCTTGGGCGGGCTTGGGCGATCATTGTTGGCGGCAGGACATCCAAAAGACGCGTTAAAAGCGTTGGAAGCAGCGCGGGGGCGTGATTTTTCTGACGCGCGCATCCTGCGTGACCTCAGCGTCGCCTATGCGAAAACCAACCAACCGGCGATGGCCTCTTTGGCGACGGCAGAGCGCTATGCGCTTCAAGGTCGGTTCAAAGATGCCGAATTACATGCAAAACGCGCCGTAGATCGCCTTCCGCGTGGGTCAAGCCCGTGGCAGCGTGCCCAAGATGTGCTACATGCATCAAAACAGGCCAAGCGTCGGCGTTAAGATCAAGATTGGAGTGACCATGTTCAAATCCCGCCCCCTATCATCGGTGTTGCTAAGCAGTGCTGCCGCGTTGATGCTGACAATCGGAGGCTCCGCTCAGGCCGAGGGGTTCGATCTAAAAAACATGTCAGAGGCTGAGCGCGCCGCCTTTGGTGATGCTGTGCGCGGCTATTTGCTTGAAAACCCGGGTGTCATTTTTGAGGCCGCGGCGTTGTATGAAGAACAGCAGGCTGCCCAACAGGAACGCGCCGACGAAACGCTTGTCGCGGATAATGCTGAGGCCCTGTATAATGACGGCTATAGCTTTGTTGACGGCAATCCAGATGGCGATGTGACCATTGTTGAGTTTTTGGATTACCGCTGTGGTTATTGCCGCAAAGCCCATCCGGAAGTAGCTGAATTGATTGAAAAAGACGGGAATATCCGTTTGATCGTCAAAGAGTTCCCGATCCTTGGTGAGGCCTCTATGATCTCAGCCCGTTTCGCAATCGCCACCCAAATTGTCGGCGGCGATGAAGCTTATAAAGCCGTCCACGAAGCGCTGATTGCGATGAAGGGCAACCCAGGCAAAAGCCCATTGGTGCGCTTGGCGGGAACCTTGGGTTTGGATGGCGATGCGATCTGGGCCGAAACCGAAAGCGAAGAAGTGACGCGTCGGATTGCTGAGACCCGTGCTTTGGGCCAAAAAATGGGCATTAACGGCACGCCAAGTTTTGCCTTTGGTGACCAAATGGTACGTGGTTACGCGCCGCTTCCTGCAATGAAAGAAATCGTGGCCGAGCTGCGTAAATAACGTTAACAACGCAAAAGGCGCTTGGAGATTTTTCCGAGCGCCTTTCGTAGATTACCGACTGTCTTTCGCGTTAAGCGCTAACTATTCAGCCGCATCAAGCTCCGCTTGGGCATCAATCTGTGCCGCACGTTTTTCTACTTCTTCGATGATATGCTCGACCATTTGGTCGTTGCTCATCTTGTGGCTGGCTTTGCCCGCAAGATAGACCATGCCGCTCCCGGCTCCGCCGCCGGTAAACCCGACATCTGTCATCAACGCTTCTCCCGGACCATTCACAACACAGCCAATGATGCTCAGACTCATCGGGGTTTTGATATGCTCTAGGCGTTTTTCTAACGTCTCGACGGTTTTGATCACATCGAACCCCTGCCGAGCGCAACTGGGACAAGAAATAATATTCACACCGCGATGGCGCAGCCCCAAGGATTTGAGGATTTCATAGCCGACTTTGACCTCTTCAACCGGATCCGCTGACAGGCTCACGCGGATCGTATCGCCGATCCCCATCCAAAGCAGATTGCCCATGCCAATCGCCGATTTGATCGTGCCCGAGGTCAGCCCCCCTGCCTCGGTGATACCGAGGTGGATCGGGGCGTCGGTTTGTTCGGCCAATTGCTGATAAGCCGCTGCCGCCATAAAGACATCAGAGGCTTTGACGCTGATCTTAAACTCATGGAAATCATGGTCTTGCAGGATCTTGATGTGATCCATCCCACTTTCGACCATCGCGTCCGGGCATGGCTCACCGTATTTTTCCAGCAGATGTTTTTCCAAGCTGCCTGCGTTCACGCCAATTCGGATCGAACAATTGTGATCCCGCGCCGCTTGGATCACTTCCTTGATTCTCGCTTCAGAGCCGATATTGCCCGGATTGATCCGTAAACAGGCGGCACCGGCTTCGGCCGCTTCGATACCACGGCGATAATGAAAATGGATATCGGCGACGATCGGTACCGGGCTTTCGCGCACAATCTCTTTGAGCGCCGTTGCACTGTCTTCATCGGGCACCGAGACGCGAACGATATCGGCCCCAGCATCGGCGGCGGCCTGAACTTGCGCAATTGTTCCTGCAATATCAGTGGTGACCGTGTTGGTCATGGTTTGCACAGAAATCGGTGCATCCCCCCCGACAGGCACATTGCCAACCATAATTTGGCGGGACGTGCGGCGGTAAATATTGCGCCACGGGCGGATGTGATTGAGGCTCATGAGTCCGGTCCTGTTTGGAACAAAGCATGTTGTAATAAACTACATAGAGCGCGCAACCGGCTGTTACCAGCGCTGCGTCTGCATCAATCGAGCTTTGGCGAAAATCAGTTTTGAGACAGGCTCAACTCAGCCACAACTTTGGCCAAAGTTGGGTTTTGCGTGAGGTCTGCAACCGCCATTTTGGAGGACACATTGCTGGCAGACAACGCAAGATTATCGGCAATCGCGCCATTGCCACCATATGGGCCAAACGTCTGACCATTCACAGCAAAATAGATCGCCCCGGCATCGCCAGTCCGAATTGTCGGCGGCTGTTCTGTCTGCGGAACACGGTACGATTGACCGGGTTTCAAAATCGTCTCATGGATGCGTGTGCCCGACGGTGATTTCACCAAAATCCACGCTTCACGCGTGGCAACAATGGTGATCCCAGGAAGCGGATCGGCGAGAACCTTGGGGATTGTCGGTGTCGCGGCAGCCGCAAAAACAGGAGCGGCAGAGCGCGATTTCACGTCCAGCTCAACCAAAACTGTTTCAAGATCGGCGTCTGCGCCAGCTTTGACAGGCGTGTAACGCGCCATCAAGTCCTGAGCTTGCAGCGATACGTTTTCGGTGACCGTGCCATTTGGGCCCGCGGGGCCGAAGCTGGTACCGTTGACTGCAAAATAGACCGCACCGGATTCGCCAATTTGCATACGCGGCGTCGCGGCGTCACGCGGCACAACATAGGTGTCACCGGCGTTTAGAATACCGGAATACAGCACCGCACCGGCCTCATCCTTGACCTGAACCCAAGCAGGACGCGCAGCAACAACCGTCACGCCTTGGCCAGAAACGGCCGGATTGTGCGCCGTGCCAACAGCGGTCTGCCCCGGATGCGCAGCCAAACCCTGGGCCAACGCGGCGGCGGCCAAGCTGCTGTCCTGAACCTGGGGCAGATCGGAGCGTGCCATTTCAGAAAACACACCGACAGTTTCAGGGTCGAGGGTCGAAATCGGGGCGTCGCGCGCAACAAGCACAGGAACATCAAGGGCTTGCGGACGATACAGGCGGTCAAATGCTTCTGAAGATGGCGGGGTGAACACCCCTGCACCATCCGGCGCAGCCGCAACAATCGTTGGCCCATCCGATGTTGGCGTAGGCACAGCACGCGCCGTGCCCGCCGCATCAATCGGATCAAGCTCGCTCAGGACCACCGGAGTTTGATCAACCGGCGTGACTTGAACGCGCTGCACCTCTTGCAACACAGTCCAGCCGCCATAACCAATGCCGGCAATCAGCGCGATCAGCACCAAGGACGACCCAATCGCCCCCGGTTCGATGCGTGACAAAACGGAATCGCCAACCGGCGCATAGGCCATGGTTGGTTCCGCGAGCGGATCGCGGGTGCGTGGACGCAAGGCGCTGTCTTCGGATTTTTTGACGACCGACGCTTTGTCAGACATGCCATGCGCAACGGAAAATCCGCTTTCTTGGCAGAAGGTGTCAAACGCTTCGTCGGGATCCATTCCAAGGTAGCGCGCGTAAGAGCGCACATACCCGGCAATAAAACCGGGCGTGTCAAAGGCTGTTGGATCACAATTTTCGATGGCGGCAATATAGCTGGCTTTGATGCGCAACTCACGTTGAACATCGAGCAAAGATTTGCCCAGAGTCGCCCGTTCGCCCCGCATGACATCGCCCAGTTGCAAGGCAAAATCATCAAAGCTCTGCGGAGCCTCTTCAGCCAACTCCGGCGTATCTTGGGATTTGCGCCCGATCATCCAGACTGCCCCATTACCCTAGTTCCGTTTCATGCCTGCCCGATGTGGGCAGCTCGATTCGAGTCGCCCACTTATTGCGATCACATTACCATATCGCAACTGTTATGACAGGATTTCCACAGGTTACCCGGCTAATTCGGCGCGATTCAGCGCACAATGGCTCCAAAGCTCGTCCATAGCGTGTACGAGTTTATCCATTTCATCGGGGCCATGCACCGGTGATGGGGTAAAGCGCAAACGTTCGGTACCGCGTGGAACAGTCGGGAAATTGATCGGCTGAACATAGATGCCGTATCCGTCCAAAAGCATGTCCGACAGCTTCTTGGTGTGGACCGGATTGCCAACAATCACAGGCACAATATGCGAGCCGTGATCAATGATCGGCATGCCCAGACCTTTGAGACGTGTCTTGAGAATCTTGGCTTGGGTCTGATGCTTTTCACGCAAAGCGCGGTCATGTTTGAGGTGGCGCACAGAGGCCGCCGCCCCAGCAGCAACCGCCGGTGGCATGGAGCTTGAGAAGATGAAGCCCGGCGCATAAGACCTTACGGCGTCACACAATTTTGCGCTTGCCGCGATGTATCCACCCACAACGCCATAGGCCTTGGCCAAGGTCGCGTTGATAATATCAAGACGGTGCATCAAGCGATCACGCTCGGCGACACCTGCCCCACGCGGACCATACATGCCAACAGCATGTACTTCGTCGATATAGGTCAGCGCGCCGAATTCGTCGGCCAAATCACACAGAGCTTCGATAGGACCAAAGTCACCATCCATTGAGTAAACCGATTCAAAGGCGATCAGTTTGGGAGCTTTGGGATCATCCGCCATCATCAGTTCACGCAGATGTTCAACATCATTGTGACGGAACACCCGTTTGGCCCCACCATTGCGGCGAATCCCCTCGATCATCGAGGCGTGGTTCAACTCATCCGAATAAATGATCAAACCGGGAAAGAGTTTCGGAAGCGTGGACAATGTCGCGTCATTGGCGACATAGGCGCTGTTGAATAACAAAGCCGCCTCTTTGCCGTGAAGATCGGCGACCTCTGCTTCGAGCGCTTTGTGATAAACTGTGGTGCCTGAAATGTTGCGTGTCCCACCCGAGCCTGCACCGGTGGCATCCAGAGCTTCGTGCATCGCATTCAGAACAACCGGATGTTGCCCCATGCCCAAATAGTCATTGCCACACCAAACAGTGATCGGTTGTTCGCTGCCATCTGGCTTGGTCCAGGTCGCGTGCGGAAAGTTGCCTTTCTTACGCTCAATATCAATGAAGGTACGGTACCGGCCTTCTTCGTGAAGACGGTTAAGGGCTTCGTCGAGTTTCGCGGTGTAGTTCACCGGTGACCTCCTTCTTGTCATGGGCCTTAGCACGGCAACGACCCGAAACAGCTTGGTTCAGCATTCAATTTCATGAATGAATATCGTCCGCGCATCTTTATGTCTATGGTCTACGCGGGGACCTGTGGTCGCATCCTTGATTTACGTCAAGCTTATCACAGACCCTAGTCCGGCATACCCCACCCTTTGTCTCCTATAGGAAACTTGACCGATGTCGGCGGCCCTTCTGCTGGACAGCATGCCGCCCTCTGATAGGGTCGCGTCAAACGTTTTCATAGGAGTAAACCGCCATGTCTCTCGACGCTGTTTTGGCGCGGATCGACGATGATCTGCCAAATGCAATCGACCGTCTGATGGAGCTGCTGCGTATTCAGTCGATTTCGACGGATCCGGCCTTCAAAGCCCAATGTAGCAAGGCTGCGGACTGGTTGGTGGCCGATCTGAAATCGCTGGGAGTTCAAGCCGAAACCCGTGAAACACCGGGTCATCCAATGGTTGTTGGCCATGTCGAAGGCCCCGAAGATGGCACGGGGCCACATGTGCTTTTCTATGGCCATTATGATGTCCAGCCGGTCGACCCGTTGGAGCTTTGGGACAACGATCCCTTTGATCCCCAAATCGAAGATACCGCCAAAGGAAAAGTCATTCGCGGGCGCGGTTCTTCCGACGACAAGGGCCAACTTATGACTTTCGTCGAAGCCTGTCGGGCTTGGAAAGCCGAATTTGGAAAGATGCCCTGTCGAATCACGTTTTTCTTTGAAGGTGAAGAAGAAAGCGGCTCGCCCTCACTTGTTCCATTTCTTGAGCAGAATAAAAACGATCTCAAAGCTGACCTGGCGTTTATTTGCGACACCGGCCTGTTTGAAAGTCGGGTTCCGGCGATCATCACCCAGTTGCGCGGGCTATTGGGCGAGGAAATGACCATAACGGCGGCGAACAAAGACCTGCATTCCGGGATGTTTGGTGGCTTGGCCATGAATCCGATTCGGGTGTTGTCGGGCGTCTTGGCCAACCTTCACGACGATCAGGGGCGGATTCAGGTGCCCAATTTCTATGACGGCGTGCCAGAGCTGTCGCCTGAGATTTCGGAACAATGGAAGGCGCTTGAGTTCAACCACTCTGAATTTCTCGGCGATGTTGGCCTGTCTGATCCCGCAGGGGAACAAGATCGCAGCCCGATCGAAATGATCTGGTCGCGCCCAACCGCTGATGTGAACGGCATTTGGGGCGGCTATACGGGCGATGGATTCAAAACCGTTTTGCCCGCCCAAGCCCATGCAAAAGTCAGTTTCCGCCTTGTCGGCACCCAAGACCCCCATGCAATCCGCAAAGAGTTTCGGGCCTGGGTCGAGGCGCAATTGCCGGATGATGTTTCGGTCACCTTCCATGGCCATGGCGCATCAGCCGCCGGACAAATGTCGACGGTACACCCCGCCTTTGAAGCGTCACGCGCGGCATTGGGCGCGGAATGGGGATTTGAGGCCGCGTTTGCTGGCTGTGGCGGGTCAATCCCTGTCGCCGGGTTCTTTGAAACCATTTTGGGGATGGATTCGATGCTGGTTGGCTGGGGCAAGGACGACGATCAGTTGCATTCGCCCAATGAAAAATATGATGTGGAGAGCTTTCACAAAGGAATCCGATCCTGGGCGCGGATATTAGACGCGATCACCTAAACCGAACGACCGATCCCCCGATTTACCCAAGCCTGTTCGATTCGCTCTGCGCTTGGTGCAAGAATGGCCTTGGTAAATCGGGGATTAAAATACTCTCCCATTGCGGACCCAAAGCAGTGGATGTTCCCGAAAAACGACAAGTTTTCCTGTGTCTTATCCAATTCAAAGTATTTCCTCGGCCAAATATGGCCCTTTCGCCGCAATCTTTCGCAGCTTTGCCCAATTTCTGAATTACAAAAAGAGCCATGTTACGCACAACCAGTAAACTCTCCCATCGGGATTTCCGCCAACGAATTCGCCGGGTGGATTCTCATTTTTACCGCACTGGGAATTGCGTCAATGTCGATGCGCGCAAATCGCGCCCTATCGGGGCAACGCTGCTTGGGTTTGGCTGGGCCTATCTCATCATTTCTTTGGCGACGAACCGTTCCGTTCTTGAGGCGTCTTTGAACAAAGGCGCGGTTGCATCCGATTACCACAGCTGGATCATGGGCGGGCTGACGATCTTTATCGCCTCGTCCTTCATCATGCTTGGGGCCCATCTTTTCCGCTTTTTGTTCCAAAGCGGATCACGGCGGCAAAATTCAGGCGGGCTATTGGCGGGAACATGCGCGGCCTTGCTCATGGTATATACCCCACCCGAGGTCTGGAAAGCAGGCTTGAAGATGCTCGACCAAAATTCGATCGCCTTTATCCAAAGCGCCAGCGCATCGATGGAAATCGACATGCCCGAGGTCGACCTATCTCAGATCACGCTTGTTTCTTCGCAAGGAAACTAACGGCAATTCAGTCGCTTAGATCACACCGATAAACCGCTCTGGCACGACAAACTGGGCGTCATAACTTGGGCGTTTAAACTGAAAAAATCCGGTCTCGCCCCGCGGGGCCCAACTGCGATGCATCCGCTTGCGTACCCAGCTGACATCAAAACGATCCTGAAGTTTCAGTTGAGCGAAACTGTCGAAAACAGCACGATCCTCCCCCCGAGCCTCTTCGAACCAATGGCCACCAATGGCCGCGTCCTTCACCCCGACGCCAACATCGCGGGTCACCTGATTTCGCGAATCCATCACGGAAACATATTCGGCAAAATCGCAAAATTTTAGGTGGAACACATAGAGATCGTCCGGGGTGATCAGGCGGTCATATTGGGCAAAATGACCGCCGCGTGACAGTTTGGACCCGCGACTGACAATGCAGGGTTTCGAGTAATGCGGAGCCAAACGAACATGACGACGTGGCCCCAAAATTGTGTCTGCAATCGGCTCGGGTTCGATATCAATCCGGTGAATAACCTCGAGCCCGAGCGGCGTTAGCACCTGTTGCTTTGGTTGATCTTTTAGGAATTCCAATAAGTTGCGACCATCTTGGGGATCAACGACCACCAATTCGTCGACATCGCCGACAACAACATGTGTGTAATAACTGCGCAGCCCCTGAACAAAATTGTTCAGCATCCGCCAGCGTTTCATATCAAAATTTGGGTGCGGATCGCCGGGGATTCCGATGATATTGCATCCCTCGGCAAGCTGGCGAACAGCATCGCCGCGTCCGTGATTGACGATGTAACAATTTTCGCGGCCCAACGTGTCTCCGTAATGGCGCAGCCAAGCTTTGAGGAAAAACGCGTCGTCGCGCACCATGGTCAAGGCTGCTGCCACTGATTGCATATGCTGGGTCTCTTTGTCTTTTGTTTTCACGCAACAATAGCCGAACTCCTGCACAGTGAGAATCGCAATTATCGCCAAGACCAACTAACGTGGCTCTCAAAACATCAATCGGGATCCACCCAATGATTTCTGAGCAGTTTCGAACAACCGGTTGGCAGATCAAAGCTGGATCACAAGTGCCGAGTAACATTCAGGTTTTTGGCGAAAGGTCGTCAGGAACTAATTTTGTGAAACGTTTGATTGGACGCAACTCCCACCTCAAACCAATCGAAGATTTGGGTTGGAAACATGGGTTTCCTCATATGACAGCGATCCCGGCCAATGTTGCGATTGTCTGTGTGGTTCGTGATGCCCGTGCCTGGGCTTTGTCAATGCATTCAAAGCCTTGGCATTGTCCGCCGCCGATGCAGGCCCTGCCTTTTTCACATTTTATTCGCTCAAAGTGGCACACCATTGCCGACCGCAAACGCTATTTCCCTCAGGTCAAAGAGCTGGGCGGCGAAGGCCAGCCGCTTCAGTTTGATCGCCATCCTTTGACCGGCCTGCCCTTTGAAAACCTATTTGCCCTTCGCCAAGCCAAGCTTCAGGGGCTGTTGTCGTTTTTTGAGCGCGGTTGCACTCTGGTGTTTTGCCGTCTCGAAGCAGTGCAGGCAGCCCCGGAAAACTTTGTTCTCGACCTGCAAACCCAGCTTGAAATACCGCAATGGGAGATGGAATATCGACCAGTTATCAAACGGTTAGGCTCCCGTTTTCTAGCCTCAATTGAGGCTAGACCGGAAACCCCCAAGGTTATGCCTGACCATGATCTGACCTTTTTGCGTAGCCAAATTGACCAAAAGCAAGAAGCCATTTTAGGCTTTGACTACAACTAGGCTCCCTGTTCTGAAACCGCGTGTTTTACGGCCAAAGCTTCCACGGCCTTCAAAACATCCGGCAAGGGCGGACAAGACCGACGCGTTTCCAACGAGACATGCAACAGAAACTGATCGCAAGTCGCCAAAAGCTCTCGATCTCGGGTGCGCTTCATTTCATGTAGCAGCCGAAGCTTTTTGCCTTCACCCTGGGCCACACGCGTTTCGACAAAAACATCTTCTGCGGCATGGGTTTCCATGATGTACTTAATGTTGGTTTCGGCAGTGAAATAGCTATTTCCAGCGGCGATATAATCGCGGTCAGCCCCCACATGACACATCAGCTCTTCGGAGGCATCACTGAAAATCTGCCCATACCGCCCCTCGTTCATGTGGCCATTCACATCGGTCCAATCGACAGGCACAAGGCGGCGAACCGTCACGAGGGGAACCTCCTCCCCCAAAGGCGCACGCAACGTGGCATCGTGATCCAAGATCAACTTACCAGCCGCCGCGTTCTGCCCCTTGAGTGCACGCATCATGGCGACAAGATTGTCATCACGCAGCCGCTCTAACTCTCGGATCGACATATGCCCCGATTGCGACTCCGATTGGCCTGCGATCAAATCAACCAGGTCGTCATTGAACTCAGGCACATCCATCAATTTGGTCCAAGGCCATTTCAAAGCAGGACCAAACTGGGCCATGAAATGTTTCATTCCCGCTTCTCCGCCCGCAACGCGGTAGGTTTCAAACAAACCCATTTGCGCCCAGCGAAGCCCAAAGCCGTACCGAATGGCATCGTCAATTTCTTCGGTCGTCGCGATGCCATCTTTGACCAGCCAAAGCGCCTCTCGCCATACCGCTTCAAGGAAACGATCCGCGATATGGGCGTCGATTTCGGCCCTGACATGCAAGGGAAACATCCCGATCTCTTTCAAGATTTTCGACGCTTTTTCAATAACCTGCGGTGATGTTTCCGCTCCGGGAACCAGCTCAGCCAACGGTAAAAGATAAACCGGGTTAAAGGGATGAGCGACAACGATTTGTTCAGGGCGCGCGGCCCCGTCCTGCAATTCCGACGGTTTGAACCCGCTCGTCGACGACGCCAAAACAGCATCATGGGCACAATGGTTTTGGAGGTCTGCATAGACCTTCTTTTTGAGGTCCAACCGTTCTGGAACACTTTCCTGAATATAGGACGCGCCGGACACCGCGGCTTGGATTGTGGTGCAAAACTGGATGTCACCGCGATTGGGTAAGGGGGCTTCGTAGAGCATCGGCAAGGCCCGTTCGGCGTTGGCCATGACTTCGCTCATTTTGCGTTCCGCCTCTGGATCAGGATCGAAGACTTGGACCTTCCACCCCATCAAGGCAAACCGCGCAGCCCAGCCACCGCCAATGACACCGCCGCCAATAATCGCTGCAACTTTCCCCATGTCGCCTCTCCCTGTAACTTGTTCGCTTGTTTATGGTTTTCCAGTCATCCGGCTAAGATCGTAGCCATACCAATCGAGGATTCTCCGAGCTGCATTCAGGCGTTCTCCTGGTGTCCCGCTCTTGTCCATGATCCAGACACGCTTGCCGCCGGGCTCACCCATCGCAGCGGTGCGGTTGTTTATGTCCAACCAGTGAACCCAAATTTCATCCCCACCCAGCAAGAAACGACCGGGGCCAATGGCGATGAATGGCAGAGTTTCGCCGCCGATTTCGGCCAGCTCAGGGCCAACGATCACTTGGCTGTGCGGTGCGATTCCAGCGCCTTGAACAATTTTCCAAGTCCCGACCAGTCGATCAATCGTGACATCGGCCTGAGACGCCACTTGAGCCGTTGGATTGCGGACCGGAATTTGAATTTCTGACAACGTGGTTACCGGAGTGCAAGCTATAGTCGCCAATACGGGCACCACAGCTAAGAACCTGATAACACGCGACAAACACAAGCCTTTCATCATATTCCCCTACGGTTTTGACAAGAGTATCTGTGAAAACATCCGCTGATCCATGCTCTACACGACTCCCGTCATGCGCAAGGCGTCCTCTTGTCCAAAACCTGCCTTATTTGGCCATCAAGGTGAAGCAAATCTGCTACATCACGCCCATCGGAGCCTCTGCCAATGCTTCACGATAAATCGCTGCTGTCGGCGTCAAAAACCGACAGCCGTTTCTCACGTCTGTTTGATCTGTTTGAACAAGGATTGCCGCAGGCCCCTGCGGCCGAACCGGAAGTGCTTTGTGCGCAAAAATCCAAGCATTTACTGGACCTTGCACGTCATTCTTTAGACAATCGACCGGCTGTTGGTCGGTCAGCCACGAAACCCTGTCGCGACGACGAATTTTTCCGACGAATCCGAGCGGCTGGCGGGGGGTTTGACATGGGCGACCTTGGTGAACCGTTGCTTTAAAACCTGCTGAAGAGATCCTTCGGCCCCACCTGCCAGAACTTTGGCCACAAAGGTTCCGCCTTCTTCAAGCACATCAAAGGCAAGGTAGGCCGCAGCTTCGCACAAGGCCATAATCCGCAAGTGATCGGTTTGTTTGTGGCCAGACGCCGAGGCCGCCATGTCAGACATGACGACATCGGCCTTGCCCCCGAGCCACCCTTTGACCTTTTCGTCAGCATCATCTTCCATAAAATCGAGCACATGGATTTCACATCCTGCGACCGGATCAACCTCTTGTAGGTCAATCCCCAGGATGCTGCCAACTGCCTTGCCTTGCTTCTCGCCCAGTGCATTCACGCGACGTGCTGCAACCTGACACCATCCACCTGGCGCACAGCCAAGGTCGACAACACGTGCGCCTGGAACCAAGAAACGGTATTTATCGTCTAGCTCCAATATCTTATAGGCCGCCCGCCCCCGGTATCCATCCGATTGAGCCCGTTTGACATAAGGATCATTCAACTGGCGTTGCAACCAAAGCGTCGAAGACAGCTTGCGCCCGCGGGCGGTCTTTACCTTGACCTTAAGGTCGCGCTGGCCGCGCCCGGATGCATTCTTAGGTGACTTGGCCATATTTTTTTGCCTCTTGCGGTCTTGCGCTGGTAGATTTTTCGCCGAAAAATCGCGTCTATCACAAAGGTCCGTCTTCCAAAACCCCATCTGCCGACATCTGCGCGTAAAGAAGCCCTTCGCGAAGACCACGATCCGCCACGCTAAGCCGATCCGTCGGCCAAACCCGCAAGAGCGCTTGCAAAATGGCGGACCCTGACATGATCAACGCCTGACGATCAGGCCCAATCCGTGGATCACGGCGCCGCCCCGTTGGACCAAGATCAAGGTAACGTCGGATCACGGCTTCGATTTGGTCCGAGCTCATCCGCAACCCATCAACCTTTGTGCGATCATAGCGCCGCAACCCCAGGTGCGACGCCGCAACAGTTGTTACGGTCCCTGAGGTGCCGACGATTTGAAAACCTTCGCGGGTTTGTTCATCCGCGTAAGGCGCAAAATCGGCCAGCTGTTCTTCGAAGAACCAGCTCATCAAGGCATAACGTGCCGCGTCGTCGGAGACGTCTGAAAACTGATCCCGCAAGGTGGCAACACCCAAGGGAACGCTGATCCAATCGACGACTTTCGCGGTCGGAAACGGGCTATCTGGCGGGTGGAAGCCAGCGTGCAGCCGCATAATCGCGCGCGGACGATCCCGCGCAGGCACTGAACTAAGGTCAATCCACACCAATTCCGTTGAACCGCCGCCGATATCAACCACCAGCAACTGTTCGGTCTTGGTCGACACCAAGGGCGCGCAAGAGATAACCGCCAAACGGGCTTCTTCTTCGGGTTCGATAATATCAAGCGGCAAACCGGTTTCACGGCGCACTTGATTCATGAACTCACTGCCATTGCCGGCACGTCGACAGGCTTCGGTCGCAACCAAACGCATACGGGTAACACCGTGTCGTTCAATCTTTTGACGACACACTTTTAGTGCTGACACCGTTCGCCCCATCGAGGCGCGGCTCAGCCGTCCATATTTTTCAAGCCCCTGCCCCAACTGGACAGACTTTGAAAAACTATCAATCACATGAAACTGGCTCCCCTTTGGTTGGGCAACCAACATGCGACAACTGTTCGTGCCCAGATCCAAGGCAGCATAAAGCGCATTGGGGTCTGGCCGTAATGGCGCGGTGCTCTCGACCGGTTTCGGGAAAGCGCCCGCAGCCTTGGGACGCTTGGGCGCCATCTTTGCGCCCTCCGATTTCAACTTGAGTTTACGATACGCGCCGGATCGGCATCGCGCAAGACGCATGACGGCGCGGACCCAAAGGATTTTTGTAGAACTCTGACAAGAACGCATATTCCCCGTCCAAAAACGGGCGAATGGCATCGATTGTCTTGTCTTGTAAATCCGCGATATCTAACGTCATTTCGGAATTATTGCGTCGCGGCATGTCGACAGGCTGGCGCGTAAGCAAGCTTAGATCATAGCCCAACTGGCCCAGATCCTCTGTTTTATAAACCTTATTATAAGCGCCAAGATCACGACCGACAAACAGCCAGGCTTCAATCGCATGATGCTTGATGCTTGAGGATGCCCGTTTATAGACGTCAAGGTTTTGAAAGAACTCATCCGGGCTTGGCTCACGCGACACATCCGAGAGCCAATCGCGCCCTTCTCGTAATTTGGTGCTGTTGCGCAGATCGCCAAACTGCACCACCCGATTGGTATAGACAGACAGCAACCTTTTTATTGGGTCACGGACCACGCAAAACCGCCAATAGTCGGCATAGTCTTGAAAACGGTGCGGTCGAAACCGCTTGGTCGGATAGACGTCGTGCCATGTATAGACGGTCACATCTTCTTTGCGCGGTTTTTCAACCGACGGGTCCAGATGCGCCAAGGCTTCCTTGACGGAGGAACACCCCGCCTTGGGCAAAGCCATATAGGCCAGTTTATGTGCCTCAACTGCAATGACCATTGGTCGCTGCCCCTCTTTCCCTGCGCCCCTCTCTATTTACTGCCATTTTGGGGCGAGAGTTTGGCGGCAAGGTTAATGTGCCTCATGTTTATAGTGAAAACTTAGACGATCAGGGCCGGTTTAACAATCATCACAGAGAGCATACCCTGTCGCGGATGGAATGGCACAAGTCGAAAACCGACGACGCGCCGTCCATTCCCACAGCTAGGGTTCAGTCAGGAACAAGAGGAATCACCACAATGCCAGATATCACGATCGTCTATTGGCGCGACATTCCCGCTCAGGTGATCGTTGGCAAAGGGCGCCGTGCCGCTAAGGTTCAGCTCCCTGAGCGCTTCGAACAGGCAATTGACCGGGCCGCCATGAAGGGTGGTCAGATCGATACCGACGCGTATCTGGCAGAATGGCGCAAAACGCCTTCTGGTTCTGTTGAGGGTGATCAAGCTGAATTGGCCGCGACAACGGCCACTCGCTTGGACACAGAATATGACCAAGAGCGTCTCAAAACGCTCATTGCAAATGATGGTTGGGCGTAAGGCCGACCATGAAGCTGAGGGAGGCCATCATGGCTCTGCTGAATTTCCGCAAGCGCGACGACAAACCTGTTGATGGCCCGCGCAACGAAAACCTTGAAGCCTTTTTGCAAGGCTATTCAATCGAGGTTATGCCGCGCACTGCCTCAAAGGTTGATGATTTTCGCGCCCTATTGCCCAAGGGCACGCGCGTTTACATCGCGCATATCGAAGGCACCCCAATCGAAGAAATGGTCGCCACTGCCAAGCGCATCGCCGATGAAGGCTTTGACGTGATGCCGCATTTCCCGTCGCGCATCATCAAAGACGCCGCCACGTTGGAAAATTGGATCGCCATGTATCAAGGTGAGGCCGGGGTTGAGCAAGCTTTGCTGTTGGCGGGTGGCGTTGCCCAGCCGCATGGAGAGTTTCACAGCTCTATGCAATTGATGGAAACAGGCCTGTTTGACAAGGCTGGTTTCAAACGCCTGCATGTTGCCGGTCACCCCGAAGGCAACAAGGATATTGATCCCAACGGCGGCGATGATCTGGTCATGGAGGCGTTGCGCTGGAAAACATCCTTTAATGAGCGCACGGATGCAGAGATGGCCTTGGCAACACAGTTTGCGTTTGACGCCGATCCCATCATCGCCTGGGCCGATCGTCTCGCCTCGGAAGGTATTGATATTCCGATCCATATTGGAATAGCGGGCCCTGCAAAATTACAAACTTTGATCAAGTTTGCCATCGCCTGTGGTGTTGGTCCTTCGCTCAAAGTTTTACAAAAGCGCGCGATGGATGTGTCCAAACTCCTGCTGCCTTATGAGCCGACCGAGGTGTTAACCAAACTGGCGGCGCACAAGGCTGCCAATCCCGATTTCAACATCGAACGCGTACACTTTTTTCCCCTTGGTGGCATCAAAACCAATGCCAACTGGGCCATCACAAACGGCGGCGATGCTGCCGCACCCGTCTCTGCGACATAGGATAAAGAATGACCCGTACTATTATTGAATCCAAAAGCAAAACCGCGATCATCGGTTTTGATCAGCCCTTCTGTGTGATCGGCGAACGGATCAACCCGACTGGGCGTAAAATCCTAAACGCGGAACTGGAAGCCGGCGATTTTTCCCGTGTTGAAGCCGATGCTCTTGCGCAGGTTGCTGCCGGGGCAACGGTACTGGATATTAACTCTGGCGCAGTATTTTCCAACAAAATGGCCGAAGATCCTCGGTATGCGGACAACAATTTCGTAGAACCGGATCTGATGAAGGCCTTGATCGAAAAAGTTCAGGCCGTCACCGACTGTCCGCTGTGTATCGACAGCTCTGTGCCCGGCGCTTTGGAAGCTGGTCTTGCCGCTGCTGAAGGCCGCCCTCTTCTGAACTCCGTAACCGGAGAAGAGGAACGCCTGGAATTGGTGCTGCCGCTGGTCAAGAAATACAACGTCCCAGTGGTGGCCATTTCCAACGATGACACCGGCATTTCCGAAGACCCTGAGGTTCGTTTTGCCGTCGCCAAAAAGATTGTCGAACGGGCCGCGGATTTCGGCATTCCAGCGCATGATATTGTTGTAGATCCGTTGGTTATGCCAATCGGCGCGATGGGAACAGCCGGGCTTCAGGTCTTCACCCTTGTGCGGCGTTTGCGCGAAGAGCTGGGTGTGAACACCACTTGCGGCGCCTCCAACATTTCCTTTGGATTGCCCAACAGGCACGGTATCAACAACGCCTTCCTGCCGATGGCAATGGGCGCGGGCATGACCTCTGCCATCATGAACCCAATTGCCCTGCCCGTCGGTCCGAAGAAGCTGGCCGAGAAGAAAACGCAAGTCGCGGCGGCGGGCATTACCCTACCCGATGATATGGACGACGAAGCCTTCTGCGTGATGTTCGGTCTGGGTTCGACCAAAGCCAAGCCCGGCAAGGAAATGGAAGCCATTCGCGCTGCCAACTTTCTGACCAACAACGATGATTCCGGCGGAGAGTGGATCAAGTTCAACAAAGTGCCTGGTGATGCCGGTGGCCGAGGCGGTCGCGGTGGCCGCCGCCGCCGCGGGTAACCAACAATGATTTTGAAACGCCCACCCTACGCAGGTGGGCGTTTTATTTTCATGCGGTTACAAGACGTTCTTCACGTCGTGCAGCCCAAATGGGCCAGACCACCAGCACAAGAAAACTTAGGTTTGCGATGGCGTTTACCGGTGCTCCAACGAGGATCGAGCCACTGCTGTCCACCAAATACCATCCCCAGATCATAACCAACAGCACTCTCCGGGTTTCACCGGGCAGTTGCCTCAAGTGTACCCCAGACAACCCCCAGACAACCAAACCAACCCCGACGCATAAACCGGCCATTATTGCCCCCAACATCTTGCCAGAAGTCAGCGTCAAAACTTCTGTCCCGGTTCCGCCGAAAGCCACGAGATCAAGCAAAAGACTCAGTGGCGTCGTGGCCCCCACCGCCAACAAAAGCCACGTCAGTAGACCAAAACCGATTATGATCACCGCGCCAAACCGCAGGCGTTTTTGTTCTGTTGTCATTGCACATTTCCTTTTCGAACAAAGTCATGCGCTGGTTTAGTCTCTACAAAATATGCATGACAATTACCTGAGAGGTAAGTGTTTTACCTCCGCAAAGCTGCTAATCTGTCCGCATGACCCAATTTGGACAAGACCTGAAAACCTGGCGCAGCACCCGTCGATTATCCCAGCTGGCTTTGGCAACAGAATGCGGGATTTCGGCCCGTCATTTGTCGTTTCTGGAAACCGGACGCGCGCGACCAAGTCGCGGCATGATCCTGCGGCTGAGTGAAAGCCTGTCGATGCCGCGCTCGGCCCGCAACCGAATGCTGATCGCCGCAGGATTTGCGCCGGTCTTTCCAGACATCCATCGCGACCAAGATGTGATGGCCCCGTTTGAAGCCGCCATCACCCGGATGCTCCAAAACCATGCGCCATTTCCGGCCGTGGTCATGGACCGAATGTGGCGTATTCTAGAGATGAATGCGCCCGCAGAAATGTTGTTTTCAGACTTGGGCCTACGAAGCGGTCAAAGCTTGATCGAAGTGATGTTGGATCAAAACATCGGCCCGCAAATCGTTGAAAACTGGGGGGAAGTTGGTCATCACGCATTGACGCGTTTGCGGGCTGAAAGCGCTGCTGCGGGCGGAATTCCTGAGCTTGAAGACGCCGCAGACAGGCTTACGCGTGATCCTGATGTTGCAAAGTTTGAACCCAGCATTCCTTTGCCACCAGTGACCGCCACAATCATCAAAGCCGGCCCCATGCGGCTGTCGCTCTTTAGTACATTCGCGCAATTTGGCAGCGCGGAAGACGTCACCCTTTCCGATCTTAAGATCGAACTGATGTTCCCGTCCAACGATGAAACCCGCCTGTTTTTGGAAAGCCTTGCGGACCCTTCGCAAGCTGAGCAATAATTCCAATCACTTAGAGCGTCTTTTAAATGTACCTGCTGCTTCGGCCAGATCACGGGCGATGGCAAAGGCCCCCTTAATTTTGTCCGCCTCGCTGCGCCAATCTCTTCTGACAATAATCTTGTTATCTTTGATCTTCGCCAGATCCCCCTGTGCCCTCATAAAGGTTACCAACCCTTCAGGCTTGGCAAATTTATCATTGTGGAATTGGACGGTCGCCCCCTTGGGCCCGCCGTCAAGCTTGGCAATCCCAGCCCGTTTACACATGGCTTTGATCCGAACGACCAACATCAACGTGTTCACTTCGCGCGGCAATTTTCCAAAACGATCAATGAGTTCTGCGGCAAACCCTTCAAGCTCAACCTTTGTCGTCAGCAACGACAAGCGGCGATATAGACCCAAACGAACGTCGAGATCGGGCACGTAATCATCCGGAATGAGAACAGGAACACCCAGGTTGATCTGCGGTGCCCATTGCCCGTCATCATCCGTCAGCCCTTCCATTTTACCGGATTTGATCTTGGCAATGGCCTCTTCGAGCATGGATTGGTATAGCTCATACCCGACATCGCGCATCTGGCCGGATTGTTCCTCGCCCAAAAGGTTGCCCGCCCCCCTGATATCAAGGTCTTGCGAGGCGAGGCTAAACCCAGCGCCAAGCGTATCAATCGACCCCAAAACCCGCAGTCGTTTTTCTGCCGTGGCCGTTAATTTTGCCCGTGGTTTGGTGGTGAGATAACAATACGCGCGGGTTTTCGACCGCCCAACTCGACCGCGAATTTGATACAGCTGGCTCAGGCCAAACATGTCGGCCCGGTGCACGACCATCGTGTTGGCCGTGGGAATATCAAGGCCGGATTCCACGATTGTCGTTGCCAGAAGCACGTCATATTTGCCATCGTAAAACGCGTTCATACGCTCATCAAGCTCGCCCGCTGCCATCTGGCCATGGGCCACAACATAGGAAATTTCCGGCATTTGCTCTTTGAGGAAGTCTTCGATTTCCGGCAGATCGGCAATGCGCGGCACAACGTAGAAAGACTGACCGCCACGATAGTGTTCTCGCAACAAGGCTTCTCGGATCGTCACAGCGTCGAATTCGGAGACATAGGTTCGGATCGCCAAACGATCGACTGGAGGAGTTCCGATAATCGACAAATCGCGCACGCCGGTCAGCGACAGTTGCAATGTCCGTGGGATCGGTGTGGCCGTCAAGGTCAGGACGTGGATATCTGAGCGCAGCTGCTTGAGCCGCTCTTTGTGCTGGACGCCAAAATGTTGTTCTTCGTCAATAATCAACAATCCGAGCCGATCAAAGCGCACCCCTTTGGCCAAAAGCGCATGTGTCCCGACAGCGATATCAACGGTTCCCCGCGCAATGCCTTCGCGCGTCAAACTGGCCTCTTTCGTGCCGACAAAGCGCGATAATGGCGCGACCTGTAGAGGAAAGCCCCTAAATCGTTCAGCAAATGACTTGTAATGTTGGCGCGCCAAAAGCGTTGTTGGCGCGATAACCGCAACCTGAACCCCCGACATGGCCGCGATAAACGCCGCACGCATCGCAACTTCAGTTTTACCAAATCCCACATCGCCACAGATCAAACGATCCATCGGCTGACCCGAATGCATGTCTTCCATCACGTCCGTAATGGCGTTCAACTGATCATCGGTTTCTTGGTACGGGAAACGCGCAGCAAAGCTTTCGTTTGCTCCGACTGGTGGATCCATCACCGGTGCCTTGCGCAGCGCGCGTTCGGCGGCAATGCGGATCAGCTTGTCGGCCATCTCTCGGATGCGCTCTTTGAGCTTGGCCTTTTTCGCCTGCCATGCCCCGCCATCCAGCCGATCTAGCAGACCTTCGTCATGGCCATATCGCGACAACAGCTCGATGTTTTCGACCGGCAAATACAGTTTTGCGTCTTCGGCATATTCGATACAAATGCACTCATGCGCCGCACCAACGGCAGTGATCACTTCCAGCCCTAAATAACGGCCAATCCCGTGATCGACATGCACGACCAAGTTACCCGGGCTCAGACTTTGGGTTTCGGTTAGAAAATTTTCGGCCTTGCGGCGTTTTCTTGGGGCGCGGATCAGGCGATCGCCCAGCACATCTTGTTCGGAAATAACGGTGATTTCACCGTTTTCCCACGGTGCCACAAACCCAGCCTCAAGTGACCAAACCGCCAGATGCAAACCACGTTTGCCGATCCGAGTGCCATGTCCAAGGGGGATCGCTTCGGCCAAGCCTTCGTCTTCAATCAAACCGGTCAGACGTTCGCGCGCGCCTTCGGAGTAAGACGCGATAAGAACCGGACCATTGGCCATTCGTGCTTTAACATGATCCGCCAAAGACCCGAAAAGGCTTATATTTTCTTGCTGGCGCTCGGGAGCGAAATTCCGCCCAATCCGCCCACCTGCGTCGACGACACCGGGGCCAGTGGCTTGGGGCAAGGGATGGAATTGCACCACGCGCCGCCCCGAAACGGCGACGTCCCACGCCGTATCGTCAAGATAGAGCAAGCCAGGCGGAACCGGTTTGTAGACGCTGCCCATCGTCTTTTTCTGCGTCAAGGCATGGGCGCGGGTCTCATATTGGTCGGCAATGCTGTCCCACCGCGACAGCCGCGAAGGAGTCATCTGATCGTCCAAAATGACCGGCACTTTGGGCAGATAGTCAAACAGCGTTTCCAGCGTGTCGTGGAAGAACGGCAGCCAGTGTTCGATGCCTTGATGTTTGCGCCCGGCGCTCACGGCCTCATACAGCGGATCATCTTTGACCGAGGCACCAAATTCGATCCGGTAATTCTGGCGGAACCGGGTGATGGCCGCCTCGTCAAGGATCACCTCAGACACGGGAGCCAATTCCACCATGTCCAGTTTCTCGGTGGTGCGTTGCGTCGCCGGGTCAAAGCGGCGCGCACCATCCAAGACATCCCCAAAGAAGTCGAGCCGGACCGGACCGCCTTCTCCGGGTGGGAAAATATCAACTATGCCACCGCGAATGGCGTAATCGCCCGGCTCGGTCACAGTCGGCGCTTGGCTAAAGCCCATGCGCACCAAAAACCCGCGCAGCGCCTCTTCGTCGACGCGGCTGCCAACCTGGGCAACAAACGCCGCTTGTCGCAAGACATTGCGGGCCGGAACCCGCTGCATCGCCGCCGACAAGGTGGTCAGCAGAATATATTGCGACGGCATCCCATGCAAAAAACCGGCCAACGCGGCCATGCGCGCCGCTGAAATATCGGCATTGGGCGACACACGATCATAAGGCAGGCAATCCCAGCCCGGAAAGCTAATCACAGGGACATCCGGGGCAAGGAACGCCAGCGCATCCCGCATCGCCGCGAGCCGCTTGTCATCGCGTGCAATATGAATGACCGGGCCAGCAGCCCGCGCCATTTCATCCAAAACCAATTTGGCGTCAAACCCCTCAGGGGCCCCGCCCATCAAAACATGTGTGTCTACCATAGGGACCGAATGCCTTTGCGCCAAAGCGAGGTCAACCTAGAGTTTGTTTTTGTACCGAATTGAGCAACCCGCGCCTCTTGGTGGCCCGCGTTGTCACGCAGACCGAATTACAAGATGTAAGACGACAGGTTGTGATACATACCCCACATGGCGATCACAAAAATCGACACCATGCCAACCATTTGCGTGCTCATCCGGTGAATCCGCAGCCGCCGCCAAAGCGCATCGCCGCTGTCTTCACCCTCTTTGACCTTGTTTGCAGAATAGATACTCAGCAGGCCAACAAATGTCAGCGGAAACAGCAGCAAAAAGATAGCTTGGGCAATCTCGATTCCATAAAAGAACCCCAAGACAACCAGCCCCGACAAGACCGCCGAAACCATGGCCGTGATCCATAAACCGGCTTCTTCGACGATGAACAAAAACCGGTTGGCATTGATACGCACCAGATCCTCGAGATCCTTTTCCGCTTGCCCGCCGTTGCGGCGCGCCCGTGTCACCATGTCAAACGGCACCCCCAGCACCCAATGGCTGATCGACGACCATGTCACGGCCAAGATGATCCAATACCACAGGTTCGAAAAAGACCGTGTGTCGATGACTTCAAAGACGGTGGAATACCAGTCCAATGTGCTGCTCTTTCTTTCGTGCCCGCCTATTCCGGCCTTGGCAATTTAACGGCGATGTGCGGTCGTTTCGCGGCCCAATGGCGCGACAGGCCAAATGGGACTTGAGACAATGATCATTCCATGCCACCCAAATGCGACGTTTACAAGGACTTCGCCCAAGGACCTCATTATGAAACCGACTGTTGCCCCCTTTCCCGCCACCCGGTTGCGCCGTTTACGCCGCACACCTGCGATTCGGGCCCTGGTCCAGGAAACGTCACTCACTCCGGGTGATTTCATCTGGCCGGTTTTTGTGCGGGATGGTGAAGGCGAGGTGGAACCAATCGCCTCCATGCCCGGTGTTAACCGTTTATCCGTGGACAAGGTGGTCGAAGCCGCGCGCGAGGCGCATGCGCTTGGAATTCCGTCGATCTGTTTGTTTCCCTACACTGATCCAAGCCTGAAAACCGAAGATTGTGCCGAAGCCTGGAACCCTGAAAACCTGTCAAATAAGGCCACACGCGCGATCAAAGACGCGGTGCCCGATATCGCGGTGATGACCGATGTCGCGCTTGATCCTTATAACATCAACGGCCATGACGGCTTTGTTGAAGACGGTGTGATCGTCAATGACCGGACAGTTGAGGCTTTGGTCAAGCAAGCCCTCAGCCAAGCAAACGCGGGGGCCGATATCATTGGGCCGTCGGATATGATGGACGGGCGCATTGGCGCTTTGCGTGACGGGTTAGAGGCTGGCGGGCATCAAGATGTGCTGCTGTTGAGCTATGCGGCCAAGTTCGCTTCGGCGTTTTACGGGCCATTTCGCGATGCGGTTGGGGCGTCCGGTGCGCTTAAAGGCGACAAAAAGACCTACCAAATGGAGGCCGGAAACTCTGACGAAGCGATGCGGTTGATCGAGCGCGATCTGCTGGAAGGTGCCGATATGGTCATGGTCAAACCGGGCATGCCCTACCTTGATATATGCCGCCGTGCCAAAGACATGTTCGGCGCGCCAACCTTTGCCTATCAAGTATCGGGCGAATACGCGATGCTGGCGGGTGCAGGCGAACGTGGCTGGGTTGATGGTGAAAAAGTCATGCTAGAGAGCCTGATTGCCTTCAAACGTGCAGGATGTGACGGAATTCTGACCTATTTTGCCCCGGCGGCTGCAAAAATCCTAAACGGATAGCGGCCTTTCGCCCAAGACACGAATCCGCGCGGCAAGGTGAGGTGACAAGCCTTGATTTGCTGCGTATAAGACGTGTTAACCGGCGCAAAAAGCCGGACCTGAGGCAGTGTTAAGGAAAGAGCGATGATCCTCTCAAGACGAAAACTGACTTTTGGCCTAGGGGCTGCTGCGCTTGTGGCGGGCTGTGGCAATGGTGTGGGCAGCCGCGGATCGATGACCATCGACGCCCGCGTGGATAGTACGCTGACACAACTGTATTCCGATTATCCCGCAACCCGCGATCTGGCTGCGAAATCGGTTGGTATACTGGTGATGCCTTTGATCACCGAGGCCGGTTTTGGATTTGGCGGGGCCTATGGCGAAGGTGCTCTGCGGGTTGGCGGTGCGACCGTTGACTATTATTCATTGGCCAAAGCCTCCGGTGGCTTGCAAATTGGTGCGTCGCAATACGCCCATGTTTTGTTCTTTATGACCCAAGAGGCGCTGACCACGTTCCGCCGCTCTCCGGGCTATGCGGCCGGTGCCAATATTGAATACGCGACGCCTGAAAAAGGTGAGAAGCTTGGTGCTGAGACCACCACGGCGCTTGCCCCTGTGATCGCGGTTGTCTTTGGTCAGGCTGGCCTGCGCCTCGGGGCGACCCTCGAAGGGGTGAAATACACCCGGATTATCCCGTAACGCGATTTGCGCTAAGAGGGGATCAGCCCCTCTTGGTCGCTTCGGCCGCATTGTCGCGGCAAATGAGTCGGGGCTAATGATATGTGAATTCGCCCACAACATGACGCCATTCACCCGCCGACACCATCTTGCGATGGGTAAAGCGAACCGAATGCAACGGACCTTCGATTTCATCATGCCAAAAGGCGATAAAATCAAATAGCCGGTCATGGTCCGGTGCCAAATCATAATCTTGCCAGATAAAACTGTTCAAAACATGCGGATAATCCGGCATGTGATAGAACAATTCGGCCGTGGTAAGCCCATATCCCTTGAGCATAAGTTCGGTTTCTGATCGTTGCATCCTGCGCCTCTTTCTTTTTGTTGTAAAAGAAGGCTGCGGCAAAAATCTTTACTTTTCAATAAAAACAACCTGTTAGCAGACATCACGGGTGGCTGCCAGAAATGCACCGTGACGCTGCCATTGCACCCTACATCCTGCATCTGTTATAAAACCTTCAACAATATATGGCAGATAACCGAGTAGGCACCCTACGTGAACGACACGCCAGAAACACCTGATAACACTGACGAAATGCCGCCTGAATACAGCGGTCCTTCGATCTCCATCGAACGTGAGATGAAAACCAGCTACCTCGATTACGCCATGAGCGTGATTGTAAGCCGGGCGATTCCTGATGTTCGCGACGGTTTGAAACCGGTCCACCGCCGCATTTTGTATCACATGTATGATGGCGGCTATACGCCCGACAAATCCTACCGCAAATGCGCCAAGCCCGTTGGCGAGGTTATGGGGAACTACCACCCGCATGGCGATAGTGCGATCTATGACGCGTTGGTTCGTATGGCGCAGGATTTTTCCATGTCTCTGCCGTTGATTGACGGTCAGGGCAACTTTGGATCCATGGACGGCGATAGCGCTGCGGCGATGCGCTATACGGAATCGCGGCTTGAGAAATCTGCGCTCAATCTTTTGCTCGATATCGACAAGGACACCGTTGATTTTCAGGACAATTATGATGGTAAGGAACGTGAACCCACGGTACTTCCGGCGCGATATCCAAATGTCTTGGTCAATGGGGCCGAAGGGATCGCCGTTGGTATGGCGACACGTATTCCGCCCCATAACCTTGGCGAAGTCATTGATGCTGCGCTTGCCCTGATCGACAACCCTGACCTGAGCAGCGAGCAGTTGATTGAATACGTCCCTGCCCCGGATTTCCCGACGGGCGGTGTAATTTTGGGCCGCTCCGGTGCCTACAAAGCTTATACAGAGGGGCGCGGAAGCGTCATTATTCGCTCGAAAACTCGGGTCGAGGAAATCCGCAAGGATCGCTTTGCCATCGTCATCGACGAAATCCCCTATCAGGTGAACAAAGCCACCATGATCGAGCGGATCGCCGAAGCGGCGCGCGACAAAAAGATCGAGGGGATCGCCCACGTTCAAGACGAATCTGATCGCAACGGTGTGCGGGTTGTGGTTGAACTGAAACGCGATGCGACCGCCGAAGTGGTTCTAAATCAACTGTTCCGCTTTACCCCGATGCAGACAAGTTTTGCCTGTAACATGTTGGCTTTAAACGGCGGTCGGCCGGAACAGCTTACTCTGCGCGGTTTCTTGACCGCCTTTCTGGACTTCCGTGAAGATGTGATTTTACGCCGCACGGCGTATTTGCTGCGCAAGGCCCGTGAGCGGAGCCATATCTTGTGCGGCCTGGCCGTCGCCGTTTCCAATGTTGACGAAGTGGTTGCGACCATTCGCGCCTCAGCTGATGCACCAGAAGCGCGCGCCAAACTGATGGAGCGACGGTGGCCTGCCCATGAAATCTTGCCCTATATCGCGCTCATTGATGATCCGACCCACAAGGCCAATGACGATGGCACCTACAACCTGTCGGAAACGCAGGTGCGTGCGATTTTGGAACTGCGTCTCCAACGTCTGACCCAGCTGGGTGTCAAAGAAGTCACCGATGAACTTGAAGAACTGGCCGCTAAGATCAAGGAATACCTTGAAATTCTTGGAAGCCGTGATCGCATCATGACGATTATTTCGGATGAAATGCGCAAAGTCCGTGAAGACTTCGCTGTGCCGCGCCGTACACAGATTGTCGACTGGGCCGGAGATATGGACGACGAAGACCTGATTGAACGGTCGGACATGGTCGTCACAGTCACCGCCGAGGGCTATATCAAACGGACCCCTCTGGTCGATTTCCGGGCGCAAAAACGCGGCGGCAAGGGCGTGTCCGGTGGTGCGATGAAAGACGACGACGTGGTGACCACGCTGTTTGTGGCCAACACGCATACACAGCTCTTGTTCTTCACCACCGATGGCATGGCCTACAAGCTCAAAACCTGGCGCCTGCCGCAAGGGTCTCGGACCTCCAAGGGCAAGGCGATTGTGAATCTTTTACCGATCCCATCAGGCGTGTCGATCGCTGCGATTATGCCGGTGGATCGGGACGAGGATGACTGGGACGATTTGCAGGTTGTCTTTGCGACATCCGCAGGAACTGTGCGCCGTAACAAGCTGTCAGACTTCACAAATGTGAAATCAAACGGCAAGATCGCGATGAAGTTCGAAGACGATCACGCTGAGACGAAACTGATTGATGTGCGCATTGCTGAAAACGATGATCACGTGATGCTGGTCACGGATTCGGGTCGTGCAATTCGCTTCCCTGCAACGGATGTTCGCGTGTTCAACAGCCGCGCGTCGGTTGGGGTGCGTGGCATCAAACTGTTGGGGGATGATCGCGTCGTGTCGATGGCTATCATTCGTCAGTTTGAGGCAACACCGGATGAGCGCGCGGCCTATCTCAAGATGCGTCGTGCCATGGCTGGGCTTGCCGATGATGCTGAATTGCCGACCGAAGAGGATGGCAACGCCAATACTCAGTTGAGCCAAGAACGCTATGCTGAGATGTCCGCGGCGGAAAATCTGTTGCTGACAATCACATCAAAAGGGGCCGGTAAGCTTAGCTCCAGCCACGATTATCCTGTTCGTGGGCGCGGCGGAATGGGCGTTCAAGCCTTTGACAAGGCCATGCGCGGCGGGCCCCTTGTGGCAAGCTTCCCGGTCGAGCTTGGCGATCAGATCATGCTGGCCACGTCGACAGGCCAATCGATCCGTGTTCCGGTTGATGGCATCTCGTTCCGCTCTCGCGGGGCTGGCGGTGTCAATGTCTTCCGCACGGGCAAAAAAGAGATCGTCGTGTCGGTCGCACGGATTGCCGATCAGGGTGACGACGAAATCGAAGACGCCGAAGTGATCAGCGAAACCGGACCCGACGCTGACGACACATAAGTCGGCGAGGCAAACCTACTAAAATGACCGGTTCTGGCTTTTGGCCAGGGCCGGTTTTTGGGTTTTAAGACCACATCAACTTCTCTCGGGCAAACTCGCCTATAAAGGAGAGCCGCGATGAACCTCTATACCTGTATGATTGACGTCAAAAACGATTCCAAAGCATTGGCTTTTGCCTATGCTATCGAAGTTTGGCTTGATCGTTTGATGACGGCTGGGGTTATTCAAAGGTGGCATTTATATCGCCGCAAATTGAATCTGGCATCGGATTGTTACCGCGACTTCCTTTTGCAGATCGAAGTCAAAGATCTTACTCAACTCGATCAAGCCTTTCGAATGAATGGCAGCCACGATGATGACATTGAGAGACTATACCGCGCCGTGCACGAACAGATCATGACGGCAGACTTTGGGCTCTATCGCCCATTTCCTGACCCTGAACGCGCTGAGCGGATGGCCTTGATATAGAAAAGGGCGGAGAAATCTCCGCCCACTCCGGTTTATAGCCTGTAGATGCCTTTGAACTTAGCTTCTAGGTAATCCAGCAAAGGTCCTTCGCTAGGGGCTTTTCCGGTGGCATGCTCAATCGTGGCCCGCGCCTCACGCAAACCGCCAAATTGCTGCAGATTGTCGCGCAGCCAACCGGTTGCAGTCGACGTGTCGCCTCGTGCCAATTCACTGTCCAGATCAGGGACCGCACCACGTAGCGCTTCGTAAAGACACCCGGCATAAACATTACCAAGCGAATAGGTGGGGAAATATCCGAAAAAGCCAGCAGACCAATGCACGTCTTGCAAAACGCCGTTGGATGCTTTGTCGACCGCATAGCCAAAATCGGCCTCAAATCGGTCGTTCCAGGCAGCTTCAAGGTCATCGACAATCAAGTCACCTGAAATAATCGCGCGCTCGAGATCAAAGCGCAGAAGCACATGCAAGTTGTATTGCACCTCATCCGCTTCGGTGCGGATATAGCCGTTTTTGATCCGGTTCACCGCGCCATAAAACGCATCCTCATCGGCAACACCGAAATCGCCAAACTCATCGCGCATCTGCCCATAAAGCCAGCCAGTAAAGGCACGCGAACGTCCCAACTGGTTTTCGTAAATCCGGCTTTGGCTTTCGTGAACACCCATCGACACGCCGCGCCCAAGCGGCGTAAGCCGATAGGCTTGATCGATGTTTTGTTCGTAACAGCCGTGGCCAACCTCATGAATTGTCGAATAAAAACAATTAAACGGGTCCAAAGGCTCGGTCCGGGTGGTGATGCGCACGTCATTGCCACTCCCAGAGCTGAACGGATGCACGGCCTTGTCAACACGGCCGCGGTTAAAGTCATATCCAAACTGCGCCGCCAGTTTTTCAGTGACCCGCATCTGGCCTTCAGGATCAAAGGTGTTATTCAACCCCATCAGATCGGGCTTGTCCAAAACCGCCTCACGCAAGGCCACAAGACGCGGGCGCAAAGCCCCAAACATCGCTTCAAGATCACTGGCTTTGGTGCCCGGCTCGTATTCATTCAACAGCCCATCATAAAGATCGCCATCCTCCGCCAAGGCCTGCGCCTCTTCTTGACGCAGGGCGACAATCTCTTTCAACACCGGTGAAAACTCGGAGAAATTATCATTTGAACGCGCTTGCGCCCAAATCTTATGTGCCCGGCTGGATATCCTTGCCAATTCCGCGACCAACCGTTCAGGAACCCGAGAGCTCCGCTCATAGGCGCGTCGGATCAGACGGATTTGCGCCCTTCCCGTCTCGTCCAAGTCGGCGTCATCAATCTTGGCAAGCCAATCGCCCACACGCGGGTCAATTTTACGCTGGTGAATCACGCCTTCGATCGCAGCGCATTCATCGGCCCGTTGATCACTGGCCCCATGAGGCATCATGGTTTCTTGGTCCCAGCCCAATCTCCATGAGATTTGCCCAAGAGCCTCTGTGTCGCGTTGGAAGGCCATGAGATCGTTGAAAGCGGTCATTTATGCGGTTCCTCGGATAGTTTGTTCAGTTGGATAGCGCGCCGCAAAGCGCGCCCGCAAGATTAAGGCCCACAAGATCACCGCGCCCAGCTGATGCAACAATGCCAAATGCCACGGCGCGATATAGAGCACCGTTACAATGCCCAGCAGAACCTGCACGCACAGCGCCGCAAAAACCGCGTTAAACCGGAATTGCGTATCCGCATTGGGCGATTTCCGTCCGCGACGCCAAACAAGAATGCCAAAGACAAACAACACATAGCCAAACACACGGTGAAGGAATTGGACCAGACCCGCGTTCTCGAATAGGTTGCGCCATATCGGTTGAATGTCAAACGCTTCCGGCGGAAAGATGCCACCCGCCATCAACGGCCAATCATTGAATGTGCGTCCCGCATCAATCCCAGCAACCAAGGCACCAAACAAAATTTGCAGAAAGGCAAAATGCATCAGCCCGGTCGACATTGAAAACAGTTTAGGCTCGGCCAAACGACGGGCTTGCATCAGATCACGCTCTTCGCGGCCCAACCCATAGACGTACCACGCGATGAAGCCCAAGATGACAAAAGCCAGCCCAAGATGTGTTGCCAATCGGTAAGATGCCACGTCGGTCATTTGACCGCTCAACCCCGATGAAACCATCCACCAGCCCACAGCGCCCTGCAATCCGCCCAGTACACCAAGTCCGAACAACCGTCCGGTCCAGCCCGTTGGAATCCGTTTTGCTGCCAAAAATCCAAAGAAACCGATCGCCCAGACCAGCCCAATGACACGGCCCAACTGGCGATGGCCCCATTCCCACCAATAGATGAATTGGAATTCAGACAGGCTCATTCCCTTGTTTTCCAACTGGTATTCCGGGATTTCCTGGTATTTGGCGAACTCAGCCTGCCAGGCCTCGGTGTTCATGGGCGGGATAGCCCCTGTCACCGGCTTCCATTCTGTGATCGACAATCCGCTATCCGTCAAACGTGTCAACCCGCCCACGGCTATCATCACCACAACCAGCGCAAACAGCAGCATAAGCCAGCCACGGATCGCGCGCCGCGCACCACGTTTTCCAGCATCAATCATACCGCCCGCCGGTTCGGCCACGGTGGTCTGAGCCTCGCTCACATCTTCGAACAGCTTGCGCTTTTCAGCCATGTCTTATCTCCATTTGCGCGCGACACTAGTGCCCACGCCGCCGGGCTTCAACCACCTGCGCACATGGGCCGACAGGGTAAGGAATACCTTGGTCAGACTTTCCTGACTTAGCGCCGCCAGCGCAATCATGTAGGTTGAATGCAGAATTTAAGACAGTGCCACACAACATTCTGACAAAGGACCTAGACCATGAAAAAGCTTCTGATCTCCGCCATTATCGCAGCCTCCGCTCTGGGTGCCACCGCCGCCACCGCCAGCTCGGCCTGGATCGAGCAAGGTATTAAACTGAATGCACGCTCCGGCCCTGGCACACATTACAAAGTTATCGGCACCTTCCATGCCTGCACAAATGTCCACGTCGTAGGATGGCAGCACGGCTGGGCCAAGGTTTCCTACAACCACCACTATTACTGGGTGTCTGGCAAATACCTGCAAAACCACGCCTGCACACATTACGCCCCAAAGAAAAAGCACAACAGCTATGGCAATAGCTACTGATCATCAGATCACCATTGGTCAGGGTCTCCCTCCCGTCCTGACCATGACTTACGGACCGGTTATGCCGGTCCGTTTTTCTGTTCTCAGTCCTGTTTTTTGTCTTTCCAACGCACCATCTGGCGCATCATACCGTGCAACATCTGCACATCAGCCCGGGTCAACGGCATCCGGCTCCACATATTGCGCAGATTGACCTTCATGCTGTCTGCCTTGTGGTCGGGATAAAAGAAACCGGCCTCCTCCATACGCTCTTCGTAGTGACGGGCGAGAAACTCAACTTCTTGACCACTGGCCACTTCGGTGCCAGCCAAGACTTCGGTCATTGGCTCCGCATTGGAATTGGCACGTTGCCACTCATACCCGCAGAGCAACACACATTGTGCAAGGTTAAGAGAGGCGTATAAGGGATTGACCGGCACAGAAATAATCGCGTTGGCCTGCGCGATATCGGCATTTTCCAAGCCGGCCCGCTCTGGCCCAAACATCACCGCGACCTTTTCCCCCCGCGCAATCCGTTTCTGCGCCTCGATCATCGCCTGTTCGGGTGTAAACACCGTTTTGGTCAAGTCACGCGACCGCGCCGTGGTCGCCATAACAAAGTTACAATCCGCAAGCGCATCGGGCAAATCATCGGTCAACAAGGCTTCGTCAAGCAACCGCCCCGCCCCAGATGCCATCGCCACGGCTTTTTCGCTCGGCCAACCATCGCGCGGAGCCACGACTCGCATATGATCCAACCCGAAATTCCACATCGCCCGTGCCGCTGCACCGATGTTTTCGCCCATCTGTGGCCGCACCAATACGAAAGCCGGCTGCGCTTGTCCCGATCCCATTGTCTTCTCCTGAATTCACCCTTGGGCCTAGGATGTGGGCGAAAAATGCGCAAGCCCCCAGTACGGAATGGGGGGCGATCTGGGGCAGGATCTGGGCAAAAAAGCTCCCCTATTTTCTTATGGTGATCTAAACTCGCGTCAGATCAAGGAGACCAGCGATGCCCTATGACGAAGGCCATGCCACAGTGATGCGCGACGACCTCTATGCCGCCGGAGAACTGCCGGGCATTGAAGAGAAACGCATGTTTGGCGGCCTGTGTTTTCTGAGCTTTGGAAACATGGTGTGCGGTGTGCACAAAGGCGGTGGAATGTATCGCGTCGGACCTGACCGATACAAAGACGCGCTCGCCCTTCCTGGTGTCGAAGAACTCAGCTTTACCGGGCGCCCGATGAAAGGTTTGGTCGAAGTCGACGATGATGTCTTGGGCGATGATGACACGCGGCGAAAATTGACCACGATGGCCATGGCATTCGCGGCGTCTCTCCCACCTAAACCCCCTAAAAAGCCTTCGAAAAAGGCCCCGCGAAAACCGTCGAAGAAAACTGGTGTCTCAAAAGCCTAACGGGCGAAAACCGGATGGCCAAAACCGCCAAGGCAGGATAAAACATCCGTCAATCCAAAGTAAAAAGAGCGCTCCATGGCTGATCAGGACCACCCTCAGATCTATCTCGTGACCCCACCGGACTTTGATCTGAGCAGCTTCCCTGCCCAACTCGAAACCGTTTTGCAAGGGGCCGAGATCGCCTGTTTGCGTTTATCCCTGGCAACCCACGACGAAGATCGCCTGACCCGCGCCGCCGATGCCATTCGGGATGTTGCGCATCGCGCCGATGTGGCGCTGGTGATCGACACTCATGTAGTTTTGGCCAAACGTCTGGGGTTGGACGGTGTTCATTTGCTTGATGGCGCGCGCACTGTGCGCCACGCGCGCAAAGAACTCGGGCCGGATGCCATTGTTGGGGCCTATTGTGGCCAGTCGCGTCATGACGGCATGAATGCGGGCGAAGGCGGGGCTGATTATGTTTCCTTTGGGCCTGTGTCGGGGTCATTGGGCGATGGAGAATTGGCGGAAGATAACCTGTTCGATTGGTGGTCAAAAGTGATCGAAGTCCCGGTGGTGGCCGAGGGTGGTATCACCGTTAAGCGTGTCGCAGAGCTTAGCCCAATGACTGATTTCTTTGCCATTGGCGAAGAGATCTGGGCAACAGAAGACCCGCTTGCAACGCTAAACTCCCTTGTCAAGGCAATGAGTTAGCGAACAAACCTCATCCAAAAAGGCTTTGATCCTCAAAGCCCTGCCGCACGTGAGTTTCAAGCGCCGCAGCAAGGCTTTTGCGATTTGCATAGGCATCGACACGCAATGGTGTGTGATAAACCAATGTCACCGATCCCTGTCTCGGTAGTGCCAAAAGTCGGATCAGGGACGACCCAAAATCCATGTCCCCCCACCATCCGTAAAACCGCGGATCAACGCCATCGGGGGCTTTGTAAACAACGCTAACAGGCTGAACCTGCAGCGCATGTTGCAAACGCGGGCTATAGAACGCGGCGAACAAAGTGGTCTTGAACGGCAAAACACGGCGGCTATCGGTTGACGTGCCTTCGGGGAAAAACAGCAACCTGTGACCGTGCAGCAATCGGTCTTCCACGATTTGAGCATGGGCTTTGGCTTCTCGCCGGTCACGATTGATAAAAACCGTCCCGGTCGCCCGAGCCAACCAGCCGATCCCCGGCCAAGTCGCCACCTCTGCCTTAGACACAAAGTATACGTTTTTGCGGCTGTTTAGTACAAATATGTCCAGCCAACTCGCATGGTTTGCGACAATCGCCCCCGGCCCAGTCATACGTGGCCCCTTGATATAAAGAGGCAATCCCATCACCCGCAAAGTGACCCGACATACCGTTTGCGTGATCCAAGGCGTTATCGGGCGATCCATGCCAAACAAGGGTTTCTCTACAAGTCGCAGCACCAACAAAAACAGCAACCCACCAAAGATCACCACAACAAGAATCGGCACACGAAGGGCGACCAACAGCCATCCCACCCCTGATATCGGCGGGTGTTTTGGCGGATCACCTGCATCCCATGTCGGTGTCATTCTTTACGATCCTTAACGTAGATACCCTTTTGACGTTCAGTCATTTTGGCTGTGTCCATGACCAAACACACATCCGTCGTGTTGAAGTCATGGTCGATAAACGCCCCTTCTCCAACGCATCCGCCAAGGCGCAGATAGGCCTTTATCAAGGGCGGAATTTGCAACATTGCGGCACGGCGATCAATGTGATCTTCGGCGACCAAGTCCATATTTTGGAAGGCCCGCGCCCTGACACGCAACGGCTGCGGAACCAAGTGACGATGGTGAAGCAAAGACAAGCTTTGTGCCAAAGCATCAATGTCAGTGCCGTGAAAACTGGCGGTTCCGAACAAGATTTCTATCTCGTGTTCCAGAACGTAGGCGGCCAATCCCTGCCAAAGATGGAAAAGCCCTGTTCCCCCTCGATAGTCGGGTGCGACACAAGACCTGCCTAATTCCAATAACTTACGTCCGCTATCGCGCAATGGTGAAAGATCGTATTCGTCTTCGGAATAGAATTGCCCGACAGCTTCGGCTTGATCCTGACGTAACAGGCGGTAAACACCGACAACCACACCGCCTTTGGTATCATCCATCAACAGAAGATGATCAAAAAACGGATCAAAGCGGTCTTTCTCAAGCCGTTGCTCGTGATCAACAAGCGCGCCGTCCCCGCCCAATTCGGTGACAAACACGTCATATCGCAAGCGTTGCGCCGCTTCCAATTCCGCATCATCCCGAGCGAGACGAACGGTAAAGCCCTCTGCTGTTGCAGTCATATGCGCGTCCTGCCTCTTGGAACCTAAATGCTTCTAGGCAGGCAGAAAAAGATTGGCAAGTTCTGCAACATAGTTAACTATTCAGAAACAGTTTGCCTCTATTGTTAACCTTCGTAAACTGGGATTAACACCACACGAGCACCATCAATGACGACTTTGCCCTGTTCGCGGAAATTGACCGTAATCCGCCCGCCGACATTGGATTGCACTTGTCCCGTGCCCCAATCCGGTTGATCAGGGTGCGATACCAGCATCCCCGGTTCCAATAACGAGTTAAGATCACCCATCTTTGTCCACTCTATCCTATCTATCCTCCAAGACCTTCGGAGCGCTTTATGCCCCAGCACAGCGAAACACTAGCCACCCTTGTTGGGTCCCGCTTGTGTCACGATCTCATCAGCCCTATCGGTGCCATCCAAAACGGATTGGAACTGATGTCAATGGCCGGTTCCGCCGACACCAGCGCCGAGATGGAGCTGATCCAAGACAGTTGCGCCAGCGCAGCGGCACGTATTCGCTTCTTTCGCGTCGCCTTTGGCAGCGCAGGCAGCACCCAAAAAATGAGCCGAAAGGAAACCACCGCAACGCTTGATGGTTTGTGCAAAGGCACCCGTATGCAGGCCGATTGGCGCCCGGTCGATGACATGTTGCGCACCGAAGTCCAGCTCGCCTATCTTGCACATCTGTGTTGTGAATCCGCAATGCCGACCGGTGGAACCGTGACCTTTGAACAAAGCGCAGCCGGTTGGACGATTTCAGCCAGCGCTCCGCGTTTGTCGATCACCACAAACCTGTGGGATCACCTAAATGGGACTGCTGAAATGGCCGAACTCGCCGCGAACCGAGTGCAGTTTGCCTTGCTTCCGATCCTGGCCGCAGATCGCGGTCACAAGCTTCATGCCTCGGCGAGCGAAAGCCGATTGAGCCTGTCGATCACCTGATCAACAGGCCCAAAGCTTAGGCGCGTGTTGTACCGTCACCAACAACCAGATATTTAAAGCTGGTCAACTGCGCGGCCCCAACCGGGCCGCGTGCGTGCATTTTGCCCGTGGCAATGCCAATCTCGGCCCCCATGCCAAATTCGCCGCCATCCGCGAATTGCGTCGAAGCGTTCCGCATCAAAATCGCACTATCCAACCGCTCAAAGAAGCGCTCTGCCGCCGCATCATCTTCGGCCAAAATGCAATCGGTGTGGTTTGAGCCGAACTGTCGGATATGAGCAATGGCATCGTCGATGTCATCCACCACTTTTGCGGCGATGATTTTGTCGAGATATTCCTTGCCCCAATCTTCATCGGTGGCTTCCTGAGTGCCCTCAATAGCCTTCAAAACCGCACCCGCGCGGACTTCGACCCCAGCATCAAGCAAGGATTTCACCAATCCCTGACCAATTGTGTCGACCACATCGCGGTGGATCAAAAGGCATTCAGCCGCGCCACAAATCCCGGTGCGCCGGGTTTTGGCGTTCATGACAACGGACAAGGCTTTGACCGGGTCGGCGGATTTATCGACATAAATATGCACGATACCCTCGAGATGGGCAAAAACAGGCACCCGCGCTTCGCGCTGAACCAGGCCGACCAAGCCCTTGCCCCCCCGAGGAACGATCACGTCGACGGTGTCGGTCATGGTCAGCAGTTCGCGCACGGCGGCGCGATCACGGGTCGGAATAAGCTGGATCGCATCTTCGGGCAGATCCGCTTGGCGCAACCCGGCGACCAGACAAGCATGGATCGCGCTTGAAGAATGAAAGCTCTCTGAGCCGCCGCGCAAAATCACCGCATTGCCCGATTTCAAACACAGCGCACCGGCATCGGCGGTTACATTGGGACGCGATTCATAGATCACACCAATCACGCCCAAAGGCGTGCGCACCCGGCGGATATTGAGGCCCGAGGGCTGGTCCCATTCCTCGGTCACTTGACCAACGGGATCATCCTGTGCTGCCACGGCGCGAAGCCCATCGACAATGCCTTGGATGCGGCTTTCATCCAGCATCAGGCGATCCATCATGGCATCCGACAGCCCTTTGTCACGACCATAGTCGAGATCCTTGGCATTTGCGGCGATGATATCCGCCCGCGTGGCCCAAACCGCGTCGGCGGCGGCTTCGAGAGCGCGCTGTTTTACCGGGGCCGGGGCAAAGGCAAGCTGGGCTGCGGCGGCTTTGGCGCGCGTTCCGATGTCGGCCATGAGGCCGGGAATGTCTGTCAGGTCTTTCATGACGGCTTCCTTTGCGTGGGTTGATTTGAACGTAGTGTTAATGCTTGTTTTGCCGGGCGTCAAAGTGCGCCCTATAGCGCCATGTCGTCGCGGTGGATCAACACCGCGCGCCCCGGATAGCCCAAGACGGCTTCGATTTCCGAGCTATGACGGCCTGCAATCGCGCGCGCTTCGGTTGCTGTGTAGCGGGATAACCCCTGCCCCAGAGATTCGCCGGATTGCAGTCTAATTTCGACCGGATCGCCGCGCCCAAAACGCCCCTCGACACCGCGCAACCCGGCAGGCAAGAGCGACTTGCCCGAAGACAATGCCTTGGCCGCGCCTGCATCCACACAGAGCACACCTTGTGGTTTCATCGCTGAAATCCAACGTTTGCGGGCTGCGTGCGGGTCAAGCTGAGGTGTAAACAGCGTGTTTGGCGCACCGTCCTGCAAACGCTGCAGAGGGTGCGGATCAGCGCCATGCATGATGATCATCGCACAGCCCGAAGCGGTGGCGGTTTTGGCGGCCAACACCTTGGTTTTCATCCCGCCCTTGGACAGACCAGAGCCGGCATCACCCGCCATTCCTTCGATTTCAGGGGTAATATGATCAATGATATCAAGGCGCTGCGCCGAGGGATCATGTTGCGGGTTGCCGGTATAGAGGCCGTCCACATCCGACAACAAAACCAGCAAATCGGCCCCAACCGTGGCGGCAACCTGCGCAGCCAGCCGGTCATTGTCACCATATCGAATTTCATCTGTGGCAACGGTGTCGTTTTCATTGACGATCGGCACGGTGCCAAAACCGAGCAAAGTCGAGAGGGTCGCGCGCGAATTCAGGTATCGGCGACGATCTGCGCTATCTTCGAGCGTGACCAAAACCTGCGCCGTGGTGAGATCATGCGGGGCCAATGCCTCTTGCCAGGCGCGGGCCAACCGAATTTGACCGACTGCTGCTGCGGCCTGAGATTGCTCAAGCGGCAGTTCCGTCATTGGCAGGCCTAAAATTCCGCGCCCCAATGCAATGGAGCCAGAAGAAACCAAAACCACATCGGCCCCGCGCGCGCGCAGGCTTGCAATATCGTCTGCAATGGCACGGAGCCAATCAGCGCGCAAATCACCGGTCTCGCGATCCACCAACAAGGCCGACCCGATTTTGACGACAACGCGCTTTGCGTCTTTTAGGGTCGCCACGTCCCATCCCCTTCTTCTTCGGGATCAACGGGTTTTTCGGCCTCCCGACGCGCTTCAACATGCGGTCGCAGGGCGCGCAAAACATCCGTCACACCTTCGCTGGATGCACCCGACATTAGCATGACGTTTTCCGCGCCAATCGCTTCGAGCTCATCCTTGAGGAACACGCGTTCTTCGTCGTCGAGCGTGTCGATCTTGTTCAAAACAGTTACGCGTGGTTTGTCGGCAAGCCCTTCGCCATAGGCTTCGAGCTCCGAACAGATGGTTTTATAATCCTCAAGCAAGCTGCCCGAACTGCCATCAATCAGGTGTAACAACACCGCGCAACGTTCGACGTGGCCTAGGAAAAGATCGCCCAAGCCGCGCCCTTCATGTGCGCCTTCGATCAAGCCGGGAATGTCGGCAACAACAAATTCCTTGCCATCAACCAGCACGACGCCAAGGTTGGGGTGCAGCGTGGTAAACGGATAATCGGCGATTTTCGGACGCGCATTGGACGTCGCGGCCAGAAAAGTCGATTTTCCGGCATTGGGAAGGCCTACCAAACCGACATCGGCGATCAGTTTCAGACGCAGCCAAAGGGTGCGGTTGATCTCGTCTTGGCCAGGATTGGCACGGCGTGGCGCTTGGTTGGTCGAGGTCTTGAAATGCAGGTTGCCCCAGCCGCCATTTCCCCCTTTGGCCAGCAAAACGCGCTGGCCGAGTTCGGTAAGATCGGCGATGACGGTCTCTTCGTCTTCGTCCAGAACTTCGGTGCCGACCGGCACTTTGAGGATTATGTCGCCGCCATCCTTGCCGGTGCGCCCCTGTCCCATGCCGCTTTTGCCGTTATCGGCAAACCAGTGTTGTTGATACCGAAAGTCGATCAGGGTGTTGAGCCCATCCACGGCCTCGGCCCAGACAGAACCGCCCCGCCCACCGTCGCCACCATCTGGTCCACCATATTCGATGAATTTCTCGCGACGGAAGCTGATGCAGCCGTTACCGCCCGCGCCGGAGCGGATATAGACTTTGCAAAGATCGAGGAATTTCATCTGACAGGGCTTTCACTATAGGGTTCGGGCGGTTTAGCGGGGAAGTTGGGTTTTCTCAACCGGGCTTGGCGCATTGCCAGTGATCTTTTGTCAAGGTGACCCGTTCAATCGGCACCTCTTTGCCATGAAAATGAGCGTAACGCATCACTGTTTCGCCAGTTCGGCGAAATCCAAGCTTGGCCAAGACATGCGCCGAACGTGTGTTTCCGGCAATCCAGCCTGAGGCGATGACATCCCCCCGGCCGGTTTCAAAGAACCAATCAACCATCGCCTGTGCCGCTTCGCTCATAACGCCGCGCCCCCATGCGTGTTTAGCCAACCAATACCCAAGCTCGGGTGTGTGGCTCCGAGCGGCATCAAAGCTGCTGGCGCGTTCGATTGAGATTATCCCAAGCGGATTGCCCGCATCTTGGACAACCTTGAACCCTGGGTTTTCGGCAAAACGCTCAATGAACCACGCAGAATCCGTCACATCGTAGGGATTTGGAACAGTGGACAGCCAACAATGAACCAGAGGATTGGCGATCTCTCGCGCGATCCAGATGGCATCTGCGGCGCACATGGGCCGCAATACAAAGCGACCTGTGTGCAAATTCAGCATGTTAGGTCAGCTTTTTAATGTAGGTCCATGTCGGAACCTTGGCATTACGTGAGACACAGAAAGATTCCGCGTCGCCAATATATTCAAATCCGCAATTGACCAGAACGCGGGCCGAGGCCGGGTTGTCTTGGAAAACCGATGCGAAGATAGCGTCGTTTTGCATTGGGTTGGCCGCCACCAATGCTTGGACGGCATCCGAGGCGAGGCCCGTGTTCCAAAACAATGGTGCGACCCAATAGCCGATCTCGGATTGGTTGCGGTCCATACGTTTGAGCGTAATCGCACCCATCACTTCGGCACCGCCCACTTTGGTGGCGTCCATGACCCAGGCATCTTCTTCGCGTTCGGTCGTCGTGACACGATCAACCATTGCCTGAACCGCGCCGGGCGGCAAAGGGTGTGGAATTGTTGGGGTCATCTGTGCGACACGTTCGTCGCCGGCGTAATGCTCAAGCAAACCAACATCGGATTGCTGCACTGGGCGCAAATCAAACCGCTCGGTCTCAACCAAGGGCTGTTGCGGCAAATCATCCAGGCTCATCTGCACTCTCCTCATGTGCATTGCCTCTACTACATAGGCATTGGTGAACAGTTAAACCGACAGATTGTCGATATTGTGACCTGCACCGCCCCCACACTCGATACAAAAACGAGAAAGGGGACCGGCGATTGCCGATCCCCTCAATGTCATTCAGACCTTAGGTCGGCTTATTCAGCGGCCTCCGCCACCGGAAGAACCGAAATAAAGGTTCGGCCCTTGAGGCCTTTGCGGAAGGTGACTGCGCCTTCGACAGTTGCAAAGATTGTGTGATCTTTGCCCATGCCTACGCCTTCACCTGGCCAAAACTTGGTGCCGCGCTGACGCACGACGATATTGCCTGGGTTGGCCGCTTGGCCACCGTACAATTTTACACCAAGACGACGACCAGCTGAGTCGCGACCGTTGCGGGAGGAACCGCCAGCTTTTTTATGTGCCATTCGTGTTTCTCCTTAGCCTTAGGCGAGCGTTTTGGCTTGCTCGACCCAATCAGCCTTGACTTTGGCACCTTCAAAGGTGTCCGCGTCAACGGCTGCGAGCTGTGCAAACGTTGTGATGCCGGCTTCCACCAGCTTTTTGGCAGCGGCAGGGCCGACACCGTTGATTTCTGTCAGATCATCTGCACCAGTGGCGGCTTCTGCCTTAGGAGCAGCAGCTTTCTTGGCTGGTTTTGCAGCGGCAGGCGCAGCAGCCTTAGGAGCGGAACCCGCGCCAACAGCAGCTTTAACGCCGGATGCATCTGCGCCAGTGGCCAGAATGTCAGTGATCTTAAGCAGTGTGAGCTGCTGACGATGACCTTTGGTCCGCTGCGAACCGTGCTTACGACGGCGCATAACGAAGTTGATGGTCTTTTCGCCTTTGATCTGGTCGACGACTTCGGCCTGAACACCGGCACCAGCCACAAAAGGCGCGCCAATGGCCGTGCTTTCGCCACCAATCATCAGAATATCGTTGAACTGGACGGTTTCGCCCGCATCAGCAGCCAGCTTTTCCACACGGAGGATATCACCCGCCTGGACTTTATATTGCTTGCCGCCGGTCTTGAGTACCGCGAACATCGCGTGTTTCCTTTCATATCGCGTTCTACGGCCCCCATTTCTGGGCGTTTAGGGCTTGGGTCAAACACAGTGGTCAAACCCTTTTGCCGCCTCGAACCGCGCGTCTCGTTTGAGACGTTCGTTTCAACAAAAACAAAAGGCGGAGCCGTAGCCCCGTCCTTTGTGGCGCGCTTATGCACGCGTCGCGGCCTGTTTGTCAAGGCGTGAGTCAGGACACATGCCTGTATTATTGCCCTTGCTCTGAATGGCCCCGGCTAGAGGTCTTGCCCTTGCATTTGCTGGGCTGCCGCCAAGCCCAATGCATAGGAAATGTCGTCATACATTTGGTTAAAGCCTGCAAAAAGCGCCTGGTTGAGCGCCCTGCCCTCTGGGCTGGATGAAAAGGCGACATATGTATCGAGTTCGGCCTCATCCAGTGGGCCATAGGCCATCATCAAAAACCCATAAATCCATTCACGCGTGTCAATCCTGGTCTCATCCTCTTGGGCCCAAACGTCGGAGAGGATTTCACCTTCACTCAACTCAATCCCGCCCCCATCAACGAGCCCCCGATAGAATTGAAAGGAGGCGTTCAGCGCACCAGTGACATTGGCCTCGATCAAATCATTGGCCTCAATAAAATCTGTGATCCCTTTGATCTCGTCTTCGTCCGCCTCGTAATAGGATTGGCGCGCCACCTGTTCGATTGCGTCATCAATCATCGCCCGTCGCGCACTCAGTTCGAGCCCGACAACCTGTTTCCCGAGATCGGATTGGAAAAACGCCAGCAAAGCATCGGTGTCGGCATCCCCCAAAGCCTGACCGAATTGGGTGCGCACCAGCTCTTCCATTTTGGAAATGTCATAGATCTGGTCGAGCAATCCTTGCCATTGGGCATTCTCACCGCCAGCAAACATATCCGCCGCCATTTCCTGGCCATAGGTCACACCTTCTTGGCGCATGATGGTCAGCAGCTGGTCCAGCTGTAGCGCATCAAGCACATCATCCGACGGTGCAGCCTGTACCGGCAAAGCAAGGCTGATGGCCAACAGACCTGCGAAAAAGCGGCGCAACATGACGGTATCCTTATATCGTAATCTCTATAACGGTAGGCCGCCCTGCCGGGAATTCCAAGGGGGCTACGCCTTCATGAGCGGATTGTGTAAATTTCTTGTTGCATGCCCTAGCCTGGCGGTCTAAACGCCCCTTCACCAAGACCCCCGCGGAGAGGTGCCGGAGTGGTCGAACGGGGCGGTCTCGAAAACCGTTGTGGGTGCAAGCCTACCCAGGGTTCGAATCCCTGTCTCTCCGCCATTTTACTTTCATCGCGATCCAGACGACCAAAGACCCTGATGGGTCAGGTTGTTTTGGGGGCCTGAACATCAGTTTCGGAAGGCTTGGACGGCGATCCTCGCGCTCTTTTTTCACGTTTTCAAGCATTTCATAAAATTCAGAGCGGTTCCAAAACTTGTGTCGAAAGCGTTCTGCTTTGGCTGGATTTTAGCGAGGGTTTCGGAAGTGAGGGCCACTCGGGATTTCTGTGCGCAGGCTTTGGCGGCGCTTTCGGTATCGAACGGTGGATCGGCGGCTTTGCGGATGTTTGTGTTGGTTCGGCCAAACGAGATCATCGGTTCCTTTCGACGAATTTCAAACGCGCCGCTGCGGGCTTTCCAGAGGTCTGTGAGGATTGGTAAGGCCACGGCGATCAGGTTGCGCGGCTTCGATCTTCAACATTTAGGCCATCTATTCGCCTTCGATGTCAAAAGCTTGCTTCGCGATGCTGGCTACAGTTTCTTTGCACGGAGCTTGGCTTCGGTATCGCTCACATACCCCTTGTGGAGGGTCGCTTCGCCCTGCGTTGCAGCGGCGACAAAGGCCTTGCCACTGTCCGAGTTTGCAGAGCTGCAATGATCCAAATTGGTGAAAACGTTCATAAGCTGCGGGGCGTCATCTATGTATCGTAGGACGGCTATGTATCGTAGGACGGCTATGTATCGTAGGACGGCTATGTATCGTAGGACGGCGACAACGACCGCAAACCTCCGGGCAATTCACAGATAAACGCACTATACTCCCGCAGGGCGCACGAATATGTTGCATACGCGCGTGAGAATGGCAGACAGAGACCCTGAACAGTGTTATAAATGCTCTCGCATTCTTATAAGACACCTACTGCTTTTGAGTTCGTTAGTGATTGAACAAATTTACAAATATGATCACGCCTCGGAATTGCGCCCCACCTTACAGGGACAGGCATTGGCGCTTGCCAGCGATCAGAATGTCCCGACAACGCCGGTATTCTTAAAAGCTCGTGCGCTATATCCAAACATCACTGCAAAATCGCTCCGTGCGGTTTCCGAGATCGTGGGATCACGGTTCTATGTCCCCCCCTCAATGCTCGCCAAGATCCTTCGTGAAGCAGATCCCGTCGCGACAGTTGGCGCAGACGCAGTTCGGTTCGAGGGGTTCTCGGCCTGTTGCAGCGCCTATATCCGGTTGGATCTGGACAACAGCGCCTTGGAAGCTCAAGCGCGCAGCAAAGGGACAACCAATGTTGATTTCGGCCCGGAATTAAGAGGTGCGCTATCGTCCGTCGCTCGCGATACCGAAATGGAGATCAGCATCGGCTCAAACTCGGTCGAAGTTGTCACCGATGGCAAGGCCTACTTCGAAAAGAAAGTGCCGCTGCCTTTGCGGTGGGTCAAAGGATTTGCCGAGGTACAGGTGGCGATGGCCGGGATGTGTCCGGCGTTCAGCCTGCCCAAGATCGCAGCGCAACGGTTCTTACGCGGGCTGCCCCGAGGGAAAAATGACCAACGAATCTGGGTTGGCGCGAATGGGCCCATGGCGCGTGTCACGGCCCGCGAGGCACCCGGAGCCGTTCCTCTGCGAGGGTGCCACCGTTTGCGTGTATTTGAGCCCTTGGCTGCGTTGGCCGACAGCCTTGACGTGCAGTTCAATCCGGCAACTGGCGCGACAAGCTGGGCATTGAATTTCGGGACCCAAAGGGTGTGGCTTGTCTTGAACGCAGAGCCCTGGCGTGGTTTTTCGGGCGACGGCGGATTGCTCAGCCGCATGGCAAACTCGGACGACACAGGCTTGGCGGCGGTCACGGCTCAGCTGAGCTGGCAAGACAGTATCGATGCGGAGGCGATTTCCAAGACGACTGATCTTTCGATTGAGGTCGTTGACGTGGCTTTGGCCAAGCTCGCCGCCGGAGGCCGGTTGGGGTTCGACCTGGCGCAACGGGCCTATTTCCACCGAAACCTTCCGTTTGACATGAGCAAAACCGAAGGTCTGAACCCGCGCCTGAAGTCGGCAAAGAAATTGGTCGATGCAGGAGCCGTGCGGTGGTCAGATGACGTGGCCGACGTGTCGTCGGATGATGTGATCCACAAGGTCGAGCTAGTCGAAAACGATTGGCGATGCACGTGCCCTTGGTTTGCAAAAAACGGCAATCAACGCGGGCCATGCAAACACATCCTTGCAGCCGAGATGGAGATGAACCGGCAAAATGACTGAGCAGGAATTTCTGGAATTCATTTCCTCGAACAGCGCCCCAAATGTGTTGGAGCGGTTGGCCAAGACGCCCGCCAAGGAACGTCGGGCCTTTGCCAAACCGGCGATGGCCTTGTTCAAGAAATTGGACACCTATTGGAATTTTGGTTCCGAAAAACCCCAGTCCAAGGTTTCGGACGGAGAAGCCGTTTCAATCGCCGTCCTTGCGACCGCATCGCAATCCGAACTGACCAAGCTGCCGTTCTTCCCTATGCCGGCGAAAATCCCGATCGAGGACATCCTGCGCAAGCTTGACCCGGACTGGACACAAGGTGTCGTCGACCATTTCGTCAACGAAAGCACTTTCTCTATAAATGGCTTGCAAAAGCTTTGGCAGGCTGGCCTGTGCCAGCGCCCGGTCAGTGACGCCATCATTCTTGGCTACTACTCTCATTGGTCCGGCACGCGAACAGAGGACAGCAAGGCGGAATTGTTGGACGGGGATGTCTGGCGGTTTTTCGACGTCGAGGGCGGCGGAGAAAACAGCCTTGCCAACCATGACAAGTACCTAGAACACGGTCAGGAAAGTTGGGCGGATCGGATCAAAAGATACTCCGACGAAGGTTTGCTGGATCGTCAGCGATTGTTGGATGCGTCGCTGGACGCACTGGACCGCGATTTTGCCCAATACCGCGCTGGATGGTATTCGCGGTTTCACATGCTGATGGCGCCGGATGTCGACGAAATGGCGAAGCGATCTGACCGGTATTTGCGGTTGCTGTCCTCCTCCGTCCCGCCGACGGTCTCGTTTGCTCTAAAGCATGTCCAAAAGCTGGAAAAATCGGAGGCTATTGCCCCCGAAGACCTGCTGGCGGCGTTGGAACCTGCCCTGCAAGCACGTGCCAAGGGCACCGTGACGGCAGCACTCCGATTGTTGCTGAGCGCTGCGAAACGCAAACCTGAATTGAAGCACGAAGCCGCAGCGAAAGCGGTTTTGGCGCTGATCTTGGAGGATGCGGGGGTGCAGGCAAAAGCGCTCGACGCAATTGAGGCTCTGGGGGCTGAAAGTGTTTCAGATGAGCTGGCCGACTATGTCGATGTTGTTGCCCCTTCAATCCGACTGCGGATTGCGGAAATGACGGGCACTGCACCAGGAGCCGCGCCCGATGCCGAACGCAACATTGCTCCGAACCAAGCTCGGCCGATAGAGGCAGTGGCCTCCCCTGATGAGGCTCTTGCATTGTTTCTGACGGTACTGGAATCTCCACGCGATCCGTTTGATGTCGAACGCGCCATTGATGGTATTTCACGTTTCGGCGCTGAGCTTGGACAGGATGTCAAAACATTGTCACCGCTGCGCAAGCGCGCAAAGCAGGTGTGTCAATCATTGGGCGACTGTGAAATTCGCTACGTTCTTGCTATGACTGGACGGGCGCTGGCCGAAAACGTGCCGCTTGCGGAGATACTTGCAGAAGAACGCGATAGGCAAAACCACTTCAGGTATGTCACAGAGCTTAGCCTGCAAGAACATCATCTTGCCCGAAATGCCGGTGTGATCGAACGGGTCGGTGATGGGGCTTCCTTGCCATTACTGGCCCTGCCCAGCGAAACCTCAGGCCTGGTTCACGTTGCCGATCTGTTGGCGCGAATGGAATGTTATCGTAAACAGAGTGTCGAACCCGAACCACATGACATGGCGATGGCATTGATGAGGCTGGCGCCGGAAGGGCGCGACGTCGGGAAGCTCCCCCTAGCGACCGAGGCTGATCGGGCCATTGCCTATGCCTTGGGACAAGACGTCAAGGTTGGCCCCACGCCCGAACTCTGGGGGGCTGCTTGGCGCGCGCGCCTGCCTGAACAGGCCGACAAAGCAATCACCAAACTGTTCAAAGGGCCATTCAGTTTCAAGCAACACCCTGTGCCAGACTGCGGGGCTTCAGTCGCTATCGAACTACAGATCGACCGTCAGGAATCGAAAGATGGGACTTGGCATTGGCTCAAGCTTGAGGTTCCGGTTACGCCCGCAAATACAATGTGGTCCCGCGCCCTGCCCGCTCTCTTTTGTTTTCCAGACCAAGGTTCGCAAGACCCGACAAACTGTGGACAGACATTTGCCGATATCGCTTGGGCCTCGATCACCCGACCGGCGAATCCAGAACTGTTTTTTCGGGTCGCGTTGCTTGGTTTGGACACATCACGAAAGCTCGCCGACAATCCTATTCGGGCGTATCTGGAGCCGTTTTTTCGACCCGGCCCGCCGGTGGGGCAAATCGGGGCGGCTATGCTGGCATGCTTTATGGCCTGCGAAGATAAATCCGTTTCCTCGCTTGCAATCGAGGCCACCGCAGGGCTTTCAGCCGAAGGGCGATTAACGGTTCGGACCTTTGCAAACGAGCTTAAAAAGGTTTTGATGTCGCATTCGTTGCCGACCAACCGTTGGACAAAAGCTCTGAAAGACGTTGCCGACATGGGATCTCCCTGTTTTGCTCTGGATACTATCGTGAGCCTTTTGGATTTCGAACCAGATGAAACCCCAAGGGATATCGGTGCCATGTTGGAGCTTTGTTACGAACTTCACGTCGCGCAAAAGGCCCAACTTACCAATGAGCGCGCGCTTGCGTGTCTGCGCTCTCTTCCAGGCGGTGGAAAAACGGCGCGGTTCTCGAAAAAGCTTTTATCTCTGACGGCGCAAGGTTCAAATTAACACTCAATTGGCGTGTCAAATACCAGCGGGAGGCTGGTAAGCCTATTTCTTAAATTTGTAAGTGAGACGGTCACCCACACATTTTAAATGCGGCCCAGCCTTAGAATCCACGCCGCTGCGTCCAGTTTTGCGGCGTGTGTGATGCTACCGATGCCCATTGAAGCGTTTGGTTGCCTGCTCTTGTGCCGCCTCGCTGGTTCCAAAGATGTATTGCCCCTGCCCTGCACCGCGAACGGTCCGGTTGTTGCGTTCAATACATGCGTTCAGTTGCGGCTTGCCCGGTTGGAAGTATTGGGCAAAATCGAACAGAAATACGATCGACTGAAGGATCGGCGACGGATTGCGATGCGATACAACCTATATGCCTGAGTTTCGCGTCAGCCATTTGCATCGTAAAAACCGTCATATTCCAGCTATGTGTCCTGACCTCACCAAGCGCGCGGGAGCTTTCGAGCCCAACCCCTGCCGATCAGCTTTTCATTTTTCGACGACCCTGCCGAAAGTGCATACAAAGTGCAGGAACTGCGTATCTGGTGTTGAGCCGAAGACAATATGTATGGCTGTTATGGTCGCCTCTATAGCTCCAAGCAGGCCCCTCTTTCCCTGATTTACAATTGACACATTTGGCAACGTCAAACTGATCCGAGCATCCGTCAAAACAGCTTCATCGGCACTGAAAGCCGTCAACCATTTGTATCAAACGTGATAAAGGAAAAAACCGATGAAACTCACATTCCTGGCCGCCTTGCCCCTGACCATTGCTACTCTTGCCTTTGCCTCGACCGCCCAGGCCGGACATGTGGTCTGTGCCGACGGCACGATCTACAATCTGACTGGCGACGAGATCACCTCTGAGGTGGCCTGCGCCAAGCACGGCGGCCTGTCGCCGACGCAAAAACCCGGCGCGAACACGGTGCAAACCAATACCCCGCACCCATCGGTGCCTGACCGCTCGAAGCCGGGCAAGGGTGTTGCAACATTTGCGCCGACACGCGGCGGGTGATGCTGCCCTTCAGGTCTTTATCTCACGACAGACGAAGCGCCCTCTGATTTGGAGGGCGCTTTTCGCGATTAAAAACGGCTGACTGAGAAGTTTTCGCGCTATCTATACACAGGCGGTGTCTGGAAATATCGCAGATATTTTGCACGCGATACACTCAGCGAGGATTTGCCCACGCACAGGGTCAGCCGAAAATATACCCGATCCCGCGCACCGTGCGGATCACCTCTGGCTTGGTTGGGTTCGGCTCTACCTTGCGGCGAATGCGCGAGATACGCAAATCAATGGAGCGGTCAAAGGGCTCCCAGCCGCGGTCATGGGCCTGCTCTAGCAGCTGGTCGCGGTTCAACGTCCGGCCAGGATTTGTCGCAAAGACCTACAGTAGGCTGAACTCCATAGAAGTGACGGCGATTTCCTCCCCGTCCGGCCCAAAGAGCCGCGCTGCATCCAAATCCAGCCTGCAAGGGCCAAAGGGCACTGTTCCGCTGATCCGTTCTGCCTCTTTGTGCTGCGCCACCTGCACCGCACTGCGGCGGATCGCAGCTTTGACGCGTGCCTCTAGTTCACGCAAGTCCACCGGTTTTACAAGATAATCGTCGGCCCCAAACTCCAGCCCCAAGACCTTGTCAACCACCTCGCCGGCTGCCGTCAGCATCATCACCGGCACTTGGCTAGATAGGCGCAGATCGCGCAACGCAGAGAGCCCATCCTTTTGCGGCATCCGCACATCCAAGATGATCAGGTCGGGCGCGGTGTCTTCCACAAGCGTCAGCAACTCATTGCCATTTGCGGCCTCAATGACACGGTAACCACACTCCGTCAGGTGGTCCTTCAGCATCCGGCGCAGGGGTGCCTCGTCGTCGCAAAGGATAATGGTTTGCTCACTCATGTTGCGGTCTCCGAGGGGGCTGAGATTTGCGCCAAGAGCGCCATAAGCTCTTCCTTTACAATGGGTTTTTCGATATGCGGGCAACCAGATTGCACCAGAAACGCGGCGACATGGGCGCTCATGGCGTCGCCGGTCATGAAGCCGACCCTTGTTGCGATCTCTGGCACCAGTGCGCGCGCGGCCTCAAAGAACGACCGGCCGTCCATGTCCGGCATCTTGAAGTCGCTCACCACCGCGTCGAACGTCTGGGAGGCCACAAGGCGGAGGGCTTTGCGCGGATTGGTCATCTTGGTCACGTGAAGCCCCTCATCGGTAAGCAGGTCCGCAACAAGCTGCGCAACGCCCTCTTCGTCATCGAGGACAAGCACGCGTTTCGGCCCCAAAGCACCGGCAACTGTGTTTTGGTTCGTTGCGTCAATTTCTGCCTCGTCTGCCGCCTTCAAGCGCACAAAGAAACTGGTGCCCTTGCCAGGGGCGGATTGAAGATCAAGCGCGCCCTCATGGCTGCTGATGATCCGGTGGCTAAAGGCAAGCCCCACGCCTGTGCCTTCGCCCACCTCTTTGGTGGTGAAGAAGGGTTCGAATATGCGCGTCTGGATGTCTTTGGGGATGCCGCGGCCGTTATCGCGTATCTCAACCACGGTCTCGTCGCGCACTGCATCATAGAAGCTTTTCACGACGATCTGCCCCGCCCCGCGCTGCGCCTCGACGGCATGCCCTGCGTTAATGATCAGGTTAGAGAAGACCTGTGCCAATTGGTCGAAGTCGCCCTGGATCGGTGGCGCGTCCGGGTCAAAATGGGTCAGTACCTCTGTACCGTTGGACTTTAGGCTGTAGCTTGAGACCTCAAGCGCGGTGGTGGCGATATCGTTGATGGAGCATGTCTCGATCTTGGTGGGTCGCTGGCGCGCCATAGCGAGGAACGTTTTCACGATTTTGGCAGCGCGCTCGGCGGATTGGCAGATCAGGTCGATCCGCTCTGCCGTCACCGGGTCAGAGACTTTGCCTTGCAGCATCTGGCTATAACCAAAGACGACCGAGAGCGGGTTGTTCAGCTCATGCGCGACGCCTGCCAGCAATTCACCCAGCGCTGAGAGCTTTTCGTTCTGGTGGACCGTCTCGCGTTGCTGTTCAAGTTCTTGCTGGGTCCGGGTTTGCTCGGTGATGTCGCGGTAGGAAATGAGGAAGCCGCCCAGGGCGGTTTTGCTAGAGGAACCCAGGAAGAGGCGACCATCAGAGGTGGTGAGAGGGAACTCGCGGTTATAGCCGTAGATGGATGCTAAACCGACCTGGTACAGTTCGGCAGGGGTCAAGCCATCGGGGATAATGAAATAACCGCTGTCGATCATTGCCTTAAAGAAAGCTTCGCCATCGTCCCCAGTCGTGGGCACGAGACCGGTGGGGGCGATCATCCGATACCAGGCGTCGTTGGCGAGAACAAAGCTGCGATCCCCAGAAAATAGCACCATCGGATAGTCGGCGGCATTCAGCGCGTCGGTCACCGCCTCAAGCCGTCTTTCTTCCGCGCGCTCCACCTCGGTGACATCGCGGATAAACAAAAGCGCCCCGCCAAAGGAGGTTTGGTGCGACGAGCCCACAAAATGCCGCCCATCGGCGGCGGAATAGTGGATCTGTTTGCCATGCTGCGCCATCTCGCCCATCATCCAAGCGATGTAATCGTCCTGACTTTGGCCCTCGGGAATGGCATAGTAGCCGCTGCGCACATGCCCGATCAGGTTGTCGATCACGCTGTCGCCGGGCTGGGGGATGTTCTGCTCCAACCCGTCGAACATCATCCGCTTCCAAGAGTCGTTGCCGAAGACATAGTTCATATCCGCGTCGCAAAGGACCAGCCCATCGTCCAGCGATTGGAAGGCGTCGAGCAGCATGTCGCGGGCGCGAGCCTCGGAGTTGCGCTCTTCGGTGACATCGATCGAAGTCAGAAGGAAGCCGCCCAGATCGGTCTTATGTGGGGTCATGACAACCGTGCGCCCATCGGTGAACCGGACGTCAATCGAGTTGCCGTATTGCTGCGTCCACTCCTCGAACCCCGCCATGAACTCATCTGGCGTGACACCGTCGGGGATTACGTAGATTCCTGATTCCACGGCTTCGCGGATCGTATCTGTGGCATGGGCACCCACGTCATAGGGCGTGTCGCGGTAGGGGATCACGATGTTGATATGCTTTTGATTACACATCACAAAGCGCCACTCACTGTCCCAAAGCGCGAACCCCTCTTCGAGCGATTCCATCGCGTCAAAGACAAGCTCGCGGGCCTTGGCCTCTGAGTTACGCTCTTGGGTCAGGTCCATCACCGTGACCATGAATCCCCCCAATGCAGTGCGCTTGGCGGTCATACGGATGATCCGGCCTGTCTTAAAGGTGAACTCGCGCGGCTCTCCGGCACCGCTGATCCAAGCCACCACATCAGCGGCCATTATGTCCTCTGTCACGCCGGGCGGCAGATCCACGGCGCCGGACCGGAAGCTTTCGCGTGCGTGCTCTTCCAGAGACGATCCGAGCGTGTAGGGGCTGCCTCGGTAGAACAGCGCCATATCGACATAGTTCTGGTTGCAGGTGACAAAGCGCAGATCCTCGTCGTAAAGCGCAAAGCCCTCTTCAAGGCTTTCGATGGCGTCAAAGAGCATGTCGCGGGCCTTGGCTTGCGTATTGCGCTCTTCGGTGACGTCGCGGATCAGCGCCAGATAGCCCCCCAGCGCGGTCTTGGTGACCCGAGTACGGGTGACCCGCCCGTTCTTAAAGTGATACTCACGGGGCGCGCGCAGCTCCTTAATCCATTGCACCGTCTGTTCTGCGAAGTCCTCGCGGTCAATACGACCCAGCATCAACTCGCCCGTATCATATAACACGCGCATCGCGTCCCGGGCGGAGGTGCCCGGTTCAAGCTGCGGATGCCCCTGCGGGTAGGTAAGTTCCATGAAACGGGGGTTGCAGAGCATGAAGTTAAGATCGTGATCCATCAGCACGAACCCCTCCTCCAGCCCGCCGACCGCGTCATTCACCGCCTCTAGGCGCTTGGCTTCCGCGTTGCGCACCTCCGTGACGTCGGTGACAGTAATCAGAAAGCCGCCCAGCTTGGTGCGGTGCGGCGCGGCGCGCATGACGCGCCCGTCCCTAAAGTAGAACTCTCGCGCCCCGCCAAAGCTGGTGATCCAGTCGATCACGTCCTGCACCAGCGCCTCGGTCGGCACACCCTCGGGCACGATCAGGCGGTCCCCTTCGAAGAACTTCGGCACCACCTCTGTGGCGTTGGCCCCCGGCTCGATCCGGGGGTAATCGGGGGGAAAGACGATCTCCATGTAGCGGTCATTGCAGAAAAGGAATTTCATATCGGCGTCCCAAAGCGAGAAGCCTTCTTCCAGCGCCTCAACCGCATCGTTGACGGCCTCTAGCTTCTTGGCCTCTGCAGCCTCGGCGCGTTTGGTGTCGGTCTTGTCAAAGACGTTCAGCAAGTAGCCGCCAAGTGCGGTGCGCTTTGACACGGCCCCCAGGACGCGGCCATTGGTGCGCTCGATCTCCATATCGGCGGTGAAGTCACGGATGATCTCGCCCATGCGCTCTGCCAACTGGTCGGGGCTCATGCCCTCTAACATGACATAGGCACCAGAATGAAACAGCTCGCGCGCAAAGGCGATCCCGTCCTCTCCAACCTCTAGCGGGCGAAAGCCCTCGGGCAGGACCATCTGGGTGAACTGCCGGTTGTGCAGGACCAGCTTCATGTCCTCATCCCACAACGCCACTGCGTCCTTCATCGCGTCGAGCGTGTCCTGCAAAAGCGCTAAAGTCTGCGCCGCGTCGGGGCCGCGCAGCAGGGCGGTCAGCGTCTGCGGCACACCCGCTTGCGCTTGAGTGTCGTCCATTCCCTTGGGCCCTCGGTCCAGTTGCGGTGCTATAAGACTACGGAAGTTCATCTCTTTTGTATCGCGCTTTGTATCAATTGTATCAGCCGACCCCAAGTCAGGGGCCGGTGCCTGGTTGCAGGCTCACTCCTAGAGCAAAGCGAAATCGTCGACGGAAAAGTCCACATGGCCAAAGACCATGATGTCATAGTCGCTCTCTAGACCATAGTCGTCGCGGACCTGTAGGATGGTGACCTCATGGTCGCCTTCCATCGTATGCGTCCAAGCGATCTGCGCGCCCTCGACACCGTAAAGCTCGCTGCCCTCTCCGGTGAAGTTGATATAGGCCGCGTCCTCAAACTGCATTTCGATGGCGATTTCATCTTCACCTTTCGTAAAATCGAGGATCTTGTCCAGGGAGCGCCCGCCACCGCTGTCGCCGAATTTGAAGGCGAAGGTATCATTGCCCGCGCCGCCGCTCATCACGTCGCCTTTCTCAAGCGAAACGTTGTTGCCTCCATAGATGACGTCGTCGCCGGACTCGCCCCAGATGATGTCTTTGTCCAGCCCGCCGTCGATCGTGTCATTGCCAGCACCGCCGCGGATGATGTCCCGCCCGCCAAGGCCGCGAATGTCGTCGTTTCCAGTGCCGCCATCCATCGTATCATGGCCCGTGCCGCCGGACATATAGTCGTCGCCGTCATGGCCAAACATAACGTCATCGCCTTGGCCGCCTCCCATCAGGTCGTCACCCCAGCCTCCTCCCATCAGGTCATTGCCCTGGTCGCCATAGATCTGGTCATCGCCGAACTCGCCCCAGAGCGTGTCATTGCCAGAACCGCCAGACACCAAGTCGTTGCCTGAGCCACCATAGGCCAGGTCATTCCCCGCGCCGCCATGGAGCATGTCGTCTCCTGCACCGCCCGAGAAATAGTCATCACCAGAGTTGCCATAGAGGACGTCCAGACCATCGTCGCCATAGATCGCGTCATCGCCAGAGCCGCCATAGATCGTGTCATTCCCTTCCGTGCCCTGGATGGTGTCATTGGCACCATCGCCAATCAGGATGTCGGTTGGACCGCTGCCTCGACCATCATCCTTGCCCAAGGCCAGCTTGGCGATCTGTGCCAGCGGCAGGCGTAGGGGCAGCGTCGAAATCAACTCGATCGGATCGCCCAAAAACTTGCCAAGTTCGACGTTGGGCAGATCGTTCTCGCCACGTACTTCACGTGGCTCTGGCTGGCTCTCTTTGATGCCCAACGGGGAAGCTCCGCGGCCAAACTTCAGCAAGGTGGGAAATTCAAAGGGAAGTTTTATCATCGTCTCTCTCCGGTTTTGCGAGCGACGTTTCCGCCGCGTAGATGCCACCTTTTTAGAGAGGTCTGGTATCTGCCCAATGTCGCGGCCAAGGTGCCAAGGTCTCAAGTGTATCGGCCAGATACAAAGCAGATACGTTTGGCGATTGGTCTTAACGCAGAAAGGCCGCGCGGGATGCGTGGCCTTTCTTACAAGATCTGAAAGGGCTTTAGTCTATCAGGGCATCGATAACATTGCGGGGGATCACCAGATCGGCCAAAGTTGCATGCAACTTAGCGTTGCTTTCAGCAAGCGGGCATTTTGCGACAACAAGGTTCAGGAAGTCATGAGGCAGGCTCAGGGCTATGTAGAACTTGCGCACCTCAAAGGCTGCGCAACATAGCTCTTGCCGCCCTGATACGCCGCTGCTAGCTCGGTCAAAATTCGGGCAAAAGCGCATCCAGCGTCTGAGCCGCGCGAGCCGGGTCGTCTGTGTGAACCTGGAAAATGGCTTCGAGGTCTTCGTCCTCAAGGTCAAGCTTGTGCGGCGGCAGATGCTTGAGCGCCGCCCAGAGATTGATCCTATTCAGCATCCCACCCATGTCGCGGTTGAACACGACCAGGGGCATGTCGACGGGACAGTTGATCTCAAGCACGAAACCCCGAAAGACGCTCCTGCAACGGCGTTTGTTGTTGTGATCATTGTAGGTCTCTGACAGCCGCGCGTTCTCCATGCGGTAGTCTATGCCCTTCCAATCGCCCTCAATGGCCAGGTTCAAGACGGGTGCGGTCTGCATCCGGCAGAACAGTCAGCTGGCGCAGACGATCAAGGGGCATGAACTCCGCTGGCGTTTCCGTGTGGAGCCACATTTGCCCCAAGAATTTGCCCCAAGAAGCGACACAAAAGCGGGCGCAGGAAGGTCGAGACCTCTTGGCTGACTCGGCGGCCACCCTCTAGGTAGATCAACAAGGCAGAACACCCGCCGAAGAACAACGGAAAGATCGCGAAGGACGGGTTGGACCTTGATCACGCCCAGTATCGCAAGCAGCAGGGTCACTGCTCCAATCAGCGTCAGCGTTTTGCAGGTTTTGCCCATTGCCATTTGGCGCTTTGTCTCCATCCCCCGGAAAACGGGGCGATTTCTGTGTTATAGACCTCATGGAACCCCGCTTCATGCGTCGCGCGCTCGGAGAAGATATATTCTGTCATGTCGTCACCTGCTTTGCTTGGCCCAGATGACTTAACCGGGGGCATGTCGCAAATTCGCACCGCGCAATGTACCAATTGTATCAAGCGGGTAAACTTTCGCCCCTACGGTTAGGAAAACCCGGCAATACCCGGCGCTTGGTAACTTCTGAGAATGAATTCAAATCTCGCTGAACCCGCGAACACTTGCTCCGCAAGTCGTTGTAGCGCCAGCAAAGCCCGAACGACCAGCTTTTCCAAAAGACCCAGTGCCATGACCCAAGGAGATGCAGCGGTTTGTGACCTGCGAGCACAGGCAATGGAAATCTTAAAATCACACATTGGGCTGATTTTTTTAAAATACTCTTGTTGATTTAGCCTCGTCTCACCGATTCAACGCCCTCATTGAAATGGGAGATTGTTGCCATGTTGGGTCCAAGACCAGACGTGCAAGGCGCTTTAATTTTGAACATCTCCATCGGAGATTTTGTTGTTGCGGATCATGTTTTGCGGGCAATCGACGTTTTCCAAGAACAGGCATGGTCAGTTCCGTGACAAGATTGACGCGGCATTGCCTAGATTTCTCACGTCCGATGGCGACCGCGCGGGACTAAACCACTATTTGCAACGCGTGTTCGTATGGCTGTTTTGCCGCTTGTCGTAGGCTCCAGCTCACTTGAGGTATTGTACATATCGGCACCAACACAGATGTTACAAAGATGGCCACCGAAATTGAGTTCTCAATTGCAGCACTGAATGAGCCCGCGCAACGGCATATTCGCGTGTTTCAGATACACCAGTTCCTGGATCGTTTCGCGATGGGGCTAACGGTTGCCGTTGTTGCTCTGGCCTTGACTGACCGTGGCATGGACCTTGTTCAAATCTCGCTGCTTTTCGGGGTTTATTCGGTCACGACGATGGCGATGGAGCTACCGTTTGGGGGCCTTGCCGACAGCATTGGCCGCAAGCCGGTCTTTTTGACAGCGGTCGTCGCCAGCCTGTTGTCGGTCGTTGTCTTTCTCTCGACGAGCAACTTCTACGTACTCGCGCTCTCTTTTGCCTTCATCGGTTTGGGACGCGCGCTCAGGTCAGGCACGCTTGATGCGTGGTTTGTCGAAACGTTCAAAACCAGCGCGCCCAATGTGGATGTCCAGCCCGCACTGGCCAAAGCGCAATGGGCCAATGCCGTGGGGTTGGCCATTGGCGCCGTTCTGGGAGGGCTTCTGCCCGATGTTTTCGGCACGATCGCGCAGGGCCTCGGGTTCAGCATCTATGATGTGTCCTACTTTGCAAGCCTCATGGTGATGTTGGGCGTGTTTGGTTTCACGATGCTTGCCATTGTCGAAACACCGCGTCCGAGGGATTTCACCGCACTCAGTCAGGGGTTTGCAAACGTTCCAACGGTGATCAAAGACTCAAGCCTGCTCGCCCTAAAACATCCCACACTTTCGATCCTGCTGGCAGCTTTGGCATTCTTTCTGATGGCAACCAACCCGGTCGAAGTGATCTGGCCGACCCATGCAAAACCCATGTTGGACGAGCGCTATGCAAACACCGTCATCGGTGTCGTTACGGCGAGTTATTTCTTCTCCATCGCGTTCGGCGCATCTCTGTCTGCGCCCCTCAGCCGGATCTTCAAGCGGCGTCACGCCATGACGCTGGCTGCAAGTTTTGCCTGTCTGGCAGGCGTTCAGATCGCATTGGCTTTGCAAGGCAGTATCATTGGTTTTGTGGCCGTCTTCGTCCTGTATTCTGTGGTCCTTGGTGTCACCGAAACGCCTGCCAGCAGCATTCTGCATCGCTGTGTCGAGGACCATCAGCGCTCAACGATACTGTCGCTGCGATCTTTGATCCAACAACTAGGGGCCGCATTGGGGCTGGTTATGGCCGGAACTGTCGCCGAGATTTACTCAACGCCAATTGCATGGAGTGCCGGTGCTGTGCTTTTGTGCATTGCAGTGATGCTAACCTTTGTGTTGAGCAAAAGATTGGCTGTAGAAACAGATAGCTGACAGTCGCTTGCTGAGCAGCATTGGTTGGTGTGGACGCTTAGCTGCCCGTGACCGCGTGATCGAGGTTCAGGCTGAAAACTTTCTGCCTCGAGATCCAATTGGCACAACCCCCTAAGTGTTCAAGTCGTCGCTTGAACGACACGGATCCGATTGTGACAAAGGTCGGTTGTACATTCGCAGCGTGTTGCCATCTGGATCGAAAAATTCGGAAGTGGCGACGACAGTCGGGGTGTCGATCGCTTTGCCGGTATTGATCCCACATTCGGCACTTTGAGTATGAGTTGCCCCCATGTCGAACACCAATAACCAAAACAACTGGACCTGATGCTGTCTGCCAGACACCCTCAAAAATCTGCGACCACAAGTTAGGTTCGACAGTAAATTTTACGCTTGTGAGACACGGCTTCATAACGTCAGTACCAGCGTCCAGAAAATTGAGTTTCCACACCTCCCCATCGGCAATTGAAGCCACTGGGACGCCGACGGCACCGTGTTGAAATGGGTCGGCTGAGGTCGAAATTGTTATGGCAATATTGCCATCGAGACAGGGCTTACAAACCGCATTGTCACGATCCGTCGGTCAGATCTTGGGCAAGCATAAGCGCGTTGCCGTCAGGGTCGTAAAAGGTTGCGGTTTTGACCATTCCTTCGACAACGTCGGTGTCACCATCGAACGACACATTGGCTTGTTCCAGTTTTTGCCGGGCTGTGTCCAAATCGGCGGTTCCAAACACCGGGACACAGTTGCCTGGGGTCGGCTTGGTGTGCTCCCCAAGTCCAATCGTAACACCAGTGGTTTTTGTTTGCAGTTCCGACCAACCGGCTTCATCCGCATGATAAATCGTTTCAAACCCCAGCATGTCTTCAAACCACTTCGCACTTTTGTGACGATCTTTGACCGACATCGCGATTGTGATCGTTTCATCCACTGAAATCAGGGCCATGGGCTTTCCTCGTGATAAAAAATGAAGTAACTATACTTTATGTACATTGAGACGTTTGTCAACATCACATCAAAAGCTTGGGCGGTGCCCATATTGGCGCGCTTACACGCGGGTGTTGCGGGACGGCAGGCTCCCCTGCTGGCATCGACCGGAGCAAGCAGAACGGCCTTTGCACAGAGTATGGACCATCTCATCAAGATCGGACTGCTGGAAAGAAATCCTGGTTACGGCCATCCGCTGCGACCAGAATTTCGACTGACACCGCTAGGAATTGAAGCCGCGGCTATTGCAGACAAAGTTCAACGGGTATCGACAGAAGACGATCAAAAGCTGCTTCGCAAGTCATGGACCTTACCGGTGTTAACGTCCCTACACAGACCCTGTCATTTCAATGAAATCAAACGAAACTTACGGACCATCTCTGACCGCGCATTATCTCAGTCTTTGAAGTCAATGGAAGGTAAAGAGTGGATACATCGCAGCGTTGACGAAACAGCTCGTCCACCTCGATCGCTTTATAGTTCGGTAAACACAGGTGAAATGATAAGCAGGATAACCGGGTCGGAAATCAGCTTTTCACAACAATGATCGGCATCTTAACAAAGCAGTCATTCGCGCCGTCGCGGTGCAAGTCTGGACCAACCCACAGTCGGTCCCTTGGGGTCGGCAAAATGCTTTATGACGGCATACGGATCAGCCGACATTCTGGCCCGGCTTGCTTAAATGCGGCACATCCTGCGATTTAGCTGGCGCTTGCTTGTTTGTGTCGCGGCAAGGGAACGCCAGACGTCGGCTTAAAGCGTTGGATTTTATGCGTGATTGGGGTCAGGCAGGACATCGGGTGCGTTGCAAAGGGCAACTTGCGCATCAGCTCAACGTGGGACTGCCCGTATCTCGGAGCATGTATTTCGGTGCATGTGTTTTGAGTTTTATTGTTTGATTTCGGAGCCCTCCCCCCTCAACCACACCTAAGAGGCCTTTGATAGTCGTGCCCATGTCCTGAAGCGTTCCGCGCTGGTCACGCTTCAGGATGTTCCGGCCAACAGCAGAAATGTGAGGTTCCAACTTTGGCGACTGTGTCATGATGCGAGCTTGCACCGCACCTACGATGATGGAAAAGGTCGCCAAACGAGGCGACCCTTCTCGGATTTAAACGATGTCGATACTGCTGTCTGAGATCGTGGTAACACCACGCAACTCGATGACATCACCACCGCCGAAATCCAGCTCAAGGTTGCCGGCTGCATTCACTGACCCAAATTGTGCCAACACCTGCGCCGCGCTTAGCGTCCCGGCGGTTGATGTCCAAATCGCATCATCAAGTTCAAGCCGATCCCCCTGTGCCTCGCTAAAGCCAATGATATCGTCGTGATCATTCCCCGCAGAAAAGACAAACACATCGGCCCCGGTTCCGCTCAACAACTCATCGCTGCCTGCACCGCCGTCGATACGGTTTCTCCCGGACGATCCTTCAATGAAGTCCGCGCCATCGCCGCCCAAAAGCGTATCGTTGCCAGAGCCGCCATCAAGGGTGTCATTGCCCGTTCCGCCATCCAAACTGTCGCTGCCACCCGAACCATCGAGCCGGTCATGCCCGGTGCCGCCGAGAATTGTATCGTTGTTTAACCCACCAAACAGCTGGTCTGCACCTGCGCCGCCTTCTAACAGGTCACGCCCACCATCCCCTTCCAGAGTGTCATTCCCAGTGTCGCCGCGCAGTGTATCGTTGCCTGTTCCGCCCGTGATCGAGTCACTGGCATTGTCGCCATAAACCAGATCGTGCCCTTGGCCGCCCAACACAACGTCTGCATTGCCACCGGCAAAGACCGTGTCATTGCCGCCACCTGCATCAATCGTGTCGCTGCCAGCACCGCCGGTAAAGATATTGCCGAATGTCCCGGTGCCTGTGATCACGTTGTCACCACTATCGCCCACAACGCTCATGCTATTGGAGACTGAAACATTCTCAATGTTGACTATGGTGCCGCGTGTTGTTCCGTATGACGTAAACAAACCAGTCTCCAGATTCACCTCTCTAAAGGAGTGTTGGTTTGCATGGTTAATGACCAGTGTGTCCGTATCTGCGCCGCCATCAAAGCTTTGGACAGCGCTGCCGTGGACGCCGTCCATGGAGTAAATCAGCACATCGTTACCGGCCCCGCCTTCCAACGTGTCGTTGTTGGGAACAATTCGGTCACCCGATCCATCGCTGCCGTCCAGCGTGTCATCGCCCGTACCGCCAACCAGCCTGTCATCGCCGCTGCCGCCGATGATCATGTCATTGCCCGAACCGCCATTAAGAACATCATTGCCGCCACCGCCGTCTATCGTGTCGTTGCCAGCGCCGCCCGAGAAACTGTTAGCAAAATCTCCGGTACCTTTGATTGCATTGGCGTTGCTGTCCCCAACAACCGTCATGGCGCTGTTAACCGTCACGTTTTCAATATCGACAACTGTCGCGCGTGTGGATCCGTTTGTGGTGAACAAACCGGTGGTGAGATTGACCTCTCGGCTGGCCCCGTGACCAACATAGGTAAAGCTCAGTGTGTCTGTGTCTGCCCCACCATCCAAGACCTGAACGGCATTTGCATGAACACCACCCATGGAATAGATCAGCAGGTCGTCTCCGGCCGCACCACGCAACGTATCATTGTTCGGTACGTCTCTGCTGCCGCTGCCATCCGTTCCATCCAGCGTATCATTGCCAGATCCACCGATCAGATTGTCATCGCCAAGACCACCCAAAAGCACATCATCGTCTTGCCCGCCGGTCAGCGTGTCATCACCTTCGCCGCCATTCAGAGTGTCATTGCCGGAATTGCCAGACAAAGTATCGTTGCCACTTCCACCATCAACAAGATCGTTGCCAAGGCCACCGATGAGGGTATCCGCGCCACCGCCGCCGCTCAGGGTGTCATTGCCGCCGCCGCCATCCAAGTGGTTATCAAACTCTCCCGTCGCCGTGAGACTATTGGCTCCACCATCACCAAACACACTCATCGCATTCAAAACACGCACGTTTTCAATGCCGATAATGGTGGCGTGTGTGAGGAGATCAATTGTGTATAATCCGGTCGCCAAGTTGGCCACCTGCCCGGACTCAGGATCGGAAGAGAGGAAATTCAGTGTATCTGTATCGTCGCCACCGTCCAAAACATTCGCAGAGCTTCCGCTCGGATCGTTCTGAGTAAATAACAGAACATCATCGCCCGCGCCGCCCCTGAGTGTATCGTCCCCCAGCGTCTCGAGATTGACCGCACCAGCACCACCATCAAGCGTATCGTTACCCTCACCACCAATCAGGCTGTCATTATTAGAGCCGCCGGACAGACTGTCATTGCCGCCGCCGCCGACCAAGGTGTCGTCGCCAATGCCGCCTACAAAAGTATTGTCAAAATCACCGGTGCCGGTAATCACGTTACCATTTTCGTCGCCCACTACACCTATTGCGTTGCCAACCGTGACGTTCTCAACATTAATGATCGTCCCACGTGTTGTACCGTTGTTTGTAAACAAGCCCGTTTGCAGGTTGACCTGCCGGGTGGCGCCGTGGATCGGCGAGGTAATGCTAAGCGTGTCGGTGTCCGCCCCGCCGTCAAAGACGTTGATGGCATTTCCATGTATGCCATTCATTGAAAAGAGCAGCAGATCATCCCCTGCCCCGCCGCGCAAAGTGTCGTTGTTTGGGGCAATTCTTGCGCCAGTACCGTCGCCTCCATCCAAGGTGTCGTTACCCGCACCGCCAACTAGACTGTCGTCACCGACACCACCTAGGACTGAATCATTTCCGCCGCCAGCGTCAATCGTATCATCGCCAGAGCGACCATCGAAAGTATTGTCAAAATCACCGGTGCCGGTGATCACATTGGCATTTTCATCGCCCAAGACCTCCATCCCATTGGCAACGCTGACGTTTTCAATTCCGACAAGCCGACCATGAACATCACCGTTACTGGTGAACACGCCGCGATCGATGTCAACAGACCACGCATTGGTCAGCGCGCCGCTGGTAAAGCTCAGCGTATCGGCATCAGATCCGCCATCAAAGACATGCGCACGATTGGTGTTTGTGCCCGTGTCCGGGGCGATATTGCTGCCATTCATGGAATAGATCAGCAGATCGTCTCCTGCGCCGCCACGCAAGACATCAAGGCTTGGACCTCCAACAGTCCCGGTGCCGTCACTGCCATCCAGCGTGTCATCACCCAAGTGGCCGATAAGGCTGTCGTTGCCGGTCCCGCCAAGAATACTATCATCCCCAGCGCCGCCATACAGATCATCATCGCCGCCGCCACCATCAAGCGTATCATGCCCGTCCAATGAGCTGAAAACGTTGTTGAAGTCACCGGTTCCGACAATCATGTTATCGTTGGTGTCCCCGATAACCTCCATACCACCCACGACGGAGACGTTTTCGATCCCTGCAATCGATCCACGCACATCCCCGTTTGAGGTAAACTCACCAAAGGTCAAATTGACAACCTGCTGAGACCCCAAACCGCTGCCGGTAAAGCTGAGCGTGTCATTATCCGAACCCCCGTCAAAGGTTTGAATGGCACTCGCAAAGGTGCCGTTCATCGAATAAATCAACAGGTCGTTGCCGCTCCCGCCTAGTAGGGTGTCGTTGTTTACAGCAACCGTTCCGGTGCCATCGCTGCCATCAAGGGTATCGTTGCCCGCGCCACCAATCAGGCTGTCATCCCCCGAACCGCCGGTGATATGGTCGTTGCCACCGTCACCATCAAGGGTGTCATCGCCGCCCCGACCGTCAAAGGTATTGGTATAGTTGCTTTGCGCCGTGATCATGTTATCGTCGGCATTACCAACGACGGTTAAAGCACTGTGAATCAATACATTTTCGACGTCGACAATCGTGGCGATCGTTTGCGTTCCGAACAGGGTAAAGAGACCGGTCTCAAGGTTGACAACATAGGGCGTGCCGTAGTTTAGCGTGACAATGCTCAGCGTGTCATTGTCAGCCCCACCATCAATGACCGAAACATCAACCCCGTTATTGCCGCCCCGCGAAATGACGAGCAGGTCGTCACCAGCACCACCGCGCAATGTATCAAAGTCATTGGGGTTGGTGAAAAGGTTTTGGTCACCTTCATACGCCACCAGCGTATCGTTGCCATCCCCGCCAGTTAAGCTGTCACTCCCCGCGTCCCCCTGAAGGGAATCATTGCCACCGCCGCCGTCAATCGTGTCTTGGCCGGCTCCGCCATGAAACGTGTTCTCGAAGTTCCCGGTTGCGGTGATCGCATTGGCGTTTCCGTCCCCAACAACGTTCAAAGCCCCGGCAGTTGAGACATTTTCAATGCCAATAACGGTGCCACGCGTAACGCCCCCATCGGTCAGCAAGCCGGTTGTCAAATCGACCGAGTGCCCACTGGAAATAGCAGCGCTAAAGCTCAGCGTATCGTTATCATCCCCGCCATCAAAGATCGTGATCGTGTTGGCGTCTGTGCCCAGCATTGAATGGATCAGCAGGTCATCACCCGCACCGCCGCGCAACGTGTCGTTATTCGGTGTCAAAAGCGAGCCCGAGCCATCGCTGCCGTCTAGCGTGTCATTGCCCAGCCCGCCGATCAGGCTGTCGTCGCCCAATCCACCCAGTAATGAATCGTTCCCGGCACCGCCATCAATTGTGTCATCGCCGCCCCGGCCTTCGAAACTGTTGTCAAAGACGCCTGTGCCGGTGATCGCATTCGCCCCCGCATCGCCAATCACAGTCATCGCATTGGCAACGATCGCGTTTTCGACATCTGTGACACCAATAAAGTCCAGGCCTGTGCCGTTGTCGAACGTAAAACTCCCCCCCAGGGTGACGGACCAACGATTGTCCAAATCCGCATGGGTAAAGCTGATCGTATCGTTGTCCGCTTCGCCATCAAAAACCAAACCAGACATGCTGTTGGTGTCGCCCATCGAGAAGACCAAAAGGTCATCCCCCGCGCCGGCGTAGATGGTATCATTATTGACGAAATCAAAGGTGCCGCTGCCATCGCTGCCATCCAGCGTGTCATCGCCAGCGCCACCAATGACACTGTCGTGCCCCTGCCCGCCAAAGAGCAAATCATCGTCCTCGCCACCATGAAGCCGGTCAGTGCCACGACCACCTCTCACGGTGTCGTTGTCGGCCCCACCTTCAACGGTGTCATCGCCGTCGCCGCCAAGAACTGAGTCGTTCCCAGCCTCGCCGAAGACCGTATCGCTGCCGCCGCCGCCGTCCAGCGTGTCATTGCCCGCGCCGCCTTCAAAGCGGTTGGTTCCAAGCACATGAGTGCCAGTAATCACGTTGTCGCCGGCGTCGCCAATGACACGCATATCATTGTCAACAATGACATTTTCAATACCTGCAATGCTACCAACGGTATCCGAGCCAGAGGTGAAGAGACCCGTGTTCAGATCTGCCGTCACTGTGGCTGCCAAGATACCGGTAAAGCTCAGCGTATCGGTGTCCGCGCCGCCATCAAAAGAAGTCACAGCGAGACTTCCGGCGCCGTTCATCGAATAGATCAGCAGGTCATCGCCCGCGCCGCCTTCAAGCGTATCGGCGTTCGGGTATTCAAGGTTCTGGGTGCCATCGCTGCCATCCAACGTATCGTTGCCAGTGCCGCCAATCAGGCTGTCATTGCCAGTGCCGCCAATCAGGCTGTCATTGCCGCCGCCGCCATCAAGGGTGTCATTCCCTTCGCCGCCATCAAAACTGTTGTCAAAGTCGCCCGTCCCGGTGATCACATTATCTTCACTGTCGCCGATAACGCCCATGCGATTGCCAACCGTGACGTTTTCAACATCACTGATGGTCGCGCGGGTGGTGCCGCTGGTTGTAAACAAACCAGTGGATAGGTTGACCACCCGGTTCGCTCCGTGCGCGGCGTGGGTAAAGCTCAGCGTGTCAGTATCTGCGCCACCGTCAAAGGTCTGAATGGCGCTGCCATGTACGCCATTCATAGAATAGATCAACAGGTCGTCCCCGTCGCCGCCCAACAAGGTGTCGTTGTTAGGCGTTATTCTATTGCCGCTGCCATCCGTGCCATCCAACGTGTCGTCGCCGTCACCACCGATCAGGCTATCATCACCCGTACCGCCAAACAGGGCATCATTGCCAAGACCGCCTGTCACCGTATCTTCATCGGCACCGCCGGTCAGCGTGTCGTTCCCGTCGCCGCCATCAACAGTGTCATTCCCGCCACCGCCATCGAAGGTGTTGTCAAACACACCTGTCCCGGTGATTAGGTTGTCGTTCCCATCCCCGATCACCCCCATGCCGTTGGCAACAGTGACGTTTTCAATTCCGGCAATTGTCCCGCGCGTGGTGCCGCTAGTGGTAAACAAACCAGATGACAGATTGATCACCCGGTTCGCCCCATGGCTGGCGTTGGTAAAGCTCAGCGTGTCGGTGTCAGCGCCACCATCAAAGACTTGAATGGCCCCTCCATGAACGCCGTCCATCGAATAGATCAGCAGATCATCCCCGGCACCGCCCAGCAAGGTATCATTGTTTGGCGATACTGTGGAGCCGGTGCCGTCCGAACCATCCAGCGTGTCTTCGCCGTCACCGCCGATCAGGCTATCATTGCCGCTGCCGCCAAGGATCAAATCATCGTCGGTGCCGCCGTCAATCGTGTCATTATCCGCGCCACCGTCGATCGTGTCGTTGTTTTGGCCACCAACCAAACTGTCATCACCGCTACCGCCAAGAATTGAATCGTCGTGCTCGCCGCCATCAACCGTATCTGCGCCATCACCGCCATCAAGTGTATCGTCGCCCGCACCACCTGAAAAAGCATTGCCAGCTGTCCCAGTTCCAGTGATGGCATTGGCTCCGGCATCTCCAACAACCGACATACCGCCAGCAACAACGACGTTTTCGATATCAGTAATCGTGCCGCGTGTGTTCCCGCTTGAGGTGAACAGCCCCGTGGCCAAATTGATCTCTCGATTGCCGCCGTGGTTGGCATGCGTAAAACTCAGCGTGTCAGTGTCATCACCGCCATCAAAGACCTGAACGGCGTTGCCGTGAACACCGTCCATTGAATAGACCAGCACATCATCACCCGCGCCGCCACGCAGGGTATCATTGTTTGGCGCGACTCTCGTGCCACTGCCGTCGCTGCCATCCAGCGTGTCGTTGCCGTCTCCGCCAATGAGGCTGTCATCACCAGAGCCACCAAGCATCACATCATGGTCTGTCCCGCCATCAATTGTGTCGTCATCTGCGCCACCGTCGATGGTGTCATTGTTCTGACCACCAAGGAGTGAATCATCGCCCGATCCGCCATCAATCGTGTCAGTCCCGGCACCGCCATCAATTGTGTCGTTGCCGCCGCCGCCCTCCAAGGCATTGGCATGCGATCCGACAGCGGTGATCACATTGGCATTGCTGTCACCGACAACACCCATCCGGTTTTGGACCGTGACGTTTTCAATCCCGGTCATCGTCGCAAAAGTGGTGCCAGATGAGGTAAACAATCCCGTGGCCAAATTCGCGACATAGGTGGCATTAAGATTGGCATGCGTGAAGAGAGCCGTATCGTTGTCAGCCCCCCCGATCATGGTTTTCAGGCCCGAAGTGGACCCAAGCGCCTGCGAATAGATCAACAGATCATCACCCGCGCCGCCATCCAATGTATCAAGTCCGCCGCCCAGCAACGTGGCACCATCAGTGCCCTCCAGCGTGTCATTACCAGTGCCGCCAAGAAGACTGTCATTCCCATCGCCACCGAAAAGCTCGTCGTTATCGGTGCCGCCATCAACGGTGTCATTGCCATCACCACCCTGCAGTGAATCGTCACCCGCACCGCCAGAGATTGAGTCGCTGCCGCCGCCGCCGTCGATGGTGTCATTGCCGCCGCCGCCATCAAACGTGTTTGCACTGACGGTCCCCGTGCCAGTGATCACATTGGCCGCGCCATCACCGACAACGCCCATACCTCCGGCAACCGTGACGTTTTCAATCGCTGTGATCGTCCCAACGGTTGCCCCGTTGAATGTGAACAAACCAGTGGCCAAATTCGCGACATAAGTTGCGCCAAGACTGGCACTGGTAAAGCTCAGCGTGTCCGTATCCGCCCCACCATCGAAGGTGTTGGCCGTCAAGGAATCGGCGATAACCATCGAATAGATCAGCAGATCGTCACCTGCTCCGCCGCGCAAAGTATCCAAGTTTGTGGCATAGCTTGTGACGCCGTCGCTACCGTCAAGCGTGTCATTGCCAGCGCCGCCGATCAGACTGTCATTGCTAAGACCGCCAAGGATGGAGTCGTTGTCTAGGCCACCATCAATCGTGTCATTGCCATCGCCGCCGTCGATGGTGTCATTGCCGCCACCGCCGTCAAAGGTGTTATGTGCGAACCCCGTCCCGGTGATGACATTGGCATTGACATCGCCCACGACCCCCATGCCATTGGCAACAGAGACGTTTTCGACCCGAGCCAAGAACCCGACAATTGTGCCACTGGATGTAAACTGACCCGTTGCAAGATTGACGACATAAGTCGCGCCAAGATTGGCGTTGGTAAAGCTAACCGTGTCGGTATCCGCACCACCGTCAAAGCTCGCGAAGGCCCCAGAAAACCCAAGCGGCTGGGAAAATACCAGCAAGTCATCACCCGCCCCGCCCTCTAGCGTATCGCGGTTTGGGTTGATGAAACCACCCGCGCCATCACTGCCATCTAGGGTATCATTGCCATCACCGCCAACCAGACTGTCATTGCCCGCGCCGCCAAACAAAACATCATGACCACCCAAGCCATTCAGCGTATCGTCTCCAGGTCCGCCAGTCAGAGTATTGTTGCCGCCATCACCATTAAAAACAGGCATATCAATTCCCTCCGTCGAGTGCTGTAAACGCAGCGCAACGGGACGAATTTGTTAGAGAAGCAATTAGTGCGGCAGCAGCAGTCATATTCAAAGCATCCTAAAAAAGCCCGCAAACGGGTTTGGTATTGAAATTCCAGAGCGTAAAAATGAGCCAGGCTCGGCCTGTTTATTTGTACAGCTTGGTCGAGAAAAAACTGGAACAACGGCTGTGCGGCATCAATGGACAAACCCCCAACTAACCACACGTTAACCGAGCGTAGACACCGCATTTCTACATGGCAAGAAAATTTAGGTTTAGCCCGCAATGTACGCAAGCTAGAGTAGCTTGAAAGGAATTTCGCGCAATCAGAGCCACTCATATCCCAACTACTTACGTGAAAAACACAAGCTCAATTGTGTAAACACAGCCCCTACGTGCCCCCTACCATTCCAAGAAACGCGCATGTTTAAACGCTATCCCGCTTTCATTTTTGCGTCCGACGTCGGTATTGGCCGACATAAGCTCGGGCACGTGCTTTCCCTTTCCGGGGCCGGCTGAACCTGTGGTCACAGTACGTGAGGTGCCGAGAGCTATTGAGCGCTACGGGATCGAGGAGCGGTCTGGGTCCTCGCAACTTGGTGGTCTAAGTCGCGCGCTGAGAGGCGCTGACCAAGCAGCTTAACGCAGTGCATTTTCGTCCCGCCCCGGCTGGGACGGAGAGCTCCGGTTAACTGTCAGCACACCGCACCACCCAGATAGTCCGAAGATCACACCGCTTCGTTTCGTTCGATGGCTTTTGATGTGTCCGGGTTTCACAGCTTAGCGTTTTTAAGCCCCAAAATGACAGTATGTGCAGTGCGGGCAGCGATCGCATCATGGCCTTGTGCGGTTATCCCCAGCCCCCGCCTCCGTCACAGTGTCTTTCCCCCGATCGGGCGATATTTATTTTCGAAACTCTGGGAACATAGGGGCGTCACCGATGCTCCCGCTCGTGACCTCGAGTGCATGTCTCACCCGCATCTGTTTATCAACACCTATGAAATTCTTGCGCCAAAGTCGGAGCTTGGGGCCGCCATTCTTGCGCGCGTTCCACGCCCCACCGCGTTCAGATTTATGGCCGTTATTGGCGCGAAACAGACGCAATGCCCCCGAAGTTGCCCGACAGGGATTGCCGTTCTCGAAGGTCTTTTGCCACCGGCATAAGGGCCAAAGTCTCACTCGGGACCAATCAAGCCCGATCAATCCCCGAAGACTTGCGACAAGACCAAGGGACTGCCTGACAGGCAAACCACATGACACCTGCAAGGTCAGTTGCGGCATCGCGTTAGGCTTGCTGACAACCACTATGGCCTGACGGCATTGCCCACCGCCATCTCCACCTTCTCCGCGTCAAAGCAGATCAAAAGAGGCCCAAGCGGCTTTAAAGTCTTGGTTTCAGAGTGACCAATGCTTGGCCCTTTACGCCCTAGCAGGCCCGCAGTTCAGAAGTGCCAGAAGCCGTTATCGCTTCATGTGGTGAATCCTCGCGGAGTGAGTTGTGCAACCAAGCCCCTCCCCGCCCGTTTGTCCGCCCCTTCACGGGGAAACAATTGCCTTGTCTGTGTCAGCCGGGAGAGACGAGCCGAAAACCTTCGCTGCGGTAGGTGGGATCGAACGGCGCACCGAGGCGCCCGGGAAAACGGAGAAACAAGTGACCCAATTTGACCCTACCGCAATCAGCGATGGCCCGACCGAAACGATCAACAGCTATGAAGGACCGGCACCCGCACTTGTGTTCGAAGCGTATCGAAACGGCGTGTCCGTCAATGTCGTCAATGGAACTGTCGGCCTTGGCGACCCGACTTTGGCGACCGCAGCAGACACATTCGAAATCGGGTCGCAAACCAAGATGTTGACCACAACTGTCCTCCTTCAATTGGTGGAAGAAGGGAAATTTTCATTGGACGACCGCTTGGCCGACGCAATGGACATCACACCGCTGTCCTGGATGCCCAACATCCATGACGTTACGCTCCGGCAGCTGATGACCCATAGCTCAGGAATCCCGGACTTCTTTAACGACGTTCCTGAACTTTATGATGCAGTCATTGAAATGCTTAGTCAGGATCCGCCGAAGCCCGTTGGCCCCGAACAATACTTGGAGCTTCTTGAGGCCATTGATCCCTCTGCTTTGTTCGCCCCAGGTGAGGCGTTCAACTATAGCAACACGGGCTTTTTGTTGTTGGGCCTCCTGATCGAAAACGCGACCGGCAACACACTGGCAGAGGAATACCAAACGCGTATTTTCGACCCGGTCGGAATGACGTCGTCCGGGCTGCCGGGGTTCGACCGGCCTGAGGGAATTTTGCGCTCTTATGCCGTCGTTGAGGGTGAGATCATCGAAGTAACGAACTTGCCGGTTGCAGATTTGGGCGATGGCGGCGTCGTATCCAACACCGGCGACATGATCCGCTTTATGAAGGCTCTGTTTATCGATGGCACGCTCGTGCCGGAAAACCAAATGGGCGCATTGGAACAATACTTTACGGCAGAAGACGGACCAGAAGGCAGCCCGTTCATTGGTCATGGCGGAGGCACCTATGGCACAGGGTCGATCACGCTGTTCCACCCGGCCACCGGGACCATCTTTTCAGCCGCCGAAACGATGAGATATGGGTTTGATCGGCCCAGCGATGAAGTTTTCCAAGCCCTTGCGAGCCTTATAAACACCCCGGCTTGGGGCCAAAATTATGGAGATGGCGGCGACCTAGAGTTCACGACCACCGCCGCTGACCTCGAGCTGAGCGAGACGATCGGAACCGATGGCACCGCTCAGACACTTTTGACCGTTGATGGCGTCACCTTATCCATCGACACTCGTCTCTCTGAGCTGGAAACAGATCGGCTCACCTTCAAAGACGGATCGCTTTTGTTCGTTGCCGACGAAACAGGCTCCAATTTCCGCGTCGAAAATGATGGCTCAGACACGGCCACCGCGGGCAATCAGCTCGTAGGGTTGTCAGGCAAGGATCGTCTGGTCGGCGGCCGAGGAGACGACAAAATTTCCGGGGGCGCAGGCAATGACAGCTTGAACGGACGCAACGGTGACGACAGCATCTCAGGAGACGCCGGAAACGACAAAATTGCCGGGAAGCGCGGAAACGATCACCTCTTTGGCGGACGCGGAGAGGATAAAATCTCGGGCGGGCGCGGCGACGATAGATTGGACGGCGACAGCGGAGATGACATTTTGCGCGGCGGGCGTGGCAATGACGACCTGTCAGGAAGCTCAGGTGACGATATCCTGCGCGGCGGCCGCGGGAATGACACCCTGAACGGCGGCGAAGGTGACGACTTTCTTAAAGGGGGACATGGGTCAGACATCTTTGTGTTCAACGAGAACAGCGGAAACGACACCATCAAAAGTTTTGAGACAGGCAAAGATCAAATCGACCTCTCGGCGCTGAATCTGACTTTCCAAGACTTGCAGATGTCTGAACGAAGTGGCGGTCGGGGCTATGACATCACGTTTGGCGAAGACACTCTGGTGATCGCCTCGCCGAACGGTGAACTGACGGAAACCGATTTCATATTTTGACATTTGCTCGGGGTGTTCTGGCCCTTGCGGGGCATCCCGACTGTCTTGCCGCTCCCTCATAACCGGCACCGGCAAGACGGCCTATTGCGACATCGTTTACTGTCCAAACCTATAGGCACAGGCGACATCGCACTGATCACGGGCCATTTCAGACCGCAAGGGCCAGAACCCAGTCACCGTTGAGCAGGAGAAGAGAAGATCACACCATGAACCGACGCACTTTTAACACAATGAGCCTGGCAGCTGCTTTTGCACATGTAACAAGGCCGTCGATAGCCCAACAAACCCCTCGCAACGCGACCGGCTATCAGTTTGCCGCGGTGAATGAGGGGCTGCTGACGGTCAGACATAAAGGCGATGCACGCCCCAATATCGCGGTCGGCCATGATACGCTTTTTCAGGTGGCCTCCTGCTCCAAACCGGTGACGGCCTTCGCTGTTTTGACGTTGGTCCGCGATGGCCGAATTGACCTCGACATGCCTGTGAACCGATATCTGTCGCGCTGGCAATTGCCCGGCCCGCGCAGCGCGACGGCAACAATTGCAGACCTGATGTCTCATACGGCTGGCACGAGCGTTCACGGCTTTGGGGGCTACACCTCAGACCAAGACCTGCCCGACAGTCTTGAAATTCTGGATGGGCACGGACGCGCAAATTCGGCGGCAATTCGAACCCGACGTCGGCTTTTTAAACAATTCAGATATAGTGGAGGTGGCACAATGGTCTTGCAGGCGATGATCGAAGACGTCACCGGAGAGGCGTTCGCGGCCTATGTGTCCAAAAGCGTACTCAAGCCGATTGGCGCACCCCTTGCGACCTTCGCCATCACACCAACGCGTGCTTTCGCCTATGGTTTTTTTGAAAACGGGCACCCCGTCAAAGGCGGGTTTCGACGTCACCCGGAAAGCGCAGCAGCGGGGCTTTGGGCAACGGCTGCTGATCTGGCAAGGCTGTTTCAAGCTGTGCTCGATTCACTGAACCGCAGGCGCCATGCCCTCCTGCCCTTTGAATTGGCAGATCGTATGATCACGCCCGTAAAACAGCAGGCTGGGTTGGGCGTGTTCGTCTCGCCGGGGCAGGCAATTTGGCATGAAGGTCGAAACATCGGGTTCGACGCCATTGTCGCGGCCGAACTCTCAACCGGGCGGGTCCGTGCCGCTGTCACCAATCGCAACGGCGCGATAGAAGACGTCGCACAAAGTCTTGTTCCACGATAGAATGCTGCGGTTTTACACAGCACGATATCCTTGGTTTGAACCTTCTAGCCTCTCTAGAACATTTAGGACACTCTGCCTTTATGGACAAAATTTTATTGGAAATGATAAGCATCGCAACACTCGCAATCACGGTGTTCGGCGTCGCTTTTTGTCTTCTGCAAACACAATACTCCCGCGTGAGCCAGAGCTTTGCGGCCTTCCTTGCTGCAATCGCCGTGAACAATTTGCCCGACGCCTTTTCGCAACTGATCGGAACCTTGCCACAGGCCTATGCATTTGCCGCCGATATGGCCACATGGCCAAGTTCGTTTCTTCTTGCTCCGCTCTTTTGGCTCTATGTTTTTGTTCTGACCTCGCAGGGACAGCAATGGCCTACCAAATTGAAACGCCACGCCTTTTTACCAGTCTCAGCCCTTGTGGTGACGATTTTGACACTGGCCTCGCCGCAAACCGTTCGGGAGGCATTGTCGTCCAGCGAGCCTGAATTCACCGCTGCATGGACACTCACACTCGCGGCTCTCTTTACTGTGTTGCAACTCGCGGTTTACCCCCAGATCGCCATATATCTTTACCTAATCTTGCGCCGATTAATGAACTTTCGGCTCAAATTACGAGACGTGTATGCCAGCACGGAACAGCACGAATTGCGTTGGATTTACGTGATCGGAGGCCTCGCGATCCTGTTTTGGATTACGCAGGCCCTTCTTCTGATTTTTGCGTTTGGGTCTGGAGAGAGCCGCTCAACAACAGCTTTTCTCGTGATCGCCAGTTTGGCCGGTTTCGCCCTTGTCGGTGCCGTGACCCTTTGGGGTTTACGCCAGCGCCCTCCTTTGGAACCGGACGGTGGCGACAATCCCAAACCCGGAAAAGGGCAGCCGACTGGCAAATACGAAAAATCCGCCTTGAGCACAGAAGCCTCTGAACGGCTGAGCCGCAAACTTCGCCTTGCGATGGAGGTGGACCACTTGCACAGGGATCCCAACCTTTCCCTTTGGGCCTTGGCCACACACACCGGCGCTTCGGCCAATTACATCTCGCAAACATTGAATGAGATGATTGGCAAAAGTTTCTTTGATTTTGTGAACGGCTATCGGATCGCCGAGGCAAAAACCTTACTGTCAACGACCAACGAATCCGTTTTGAACATCACATATGATGTGGGCTTTAACGCCCGATCTTCCTTTTACAACGCTTTCAAGCGCGAGACGGGCCAAACGCCTACGGCGTATCGCAAAAAGATGTCTCAGCCTGAGGGGATGGACGACATAAAAGTGCCGCAAGGCGACACCTGACCCGTCAAAACGGATCGGGATCAACCACGCAGACTCATCACTCATAAAAGCCCAATACACCACACGACATCACATCACGGACATGGCTTCGCATCGATTTTGCGATGCCAAGAGCAATGCCGATATCCCGTGTCTTGGAAACAGGCACAAAACCAAAAAGAAGAGAAAGACCATCAATGAAGCGATACATTATTCTTGCAATACTTGGGCTAAGCGCCTGTGATTCACCCGCAGAACTCGCAGCCAGCCAAAAACTCGATGACGCTTGTCTGGATGGGAACATCCAAGCCTGTGCAGCCGTTCAGCAAAGAGTGAACGCGCGGAACCAAACCCTGGCGACCACAACCGCAGGCTTCTAAAAAATGGGCCCGCTCCCCTGAACCTCGGACAGATTAACGTCTCGCTCGGCACACGCCGACTACGGACAATTCGCTGTCGGGCAGCGGATGCAACATTTCTGAAGCCACATCGCATGGTCTTCTATCTTAGCATTAAGTAAGGAGGACAAATTACAAAACACGCGGGGAGTGGACGTCTGAATGGCCGATCCAAAAGCCGCATGAATCCCAAGCTTCATGTGGCCTGACACGGCCTTCGGCGTCCACTCAACCTCATCGTGACTGCGCGCCTCACGCCGCGACGACTATCATTTGCCCATCAATTGGCGGCGTCTGGCAAGCCGCGCCTTGAATTGAATTGGAAGATACCGGAAGCAAGAAACTATATATTTTTCAGGCTCACCAACAGGCTCTCCAAAATGAACAATCTGGGCGCGAACTTATGCGAATGATCTAGAAACGATTGGGCGCTAAACCTGCTTGAAACCAGTTCAAAAAGCTAACGATTGAATAAACGGGACGCCCGGTAATCTGAGCGATCTCAGCGGCATAGGGGGCCATGTTGGTGCATTCGAGCACGATTGCCCCGACAGATTGGTGTTCTGAGACAAGCTGCTGGGCCATCGCCTTCATTTCGGCCCGGCAGGCAAAAAAGTCCATATCCGGCAGGTCGTCGAATATCGCGGTGGCAAAGGCCCCATCGCGGGGCAACCCTTCTATTGGAATGTCGCCTCGGGCACCGGCCGCATGTAAATGCGCGACGCTCAGGCTTTCTTTTGAGATTGTCAAAACGCCAACGTTTTGAGTGGCGGGCAGTGTCGCTTCGATCATCGGGATCTGCATCAAAGACGAACTGGCAAAAGGAACACCTAGGGCGTCTTTCAGCTCATCTTGCATAAGCGACAGAAATCCACAGGACGTTGTCAGCCCCCTGCACCCCTCGGCCACCAAGTCGCGTCCGACTTGAATAAACGCATCCAAAAGCGCGCGGGGGTCTTCATGCACAACTTTTTGAGCACTGGCCCCACCAACTGCACGCATATGGACAGGAAAATTCCATGTTTTTTCATGACCGATATCGCCAATAGGGCGTAGAAAATGGGTCTCTAGCATCAGGATGCCAACGGCGGCGGGTTCCATATCGTCTCCTATTTCGCCCGCACTATGGGCTTGCCGTCGGCGTTATAGGGCTGCAATTCAGCCAACAGAAATTCCAAAAATTCTTTGCCGAGTTGAGAGAGTGGGCGTGTAGCAGAGGTGATCACAGCCATGTCCATCATAATGGGTGGTTCAAACCGACGGGCGATAAAGCGGTCATCGTAGTCGAACTCCAACCCAAAGCGATCAAGCAGCGCCACACCCATGCCTTCTTTTACGAAGGCCAGGAGGTTTTTGAACAGATGCGAGTGCACCCGTGATTTCATTGGGATGTTGGATTTCTCAAACGCCTCACGAAATCGTCGCTGTGTGATGTGATCTGGCCCCATCACGAGCAGCGGCTCGTCTTTAAGACGTTCAGGCGTCAGCACGTCGTGTTGCCCAAGCGGATTGTCCTTGTGCAACGCAATGCGCGTTTCCACATGTAGCGGGTAGTATTTGAGCGTGTCATAGAGCATCGGCATTTCGCATATGCCGATCTCAAAAAGACCCGACAAAACCCACTCCTGAATTTTCGAACTGTACTGCGACTGAAACGAGATATTCATGTCTGGTCTGGTCTTGGCAAACTTGGCGATAAGCTTGGGTGCAAAACCGAATGACACCGAGTGCTGCGAGGCGATTTGAAGTTGCCCGGCTTGCTTGTTTTGTAAATCGACGACGGTCTGTGTGACGTGATCAAGTCCGCGCACCACGGTGTCGATCTCTCTGTGCATCAACTCTGCCTCCGGTGTCGGAACAAGCCGACCGTGCAAGCGTTCAAAAAGCGTAAGCCCCGTTTGACGCTCGAGTTGGGCAAGCAGGTTTGAAATTCCGGGCTGAGAAATGCCCAAGGACTCGGCAGCGCCGGTGACGGTGCCCGTCTCGATGATGGCATGGAAGGCCTGAAGCTGTCGAAATCTTAGTCGCATACCGGCACATATCACTTCTTATTATGTGATTACCAGAATTTAGTATTGGAAATGATGCTATCTGACTGCCAAACTCAATCTTAACCTTAACAGAAAGTCGCTTAATGCCTTCAGAGCATATTGTTGTCATCGGTGCCGGGATTGTCGGTGCGTCTTCTGCCATTTGGCTGCGTCGTGCCGGGTATGATGTCACTCTTTTAGATAAAGGCGCGCCGGGCATGGGGGCCTCTTATGGAAACGGTGGCATTCTGGCGAGCTGTTCTGTCGTGCCGGTCACCGGTCCGGGCCTTCTCAAAAAAAGCCCAGCGTATTTGGCCAACCCCAACTTCCCACTTTTCATGCGCTGGGGCTATGTGCCCAAACTCATCCCCTGGCTGATCAAATACATGTCACATGCGAACGAAGGCGACACCCGCCGGATCAGCCAAGGGCTGACCACGATTGTGGGGGACAGCCTTGAACAACATCAAGCTCTGACGTCTGGCACCAAGGCCGCAAAGTGGGTGCAAGAAAGCGACTATAGTTTCGCCTACCCCGACCGTCGCGCCTTTGACGCCGATGCCTTCGCGTGGCAGCTGCGCAAGGAAGCCGGGTTTGAGCCCACGTTCATTGAAGGACGGGCTGTTCAGGAGGCCGAGCCGATCCTAGGCCCCGCGACCCAGCTTTTGGCTGTGCTCAAAAACCACGGCTTTATTCTAAATCCCGGTTCTTATGTTGGTGACCTTGTCACTCTGCTCCAAGAAATCGGCGGCAAGTTCATTCAGGCCGACGTCAAAGATTTCGAACTGAGCGGCGGTCAGGTCAGCGCCGTGGATACCCACATTGGTCGCATCCACTGCGACAAAGCCGTCGTGTCATCCGGGGTTTGGTCCAAACCGCTGATGCAAAAACTTGGGTTGACGGTTCCCCTTGAGGCGGAGCGCGGCTATCACATCGTGTTCAAAAAACCCAACCTTAAGCCCAACAATCCAATGATGCTGACGGCTGGGAACTTTGTCGCCACGCCGATGGACCACGGCGTACGCTGTGCTGGTGTGGTTGAGTTTGGCGGGTTAAGTGAGACGCGCTCGAAAGCCCCTCTGAAGCTTTTGCGCCGCAAAGCGCAAGAGATGTTTCCCGATTTGGCATTCGAGAGTGACGAAGAATGGCTCGGGTATCGCCCGGCACCGTCCGACAGCCTCCCCTTGATTGGTGAGCTACACGACACCGGTGTTTTCACGGCTTTTGGCCATCACCACATCGGCTTGACGGGGGGGCCTAAAACTGGTCGGCTCGTTGCAGATATGATTGCTGGCAACCACACAAACAATGACATTCGCCCCTTTGAGCCGATGCGCTTTGCGGTGGGCAAATAACCAAGACCAACAACAATAACTCAGGGAAAAAACAATGAAACCAAGTCACAAAACATTGAGTACGACCGCTATGACTGTTGCGCTGGCGATCGCGGGAGCCACCGCCTCTGCCGAGAAATGGGACATGCCCATGGCATACGCCGCAACCAACTTTCATTCTGAGCTGGGTGTCGTTTTTGCCGACAAAGTCCGCGAATACACCGGCGGCGAGATTGATATCACGGTGCATCCCGGAGGCTCGCTCTTTAAGGGCGGCGAAATCAAGCGCGCGGTTCAGACCGGTCAGGCACCAATTGGTGAACGTTTCATGTCGGCTCATGCCAACGAAGCCCCGCTCTTGGGATGGGACAACCTGCCCTTTATTGCGACCACCTATGAAGACAACGACAAGCTTTGGGCTGCGGCCAAAGACAAGGTGAACGCACAGTTGTCCGATCTCAACCTCGTGGCGCTCTATACCTGCCCATGGCCTGGTCAGGGCTTCTATTTCAAAAAGGAAGTCACTTCATCTGAGGACACTCAAGGTGTGAAGTTCCGCTCCTACAACACGGCGACAGCTACTTTTGCCGAAGAGCTTGGAATGATCCCCGTTCAGGTCGAAGCCGCTGAGCTGAGCCAAGCCTTGGCCACAGGTGTCGCAGAGGCGTTCATTTCGTCAGGTTCAACAGGCTATGACCGCAAGGTTTGGGAAACGCTGACCCACTATTACAAGGTCAACGCCTGGCTGCCACGCAACTATGTCATGGTCAACAAAGGCATCTGGGAAGGCCTGAGCGCAGACATGCAGGCCAACGTCCAGAAAGCTGCCGATGAAACCGGCGCGGCCTGCGCGGCCAAGTCAGCAGAGCTTGCCAACTGGTATTTTGAACAGCTGGAAGCCAACGGCATGAAGGTCGAAGACGCGGGCGCCGACTTCCTTGCTGAGCTTGAAGCCATTGGCGCGAAAATGACGGCTGACTGGCTGGCAGATGTGGGAGAGGATGGCCAGGCTATCCTTGACGCCTACAAAGCCAACTAAGGCCAATGGCGGCGGCCTCACTCAGATTTGGGGCCGCTACCGACCTGATTTCAGAGGAATTTCTATGCGAGATTGGCAACCATTTCTGGGGCTGCCCTTATGGGTGTGGCTTTTTGTGTTTCCGGCGCTGTTAGCGCTTTTTTGTCTTTGGCAGGGTCCAAAAGCCGTTGCGCTTCTGTCACCTGTCTGGAGGTTTCTCGATAAAATCTACAAGGCGGCCGGCGTGCTGGCTGCGTGCTTTATGGTGCTGATCTTGCTGTTGATTATTGGGCAAATGATTGCCCGTTGGTCCAACCTCACCTTCCCCGGATCGACCGAATATGCCGGTTATGCCATGGCCGCGACATCCTTTTTCGCGCTGGCATACACTTTGACGCAAGGGGGGCATATCCGCGTATCCGTGTTGCTCAATCTCAATAGGCACACCGAGTTTTGGCTTGATGCGGTGGCGATGTTCATTGCGGCCACCACCGCCACCTATTTTGCGCGTTACGCAATCAAGACCAACATCATGTCAGAAATGTTGAATGATCGCACCCAAGGTCAGGATTTCACCCCCGAATGGCTGCTGACCTTCTTCGCCATGTTCGCAAATTCGCCCTCAAAATGGGGAGAGATGTGGGCCAAGACAGGCTCGGACTGGGTCTATACCCCCGTCTGGTTGCCTCAGTTGCCGATGTCGATTGGCACCGTGCTTTTGGCAATCGCAATCTGGGATTATCTCACACGGCTTCTTGCGCATCGTGAAAGTCAAATTCACGGGGAGGTTCTGGAATGAGCGAACTTTACGCCACAGCGATTTTTCTCTTTGTCCTTTTCGCGCTTTTAGGCGGCTCCGTTTGGATCGGGCTTGCTCTGATGGGGGTGGCATGGGTTGGCATGGAGCTGTTCACATCGCGCCCCGCCGGGGATGCGATGATCACCACAATCTGGACAGGCGCATCAAGCTGGACCCTCACCGCCTTGCCGCTTTTCATCTGGATGGGCGAAATCTTGTATCGAACCCGATTATCCCAAGATATGTTCCGCGGCCTTGCGCCATGGATGCGTTTTCTGCCCGGTGGATTGTTACACACCAATATCGCAGGCTGCACCATCTTCGCGGCGGTGTCCGGTTCATCCGCTGCAACCCTTAATATGGTCGGCAAAATGTCGATCCCTGAGCTGCGCAAACGTGGCTATCCCGAGTATATGATCATCGGCACATTGGCAGGGGCCGCAACGCTCGGCCTGATGATCCCACCCTCGCTAACACTGATCGTCTACGGCGTAACCATCAACGAAAGCATCACCAAGCTTTTCATGGCGGGTGTCTTTCCCGGTCTCGTTTTGGCGGGGCTTTTCATGCTCTACATCATGGCCTGGCACTTTGTTTACAAAGATCAGAGACCAGAGCCGGAACCCCCAATGCCAATGGCAAAACGCCTCGCCGAAAGCCGGTTTTTGCTGCCTCTGTTTGGGTTGGTCTTTGTGGTGATCGGGTCAATGTACCTTGGCTATGCCACAGCCACCGAGGCCGCTGCGGTTGGCGTTGTCGGGGCGCTTTTGCTCTCGTTTATGCAAGGTTCGCTTGATTGGAAAACCTTCCAAGACAGCCTGATGGGCGCGACCAAAACCTCGGCGATGATCGCCTTCATTCTTATGGGCGCGGCGTTTTTGTCGCTGTCCATGGGCTTTACCGGCCTGCCGCGGGCGCTCGCGGAACTGATCGAAAGCTATAACCTATCGCCAGTGGCCTTGATCGCTGTGTTGACGGTGTTCTACCTGATCCTCGGGATGTTCATGGACGGGCTGTCATCGGTGGTTTTGACCATGGCAATTGTCGAACCTATGATCCGCGCCGCAGGTATTGATGTCATCTGGTTTGGGATCTTCCTTGTGGTCGTGATCGAAACCGCGCAGGTCACGCCGCCCATCGGGTTCAACCTTTTTGTCCTTCAAGGGATGACCCGCCACGACATCGGATACATCGCCAAAACGGCGATACCGATGGTGGGCCTGATGTTGCTCATGGTGGTCATTCTGGTGATCTGGCCCGAACTGGCAACTTGGCTGCCCGATAACATTCGCCAAGGGCCAGGAGGATAAATCAGCATGCTTGGCGTTCTTGGGGGCATTGCGCGCTATGGGCGCTTTGTCCTTGTCGTGGGGCTTGTCGCTGGGCTTGTCTTGCCCAGCGTCGCGTCGGCCCTAAGGCCATGGCTCAGCGAACTGGTGCTGCTGTTGCTGTTTCTGACGGCCTTTCGTGTGGGTCTGCCGTCTGCATTGGACGGGCTCTCCCAATTCCGCAACACGCTTGGGGTTGTGCTGGTCTATCAATTGGCAATGCCGCTGATATGCATCGCAATGTTTGCGCTCTTTGGCCTTGCCCATAGCCCAGTTGCCATTGCCTTGACACTCATGCTGTCGGCTCCGTCTGTAACGGCGAGCCCGAACATGTCGGTGCTCCTTGGCCAAGCGCCCGAGCCGGCCTTTCGGCTCCTCATCCTGAGCACGTTGATCCTACCACTGACAATCATACCGATCTTTTGGGTCTCACCGGCCCTTGGGAACTTATCAGAAGCGGTCTACGCGGCCTTGCGTCTTGGTCTGACGATCAGCGCAACCATTGCCGTGGCTTTTACGCTGCGCGCCCTGTTTAGGCCGGACATGGGGCCGCATGAACTCCAAGCGCTTGATGGGCTAACATCGCTTGCCTTGGTCGTCATTGTCATCGGCCTCATGAGCGCGGTCGCCCCCGCGTTGTCAACTGCGCCTTGGTCGCTTGCAAAATGGTTTCTTGTCGCAATGGTCGCCAATCTCGGCTTGCAAGTTGTGGCATATGTAGGCTTGCGCCGATTTGGAAACGAAGACAGCGCAGCCCCCATGGCTTTGGTCGCCGGAAACCGCAATGTGGCGCTTTTCCTTGTCGCGTCGTCAGCAACCCAAACGGATGAATTCCTCTTGTTCCTAGGATGCTACCAGTTTCCAATGTACCTGACCCCAATCCTCATGCGCCCGCTTATGGGCCACAAAACTGGCGCAAAGAAAGCAGGTTGAAGAAAGTCGACCATGGAAAACCCGAGATGCGCCGCAAGGTTGCCAACACCCGCTTAGCGGCGTCAGCAACGCCGCACAGTAGGAATTGATTTTGGCTGCCTCTGGTCCGATTGCAACGAGAGACGTGTCGCCACCAAAGATGGCCACTTGCCTGCGCTATTTCTCTGGGCCAAACTTGTTTCATGAAACTTGAATTGCACCATATTAATCTATGCTCGACCAACGTGGCCGAGATGGACCGCTTTTATCGCGATGTATTGACGCTTGGGGATGAAAACCCTTCGGAATTGCCTCCGCTGAATCAAGAAAAAGGTTTGGTGGGTGACGTCTCTTTTGTGACCGATGGCAATATTCAGATGCACCTGACACCACGTGACATTTTGAATTCGTTTCGTTCCGGACAGGTTGTAAACCCGCTTGAACGCGGGCATATCGCGTATCGCACCGACGACATCGAGGCATTTATGGCCCATTTGGACGCTCAGGCTGTGCCCTATTCAGACTGGGGCAGCAACGCTGTAAAAGGCTGGCATCAAGTGTTTTTCTATGACCCTGATGGAAACGTTATCGAAGTTCATCAAATTGTGGACGCGGAGTGAAGCTTTGATCGTCCTTGGTAAATTCCTGTCCAAATGGGAAATCGCGGTCTTGGCTTGGTTTCGCACAAGTTGCGGGGCGGGCATTTGATTGAAACCAAAGCGATAGTTGACCTCTCGTAGCAGACCAATTCGGCCGAGCGACAAAACCAAGAACAGACCGGCCGTCAACGACGCTCGGAAGCAAGGCAGTGCCGCGCGTTTCCACACCCGCAGAAACTCTAATCTTTGGCAGGACTGGGCCGCAGAGCGTCAGACTGGCAAACATTGCCCCTGCCCGCATTTTTACGAGGCTGATTGAGGGCGACGATGAGGTCAGCTCAGACCGTTACGTTGGCCAAGTCTGTGCCGCACTCAGAAGGACAGCACATTTTCCACCCCGCCTTTCCTGCCAAAGGCAGGGTTCAGTTTTTGACAACTTCCATGACGGCAAAGGAATTCGTCTGAAGGATACCGGGCAGTTTATTGATGCTGTCCCCAAGAACTTCGCGAAAATGCCGCATGTCTCTGGTCCGAACAGTCAAAAGATAGTCGAACGCCCCGGCGAGCATGAGGCAGCCTTCGATTTCGGGGATGGCGAGAACCGCCTTGTTGAAGGAATCCAGTGAATTATCGCCACCGGTCGCGGCAAGTGAAACCTGAACCACCGTTAAATGACCGAGGCCGAGCTTGTCCAAGTCCAAGGTCGCCCGATACCCTTTGATATAGCCCGAGCGTTCCAACCTTTTGACCCGCTCCGAACAGGGCGTGTTGGTCAAATTCACCCTCTGAGCAAGCTCAACAATGGACAGCCTTCCATCTGATTCGAGCTCTGCCAGAATCTTTGAGTCGATACTGTCTATTTCCCTATTCATTAGTAATTTTTCCTAAATTTCAGCCAGTATATGGGGATTATTTCAGCATATATCCTGCTTTCATCCCCATTTTCTAGTGAAAATCACTTACTCTTAAAATTGTTACCATCGCCTTTCAGCCCCTTTGAAACGGTGGCGACACAAAAAGATAAACCAACACGGAGCCTGACCAATGACCGTTAAAATAACAGTTGGACTGGATGGCACAGATACCGGTGAACGCGCGCTTACTTTCGCTCGGGACCTCGCGTCTCGTATCGAAAATTGCGAGTTGATCGTGACCTATGTCGTCGAATGGTCCCCGTTCACATTCCAGACCGCGGAAGAGAACGAAAAGCGCCACAAACGGCGTGAAGAAGAGATCGAAATTGCGACAACACGGGTTGTAACCCCTGCTGTCAAAACCCTGCAAGACGCCGGAATCAAAGCGACCGGTGTGGTGCAGCACGGCGATGTCGCCGAGACGCTGAACCGGATCGCCACCGAACATGGTGCCTCTCAGATCATCGTCGGCCGCGTCTCAAATGACGGATTCACCAAGCGTATTTTCGGCAGCTCAACACAGAACCTGGTCATGCACGCAGACGTGCCTGTCACGGTTGTTGGATAGAGGTCAATCATGAACATTTTTAAAACACTTACCACAGCGTCTATCGCCAGCATCGCAGCCCCGGCTGCATTTGCCCAAGGGATCGACGAAAAGGTCAATCAGGCCTTCGCAACAGCAACCGGACCATTTGTTAGCTTCATTTTCGCCCCTATTCCGGGAACTGGCTTCCCTTGGATCGTCATGTGGCTGGTCATCGCGGCCACGGTTTTCACCATTTATTTCGGGGCTGTGCAATTCCGCTTTTTCGGGCACGCGATCGGTCTGGTCAAAGGCGATTACTCTGACCCCAATGACGCAGGCGAAGTCAGCCACTTCCAAGCCCTTGCAACAGCCCTGTCTGGGACAGTTGGCCTTGGGAATATCGCGGGTGTCGCGGTTGCGGTTGGCATTGGCGGACCCGGCGCGACCTTTTGGATGATCCTTGCGGGGTTGTTGGGCATGGCGTCAAAATTCACCGAATGTACGCTCGGTGTTAAATATCGCAATGAATACGAAGACGGCACCGTGTCCGGTGGCCCGATGTATTACATCTCTAAAGGCTTTGATGAGCTTGGCTTGCCCGGTGGTAAAATCCTTGCTGTCCTATTCTCGATCTTCTGTATTCTGGGGGCGCTTGGTGGCGGCAATATGTTCCAGGCCAACCAAGCCCACGCTCAGATTTCTGGGATTGTCGGCGACTATCCGGGTTGGATCACTGGCCTGATTTTTGCAGCTGTGGTCTTTGCTGTGATCGTTGGCGGGATCAAATCCATTGCAAATGTGACTGAAAAAGTCGTGCCGCTCATGGGTATCTTGTATGTGGGCGCAGCGCTTATCATTCTGATCGCGAACTACAACATGATCGGCTGGGCCTTTGGTCAGATTTTTGCCGGTGCGTTTACCGGTTTGGGTGTTGCTGGTGGCATGGTTGGGGCCTTGATCCAAGGTTTCAAACGGGCTGCGTTCTCGAACGAAGCGGGTGTTGGCTCCGCAGCGATTGCACACTCTGCGGTGAAAACCAAAGAACCCATCACAGAAGGGTTCGTGTCTTTGCTTGAGCCGCTGATCGACACGGTTGTGATCTGTACTATGACCGCCTTGGTTATCGTGATCTCGCAGCAATTGATCATTGATGAAGCGACCGGCGTTTATATGCTTAACGAAGCAGGATCAGCCATTGCCACGATTGACGGCAACACGGGTGTTGCTCTGACATCGGCGGCCTTTGGGTCGACAATCAGCTGGTTCCCATTTGTGTTGGCAATCGCGGTGATCCTCTTTGCCTTCTCGACCATGATCTCCTGGAGCTACTATGGCCTCAAAGCATGGACCTACCTCTTTGGTGAGGGCAAAACCGTTGAGCTGGTGTTCAAGGTGATCTTCTGCATCTTCATCGTCATTGGTGCCTCGGCCTCGCTTGGTCCTGTCATTGATTTCTCTGATGCTGCGATCTTTGCCATGGCCGTTGTAAACATTCTGGCGCTTTACTTCCTGATGAAGCTGGTTCGGGTAGAGCTTCAAAGCTACTCCGAACGTTTGGCAAAAGGCGAAATCAAGAAATTTAGTCACTAACCAAAAAAATCCCCGATGCATGTTCTGTGCGTCGGGGAACGTTTTGCTGAGGTCGGCATGTAAACCCGGTCGGAAAAACACGTAACAAGTATGCGTCGGCTCTCCCACACTATAGGGGCATCAACCTGTGCGCCTGCGACATGATCTGGTGCAAGACTTCCGCAGCTGGCGGCTTATCAGTGATGAGACCAATCGCCTCGCCAACAATTGGGGTTGCGATATTGGGGTCGCCCTGTGCCATCGCGTTACTCCAAGCCTGCGATACATCCTCGACATGCTGCGCCAAATCCGCCTCATCTCCATGCCACCGCGCCGTGAGCTCGTTGTTGAGAACCCGGCACGAATAGCGGCTCGGCCAATCCATTTTCCGAATGATATCAATGACGGACGTTCGCAGGGTTTCATCCCCTGATGAGGCCAATGCCCGTTCCATTAGACGCGGCTGCACCAATGCCTCTTGCGTTGCCCAAAACCGGGTTCCGATGACAACCCCATCGGCGCCCAGCATACGTGCCGCCGCGAGACCACGCCCATCAGATATGCCCCCCGCCGCACATAGCAAAGCTGAGTGCCCACTGCGTGATATCTCGTCAGCAATTTCTGGAACAAGCGACATGGTCCCGCGGGCTTGGCCATGGCCTCCGGCTTCGGATCCTTGGGCGACGATCACGTCAGCGCCCGACGCCAAAGCGCGTTTGGCGTCGCGCAGGGTTTGGACCTGACACATCAACGGGACCCCTGCCCGCTTGATCGAACCGGAAAAGGGTTCAGGGTCACCAAAGGACAAAAAGAGTGCAGCAGGATCGCGATCCAACACAGCCTCGAGCACCGACGGGTTTTCAGCCAGCGCCCATGTTATAAAGCCACATCCAACCCGCGCCCCGTCAGCAAGATCGAATTGCTCCATAATCCAATCCGAGTTGCAATAGCCGCCGCCAATCATGCCCAAACCGCCCGCTTGGGTGACAGCCTGCGCCAGTGCGCCGCCTGCCGCCAAAGCCATGGGGGCTTGAATGACGGGATGGGCGAGGCCCAATAGATCGGTCAGCCGTGTTTTCATTGCATTCGCCTTCTTTACTCTGGAACCAGAAGATCACCGATCCCCCAACGCGCCAGTTTCACCTCTTCAATGATCAAAAAATGGCAGCTGGGTCTTTTCTAAGGCCAACTGACAGTCGCTTGCTCATACCAAAATCAGGTCGGTTTTTGCTGTCACCTGGGCCAGTCCCGTTTGGACCGCTGTCTTGCGTAACTTTGATGTTAAGATAAGGCATCGGTCAATCCTTTCACATGCGAATTATGCGGGCCTTTGGGGGCGCTGCACCAGCGTGCGTCTTCGCAGAGTTCAGGGAGAGGGCCGAAGCTCGGCCGCCCCCATGCGAAAAGCGGTCTAAGCTGTTGCAACACTTGCGCGCCAATGGGCGGCGTAGGTTGCGAGTGAATGCGTATCATCTACGGCCTTGAAGGCGCGGGGCTTGGCCACGGCGTCGCTTGCCCCTGTCAGCAAAGCCGCTCCGATGCTTGTCCCGGTTTCTGCCTCGCTGACCAAGACCGGCCTACCCGTCGATGCGCCAAGCATTGTTAAGAACTCGGTGTTTCGCGCAAACGGCCCTTCGACAATGGTTGGGCCCTGCGCCCCCGTGAGCTGTAGGCAGGTGTCTGTCATCATGGCGAGGTAGAAAGATAAGGCCGCCGATCTCGTCGGAGCCCCAGAAGGCACCTGTTCGTGGTTCCATCGTGCCTGTCGTCCCTGAAAAGGGCCGCTTCGGGGTTCAACCGATGGCAGGATCATCAAATGACCATCCAAAACGTCGGCTGTTTCACTCTTTGAGGGGGCCGACATCGGATGACCGTCCTGGATCACTTCGTATTCCCGCCCGCCCATAAACCGAGCGCTCGGAACGGCCTGCCCAAGGGCGTTCACATTCACCAGAGTGTCGCGCGCGGGATCAAGTACGATGTCGACGCCCCCCATGGTCATCGCAATGACCCATGTCCCAGTGGACACGACAGAGAATGGCCCGTCTTGGGTCAGTATATGCGGATAAAGAGACGCGTTTGAATCATGGATGCCGACATAAACGGGGGTATCAGGCAGCAATCCGGTGGCCTGCGCGACATCCGGCAGGATTGTGCCCAGGACATCGTTTGATTTCTTGACCTTGGCGAGCTTGTTTTCGATACCTAACCGACGCGGCAAATTCGAAAACACCCCCTCATAAGGATGCCAAAGATCCGTATGGCATCCAAGCGACGTCACATCCATGGCGGCCAGCCCGGTCAGCCGGTGCCCCCAATATTGCGGATAAGTGACGATCTGCGCCGTTCTATCCCGCAACGTTTGATCCGTCGCGAATTGGTAGTGTAACTGCGCGCCAATATTGAGCCCACCCGCCAGTTTGGGCGATCCTGTTTGGGCAAAATCCGGCCGGATCGCATCGTAGTCGGCGACAATCTGTGCGGGGTATTCATGTTCATAGTCAAGAATTGGCGCAGCGAGGGACCCGTCAGCCGCAAGCAAGGCAGCACAAGCCCCATGGGTTGTGATAGAAATCGCCTCAACCCCGTGCTGAGCTTGAAATTGACCCAAAGCATCAAGCAAAAACCGCCAATGCCCATCGACATCATAATGCGGCCAGGGTGGTCCCGGTCGGACAGTATTTGGGCGCGTGACAACAGCGATTTCGGTCAGCGTCGGCAAATCAACCAACGCCAATTTAACGTTCGTCTTGCCAATATCTATGACCGCGATGTGTTTGGGGCCGCTCATGGCAGGTGAAACAAGGGCGTCAGCGCAACAGCAACGGGCGCATTATCGGGCGCAGTCTGCATGATGTCGGCCATATGCGCCCACCATTTCTGCATAATCGGATGATTGGGAAGATCATCCATCCCATGATCGCTTGTCCGCGTGAGAACCCCGATAAGGTGGCCGGTTTCGGGATCAAGGTGAATGGAATAATCGCTGATACCCGCGGTGTGCAAAAGATCCACCAACTCTGGCCAAATGGCATTGTGGCGGCGTTCATATTCCTGTGCCATCCCGTCATTCAGCTTCATCCGAAAAACAAAACGTTCGCTCATGCTTTGCGCCTCGCTGCTGCCATTGCCCAAAGACGGGGCAGCGCAATGACCCCGATGAGAAGCAGACCAATAAAGATAGACATCACGATGCCGGGAACATTCAAAAGCCCCAGCCCAAAAGTCACCAAGCCCATCACAAAGGCCGCGATCACGACGCCTGGAATGGTGCCTGATCCGCCCAGGATATTGACACCACCAAGGACAACCATCGTCACCACCTCAAGCTCCATGCCTGTTGCAATGCTCGGGCGTGTCGAGCCAAGGCGCGACGTCAGGCAAATGGCGGCCACCCCCGACATCAGACCGGTGAGCAGAAACAGGATAAACTTGACCCGTTGGACGCGAATACCACTGAACAAGGCACCGGTTGGATTGTTGCCGATGGCATAGACGGCGCGTCCAAAGTTGGTTTTATGAAGCAAAACGCCGTAGATGATTGCGATCACGACGAAAAGCAGCATCTCGACCGTGAACACCCAATAGATATAGCCCTGTCCAAACCACGCAAAACTGGCTGGGTACCCGCGAAACGCATCATCCCCCAGAATGATAAAGCTAATCCCACGAAAGAGGCTCATGGTGCCAATCGTGACAACAATCGAAGGCAAGCCAAGGACCGTCACAAAAAATCCGTTAAAGCCCCCACAGAGCAGGCCAACTGCCAACCCGATCACCACAAGTTCCGGCGTCCCTGCCCCGTATTGCACCGCTAATCCCATTGCCGTGCTGGCAAGCGCAATGATTGAGGCAACCGAGAGGTCGATCTCACCCGAGATGATCAGCAAGGCCATCGCAAAGGCGATCATCGCCTTTTCGGTAAAGTTAAATGTCGCGTCGCTCAGGTTCCATGCGCTGAGAAAATATGGTGATGCGAAACTGTTGATCACAAAAATCGCAATGGCGACGGCCAAGAGCAAGGCTTCCCAGCTCTTCAAGAGCCGCGCGGCACGGCTGTTGAGGCGGTCAGGAACGTGACGGGTTTGGGTGACGTCGCTCATGATGCACTGTCCGCTTTTTTCAAAATGATGCGCCCTTTGGTGCGGCCGGCGCGTGCGTTGAACGCCACTGCGACCAAGATCGCACTGCCAGAAATCGCAAGCTGCCAGAAGGGTGAGATATTCACCACGGGCAATGCGTTTTTGACAACACCCAGGAACAAAGCCCCAAGCACAGCCCCACCAACGGAGCCAATTCCACCTGCGATTGAAATCCCGCCAATCACACAGGCCGCGACCACCTCAAGCTCAAACCCGCCGGCGATGTCCACATAGGCCACGGCAAAACGAGACACCCATAGATACCCTGTGAGACCGGCCAGCGCCCCCGACACGACAAAGGTCCAGAACTGCGTTTTGCCAACATCAATACCTGTGTAGACTGCTGCATGAGGGTTGCCGCCGACTGCGAAAATCGAGCGGCCGAATGAGGTTCGCGCCATCATCACCCCAAACAAAAGGATCGTGATGATTGCGACCCAAGACAAAACCGGAAGTCCCAACAGAACCATCCGCGGCACCTCGGTAAAGGCTGGTGACATTTCGTGGCTGTTCACCCATTTTCCGTCTGAAATCAGAAAGATAATACCGCGAAAAATTGTCATCGTCCCCAAGGTCACAACGATGGGCGGAATGGATAGTTTCCAAACCAGGATACCATTCACCGCCCCCATAATCGCTCCGAGCGCAAGTGCGATGACGATGATGACCGGAATGGGCAAACCTGGCATGGCGACATTGATCATGGCAACGGCCATGCCTGTCAGGGCCAGATTGGCGGCGACAGACAAATCAATGCAGCGTGTCAGGATCACAACCATTTGCCCCAATGCCAGTATGATCAATGGGGCCGTATCGTTAAACACATTGGCAAGATTTCCGGGGGCCACAAAGCCTGAAAAGCGAGAAGCCACAAGCATGAGCAAGACAAGAATTGCGGTCGCAAGAATGGTCTCGCGCACGGGGATTAGTCGCATCATGCTACTTTTCCTTCGGGAGAGGACGTGATGCCAGCAGCGTGGCGGACAAGTGTTTCGGGCGTCACCTCATCACTGTTGAGTTCCGCCGCTATACGCCCGTCGCGCATGACGATCACACGATCCGACATGCCGACGATTTCGGGAATTTCAGAGCTAACCATAATGACCGAAAGCCCCTGCGCGGCCAGTTCGGCCATAAACTCATGCACCGCCGCCTTGGAACCGATGTCGATGCCCTTGGTCGGCTCATCCAAAATGATCACCTGCGGCCGCGTCGCCAACCACTTGGCTATAACGACCTTTTGCTGGTTTCCCCCAGACAGGTTGCCGACATCCTGATCCAAAGACGCCGCCCGCAGATCCAGCCTTTCGGAATACTCGCGCGCAAGTTTGAATTCTTCGGCCAATTGCAAAAAACCGCGCCTCGAGGTGCGTTCCAACGAGGGAAGCGTGATGTTTTGAAAAATCGGCAGGCCAATAACAGCCCCCTGTTTGCCTCGATCTTCGGGCACATAGACGATCCCATTGCTCACCGCGTCGGCAGGCGAGCGAATAATCGTAATGTGACCGTTAATCCGGCACACACCCTTGGACGGTTTGGTAATGCCAAAAAGCGCCTGCATAAACTCAGACCGACCAGCACCGACAAGACCGTAAAACCCAAGGATTTCACCACGTTTCAGGGTGAAAGTAATGTCAGAAAATTCGGTTGGATGGGCATATCCCACCACCTTTAAAACCTCGTCTCCCACATCGTGGTCGCGCGGCGGGAAAATCTGATCAACAGAGCGTCCAACCATCATGGTCACAAGCTCATCCTCAACAATATCAGCAATCAAGCCATCGCCAGCAAATGTCCCGTCTCGAAACACGGTATAGCGATCGGCGATGCGGAAAATCTCGTCGAATTTGTGGCTGATAAAGAGGATTGCTTTGCCTTGGGATTTCAGAGTCTCGACCAGCTCGAACAGCTCTTCGATCTCTTTATGAGAGAGCGCGGCCGTAGGTTCGTCCATGATGACAACGCGGGCGTCCACCGACAGCGCGCGGGCAATAGCCACAAGGTGCTTGTTGGCGATGCCAAGATCGCGCAGCTGGGTGTGCGAACTAAACGGAGCACCGATGTCGACCAAAAGCTTCGCGGCTGCGCGGTGCATTTCGGATTTGTCGATCAGGCCAAACCGTGTTTTGGGCACATGGCCGATAAAGATATTTTCAGCGACGGATAATTCGTCGAACAAAACCGTTTCCTGATGGATTGCGGTGATGCCAGCCTTCGACGCATCGTTGGGGCTCGCGAAGGACACCGGTTGTCCATCAATGCGAATAGTGCCGCCATCGGTTTGATAAATTCCCGTCAAAATCTTAACAGTCGTCGACTTACCTGCTCCATTTTCACCAACCAAAGCAGTAACTTGGCCGGGGTACAAGTCGAGCTTGACGTTATCTAGGGCTTTGACCCCTGGGAAGGTCTTGGTGATCATGTCCATCGAAACGACCGGGGTCACATCAGGAGAATTTGGCGCGGGACGCGTCATATATTTAGACCTCGTTGGACAGTGTAATAAGGAGGCCCGGCCCTGCGTAATGCTGGGGCCAGACCAGTCGGGAGACTTAGAAGATCGACTTGAACTGCTCGATATTGCTGGCGTCGTACACAAACGGATCAGCCATCGCGCCTTCGTTGTTTTCGTCCAGTGTCAACGCGCCCATGCGACCCATTGGGATTTCCGCGCCAGCCATCGGTTCAACGCCATTTTGGCTTAGCTCATACGCCAACATGGTCGCGGAATAACCCAAATCAATTGGGTTCCAGATCGCAAAGGATTGCGAGGCCCCAGATTCAATGGCACCCGCCATTTCGGAAGGCAGACCGAGGCCCGTTACGTTGACTTTGCCCACTTTGCCAGCGTCGACAACAGCCTGTGCGGCGGCAACGATCCCCACCGATGTCGGCGCAATGATCGCGTCGAGATCTGGATAAGACTGCATCAGCCCCGTCGCTTCCCGGTAGGATTTATCAGCAAGGTCATCACCATAAACGGTCGCGACAACATCAATGCCGGAATAGTCGCCCATTACGGCCATCATCTCGTCGATCCAGATGTTCTGGTTCGTGGATGTTGTGGTAGCAGACAAGAGCGCAACTTCGCCACCATCGGGAAGATGATCTGCCGCCAGCTTGATGATCATGTTACCGATCAAAGGGTTAGATGATGGGTTGAGGTGCAGTTGGCGACCTTCAGGTGCCACGCCCGAATCCCAGCTGATGACGGTGATGCCACGTTGCATGGCGCGTTTCAAAGCCGGAACCAAAGCGTCGGTATCGTTGGCTGAAATGGCGATCGCATCGACTTGTTGGGCGATCAGAGCGTTGATGACTTCGATCTGACCCTCTGCGGTTGTATCGGTTGGGCCAGTGTAAATGATCTCAACATTGCCAAGCTCGGCTGCGGCTTCTTCGGCTCCTTCAGCAGCGGCTTCAAAAAAGCCGATGCCAAGGGCTTTGACAACAATCGCGATCCGCACATCATCATCTGCGAAAGCAGGCGCACCAAACATTGCGCCGGCTAGGGCAACGGATGTCGCTAGTTTCTTAAATACACTCATGGTTTCCTCCCTGGAGTGGTTTCAATCAGGCTGGCAATTGCGCCACCCCCTCTTTCTGAGCGGCACCAATAGGCACAACGATCAGTGTCACATCTGCGCTTTCCAGCATGGCCGCCGTCCGATCATCAATGCCGTCATCTGTGATCATTGTGTCGATCCTTTCCAGCGAACAAAGCACCAGACTCGAACGGTTTGCGAATTTCGAACTATCGACCAAAACGATGAGTTCTTCGGCCTGCCCGATCAGTTTTTGCTCGGCTTGGATCAACAGCGGGTCGCCTTCCATCAGGCCCAGCGGACCAATGCCCTGCGCGCCCATAAACATCCGTTTGGCATAGAAATTACGGGTCACATCATTGTCGAAAGGCGACAGGATAATGTTTTGTTCGCGGTAGATAATGCCGCCAGAGAGCATGACTGTGTTGCTTGTGTTCTTTAGCAAATGCTCCGCAATCGGGAACGAGTTGGTAAAGACCTGCATACGGCGCGATGCCAGCGGGTGCACCATTTGAAACGTGGTCGTCCCGCCATTGATAATGATCGGCTCACCGTCCTCACAAAGATCAACAGCGGCTGCGGCAATCGCCTGTTTTTCTGCGATATGCATCGTTTCATTGACGGAAAAGGGACGGCCTGCAAGGCCAACAAACGGCTTGGTGGATAAGGCTTCTGCACCACCGCGCACCCGGCGCAAACGTTTCTGCTCATCAAGTGTGTTGATGTCCCGGCGCACCGTCGCCTCAGACGCACCGGTCAGCGAACACAGGTCAACGACTGTGACCAGCGAGCGGTCTTGGACGGCAGATAGGATGACGCGATGACGGTCTTTCTCGTGCATTGGGTGCCCTTTCAATTGGCTTAACGTGGATCGAGTCGCGGCATTGTGTCAATCATTTTTTGTCACAAACCATCATTCTGCACCGCAGCATGATTGCTTTTGATTGTTTTTGATTGACTAAAGGCCCGTGCCCCGTCAGCCTGCACTCAACAGAATTGTATTAACCCGCTCAGCCCGGAGACACACATGACCTCTTCCCAAAAAAGCCAACGTCTTGAAAACAAATGGGATGCAGCCCTTGCTGACGGGATGAGTGAGCCTGAAAAGCTTCTCTACCGCTCAAACCTTTTGGGCTCGGACAAAAGAATCACAAACTATGGCGGCGGCAATACATCAGCGAAGGTCATGCAAAAGGATCCTCTGACAGGCGACATGGTTGAAGTCCTTTGGGTCAAGGGCTCAGGCGGGGATGTCGGTTCGATCAAAATGGACGGGTTTTCAACCCTTTACATGGATAAGCTGAACGCGCTGCGCGATCTGTATCGCGGGGTCGCGTTTGAGGATGAGATGGTGGGGTACCTGCCCCATTGCACATTCAACCTAAACCCGCGCGCGGCGTCGATTGATACGCCCTTGCACGCCTATGTACCTGCCTTGCACGTCGATCACATGCACCCTGATGCGATCATCGCGATTGCGGCGTCAAAAGACAGCAAAGCCATGACACAACAGATATTTGGCGACAGCATTGGCTGGTTGCCGTGGAAAAAGCCGGGCTATGAATTGGGCCTGTGGTTGTCTGAGTTCTGCGCAAAAAACCCAGAAGCAAAGGGGGTCGTCCTTGAAAGCCACGGATTGTTCACCTGGGCGGACGATGCGCGTGACTGTTATGAATTGACGATCGACATAATTCAAAAAGCGATGGATTGGTTTTCGGCACAAACCGCTGACACAGAGGCTTTTGGCGGTGCCGCACACACGCCGATGTCAGCCCAGGAACGCCGCGCAACAGCCACACGCTTGATGCCCGCCATTCGCGGTTTTGTTTCCGGCGCGCAACATATGGTTGGGCACTTTACGGACAATGACGCCGTTCTGGAATTCGTGAACTCAAAGGACATGCCGCGCCTTGCGGCGCTTGGAACCTCCTGCCCCGATCACTTTTTGCGCACCAAGATCTGCCCGCTTGTGGTCGATTTTGATCCTGCCAAGCCAGATGTTGACGCAACTCTTGCCGGTCTTGAGGCTGCGGTTTCAGACTATCGTAAGGGCTACCAAGCCTATTACGATCGCTGCAAGAAAGACAACAGCCCGGCCATCCGCGATCCGAACGCTGTGGTTTATCTGATCCCCGGCGTCGGCATGATCACCTTTGCCAAGGACAAGGCCACAGCGCGGATTTCGGGTGAATTCTACGTCAACGCGATCAATGTAATGCGCGGCGCAGATGCGGTCTCCGAATACCAAGGCCTGCCTGAGCAAGAGGCCTTTGACATCGAATACTGGCTGCTCGAAGAGGCTAAGTTGCAACGCATGCCTGCGCCAAAATCCATGGCTGGGCGCGTTGCTTTGATCACTGGGGGCGCTGGTGGCATTGGGGCCGCGACGGCGGAACGCTACCTTCATGAAGGGGCCTGTGTGATGTTGGCCGATATTGACGACGCCGCCTTGGCAGAAACCGCAGCCGGTTTGACCGCCCGTTACTCAAGCGATGTTGTGCGCACCGTCAACATGAATGTCACAAGCGAAGAGGCCATCGCAGCAGGCTATGCGGATATCGCCGTCGAATTTGGCGGTGTCGATATATTGGTGTCAAACGCAGGCATCGCCAGCTCGGCACCGATCGAAGAGACATCGCTGGATTTGTGGAACAAGAACATGTCGATCCTGTCGACCGGCTATTTTCTTGTCAGCCGAGAGGCCTTCAAGCTGTTCAGGGCTCAGGACATGGGCGGAGCCGTGGTATTTGTCGCCTCAAAGAACGGCCTTGCCGCGTCTCCCAACGCCTCGGCCTATTGCACCGCAAAAGCCAGCGAAATCCACCTTGCCCGTTGCCTCGCGCTGGAAGGCGCGCCAATGGCTGTGCGCGTCAATGTGGTGAACCCCGATGCGGTTTTGAAGGGAAGCAAGATTTGGCAAGGCGAATGGCTTGACCAACGTGCAGGCACCTATGGCACCGACAAAGACGGATTGGAGGCCATGTATCGCGACCGCTCGATGCTCAAACGTTCAGTCCTTCCCGAAGACATCGCCGAAGCCGCGTATTTTCTTGCGTCCGATCTCTCGGCCAAATCGACAGGAAATATCATCAATGTGGATGCTGGCAACGTCCAAGCGTTCACACGTTAAGGACACGTATCATGATCAATTCTGACATCATTGCCCAGTCAAATGACCGTGCGGCTGCGACACTTCGGGCCGATTATGATGCGCTTGGCGAACATCTCGACCGGCGTGATATAGACATCGAAGCGATCAAATCGAAGGTCGCGACATATGGAGTTGCCGTCCCAAGCTGGGGTGTTGGAACCGGCGGAACGCGGTTCGCGCGCTTCCCCGGCACCGGTGAGCCACGCGATATTTTCGACAAGCTGGACGATTGCGGCCTGATCCACCAACTGACACGCGCGACGCCATCAGTGTCGTTGCATATCCCATGGGACGCGCAGCCTGCGGCCGACCTGAAAAGCAAGGCCGAGGAAGTCGGAGTGAGCTTCGACGCCATGAATTCCAACACCTTTCAGGACCAACCTGATCAGGATCATAGCTACAAATTTGGCTCCCTCTCTCATACCAATGCCGCCACGCGCCAACAGGCGGTCGAGCACAATATTGCCTGCATCGAGCTTGGGGTTGAGATCGGATCAAAGGCGCTGACAATTTGGGTTGGCGATGGGTCAAACTTTCCCGGTCAGACAAATTTCACCCGCCAATTCGACCGCTATTTGGACGCAACCAAACAAGTCTATGGTGCCTTGCCTGACGACTGGACGCTCTTGACCGAACACAAGATGTACGAACCCGCCTTCTATTCCACCGTCGTGCAGGACTGGGGCACCAACCTGTTGATCGCACAGCAGATGGGCGACAAGGCAAAATGCCTTGTTGATCTGGGCCATCACGCACCAAACGTAAATGTCGAGATGATTGTCGCCCGTCTGAATCAGTTCGGTAAACTTGGTGGCTTTCACTTCAACGACAGCAAATACGGTGATGATGACTTGGACACCGGAAGTATTGATCCCTACCGTTTGTTCTTGGTCTTCAACGAGTTGGTTGAGGCCGAAGCCAACCCGGATTTCAACCCGATGCATATGCTCGATCAGAGCCACAACGTCACGGATCCAATCGAAAGTCTGATGGTGTCCGCCACCGAAGTGCAGCGGGCATATGCGCAGGCATTGATTGTTGATCGAGCGGCCTTGGCGGGTTTTCAAGAGGAAAATGACGCTCTAATGGCGACAACGACACTCAAGCACGGGTTTCGCACGGATGTGGAACCGATCTTGGCCATGGCCCGGCTTGAACAAGGCGGCGCAATAGACCCGGTTTCGACCTATCGCACCTCATGTTACCGCGCCAAAGTCGCGTCTGAACGGCCAGCAGTCAGTGGTGCAGGCGGTGGAATTGTCTGACCAATACGCGTGAGTGTTTAGGCTCTGGCCTGCTTGGCTTTCGATTTGAACCTCTGCGCAACCGCCTAAGAACTAGGTGGCCGCAAAGCCATCTTTGGCCAAGCGCCCAAACTCAGTTGCGATGGCATACAGAGTGCAGCGTTTGGACAGCGCCGGAGCAACAGATCGAAAGCGCCGGACACGCCAACAGGAAGGTCTAGACTGCCCCTGTTTTGGGTCTTGCTGTTTTAGGCTGTTGTCCGTTGGGGCGGAATATTTTCTGGTGTCAGCACCTGAACAGTCGAAATGGCCTGAGCAGCCGGCTCAACAGGAAGCCGATGAAAGGTGAGGAACGCGCCAAACGCATTCTTTATATCCGTCTGCAAATCGTGGTGGAGGATAATATCCAGCCGCCCATCTAAAATGAGCGCGTGGTTCTCTTGGTCCAGATCATGGGCCACAAAAACCGCCGGGCTGAGCCCATGATGCGCAAGCGTGTCCAAGATTGACCGATTGCCGCCGCCCATCGAATAGACAGCTCTCAAATCGGACATGCTGTCGATGGCCTGCGATAAAATCTTGGACGTCTCATAGCCGAGCCCACTGCCACCTTGCAGCTTTATCACGCGCAAATTCGGGCATAGCTTTGCCAAGACCGACACAAAGGCAAGTTCACGGGCTTCTTCGCCTAGGAAACGGTCATGACTTCGCATGGCCAACACCGTACCGGGGCCATCTCCCAGAATCTTGGCAATGAGATAGGCCGCTGTGCGCCCCGCACCAGCGTTGTCCAGCCCCACATAAGTCAGCCGATCAGAATGCGCGATATCCGTAACAAGCGTGACGACCGGTATTTTCGCACCAGCCAGCGTATTGACCGCATCCCTGATCTTGGCAGTGTCCCGCGCCTTGAGACATACGCCATGGCTTCCACGTTTGAGAATGCGCATGAGGGCCGCGACAACCTCACCCTCGTCCATAATCTCTTGTTGGAGAAACCTAGGGCGGCAAACGGCTGTACCAATATGGGGAAGAACGGTTTCGGCCGCCGCCTTCACTTCACGTCCAAAGCGCGCCGGGGCCTCAACCACAAAGTCAAAAAACAAGCGCCGACCACGGGCGGCAAGCTGGCCCTCTTGCGCTTTCAGTTCGTCCATGGCGGTTGTTACACGCAACCGCGTCTGGGGGCTCACATTGCCACGATTATTGAGAACTCTGTCGATGGTGGCAGTGCTCAACCCCGATTGGCGGGCAAGCTCTTTGATCGGGAAGCGATGGGTCATTTGATGTATTATTGATGTGTTTTGGCGATCACCACAAGGCCCGTGGCGTTAAGAATGATGTAAGACAAGGGAGAAACAGCCATGACACACACACACCAAGCCGCCCCCGGCTATTACGACCCTGACGCCTGTGACTTGCAGGACTTCAAAGCGCTGATCGGCCAAACCACCCTCGCCGAGGACGTGCCTCATGCTGCGACGATCGTAAAAAACATACCGATCTACGACATGGGCGCGTTGCGGCCTGCTTTGGAAGACAATCACTCCCGCCGACAACTTATGGCCGAATGGGCGCGTGTTCTACGGTTTGGGGCTGGTGTCTTGGCGCTCAAAAACACCTATGACGATACCAGCGTATTGGATGAAGCGACCCGCATTTACGAGCAGATCATTGAGGCCGAGAAACAGAGCTCTGGCGGCGGTGGCGATCACTTCGCGGCGTCTGGCGCAAATGATCGAATTTGGAACTCACTGCAAAAGCTCTGCGAAGCCTCGCCCGACGTCTATTTGAACTACTTTGCCAATACCGCGATCTCAGCAATATGCGAGGCATGGCTGGGCCCGAACTATCAGATGACCGCCCAGGTGAACCTGGTCCATCCGGGCGGCGCTGCCCAACAGGCCCATCGGGACTATCATCTTGGGTTTCAAACCGCCGATGTCAGCGCGTCCTACCCCGCCCATGTCCACGATGTTTCGCCGGTGCTGACGCTGCAAGGGGCGGTCGCGCATTGCGATATGCCATTGGAGAGCGGTCCAACCAAGCTGTTGCCCTATTCGCAAGCCTATCTTCCCGGCTATGCAGCCTGGCGAAGGGATGACTTCCGCGCCTTGTTCGAAGAACGGCACGTGCAATTGCCGCTGTCAAAGGGTGATACGCTCTTCTTTAATCCCGCGTTGTTTCATGCCGCTGGGGCAAATACCAGCGATGACATCCATCGTTTTGCCAACCTGCTACAGGTGTCATCGGCCTTTGGGCGCGCAATGGAAACCATTGATCGTGACAAATTATGCAAGTTGCTATTTCCCCATGCGATGCGCGCCCAGGCCGAAAACAGGGTCACCAAGGCCGAGCTTGCCGCCGCCATCAAGGCGACAGCGGAAGGTTATTCATTTCCAACGAACCTTGATCGTGACCCTCCCAAAAACGGCCTGGCACCAGAGACACAATTGGCCTTCTTTGAGCGCGCCTTGTCAGAAGGACTAAGCCAAGACGACTTCTGTCAGCACTTGGACGATATGAAAGCGGTCCGACTGGCTTAGGGGCCTGCCCCTAGCAAAACGCTGCAATTCGCCCCGTTTATGCGGGCGGATTGCATGTTTGCAGGGACCAAAGTCTAGGGTTGAACGGGCCGCATTGTTGCAATCAACTCGGCGACCTTCACACCAAATTTTCGCATTTCGGACTTGTTCATGATGGCCCCGTCCGCGGTCAAATACATCCAATCCGTGGCTTGCAAAACATGTCCACCGGCTTCCTCGGGCAGGATGATATTATAGGTGAGCTGCACCGTCGATCCCGAGACAACCCCCTCTGCCCTACCGACCAAATCGTCCGCCGTGGCGAAAAACGTATTGCCAGGCCCCAAGGTAAGAAACCACTTTCGGTTTTGCGTCTTGCCATTGGAATAGGTGAACTCTTCCGTCAAAGTGCCCGTATCCCCATCCCATTCGCCCACCATTTTTGCGACAAAACTATTGGTCATCTTGCCGTTAGGGCCAAAGATCAATCCTTCGGATAGGATTTCGCCGGACAAATGCTTGGTCAAATCGAATTGCGGACCAGTGTTTGTGTAGTCAGCCGGGGATTGCGTGCGAAAACTAAAGATATAGGTTTTGGCGATCATGACAATCAGCACGATCACGAGACAGGCTGTTATGATTTTCATGGTGTGGTTCTTTCTGATGGCAGCGTCGTGGCAAAGCCAAAGGCTGTGATTTTTAAAAAGCAGGGAAGCACCGCATAGGCGTAGAGCAAGGTCATTGACGCAGTGTTCGTGTTGTCACCGCCGGGACGAAAACCGCTGTAATCCAGCACCGGCAAAGCAAATGCCGCAGCCAGAGCAAGCGCCAGTTTTCCAGAGAACGACCAAATGCCGAATGCCGTCGATGCATCGAGACCGGCATTGGTCAGGGAAATACTGAACATTGCGGGCAACAACGTCATATCCGCCCCAAGCGCAGCCCCCGATGCGACACAGATCAAGGCAAACGCCAAGACATCGCCGGGACCAAGAAAGAACGTCCCTGCAAAGCTGGCAATCGCCAAGGGCATGGCAATCAATAAGGTTTGTTTTGGTCCGATCCGCTGGCTTACACGGGTCCAAAGCGGGACGCTCAGCGCCGCGCAGAGGAAGAATAAGACAAGCAACGGGCCTGCCAAAGTCGGGAGGTCCAAGTAGTCTTGAACAAAAAACAAAAAGAGCGTTGAGGTGAGCGCGACGGGCAAACTGTTGAGCACCGCGAGGCCCAATAGCCTCAGCGCGCCAGAGTCAGTCAAGCCAGCGATAGTCAATGCCCGGCTGGCAACCACGGGCCGCGTCCACATCCCATAGGTCGCGATTGCAACGCAAATCGCAACAGCGCCCAATGTCAGACCAAAGACAGGGTAGCCTTGATTCGCAGCTCCGAACGCCACAAAAACCGAGGGCGCGATGGCGGCCAGAATAACACCACATAACATCCCCAACTCTCGAAATGCCGCGAGTGTGAGCAATTCCGAGGGTGCAGTTCGCTTGGCCAAAGTGGCGCTGCGCCCATACAAAAGGATCATGCCAAGACTGTAGGCCGAAAACAGCAGCAGCAAGATAAGAATAAGGTTGGTGGTCGCTGCAGGGCCGTCTTGGAGGTTGAAAAGAAGCGGAAACCCGATCGCCAGCCCGCCACAGGCAAGCACGGCAAATGCAGCTTGCGCACGGGGCCACTTGCCAACGATCCAGCCGATCACAGGATCTTGGATCAAATCAAACATCCGGATCGCCAAAAGTATGCCACCCAAAGCCCCAAGCCCAATCCCGAGATTGACCGACGCAAATTGTGGTAAATGGATGTACAACGGGATCCCCGCCGCCGCGAGCATCAGAGCGTATAGGCTGACACGAGGATAAAGCATCACTTGCCTCGCAGGTCGCGTGTAAACCGGGGAGACTGGGTGTTGTCACCCAAGAATACCGACATGAAACGGGCCTTTATACCTGCAAAGCGAAGTGTGCAGGCTGGACGATCATTGCGCCAAAAGGTGATGACATCGGGCCCCTGCGTCACCGCCAAATAGGTATCCCCCCGCCCAACCGCTTGGTAGCAGCTCTCAAGCTTGGCGCGGATTGGTAGGGCCTTTCCCATACGGTTCATTTCCCGCAAGGTTGCTTCGACCAGGTCGTATTGGCTCAATTTGCGTCGATAGGTCAGCTCAAGTGCAAAATCCTGGGACCAATTCAAAGGCGCGGCCCCTATCGTAAAGAGCCGCGCGTCGTATATGTTGAACCCCACGTAACGAAAAGTCGCTTCACCGCGCAGTTCGGCCCCTGGCAAAACCTTTGAAAGCGGATCGGCCAAGACCGTCATTGGCAAGGCCACAAGCAGGGTGCCGATTATCGCGCTAAGCATGAGCCAGCTCGACCTGAACCACATCAGTATGCCCAATGGCAAACGATGCAGCGCAAATTTCGAGATAGTATTGCCAGTTGCGAAAAAACGCCTCTCCATAGCCTTGCTCAAGGATTCTACGTTTTTGATCTGCCAAACGTTGTGCCCAAATGCGGCAAGTTTTTCCGTAATCCTGACCAAAGGCGAAATTGTCTTTGACAACCAAACCGGCAGATTTCGCTTGATGCGCAATCACCTGATCAGACAGTAGCATTCCTCCGGGGAAAACATACTGACGGATAAAATCGGACGAATTGCGATAGGTGTCAAAGAACGCGTCACGCACGGTAATCGCCTGCAACACAACCCGTCCACCTTCGGCCAAATTGCTTTTGAGGGCGGCGAAATAGCTCGGCCAATAGCGTTCTCCGACCGCCTCAATCATTTCGATTGAGACAATGTTGTCAAACTTGCCCGAGACATCCCGATAGTCGCGCAATTGGATGTCTGCACGGCCATCCAGACGACAATCGGCATAGCTATGTTGGTTCCGAGAAATTGTAACGCCCGTGACCGCACGCCCCTCGGAGCTGGCATGCTCTGCAAAGCCCCCCCAACCGCAGCCGATTTCCAAAACCCGTTCGCCCTGTCCCAATCGGGATAACACGCGCGCATTTTTACGGGTCTGAGCTTGGGCAAGGTCGTTGCCATCTGTTCCAAAAATGCCAGAGGAATAGGTCATGCCTTCGTCCAGCCAAAGCTGGTAGAATTCATTCCCGACATCGTAATGGGCCCCAATATTCTTGCGCGACCCCCGTTTTGTATTCGCCCTCAAAACAGTATCAACGAGCCGAAACTTGGCGCGATTGAACCGGTTGGCATGATCATATCCGCCCAAACGGTCGCGGTTCAGCATCGCGACCGACATCAACCCTTCGACAGATGGCGTATCCCACAACCCCTGGACATAGGCCTCTCCGAGCCCGACCTGACCATGCGCGGCCATGGCAGAGACAGCGGACCAATCATTGATGCGCATTTCGGCTTCGGGCCCGCGATTTCCAAATTGATACCGTTCACCTTCTGGGGTTCGTAGTGTCAGCTGACCGTCATGCAGGTGTTCGCAGGTTTTCAAGAATTGCGACTTCAGGGCTTTGTTGGTCAACATCATGGTGGGTTCCTTTGGTCGCGTAACCGGTTGTTTCTTCAATTTTGCGGACAATTCGCATGGCACTGGCAATGCCGTCTTCATGAAAGCCGTGGCGGTTATAAGCCCCGGCAAACCATGTATTGTTGAGCCCCTGCATATCGCGGATCTCTCGTTGCGCCTGTAACGCCGCTTTGTCAAAAACCGGATGAGAGAATTCCACTCGGTCGTAGACCTTGTCAGTGGCGATGGGATGGCTCGGGTTGAGCGTGACAAAAAGCGGATCCGTTTCGGGGATGTTTTGCAGCCGGTTCATCCAATATGTGATGCCAACACAACCCTCTTGAGAGCGATAGGCCCAACTGGACCAACACCCGCGCCGCTTGGGCATTTGATTTTGATCACAATGCAAAACGGCTGTGTTTGGCTGATAGCGGATCGCACTCAAGGCTGCGGTTTCAGCCGGTGTTGCACCATCGCCCAAGATGCTCAGCGCCTGATCTGAATGACAGGCAAAGACGACGTCATCAAAGTCTTGCGCGTCCCTCCCCTTGGCATGGACCGTTGCTCCAAATGCTGTACGATCAACACGTTGTATTGCGGAGTTGATGTGAACAGAGCACCCGCGGGCCACAAGCGCAGCTTCCAATCTGCGGACATATTCAATGCTGCCGCCTTTGACAGTCCACCATTGGTGTTGACCGCTCCCCGCAAGCAAGGCGTGGTTGCGAAAGAACTGGATCAAGGATTTGGCCGGAAAGGCGTTGACGTCTTCGGTCGGGGTTGACCAGATCGCCGCACACATCGGCATCAGATAATTGTCCCGAAACCACATGCCCAGCCCCAATTTGGTGACCAGTTCACCGATGGTGATGTCATCATCTGTTGCAGCAGCCTCGGCTTCTTTTCCAAACCGCAGGATATCGGCCACCATTTTGTAGAACTGCGGCCGTATCAAATTGCGTTTCTGGGCGGAAATCGCGCGCAGACTGTTCAAACCGTATTCAATTCGCCCGTCATCAATGCTTGCACAAAAGCTCATCTCGCTCTTGATTGCGGGCACATTCAGGTCGCGAAACAGCCGGGTCAAAAACGGGTATGTGGCGTAGTTGAACACAATAAACCCCGTATCCACCGGTTGATCACCCCGCTTGCCAGCCATCACTGTACGGGCATGCCCACCCAGACGCTGCGCGGATTCGAACACTGTCACATCGTGATTTGGAGATAGGTAATACGCGGCGGACATTCCGGAAATGCCGCCTCCGACGATGGCAATCTTGCGGCGGGGTCCACGACTTTGATCCAGCATGCGTTCCTCGTTTTTTTGCGTTGTTTGATGAGGATACGTGGCCGGGTGGAACGCAGATCACATTTTTATTGAAATTTAGACCCGGGCTGGTGATCTGTTCGCCCAACGCAGCCGTATCATTGACATGATCGAACATATCCAAGCTCAAACATTTCATGCCCGACGCGGCCAGACAAAAAACGCCTTTCGCTATGGTGTTGATTATGTGCTGACCGATTTGACCTCTGGTATTGCGCCACTCTTGTCGCGCAATCGGTTCAATTTGTTTTCGATCCACGATCGTCACCACGGCGGCCCACGTGGCAAGGGAACCGGTGTCGCATGGTTTCGCGATCAGCTCGAGCAGCGCGGATTTCCTGTTGAGAAGGCGCAATTATATCTCTTAACGCAGCCCAGCTTTTTGTGGTTTCACTTCAATCCAGTCAGCTTTTGGATCGCGGTGATTGATGGCACGCCGCGCGCTTTTATTGCCGAGGTGAACAATACATTTGGGCACAGGCATTGTTACTTTTGTGCCCATCCGGGTTTTCGTCCCATCGTTTGGCAAGACAGCTTGGACGCAGACAAACTGATGCATGTGTCGCCGTTCCAAACGGTTGCTGGCACCTACCGCTTCAACTTTGAAATGACCAAACAGGCGTTCAATATCAGGATTTCTTATGAAAACGGCGATCAGGGCGTATTGGCAACATTAAATGGCATGCGCGAACCTGCCAGCACAGTGTCACTCTTGGGGGCCGCACTGCGCCGCCCACTTGGCGCTGTTCGGGTTGTTGCGTTGATTTATTGGCAGGCGCTAAAACTGTGGTTAAAACGGGCCCCTTTTTTGCGCAAACCCAAGCCGCCAAAGCCACTCGTGTCTGACAGCACCAGCTTTTCAACGCCCCCGGCAAAACGGACCGGAACATGAGCCGTTTCCAAGGCAGAACCTATTGGTTGGTTGGGGCAAGCGAAGGGCTTGGCCGAGAGATCGCAAAGGGGTTGGACCGCCAAGGTGCCAACGTGATTTTATCGGCGCGCTCGGTTAGGCGATTGCAGGATTTGGCACGCGAATTGCAACGTGCTCGGGTGGTTGAAACCGATGTGACCGACGCGGATTCGGTGAGACGCGCCGCCGAGCACATCGGCGCCATCGACGGTGTCATCTATAATGCCGGGGCCTATGACCCAATGCCCACCCAGGCTTGGGACAGCAACGCAGCCCTTCGAATGGTTGAGGTGAATTTCAACGGTGCCCTTCGGGTGCTTGGGCATGTGGTGCCAACCTTTGTAAAATCAGGTCGGGGCGACATCACCTTGATCGGATCTTTGGCGGGCTATCGTGGCCTGCCAGCGGCCATTGGGTATGGGGCTAGCAAAGCGGCGCTGATCAATTTGGCCGAAACCATGCGTTTTGATCTCAAAGACAGCGGTGTCACGGTTCGGATCGTAAACCCAGGCTTTATCAAAACCCGGCTCACCCAGAAAAACAGCTTTTCGATGCCGCAGCTGATGGAGGCCGAAAAAGCCGCTGATCATGTGTTAAAGGCAATGCAATCGACCCGTTTTAGAACCGATTTTCCGCGCCCCTTCTCATGGGTTATCAAAGCGTTGCATCTTCTACCTGACGTAGTGGTCTACCGCGGTAAGTGAGTGTTCTTGCCCCTCGGCCTCTCATATTTCTGAGAGGCCGAGGGAGGATTACTTTAGTGACAGGCGGGGCGATTTCCGGGCAATAGCACCTTGTCGATCACATGGATAACACCGTTATCGGCCTGAATATCGGCAATGACGACATTGGCCATGGCGCCGGTCCCATCCGCGATCTTAACCCCATCTGCACCAGAGGTAATGCATAGGCGCTCAGTCGTCAGCATTGGCTTGAAATAGGTTGAGCCCGCGGGGATCATATCAGCCGACAGTTTTCGATCGTCGACATGATACAAAAGAACATCGCTCAACTGCCCCTTATTCTCAGGCTTAAGCAATGTTTCAACGGTTCCCTCAGGCAAGGCAGCAAACGCGTCATTAATCGGGGCGTAAACGGTGAATGGACCCGGACCAGACAAGGCATCCGCAAGACCTGCCGCTCCAACGGCAGCTACAAGGGTGGAAAACCGGTCGTCAGCGGCGGCAATTTCCACGATTGTGTTGGCGTGCGCGGTGCTGGCGGCGGAGGTAATCGCAAGGGCCGTTAGGACCGTTTTGAAAGTTGCATTCATGATATCGTCTCCATTTATCTGGGCATGTCGCCCGTCCCATTTGGTGTAGGTATTAGGGATACGAAGGCGGGGATGGTGTGGATTTCGACATCACGAAAACGTCATTAAGAGTCTGTAAAAGCGGAATAAAATGAAAAGTCCGCACCGAAATGCAGCCCCATATTCGTTGATGACTAGACGTTCCTTAAATTCGGAAAAACGGCTGTAACAGACGCGGCACAAGCGCGTTAAAGCGCAATGGCGCATCCGTTGCCGCAAGACAAATGCATGCGTCCCCCGCATCCGCCACAGGCGTGTGTTCCAGATCCTGATCCCCAATCTCAACGTCACCGACACCAAAACGGCCGGTCTCATCGCTGAAACTTCCCTGAAGCACCAAGGTGAGTTCCAAACCATTATGGGTGTGATCGGGGACTGCCTGTCCTGCGGGGATGTACAGCAACCTTGCAGAGCCAGCATCGCTTTCGGACAAAATGCTTTGCTTGACCCCCATGCCAAGGGTTTTCCACCGCAGCGGCTTGCCCTTTAGTTCTTCCATGATCGCACCGGGGTAAATGCCCTTGGGTTCAAAAACTGGCTGCGGTGCCGCAGGGGCATCCAGCAAATCCATAATGGAAGCTTTCAAACCAGCGGACACGTCTACCCCGTCAGTGTTTTCAAGCAAGGCTCCGCCAACGGCCTGATGAGCGCCAAGCGCTGCACGGCAGTCTTTGCAGAGTGACAGGTGGCTGGCGACAACCAAGGCAAAAGGATGAGGCAGATTGCCAGATGCATAGGCCGCGATCATGGCGTCAGGGATGTGGTGTGTGATGGCAGGCATCAGCGCAACCCTCTCAATTCTTTTCGCAATCGTCCAAGACCAAGACGGATGCGGGATTTAACGGTTCCGAGCGGAAGGCCGGTTTGACTGCTGATTTCTTGGTGAGTGAGATCGCCCATATAGGCTTTTTCAATCATATCGCGTTGATCCGGTTGTAGCTGGCGCAACGCTTGCTTTAGGTGGGTCGCTTCTTGTTCAAGGGCTAGAATTTGGGCCGCATCTGGTTCCATCCCAGGGTCTTCCCCAAGTTCATCAGGCACCGGGCGGTTTTCTTTTCGAACGATGTCGATATGCCGGTTCCGCGCGATCTGATAGATCCATGCAGACGCTTGGGCCTTGTGCGGATCAAACATTGCTGCCTTTCGCCAGACCGTCAACATAACGTCTTGAACAATCTCTTCAGCCTGCGCCGACCCCGTCCCATTGCGCATCACAAAACCCTTGAGACGCGGTCCGAGAAAATCGAACATCTTCCCAAAGGCCACGCGATCACGATGATCGCGTACAGCAAGGAGCCAAACGGTCAGGTCAGACATCGCGTCTTGTTTTTCCGACACAGGCATGCCCTTGTATTGCGTCCCGGCTGTAGGGTTTGAGACAGCAGGCTCGAGTAGTATCGCTTGATTGACCATATACCCAGTACGGGTGACCTGAACAGATGGATCACCAAAAACTCAGATTTCTCAAGCAAGGGGCAAAAAAGCCGTCGGCGATTGTCTCCAAATGCAACGTCCCTATTTAGACGTCGCCTCGGCATCGGGCATTTTGTCTGACCCAACGGTCCTTTGCCCCCGGCTATCCAAACCCGGTATCAATGCCCAAAGCGGCCAATAGCGCACGTGGAGCACCTGCCGAAGAGGGGTTTTGACAACGAGCAACAAGAACCCAATCGACAAGAGGCACCAAACCGCTGGCATTTCATTCAAATCTGACGTGGTCATCCGGGCCAAAAACGGCCCAAGCATCACATGATACAGCACAAAACGCCATGATCCAAAGAGCAGTGGAAAAAGGAACATCGCCAATGGGTAGGTCGGAAAATCTATGCGGAGCAGCCCCCCAAATAGTTCCGGGCCGCCTGTCAAAGCGAGAATACCATCGCCGATGTCATTGATCGGCACATGCCATGCAATATGCCAACTGCCAGTGACCGAACACATTTGGGGGCCACATAGGATAGATCCCGGCATGCAGGCCCCGGCCCATTCAAATGGAAAGACTTGGATCAACATCACGATAGCGGAGACGGAACACAGCACCAAACCATAGGGAAGCACCGCCCGGCGCACGGTTTCGGGTATGAAATACAGCGCGATCAAAAGCCCGAAAAACGGTTGGAAACAGATGTGCAAATAGCCGAGGAAGGTCGCAATCTGGTTTTCTGGCAAACCGCATTGGTCAATGACAGAATACGTATACCCTTGGAGAAGCTCCATAAGTGAGAAGTAGAGTAAAGGCGACCATAAGAGCGGGCTTTCTTTCTTATAGATCGCAAAACTGGTCGCAGCCATACCAACCGCTGCCAGCCCGATTGAGGCTTCACCACTCCAACACATTTTTCGTTCCTAAATAACCTGTGTGCAAATCTTGTCCAAAGCTTAGGGCGAGTATTGCAGTGTTTGCAAATGGAATGAACCAAGTGGGCAGGCTCTGACAGGCCATCCACAGCAAAGCGGGCAAGGCTTGCACCCTGCCCGCTTAAAAGCACTGTCCAGCCGTTGAAAACCGGTCGGTGTGTTAGTGACCCAAAATCTGGCTCAGGAACTGCTGGGTGCGCTCCGACTGTGGATTGCCAAAGAACTCTTCTGGTTCGTTCTGTTCAACGATCTGACCGTCGGCCATAAAGATCACACGGTTCGCGACCTGGCGGGCAAAGCCCATCTCGTGGGTGACGCACAGCATGGTCATGCCTTCTTCGGCCAGCTCGATCATCGTATCGAGAACTTCCTTGATCATCTCCGGGTCAAGCGCCGAGGTTGGTTCGTCAAACAACATGATCCGAGGCTTCATGCACAATGACCGTGCAATCGCCACACGCTGTTGCTGACCACCTGAAAGCTGACCAGGATACTTGTTGGCTTGATCCGGGATTTTCACCTTTTCAAGGTAATGCATCGCCGTCTCAATTGCCTCTTTCTTGGGAGTCTTGCGAACCCAGATCGGGGCCAGCGTACAATTCTCAAGAATGGTCAGATGCGGGAACAGGTTGAAGTGCTGAAAGCACATGCCAACTTCTGAGCGGATCTTGTCGATGTTTTTGAGGTCCGAGGTAAGCTTGGTTCCGTCAACCGTAATCGAACCAGCCTGATGTTCCTCAAGCGCATTGATACAGCGAATGAGCGTAGATTTCCCCGACCCAGACGGGCCACAGATAACAATCCGCTCCCCCTGATATACGGTCAGGTCGATGTCACGCAGAACGTGAAACGAACCATACCACTTGTTCATATCGTTGATTTCAATGGCCACCTCATCCGAGACGGTCATGGCTGCGCGTGCGGGGTTTTGTTGTGTCGTATCAGACATTTTTAGTCCCTCCCTCACCGGTGTCCGCGGTGGAGTTTGTTTTCCATATAGACCGAGTAACGTGACATCCCGAAACAGAAGACCCAGTAGATCAACGCGATAACAAGATAGCCAGTATAGGCCGTGGTTGGGGTCGCCCAGGTTGGGTCAGTCAGAGTCGCGTTCATCATACCCAGCAGGTCAAAGATCGAGATGATCAGAACCAGCGTGGTATCTTTGAACAGACCGATAAACGTGTTCACAATGCCCGGAATAACCGTGGTCAAAGCCTGGGGCATGATGATCAGTTGCATCTGCTGCCAGTAAGACAGACCCAGCGACATGCCGCCTTCGTACTGTCCTTTTGGCATGGCTTGCAGACCGCCACGGATCACCTCTGCCATATAGGCAGACGAGAACAGCATCACACCAATCATGGCGCGCAGCAGCTTATTGAAATCAACACCCGGTTCCAAGAAATACGGCAACATGGCCGACGCAAAGAACAAGACCGAAATCAACGGGATGCCACGGACAACCTCAATAAAGATCACCGAACTGTATTTGAGGATCGGGGCGTTGGACTGACGTCCCAAGGCCAATAACATCCCCAAAGGAAGCGAGGCAACGATACCAGCAATGGCCACAACCAATGTGATCGTCAAACCGCCCCAAAGGTTGGTTTCAACCACCTCGGTGCCAAGCGCAATGTCCAGACCAGCCGTGATCAAGGGCAAGAAGGCAAACAAGCCAAACAACGCCGCAACCATGAGCATGATCGGAGACATAGCCGCCGCCACTTCACCCATTTTGCCATCACGCGCCAGCCACCAACCCGCACCAGTGACACCTGCCACGATCAAGGGAAACCAAACACCAGAGAACACATGGCTCAAATCGCCGTCATGTTCGATAGGCATCCCGTTGAGCAACACGAAGGACACAACAGGAAACGCTGTGAGCATCAATGTCGCCACCAAACCGCGACGCGGCATTGGGAAGACCAGCCAGGCAATACCCACCGCAAGAAGGAACATCGAAACGTTAACACGCCAGACTTCTTCCTTGGGGTAGAACCCATACATGAACTGATACCATTTGGCCTGAACATAGGGCCAACACGCGCCGGTATTGACGACGCAAGCTTCGCGCTTTTGCCCTTCCGGGTCGCTGAAAGTCGCTGAGAACAGCGAGAAATCCAACATGCCGCTGATCATCCAATACAGGACATACACCGATCCCAACGTCAGGATGGTCATCAGGACCGAGTTGATTGCCTTGGATGGCGAGGAATAGTCCGCCATCGAAGAAAAGATGTTTTTCGACAGCCAACCTTGGATCCCAACTTCGCTCGCGGGGGGCGGCAATGTTGGGGCCTCGGATATGCGGAGATATGCGATGTTTTTATCTGTCATCTTTTCTCTCCCTTACCGCTCAACCAGTTTAACGCGGTTGTTAAACCAGTTCATGAAGAAGGATGTCAGCAGCGAGATCGTCAGATAAACGATGATCACAACCGCAACGATTTCAATGGCACGACCGACCTGGTTGAGGATGGTCCCAGCAAAAACGGCAACCAATTCTGGATAGCCAATCGCGGCGGCCAGAGACGAGTTTTTGGTCAGGTTCAGATATTGCGAGGTCAGCGGCGGGATGATCACCCGGAACGCTTGCGGCAAGATGACCTTGCGCATCGTCAAACCACCCGAAAGCCCCAAGGCTTCCGCAGCCTCAGATTGCCCTTTGGGAACCGCCTGAATACCAGCCCGTACGATTTCACCAATAAAGGCGGCCGTATAGGTGGTCAAAGCGAGGAACAGCGCCATGAATTCAGGCGCAATGTATGACCCAACGCCCCGTTCAAAACCACGACGCAGAACCGGACCTTCGGTAACGAAATTCGGCCATTCGATGGTCAGAGGACGCCCCGTGATCAGGAAAACCAAGGTGGGCAGGCCGATTAAAAGACCAAGAGACACGAGTAAGACCGGGCTTTGCTTGCCGGTATTTTCCTGTATCTTTTTGGCGTATTTCCCATATGCGATCACGCCGCCGATCGCGATGATAACCGCCATCATTGTCAGGTAAAAACCGTCATGAGTGACCGGGAATGGGCCATATATGCCCTTGGTGTTGAACTGCAAAATCCCTGGTACGAAGGTCCCGGAGTCGCGTGGCCCCGGTGCGACAAGCCGAAGCGCCGCGTTCCAGAAGAAAATCTGCAATAGCAACGGGATATTGCGCATCAGCTCAATATAGATCGTCGCGAAACTTCTGATAACAAAGTTGCTCGACAGGCGCATTATGCCCATCAGGAAACCAAGAATGGTGGCAAAGAAAATGCCAACCACAGCCAGAATAAGAGTGTTGGCAACCGACAGTTTCAGCACATCCAAGATGGTGCTTTCGCCCGGAACATAGCCAATCAGCCAGGTGCCAAAGGTTGTTAGAATTTGAACATCAGATGGGCGGTCGAAAAAGTCGAAACCGAATTCTTTGCCCTGATCTGCAAGGTTCTGCCCGGCGTTCTGTACTGCCATGTAAATCATGAACAGAATGAGAACCGCTAGCACACCTTGGAAGAAAAGCGACCTTGCCTTGCTGTCATAGACAAGTGCCGCCAAACCCGTGCGTTCGGGTTCTTGGTCGACGTCGTTGGTCGTAGTCATGGAGGTCTCCCCGCTATGGAAAAAGGGGCGAAGCGTTAACTTCGCCCCTTTCCCGCATTATTATGATTATGCGGTAGTCAGGTCTGCTTAGCGGATCGGCGCAGCATAGAGGAAGCCGCCGGCATTCCAGAGCGAGTTAACGCCACGGTCCAGTTTCAGCGGGGTGTTTACACCAACGTTGCGCTCATAGCTTTCGCCATAGTTGCCAACAGCTTTGATTGCTTTTGCGGCCCAGTCTTTGTCCAGACCAAGAGCAGCACCGTAATCATTGTCGCCAGCGCCCAAGATACGTTTGACCGATGGGTTGTCCGAGCTCATCATTTCATCGGTGTTGGCAGCTGTGATGCCATACTCTTCGGCTTCGATCAGCGCGTTCAGAGTCCAGCGAACAATTTTGTTCCACTGCTCGTCACCGGCACGTGTCGATGGGCCAAGCGGCTCTTTGGAGATTGTTTCAGGCAGAACAACGTGTGCGTCAGGATCGGCCAGCTTCAGGCGCTCAGCCGCCAGACCGGAACGGTCGGTGGTGAAGACGTCACAACGACCTGCGCCATAAGCGGCAACAACTTCGTTGGAGTTTTCCAGAGCAACCAGTTCAAAAGTCATGCCGTGCTGTTTGAAGTAGTCGGTGATGTTCAGCTCGGTTGTGGTACCGGTGTTGGTGCAGATTGTTGCGCCATCCAGCTCAGTCGCGCTTGACACGCCCAAAGACGCCGGAACCATCATGCCCTGACCGTCGTAATAGTTCACACCCGCGAAGGAAATCCCCAGATCCGTGTCACGTGTGATTGTCCAAGTGGTGTTGCGCGACAGAATGTCGATTTCACCCGAAGACAGCGCTGTGAAACGGTCTTTCGCGGACAGCGAAACATATTCTACGGCTTCTGCGTCGCCCAGAACGGCAGCGGCAACGGCGCGGCACATGTCGACATCCAAGCCAGTCCATTTGCCGGAATCGTCAGGGTTTGAGAAGCCAGGCAGGCCTTGGCTCACGCCACACTTCAATTTGCCTGCGGCCTTGACGTCGTCAAGTGTGCCAGCGGCAGCAGCACCAGCGGCGAGTGTCGCTGCGGCTGCAATTGTCAGCATAGTGGATTTCATTTGGTTCTCTCCAGTTGGTAAAAAACATAGCACCCTTTTGTTTGGCCTATTGCGGGTGCCGCTAGGGCAGTTGTTCTGCCATTGTCCCATGCTGCGCCCAACACCGATCCCTTGACGTCCGAGTGGTCCGTCATGGGGTTTGGCCTAGCCCAGAGATTCGGTATTGCATTCAGCATAGAAGTGGACGGTAGCCACTTGATCCCATTCTGTAAATCCAGCTTGACGACAGTTTGTCGTCAAAACCCGATCTCATCGGGATAGTGACGCAGGAGCTAAAAGTTTAGGATATTGTTAAATCGAATGAAATTTCGTTTTTGCAGCCATTCACAAACGTGATGAAGACCGTAAAATTTTGAAAATTTCCGCTGAAAAATTGGGCATATGCCCCGACAAACCGCCCGTTTGGAACGTCAATCTGGAAGAGAGTCGCCCTTTACGCCGCGTAATCTGAGCATCTTCAAGAGACCATTTCGGACAGGCTCTCGCCCAAGATTTGGAACGCTCAGTAGACAGCCGTGCCAGCTTTGCCTTGGCACAACCAAAAGGAGACCGGTTCGCACCGATGGGCCGTTTGCGACTTGTTCGATGGATCGCAAGCCAAACGACGCATACAAACATACAACATTGTGGCCCCCACAATGGTTTCGGTCACCGCCATGCTATTTGTCGCGCCCCGGATTTCGTCCCAAGGTCCTTGTCGACCAAGGTCGCCAAAAGCCCGCGCTCGTCGCTAAAAAACACTGACGATGTCGTTTTTGACCGAGACGAGTACGGTTTCAGCGCCAATCATGGAGGTATGGATATGAAACGCCCTCGCGTCTTGCGCATTGAAATGGTGATCGGCGCACGGCGTGGGCGGGCAGCACGCGGTCGTCCTGAATAGGCCAGTCGCTGTACCCAAAACCGCCACTATCAGGAAAAGCCAATGACATCTATGCCCCGTCGCGCCAGCGGACGGTCCGGAGGACGTGCGGCCCGCGTCGCCGCCCGAGCCTCTGCCTTATCCGAAGACATGCGCCCAATCCGTCCCGGAATGTCAGGGGGGCAATACCGCCCCCTGTCAGACAAGGACATGCAACGCATTCACAACACCGCGCTAAACGCTTTGGAGCAAATCGGTCTTGCGGATGCCCCACACACCGGGATCGACATTATGGTCAAGGCCGGGGCCATATTGGGCGAGGATGGTCGCCTAAGATTTCCGCGCGCTCTTGTTGAAGATACGCTCGCAAAGGCTTGTAAAAGCTTGACTTTGCACAGTCGGGATGGCCGGCTTGATCTTGATCTAAGTGGCTCAAAAGTCCACTATGGCACAGCAGGCGCAGCGGTTCACATGATCGACCTTGACGGGTCAAATTATCGCGACAGTAAGCTCCAGGACCTGCACGATGCTGCGCGTATCGCGAACACTTTGGACAATATCCACTTTGTTCAACGCCCCATGGTCGCGCGCGACATCACCGATAATTTGCAGATGGACCTCAATACCATCTACGCTTGCACCTCAGGGACAACCAAACATATCGGCACATCGTTTTCAGACCCGTCTCATGTCGCAGATGGGCTTGAGATGCTGTATATGATTGCCGGAGGAGAAGACAAATTCCGCGAAAGGCCCTTTGTCTCGAACACCAATTGCTTTGTGGTCCCCCCGTTGAAATTTGCCACCGAGAGCTGCCAAGCGATGGAGGCTTGTATTCGTGGTGGCGTACCGGTTTTGCTGCTTGCCGCCTGTATGGCCGGCGCAACGGCACCATCTACGATTGCCGGAGCCATCGCACAAACCGTAGCCGAGTGTTTGGCCGGGTTGGTGTATGTCAACGCCGTGAAACCCGGGCACCCGGCGATTTTTGGCACATGGCCTTTTGGGCTCGATCTACGGACTGGCGCGATGTCGGTGGGCAGCGGTGAACAAGCATTGCTATCCGCAGGATGTGCGCAGATGCATGCCTTTTACGGCCTTCCCGGCGGCGCTGCTGCGGGGGCATCCGACAGCAAACTGCCCGATATGCAAGCGGGTTGGGAACAGATGTGTTCGGCTGTGATGGCGGGGTTGTCGGGCCTGAACATGGTTTACGAAGCCGCTGGTATGCATGCATCCTTGCTTGGGTTTTGCCATGAAAGCCTGATCCTCGGAGATGACCTGATTGGACAGGCTCAGCGCTGTGTGCGCGGCATAGAAGTGGATGACGAGACCCTCGCCCTAGACCAAATGCGCCAGGTTTGCCTCTCTGGTCCTGGGCATTACCTCGGAACGGATGAAACCCTTGGCCGCATGCAAAAAGACCATGTCTATCCGGCACTTGGGGATCGTTCTTCACCAAAGGAATGGGAAGAAAAAGCCAAACCAAACCTGCTGAAAAATGCGGTTGCCCGAAAAGAGGCGATTCTGAGCCAACCTTCGGCGGCTCGGTTTGACCCAGAGTTGGATGCCAAACTCAGGGATCGGTTCAAAATCCATTTGGGCTAACATCTACACTAAACTGTGGCCGTACCCTGTGGTCAAAACCCATGCAAACGTCATTATGTGTATGATGTGTATGGCGGGATGTGTATGCCGGGGCGCAACCCCGCCATTCCATTATCACCGCCAAGAAGACCGTCATTGCGTCAAGGAGACCACAATGCCCTATTTGATCCTCGCACTGGCAATACTGGCTGAAACCATTGGCACAACCGCGCTGCAGGCCAGCCAGCAGTTTACCAAACCCCTGCCCGCGCTGATCACCGTAATCGGCTATGCCGCAGCATTCTATTTGCTGTCTGTAGCGCTCAGAACCTTTCCGGTCGGCATCGCCTATGCGATCTGGTCAGGACTTGGCATTGTCTTTATCGCGGCCATAGGATTTGCGGTGTTTGGTCAAAAACTGGATCTGCCGGCGATCCTTGGCATGGCCCTGATCTTGGCCGGCATCTTGGTCATTAACCTGTTTTCAAGCACCGCAACCCACTAATCTGCGCCACAGCCCGCCGAAAAAGGCGCATTTTCACCACATCTCATCAAAGCCTCTGGCCTTTTGCGCCAAGGCCCGTTACGGGCTGCGCAACTCTCCTGAACAAGGCTTCCTATCATGGACATGCGCAATATTGCGATCATCGCGCACGTTGACCACGGCAAAACGACACTGGTTGACGAGCTTCTGAAACAATCGGGCGCATTCCGTGCCAACCAGGCCGTGGCGGAACGCGCCATGGACAGCAACGATCTCGAACGCGAGCGTGGCATCACCATTTTCGCCAAGCCGACATCGGTTGAATGGAAAAACACCCGGATCAACATCGTTGACACTCCCGGCCACGCCGATTTTGGCGGCGAGGTTGAGCGGATCCTGTCGATGGTTGACGGTGTTGTGCTTCTGGTCGATGCGGCCGAAGGCCCGATGCCACAGACCAAGTTTGTGACCTCCAAGGCGCTTGCACTTGGCCTGCGTCCCATCGTTGTGCTGAACAAAGTCGACAAACCAGATGGTGAGCCCGACCGCGCGTTGGACGAATGCTTTGACCTCTTCTCAAGCCTTGATGCGGACGAAGATCAGCTCGACTTCCCGCATCTCTATGCCTCCGGTCGCAATGGCTGGTGCGATCCAGAATTGGACGGCCCGCGCGAAAATCTTGATGCGCTGTTTAACCTGATCGTCAACCACGTGCCTGCACCCAAGCAGATCAAACATCGCGACGACGATTTCCGCATGTTGGCTACCACACTTGGTGCCGACGCCTTTGTTGGCCGTGTCCTGACCGGCCGTGTTGAATCTGGATCGATCAAGGTAGGAGCAACCTTGCAGGCCTTGTCGCGCATTGGCCAGAAAATCGAACAGTTCCGCGTGACGAAAATTCAGGCGTTCCGTGGTTTGCAGATGCAAGACATCGAAGAGGCCGAAGCAGGCGACATCGTTTCGCTTGCCGGTATGACCAAAGCAACGGTTGCCGATACGCTCTGTGCATTGGCCGTCGACGAGCCGCTCGAAGCGCAGCCCATTGACCCGCCCACCATCACCGTGACCTTTGGCATCAACGACAGCCCCTTGGCTGGCCGCGATGGCAAGAAGGTTCAGTCGCGCGTCATCCGTGACCGTCTGATGAAAGAGGCCGAAACCAACGTTGCGATCAAAATCGCCGACACACCCGGTGGTGAAGCCTTTGAAGTTTCCGGTCGTGGCGAATTGCAGATGGGTGTTTTGATCGAAAACATGCGCCGCGAAGGGTTTGAGCTGTCGATTTCGCGCCCACAGGTGATCATGCGTGAAGAAGACGGCAAGCGTATGGAACCCGTCGAAGAGGCCACAATCGACGTGGATGACGATTATTCCGGCGTCGTGATCGAAAAACTGACCAGCACCCGCAAAGGTGAATTGGTTGAGATGAAGCCAGCCGGAGCCGGCAAAACCCGCATCGTGGCCCATGTGCCTTCACGCGGCTTGATCGGCTATCACGGCGAATTCCTGACCGACACGCGCGGCACAGGTGTTTTGAACCGTGTTTTCCATGGTTGGACCGAGCATAAAGGCTCAATCCCTGGGCGTCGCGCCGGTGTTTTGATCTCAATGGAAAATGGTGATGCGGTTGCCTATGCGCTGTGGAACCTCGAAGATCGCGGCAAGATGATGATTGGTGCCCAAGCCAAGGTGTATCAGGGCATGATCATTGGTGAGCACAGCCGCGAAAACGACCTCGAAGTGAACCCTTTGAAAGGCAAAAAGCTAACCAACGTGCGTGCCTCGGGTACGGACGAAGCCGTGCGCCTCACAACTCCGATCACTCTGAGCCTCGAAGAAGCCATCGCCTATATCAACGATGATGAGCTGGTTGAAGTGACGCCGAACGCAGTTCGACTGCGCAAGCGCTACCTTGACCCACATGAGCGCAAGCGGATGTCCAAGAGAGACTAAACACCTTTCAAGACCTCAAAAGCCCCGGAATTTTCCGGGGCTTTTTATTGCACGGTGCACAGCTTCTGTACCGGCGCGGTAGAAAATCGCCGGAAAAATGGCGCGGAACAAAAAAAGGCGCGGGGTGGCAGTCCCCGCGCCTCTTCTTTGGATCAGTTGACCCTTATCTTAGTGGCAAGGAGCCTTGCGCGCCACATAGTGACCCGCAGCTTTCATGTGCTTGCTCTCTTTGTAAACAGCCGGGTAATGGATCTTGACCATCTGGCCATTGCGGTATTCCCACTCAGTGTGAGCCGCCATAATCAGAGTTTTCGACGTGCTGTATTTTGCCGGTACCCAGATTTTATCATAGCACGCTACGACTTTGCCTTCCCAAGCAAAGGCAGGTGCCGCCAGAGTAGATGCCGCCAAAATTGCGACTGCAAGAACCTTTTTCATAGTCTTTCTCCCAAGAAAAAATTAAAGGTAAGGAAAGTCTAGCCAAGTTGCCGACGAAGGCGCGACAGGAATTCCTTACTTGCCTGGCTAATTCCCAACATTCCCGCATATTTGGGCAACTTTTTCGGGAATCTGTGCCTACGAAGCCATAATCAACCGGTTTTATCCACAGCTCGAAGGCTGATAAAATTTTCCAATTCGGAAACAATTCCTGACAACGAAAAATTCGTCGCTTGAATGGAAACAATTAACCTTCATTTTCGGCGAATCACTGGGCCAAAAAGCACCGGATTCGGCCTAGGCAAGAGCCTGCCACCTAGCACTCTCCTTCAGCGGAAGAGTGCCATATGGTGACGGGTACCATTGGCTACCAGCAATATCTGGCCGAGCAAGACGAAAACAGACGGCGGAAAAACCCGCCGCCTGCACGCAATTTTTGAGATTTTTTTGGCGACAAACCTGATCAGTTCAGCCGGGTTCAGTCGGTAATTTCGACCACCAAAAGCTCTCGCTCTGAGGCACCGCGCGCATGGCTGAGCGCCTCTTGGTAAGCGTCCGAATGATAGCATTCTTCGGCGGCCTCAACGCTTGGAAATTTCGCCACCACATTGCGGGGACGTTCCTTGCCTTCGAGCTGAACATAGCGGCCACCACGGGCAATAAACGAACCGCCATGTGCCGCGATTGCTGGCCCGGCAAGTTCGGCATATTTGCCATAGGCTTCGGTGTCTGTGACGGTGACGTGTGCGATCCAGAGTGCGGGCATATCTTATCCTTTGATAGCGGCTTGTGCCGCGGTGATGGCGGCATCTGCATTTGCGACATCCTTGGCACCGCCCTGCGCCATATCAGGACGACCGCCGCCGCCCTTGCCGCCAAGCTCAACAACAGCAGCCTTGACGAGATCAACAGCCGAGACCTTGCCGGTCATGTCTTGGGTCACGCCAGCGGCCACAGCCGCCTTGCCACCCGCATCTGCAATCAACAAAACAGCGCCTGATCCAATCCGAGTTTTGTGCTCATCAATCAGCGCAGGCAAATCTTTGCCCGACACACCGGTAAGAACCTGCGCAACAAAGGGCACCCCATTGACATCCTGCGGCTCAGCAGCCCCGCCCTGACCGGCACCACCGGCCATGGCAAGTTCCCGCCGAAGCTGAGCGACCTCATTGGTTAATGCTTTGCGTTCGTCCATCAGCGCTTTGACACGCGCAGGAACCTCGGCCACTGGGGATTTGAGCTCGCCTGCAACGGTGCTCAATGCCGCCGATTGCTCAGCAAGATGGTCCATCGCCGCCTGCCCCGTCAGTGCTTCGATCCGGCGCACGCCAGCAGATGATGCACTATCACCCAGAGAGACAAAGGCCCCGATGTCACCGGTTTGACGTACATGCGTCCCGCCGCAGAGTTCCAAGGAATAGGTCGCCCCATCGCTGCCTTTGCCCGATCCGACCAGTTGGCCCATCGACACAACACGCACCTCGTCGCCGTATTTTTCGCCAAACAACGCCTGCGCGCCAATGGCACGGGCATCATCGGGCGTCATAATCCGGGTGCTGACCGCCGTATTTTGACGGATATACGCGTTCACCTCGGCCTCAACCTGAGAAAGCTCATCAGCGCTCAGGGCTTTGCCGTGGCTGAAATCAAACCGCAGGCGATCGGGCGCGTTTAGCGACCCACGCTGCGCCACATGATCACCAAGCGCATTGCGCAGGGCTTCGTGAAGCAGGTGCGTGGCGGAGTGATTGGCACGGATCGTACCACGACGGACATGATCAACCTCAAGTTCCACCGCTTCCCCTTTTGCAAAGGTGCCTTTGGAGACGCTCACCTTGTGCGCGATGATTTTGCCATCCGCAAATTTGCGGGTATCGGTCACCGTCGCCGCGTCATCGCGGTTTTCAAGACGGCGGATCACGCCTTCATCGCCAACCTGACCACCGCTCTCGGCGTAAAATGGCGTCTGGTTGGTTACAACCCAGCCCTCGGCCCCGTCGGCCAATGTGTCGACCAGTTTACCATCAGCCACCAAGGCCAAAACCTGACCTTCGGCTTTTTCGGTGTCATAGCCCAAGAAATCAGTGGCCTCGGCCCCATCAAGCACGTCAAACCAAACCGCATTGTCAGCAGCGTCACCCGAGCCAGACCACGCCGCGCGCGCCTTGGCTTTTTGCTCTTCCATTGCGGCATCGAACCCATCGGTATCAACTTCGCGGCCCTTTTCACGCAGGGCGTCTTGGGTGAGATCCAAAGGGAAGCCATACGTATCGTACAGTTTGAACGCAGCAGCACCGGACAGTTGCGCGCCCTCGTCCAGCCCGTCGAGTTCGTCATCGAGAAGTTTCAGGCCCCGGTCCAAGGTCTGTTTGAAGCGGGTTTCCTCAAGCAACAATGTCTCTTCAATCATGGACTGTGCCTGACCCAATTCAGGATAAGCCTGCCCCATTTGCCCAACCAGAGCCGGAACCAACTGGTGCATCACCGGATCTTTGGCCCCAAGCAGATGCGCGTGACGCATGGCGCGGCGCATAATGCGGCGCAGTACATAACCACGGCCATCATTGGACGGCATCACACCATCAGCAATCAAGAACGAGGTCGAGCGCAGGTGATCAGCGATCACCCGGTGATGGACGTTTTTGTCGCCATACGGATCAACCGACGTGGCATTGGCCGAGGCCTCGATCAGCGTTTTGAACAGATCGGTGTCATAGTTATCATGGCTGCCCTGCAACAGCGCGCCGATCCGTTCCAGCCCCATGCCAGTATCGATCGACTGCATGTCGAGCGCCTTCATCGAGCCATCTTCGAACTGTTCGTTCTGCATGAAAACGACGTTCCAGATTTCGATAAACCGGTCACCATCTTCCTCGGGTGAGCCGGGAGGGCCGCCCCAAATATGATCGCCGTGATCATAGAAAATCTCAGTACAAGGACCGCAAGGGCCGGTTGGCCCCATCTGCCAAAAGTTGTCCGAGGTTGCGATGCGAATGATCCGATCCTCGGGCACACCCATCTTTTTCCAAATTTCAAAGGCTTCGTCATCGGTGTGATAAACGGTGGTATAGAGCTTGTCCTTGGGGATGCCGTATTCTTTGGTGATCAGCTCCCAAGCGAATGGAATGGCCTCTTCCTTGAAGTAATCCCCAAAGGAAAAGTTGCCGAGCATCTCGAAAAACGTGTGGTGGCGCGCGGTATAGCCGACGTTATCAAGGTCATTGTGCTTGCCGCCCGCCCGCACACATTTCTGGGCGGTGGTGGCGCGTTGGTAGTCACGGGTTTCAACCCCTGTGAACAGGTTCTTAAACTGAACCATGCCCGAGTTGACGAACATCAACGTCGGGTCATTGCGCGGCACCAGCGGGCTGGAATCAACGATCTCATGCCCCTGTTTTGCGAAATAGTTCAAAAAGGTCGACCGGATGTCGTTCAGCGTCGCCATGATATTGCGTCCCACAGATAGGTATTTTCACGAAGATGTACCCGCCTGCCCGGGCACTGTCCATGGGGCAAGGCGGCTCAAGACCCGTCTGTTGCGGCGCTCAAGCTCTTTTCGAAAAAATGTTCGGCGTAGGGATTGTCATTGTACCGCTCGATCTCGTGCCATCCGTCATTGCGATACAAGGCCAGCGCCGCAGTGAGACGCCCGTTGGTATCAAGCTGTAAACGCGACATCCCCAAGCGGCGCGCGTGGTCTTCGATCTTGGTCATCAAGGTTTTCGAAAGGCCAAGCCCCCGTGCCGCTGGCGAAACCCAAAGCCTTTTGACTTCCCCCAATCCCCCTCCTTGCCCCTTTAGGCCGCAACACCCTATTGGCAAACCATCTGACAGGGCCAACAAAAAGATGCCCTTGGGGGAGCGAAGGCTCTCGGCCTCTGGGTCTCCCGATGTTTGGCGATCAAACACCACCCCCAAGATACCACTCAATTCATCACAATAGGCCTGAACACAGGTTTGAATCCGCGCATCCTCGGGATCTGCTACGATGATATTGATCTGATCACGGCCCAAAACCGTGGCCACCAAATCCATGGCTTCCAAAAGCGCCGTTGGATTGGAATACCTCAACAGAACGTCTTCTGCTGCGCGGTTGGACAGAGCTTCATAGCGTTCAAACGCCTGTTCCCCGTCTGTCGTCAAAATCGCGACCCGACGACGGGCATCCTTGGCCGCGGATTTGGTTTCAATAAGGCCTTCGGTTTCCAATCCACGCAACAGTCGGCTCATCAACCCTGAATCGAGTCCAAGGTAATCCCGGAGTTCGGCAACATCGCTCTTGCCATGCCCTATTGCGTTGAGAACTCGGGCTGACCCAAGTGGTCTACCTAGTCCCAAAAAGGATGTATCCAATGCGCCCGATTGGGTGGTGACAGCGCGGCTGAGGCGGCGAAAGCGGGAAATATCATCTTGCGTCATTTTGCCTGACTTAAGTCAGGTAAAATGCCAAGGCAAGAAAAAAGGACACCTGAAACGGTGCCCTTAAAACCATATCAATCTTCGACGAGGTCGGAATCTTCCGCTGGCATGTCAAAATCAAGACCATGAGCCGCGCGAATCTTGTCTTCGATTTCATATGAAATCCGAGAGTTTTCACGCAAATAGTTCTTGGCGTTTTCACGTCCCTGACCGATCCGCTCATCCCCGTAAGAATACCAGGCACCAGATTTTTCGATCACACCGGCTTTAGCGCCAAGGTCAAGGAGTTCGCCCATCTTAGAGATGCCTTCCCCGTACATGATGTCAAATTCCACCTGTTTGAAAGGTGGCGCGACTTTATTCTTCACAACCTTAACGCGGGTTTGGTTACCAACCACCTCGTCACGATCCTTAATCGCCCCAACACGACGAATATCCAGACGAACAGAGCTATAGAATTTCAGCGCATTGCCGCCAGTTGTGGTTTCGGGAGACCCGAACATAACCCCGATTTTCATCCGAATTTGGTTGATGAAAATCACCATACAATTGGATCGGCTGATCGAACCGGTCAGTTTGCGCATCGCCTGGCTCATAAGGCGGGCTTGGACGCCAACGCTGCTGTCCCCCATATCGCCTTCGAGCTCAGATTTCGGCGTCAAAGCCGCAACCGAATCGACAACAACCATGTTGACGGCCCCGGAACGTACCAATGTGTCGACAATCTCAAGTGATTGCTCACCGGTGTCAGGCTGCGAAATCAGCAGCTCATCCAGATCAACACCCAGCTTTCTTGCATATTGTGGGTCAAGCGCGTGCTCAGCATCCACAAAGGCGCAAACCCCACCCTTTTTCTGCTCTTCTGCGATACAATGCAGCGTCAAGGTGGTTTTCCCTGAGCTTTCGGGACCGTAAATTTCAACGATCCGCCCCTTGGGCAGGCCACCAATACCAAGAGCGATATCAAGCCCAAGCGACCCGGTCGATGTCGCTTCGATTTCTTGGATGGCGTTTTCGCCGCCCAGTTTCATGATCGACCCTTTGCCGAACTGACGTTCGATTTGGGCCAGTGCGCTATCGAGCGCTTTTTGCTTATCCGCGTTTTTCTTATTCATTGTGAGGAGATCTGCCGTTGCCATCAGTTTCAACCCTTATCCCATAGGCCGCGATGCGCGGCAATTGGCTGTTTTGTTCTCGTGTTGTTCTTAATCTTAATGAGATCAAAAAGAGAACATTACAAGTAAAATCTTTCCTTCCTAACCGTGGTACAGGATGGTTAAAGGAAGGTTAGCAAATCAAGGGTGACTATCGATGTTGGTGTTCTGGAAGCAAAAATTGGTGTTTTTGGCGGTGCCCAAAACCGGGACGTCGGCTTATGCAAAGGCTCTTGGCCCGATGGCCTCTATGATTGTGACCGATCCGCCCGAGCTCAAACACGCGCCGGTTTATCGCTATAATCGATTCTTTCGGCCCATGTATAAAAAGATGGGCGAGGAACATATGGATTTGCTTGCGGTGGTCCGTGAACCAATCAGTTGGCTTGGATCGTGGTACAGGTACAGGCAGCGGCCCTTCCTTGTAGGGCGACCGACGTCCACAAAGGACATTAGCTTTGATGAGTTTGTGCAGGCCTATTGCCGTGGCGATCGGCCCGCCTTTGCCAATGTCGGCAGCCAAGCCAAGTTTATCGAGGCGCAGCCAAACGGAACCGCCGTCACCCATTTGTATAAATATGAAAACCAAGCAGGTTTGATTGGGTTTCTCGAAGATCGGCTTGGCGTTGCCCTGGAACTACCCAGAACCAATGTATCGCCGCAACGTGATCTGGAGCTGTCCGCTGAGACCGAGGCCAAGCTGCGCCGCAAATACTCAGACGATTTTGACGTGTGGAACAAGGCGCTCTAGACGCTTAGTGGAACTGGTCGTGAACCGTTTCGGTCAGCTCTGACAATGAAAACGGTTTGGGGAGGAAGACCGAATTCGGGATTTCCTGACTGCCTTCGCCAAATGCGTCTTCGGCATAGCCGGAGACAAAAACGACCCGCGTGTCTGGACGATCCACCAGCGCAATCCGCACCCAACTTGGCCCATCCATACCCGGCATGACCACATCTGTCACAAACACGTCGACCGCCAAAGTGTCATCTTCCAGAAGCTTCAGCGCCTCTTCGGCCGTTTCGGCCTCGATCACCGTATATCCACGTAAACGCAAGGCACGGGCGGCGAAGGCGCGCACTGGGGCCTCGTCTTCGACCAAAAGGACCACGCCCGATCCTTTTTGAGGGAGCTTTTTCGCCTCTTCTTTCTTGGGTTTCGGGGTGGCTTCGGCGCTCGCTTCATGGGCGGGAAAGAGCAGCGTGAAACAGGTTCCCTGCCCGACAACGCTGTCGACAAAGATGTAGCCGCCTGTTTGTTTGACGATCCCGTAAACGGTGGAGAGCCCCAACCCCGTACCTTCGCCGGTCCGCTTGGTGGTGAAAAACGGTTCAAAGACCTTTTGCAGCTTGTCTTGTGGAATACCCGCTCCAACGTCGCTCACCCGCACCGACACATATGTCCCCGGAGGCACAACGGCTCGGTCACGTTTCAGCGGTTCGCGCAGCACCCGACGCTCCGTTTCGATCGCGATTTCACCGCCATCCACCATAGCATCACGCGCATTCACCACGAGATTCATCATTACCTGTTCCAGCTGCCGGCGATCCCCTCGAACAGCGGGTAAAACCGGATCATGATGGAGGCTCAGCTGTACCTTTTCGCCCACCAATCGGTTCAACAAATGGGCAAGGTCCGACATCGTATCGCGCAAATCCAAGACTTCTGGCTGCATGGTTTGCTTGCGCGAAAAGGCCAAGAGCTGACCAACCAAAGCCGCAGCACGATTGGCGTTCTGGTTGATCTGCACCAAATCGCCGTAATCTGGATCACCTTGATCATGACGCAACAGCAGCAAATCACAATGCCCCGAAATTGCAGTTAGCAAGTTGTTGAAATCATGGGCAACACCGCCAGCCAATTGACCAATGGCTTGCATTTTCTGGCTCTGAACGAACTGCGCTTCGAGCGTCTTGAGCTCTGTTGCGTCGTTCAAAACCGCGACCAGAACCGGTTCTCCGTTTTCGACGACGCGGTTCAGTGTGACTTGCACAAATACCTCTTGGTCAGCCCGCGTTAGGCGCAGGAATTCAGATCGGTGCAACCCCCTGCCCGACGCAGCTTCATGCAACCAATCGGTCAAGGCACGCCCTAACCCTTCCATGTGCTCGGTCAAATTGCCGGGGTCACCTTGCCCGAGATCAAGCATCCGACGTGCTTCGGGATTGGCACGGAGCATTTTCCCATCCGGTGCCACTTTGATCAAAGGCACAGGGAGGCTGTCAAAGCTACCGGCAGTGTCTTGGCGCTCTTCCTCTTCGGCAATGGGGGACATGGTGAGTTCCATGCGCCCCGCGCCGGTTTCGGCACTGTGGACCAAAACCCGTTTGGTTCCCGAATCCGTGGAGAGTTCGTGAACACCGCCCGGTCGTAACGGCAGATCCTCAAAGACGTCGTCCAAGCGCTTTGCGCGATGTCCCATCAACTCACGCGCGGCCGCGTTCATAAAGAGCACCGCACCGTTGCGCCCCAAAGTCATGACAGGAGAATCCCCATGCGCGGGTGTGCTTCCGTGGGCCGCATCCGGTTCAAGGCGCCATAACACCATACCAGGCGGCACGCTGCGCACGTGAATGCGGAAACCCTCGGAGTGGCTGGTGATATCTTCGGTCGCGGACCCATTGGCTTGCACCTTGTGATACAAGCGATACACAACCCCTTCGGAACTTGCGAAAACATCGCGCAAAACCTCGGCCAAGGACGTACCGATATCGGTTGTGAAACGGTCTCGGGCGGCGAAATTGGCGTGGACGAGATTGCCTTCCAGATCACAGACAAAGCAAAAAACCGGCTCTTCTTCGACCAACTCGATCAACATGACCGCCTGACGCTTTGACCGCGCTTGTTTGAGTAAATCATAGCAAAACCAGCCCAAAGCCATGGCTCCAAGTGCACCAGCACCGGCCAATAAGCCAGCATCAAAATAGGGGGGAAGCGCCATGAAGAACACACTGCACACACAACACACTGCCAAAAAAGCCATCAGGAAACTGCCGCCGCGTGGTGTCATGATCCAAGGTCGTTGCACGTCATTTTGAGCTGTCATAGCCAAATTTCAGCCCCTATCTTGCCGATTCTTTTAGAAGGATATCACCCTCTCGTCGTTAATTACCGGTTAACCCTCACTCAAAACAACCCTAGGTAGTGCTATTTGAAAACTCAACTCTTTTTGAACGTTGCCACAAAAAAACCGTCCCCGCCATCGTCTGGCAAAAACTGTTTTTGCTCCTGTAAACGCCAGTTTGGATTGCGGTTGAGAAACTGAGATACCTGTTTTGAATTCTCATCGGGAAGGACGGAACACGTGGCATAGGCCAATACGCCGTTGGGTGTCACACGCTCTTTGGTTGTTTCAAGAATCTCGGCTTGGACGGTCAGCAATGCCTTCAAGTCATCCTGCGTTAAGCGCCACTTGCCTTCCGGGGATCGCCGCCATGCCCCCGACCCAGAACAAGGCACATCACATAGAACAAGATCGAAATGCCCCTCTGGCTGCGCCACCGTTTTAACAGATGCTCCGGCGCGTTCGGCGCGGGAGGGCAAATCTTTCATCCGCCGTGTATCCGCATCATGCGCGACAATTGTTCCGTTCACTTTGGCGGCCATAGCCAGTGTCTTGCCGCCGCCACCGGCGCAATAGTCCAGCACCCGCATGCCTGTTTCCAAGGGCAACATGTCAATAACCGCCTGCGACGCAGCATCTTGTAACTCAACGAGACCCTCAAGGTAGGGCTTTGATTGGGCAATCTTGCGGGCACCTTCGACGACCAGCAATGCAGTGGGTGACAAGCCATGAGCAAGGGTTTCTATGCCCTCCTCCGTCAGAGAGGCTTGGGCCGAGGTCACATTGGCCTTCAAAGTGTTGATCCGCAAAAACACCGGCGCGCGATGACGCAACGCCAAGGCCGTGGCTTCGGCCTGATCACCAAGCCCTTCTTCAAAAAGAGCAGCAATCCAATCAGGAAGATCCCAGGCATCGGGCCCCGTCGGGGTATCGCCAGCCAACATTTCTTCGTCCGTCAAAGGAGCAGGCCCATGCCCATGCCCGGTAAATGCCGTTTCCAGATCCCCCTTTGTGTCACGCAACAGCCCCAGAATCCGCGCGCGCCCCGTTTCGCCGCCCCCCAAGGCAGCGGTGCTGCGCCATTTTCGCAGACAGTCAAACACATGGTCGCGCACGGCCCTGCGGTCTTTGCTTCCGGCAAACCGCGAATTGCGCGCCCAATTGGTGAGGGCTTTTTCGGCTGGAACACCTGACGAAATACGGTCAATGATTTCGGCTGCGGCTTGCAGGCGGGCGGCTGGGGTCATGGGGGCCTCATGCTTTGGTTTCCCTCGCCATAAGCGAGCCAGAGCGGCAGGGGCAAGCCCAAAGCGCTCACAACAGCCCACAGTCACAGGAGTGCAGATCGAAAGTGAGCTGTTCAGACCCAATACAGATGCCCCAGTTTAAGGCCCAAACCTGTGTGGTCACATAGCACCTAAAAAAGTGAAGTTCCGGGATGAGACCGGCTGATGCGTCGCCCGGTTAGGATCGGCGGATCGGAGTCGGGTCAGAGGATTTCTGAACCTGCCCTGCCTGCAGAATACGGGTGGTGCGCACCGTGTCAGCGCCTTGATGGGCCACCTCGATTTCAACCTGATGCAGTTCCTTGGTGTCACCGCCAAAACAGGTCTGCATGGCCTGCAAGATACCCACATCATCAATGTCATTGATCCGAGGCCGTGGGTTATTGCGCGGGCTCGGCACAGTCGCCGGAAACAAATAAAAACAAGGCGGCGGTAACCGATATTTGCCCACCTCTGTCAAGCGCTCGGGTGTCAATGTCAATTTGGGACAGGGGCGCGCCGCCGTTCCACAGATCCAATCCCAGACAACCAATCCATCAATCCGCTGGTTGCGATCAATCATCTCGGCACTCAGCCGGGTGTGAATGCCTGACCAGACATTGTGGCGCGGGTCGGCACCGGGATTTGAACATACCGACCAAATGACAAATTCGTCCGCATGAGGGGGGCGTTCAAAAATGTTGGTGTTGTTACCATCCAAACAGCCCTTAAGCTCAATGATCGCGACCCGATCATTGTTCAAGGTCACCGCATAATCATGGCGGTTGGCTTCCCCGGCACTGGCCCAATCCTTGATGAAACCGCCAAAGCGCATATGATCAAGAACCTGCGCGACAAACCCGCGTTTCTCTTTCATCGAGGCCGAATACTGGCCGCGAATTCGCTCAATTGCTCCGCGGAAAAGACCCGATTGGTAAAAGTCTTGTTCTTCCAATCCGTGATCACCAAGCAGATGCGCCTCGCGTTTCAGAACCTCGGCAAACTCAACGATTTTTTGACGCAATTGCGCGTTTTTCTCGCATGGGATTTCGCTCATACGGACGCGCTTTGTTTTGCCGGGATCAGGCGTTCAAACAGATGCTCAGACAAGTGCCGCACCACCGGCACTGCAACGCCATCACCGGTAAGATGATAGGCTTCGTTATAGCGCTCAGGCAGTTGATAATCCTCTGGCAACCCCATCAACCGCGCCGTTTCACGGGTAGAAATCAAACGCGAGCGAATGCTGTCATTCTCAACAACCATGATCAGTTGCCGCGATGAGCCACCCGCGGGCGTGCGCAAACATCCGGCGATTTCGTCAAACCGCACTTCGGCGCGCTGCACCTTAATCCCGTGTTCAATGCGGGTCCGTTTGTAAATCGTGCCGACCATGCGCACACCTGAGGCCTTGGCGGTTTCAACCTTGGCCAAATTGACTTCGGACATCATGGAAAGCAGAGCGCGCGTTTCGGTTTTGCTGTGCCATTTGGTCGATTTCGGCTTGTCCTCAACCAGATCGGCAAATCGTAAAACCCTCTCAGGTGGTGTTGGCATATCCCACCAGAGCCAGTGTTTCTGAAGCGCTTTTGGCAAAGACTCGTACGCATTGCAGAGCGCTTTGGTATGCCAGGGCGATTTCGCCCCCTGCCCGGCAACGCCTGCGGGCAAAGGCAAATCGGTTCGCATGGCCACGATTATCAGGCGCGGGCGCGATTGCGGGACAAATAGCGCGGCATCTAGGACCACTGCACCAAAGCGATAGCCCAGATCGCGCAACGCGCGGCAAATGGCGGTGAAATCCTTACCTTTGTGAGAGGTCAAAGTGCCAAGCACGTTTTCCAAAGCGATGACGCTTGGCGCACGGTTTTCGTCCCTCAAAGACCGAATATGATGCACAAAAGGCCAAAACGTACCAGAACGTGCCCCCTTGAGGCCGCCGCCCATCCCCGCCAGAGACAGATCCTGGCATGGAAAACTCCCCCAGACCAAATCGGGGGTTTCAGGCATGTCGTCGGGCGCGAGGTTGCGAATATCATCCACAATAAGATGATCGTCGCCCCAGTTTCGTGCGTAAGATGCCCCTTTCTTTGCATCAAAGTCATTGGCAAGCAGACATTCCCACCCTGTGCCAAGCCCGGCGCGCGCCATTCCTCCGCCTGCAAAGAATTCGTAGAATCTGCGCAACTGCCTCTCCTTTTGTCCTCTTAGACCATGTGGCGCGGAACGGAGCAAGAACGTAAACGCGGCCCCCAATCGTGTTGTCCATCCCCTGCCTGCGCAAACTTTCGCACCAGATTCCGAACATTTTTGCCAACGCCAAAGTCGGGTCTGAAAGGCGGCGACCTTTTGCGTCAAGCCATTGAGCCAAGACATTGATCAAGACAATAAAAAACGCCGCAAGCGGTCGGGCTTACGGCGTTTAAAAATGAATACGGAGGATCAACCTATCCGATAATTTGGGCTTTCGCGGGTGATTTGCACATCATGCACATGGCTTTCTTTTAAGCCAGCACCCGTGATTTTGACAAAGCTGCAATCCTTGCGCATCGACGCAACCGTCGCACACCCTGTATACCCCATCGCAGCCCGTAGACCGCCAACCAGTTGGTGGATCACAGTCCCGGCCGGGCCTTTGTAGGGCACCTGACCTTCGATACCTTCGGGCACCAGTTTGTCGCTGGCTGCATCCTTTTGGAAATAGCGATCAGCAGAACCACGCGCCATGGCACCCAAGGAACCCATCCCGCGATAGGCCTTAAAACTCCGGCCTTGATACAAGATCACTTCGCCGGGGCTTTCGTCGGTTCCAGCGATCATGCTGCCAACCATGGCACAAGACGCGCCAGCTGCGATGGCCTTGGCGAAATCGCCGGAAAACTTGATGCCGCCATCCGCGATCACCGGCACGTCACCGGCTGCGGTCGCACAATCATCAATCGCCGTCAGCTGGGGGACGCCCACGCCCGCAACCATCCGGGTGGTGCAGATTGAACCGGGGCCAATGCCCACTTTGACCGCATCCGCACCAGCGTCAATAAGAGCTTTGGTTGCAGCGCCAGTTGCCACGTTGCCCGCAATCACCTGAACGTCATATTCAGCCTTGATACGTTTCACCGCCTCAAGCACGCCTTCGGAATGACCATGCGCCGTGTCGACGACCAAAATGTCGACACCCGCATCAATCAACATCTCGGACCGGGCGAAACCACTATCACCGACCGACGAAGCCGCAGCCACCCGCAAACGACCAAGATCGTCTTTGCAAGCCGTTGGGTTCAAAACCGCCATTTCAGTGTCTTTGAGTGTCAACAGCCCGGTCAGTTTTCCAGTGCCATCATGCACCAACAATTTTTCGATCCGTCGGGCGCGCATCAGGCTTTTGGCTTCTTCAAGATCTGCAGGCTCTTGCAACATCGCCAGATTGTCGGATGTCATCATCGCATGGACCGGCACGTCATCGCTTTGAGCAAATCGCATGTCGCGGTTTGTAAGGATCCCCATCACCCGGCCATCTTTGTCCACCACCGGGAAGCCGGTGAAATTGTAGCGCTCAACAAGCGCCTTGGCCTCGGCCAGCGTTTGATCGATGGTGAGCGTCACTGGGTTATAAACAATGCCTGATTCAAACCGTTTGACCCGGCGCACTTCTCGGGACTGTTCTTCGGCATTCAGGTTCTTGTGGATCACCCCAATCCCGCCCGCCTGCGCCATGGTAATCGCCATGCGCGCCTCGGTCACCGTGTCCATCGCAGAGCTGAGCAATGGGATATTCATCGCAATGGATTGGGTCACTTGTGTGCGCGTATCAGCCGTGCTGGGCAGCACGCTGGATGCATTGGGAACAAGCAGAACATCGTCGAAGGTCAGGGCCTCGCGAATCTCCATGGGGGGTACTCCTTGGGCAGATATCGGATGGCACGTCCCTATTGCATGGGATTGATCCGGGGGAAAGGGGGAAAGCGGATCAAAGGGTGGGAATGTCATGTGGATGTCATAAAAGCGTTGCGCGACCATGGGCTGGTCCACAACCGGAACCATCCAGTTTTGTGACCCGGTATTGGGCCGCAGTTTTTGGCGAGGTTTTGCTTGTCCGGCAATTGGAGGTTGCACCAAATTGGCAACAGGCGCATGCAATGCACAACATCACGGCACGGAGACGCGCGATGACAGCCCCTCTTTCCGGGTACATAATCTTGGACCTGACTCATGTTCTCGCAGGCCCCTATTGCACGATGACCCTCGCGGATCTCGGGGCGGACGTTATCAAGGTTGAACAGCCCGGAACGGGTGATGACACCCGCGCTTTTCCACCGTTCAAAGACGGGAAATCTGCCTATTTTGCCACGATCAATCACGGCAAAAAATCCATTTCTTTGAACCTCAAAGATCCCGACGACCGGGTGATTTTTGAACAATTGGTGTCGCGCGCGGATGTTTTGGTCGAAAACTATCGCCCCGGTGTGATGGAGCGGTTGGGCTATGGCTGGGATACCCTGCACGAAGCTTTTCCGCGACTGGTATATGGGGCCGTCAGCGGCTTTGGTCATACCGGACCTGACGCCAAACGCCCCGCGTATGACATGGTGGTCCAAGCGCGTGGCGGCGTGATGTCTATCACCGGAGAAAAAGACCGCGACCCGGTGCGCGTTGGCGCATCCATTGGAGATATTGTGGCGGGCATGTTTTTGGCCCAAGGCATTTTAGCCGCGCTTTTGGACCGCGATCGGTTGGGAAAAGGCCGCAAGATCGACGTGTCGATGCTCGACAGCCAATTGGCCTTGCTAGAACATGCTGTGGCGATGACCGCGGTCAACGGCGAAGCCCCCGGCCCTTCCGGTGCGCGGCATCCGTCGATCACGCCTTTTGAAACCTTCCACGCCAGCGACGGCTTGTTTGTCATTGCGGCGGGCAATGATCGGCTGTTTGAAAAACTCTGTGTGGCGTTGGAATTGCCGCTGTCAGATGATCCGCGATTTTCCACCAATCCAGCACGTTGCGAAAACGCGCGCCTGTTAAAACGCCTGATCGAAGCGATCACGCTGGGCGATACCCGCGCCGGCTGGATTGCAAAACTGACCGCCGCAGGAATTCCGACGGGACCAATACAAAACGTCTCTGAGGTCTTGAAAGACCCGCAAATCAAAGCCCGAAACATGGTCGTTGATGTGCTCGATAAAAACGGGCGTGCGGCCTATACGGCGGCCGGTAACCCCATCAAGATGACCGACAACCCAGACCCAAGCACGCGGGGCCCCGCCCCCGATCTCGACGGTAACCGGGGCGAAATTCTGCGCTGGCTGGATGATGACACATGACCCTTCGTGCCGCGCAAGGCACCGATGCCGCGCCCCTCGCAGCACTGTCAATTGAGGTTTGGCTAAACACATATCTGCGCGAAGGTGTCTCCGCATTTTTCGCGGACTACGCGCTTGAGACCTTTACGCCATCACATTTCAACCGAGTATTGGCAGAGCCCGATGAAACCATCATAGTGTCGCAAAACACCGTTGGGATTGACGGGTATGTGCGAATCTCTCGCAATCGGACAGCTCCGGTTTCCGGCTGTGGATCTGTGGAAATCAGCTCGCTTTACGTCCAGCCGCGCCATCATGGCCGCGCAATAGGCCAAGCGCTGCTGAATGCAGCGATAAAGCACGCCAAAAGCCTGCAGGTTAAGGACATCTGGTTGACCACAAATGCCGAAAACAGCCCGGCAATCGGCTTTTACCTCAAAAATGGGTTTGAAAAAATCGGTGAAACCACCTTTGACATTCAAGATCAATCCTATCTCAACAATGTCTATCGCCTGATGTTTTCGCACTGATATGGTGGCTTGATGCTGAGGTCCTGAGCTTTGCAACCAAAGACTTCCCCCTGAAACAAGGCCATATGACGCCTTTGAACAGATCAAGGTCGTGCATCTGCTTTCCCTTTCTGAATGCGCCGCTATTTTGCCACTCAGACAATACCTCAAGACCGCGCGCGAAACAGAAAGACCAAAGTTATGACCCAAGACCCCCTCGTGATTTTCACCCCGTCGGGTAAACGCGGCCGTTTTGCGGTTGGTACGCCCGTTCTCACGGCGGCGCGTCAACTTGGTGTCGATCTGGACTCGGTCTGTGGTGGGCGCGGGATCTGCTCTAAGTGTCAGATCACACCCAGTTACGGCGACTTTCCCAAACACGGTGTGAACGTGGCCGAAGGCGCGTTGTCGGACTGGAATTCAGTTGAGCAGCGCTATGACGACAAACGCGGGCTGAAACAGGGGCGGCGTTTGGGCTGTCAGGCCACGGTTCAGGGCGACATTGTGATTGATGTGCCAGCAGAAAGCCAAGTGCACAAACAGGTGGTGCGCAAGGCCGCAAGCGCCCGTGTCATCGAGATGGATCCGGCAACGCGACTGTATTTCGTGGAAGTCGATGAGCCAGATATGCACGAACCGACAGGGGATCTGGAACGCCTGGAACGCGCGCTCAAGGAGCAATGGGAAATCACAGAGATCGACATCGATTTCTCGGTTCTAAGCCAGCTGCAAACCGTTCTACGCAAAGGGAAATGGCAGGTGACCGTTGCGTTGAACACGCTGGCGGAAAACGCACGACCACGGGTGATTGCGGCATGGCCTGGGCTGCATGAAACCGGGCATTTTGGACTGGCGGTTGATCTTGGATCGACCACCATTGCCGCGCATCTGACACATCTGGAAACCGGCGAGGTCATCACCTCTTCCGGGATCATGAACCCGCAAATCCGCTTTGGCGAAGACCTCATGAGCCGGGTTTCCTATGCGATGATGAATCCCGGCGGCGATGTGGAAATGACCCGCGCCGTGCGCGAAGCCATCGACACCCTGACCACGGATATTGCCGAAGAGGCCGAGATCGACCCCTCTCTCATTCTGGAAACGGTGTTTGTGTGCAACCCGGTCATGCACCACCTTTTGTTGGGCATTGATCCGGTTCAGTTGGGGCAAGCCCCCTTTGCGCTCGCCACGTCCGAACCGCTCAATCTATCGGCCACTGAATTGGGGCTGAGCGCCCTGCCCGCCGCCGCAAGGATTTACATCCTGCCATGTATTGCCGGCCATGTCGGTGCCGACGCCGCCGCCGTCGCACTGAGCGAAGAACCAAACAAATCGGATGATTTGGTGTTGATCGTCGATGTGGGCACCAACGCCGAAATCCTATTGGGGGACACCAGCCATGTCTTGGCATGTTCGTCACCCACTGGACCGGCCTTTGAAGGTGCGCAAATCAGTTCCGGCCAGCGCGCCGCCCCCGGAGCAATCGAAGCCATTCGAATTGACCCAGTGTCAAAAACACCGCGTTTTAAGGTCATTGGCTGTGATCTTTGGTCAGATGATGACGGATTTTGGGAACAAACTGCACAGACGGGCGTTACCGGCATTTGCGGGTCAGGCATTATCGAAGCCGTCGCCGAAATGCGCATTGCCGGGCTTGTTGACAGCTCGGGCCTTATCGGATCAGCCGAGCAAACTGGCACGACGCGCTGCGAAGCCGAAGGACGCACCCATGTCTATTTGATCCACGACGGCAGTGCCGACGGTGGCCCGCGCATCACCGTAACTCAACAAGACATTCGCGAAATCCAATTGGCGAAATCCGCACTTTATGCCGGGGCCCGCTTGTTGATGGACAAACGCAAGGCTGACAAAGTTGACCGCATCGAGCTCGCAGGGGCATTTGGCGCACATATTTCTCCTTTGCACGCCATGGTCTTGGGCATGATCCCCGATGTGCCGTTGGACAAGGTTCAATCGGCGGGCAATGCCGCTGGAACCGGCGCGCGCATTGCTCTTTGCAATATGGCTGCCCGGCGAGACGTTGAACGGCTTGTGCGCGAGATTACCAAAGTGGAGACGGCGATTGAGCCGAGGTTCCAAGAGCATTTCGTGGCCGCAAGTGCGATCCCACATGCCACCGATACATTCCCGGAATTGTCGAAACTGGTGGCGTTGCCGCAGGTCAGTTTTAACACCGGTGGCGGCGATGAAGACGCTGGGGGTGGGCGCCGTCGTCGACGGCGGCGGGGGTAAAGGCTCGGCCTCATACTCTCAATTCAATGGTGAAACGGCATCCAAAATTTGCACAAAATCACAGTTTTGGGTGCCCTCGCCTCTTGACCCTTTTTGCCACGACGCGTAGCTAGGTTTTCACCCGAGCGGGTATGGTGAAAAGGTATCACGGCAGCTTCCCAAGCTTTAGTTACGAGTTCGATTCTCGTTACCCGCTCCAACTTTCTGCAAATGTAACTCTGCGATACGCCTGATGTTGGCCAGATTTGATTCCTGTCTTCAAATCCGGCAATCAAGATCAAAGAAGAACAGGAACAAGTGTTTGAGACAGACACATGCCCAAAGGGCATTCATGTCGCAGGTAAACCGATGATGTATGGGACTAAAGCCCTAGCGATCAAGCCTTTGAAAATATAAAATATTTCCCCCTACCCCGCATATGCGAACGCCGGAAAAACGGCAGCTTACCACGTAAAGACACGAGCGAATGTTGGTATCAGTGTCTTTGGTATCAGTGGCATCCCCCGGCGTGAAAATCCGATATCGCGCGTATTGACGCAAGACTTCAGCCAAGTTCCATCGTCGCAACCGCCATACAAATTTCCGACGTTTGCGCGGGCCTGCCGCGATACATTCGGGCGGTTTCAAAGGTTTTGACGAATCCTAGCATCTCCAAAGATGTGCGAAATGGCACAGCTGAATTGGGCAGGTCCACCATCACTTCGGAAACATCAAGCGATGCGGCTGCAGCGCGCATGAGAGAGAGTGCGGCGCGCGGATCTTGGGCAGTAACCGGCCCGATTTTGGCACCGTTTTGGCACAGGCGGATCGTTGCGAATCCCGCAATCTTTCCGTTGTGCATCTGAACCACGGTTTTACGTGTCTGAACGTCTTCTGTCAGCCAAGCCTGTAGAAACCGGGAACGCCCGTATCCAATGCTCTGCCGATCCATAGCGGCAAGTGACGCGAAATCGCGCTCTGGGTCGTAGGAGCGAACACCCTCGGCCGCATCCTTGGATATATTGCCTTGAAACCGCGTGGTTGCCCCGACCCGAACAAACCCGGATTTGGCATAGTTCGTTTCCTGCTCTGCAACTCCATCCAGACCGATGCTGCGCCCGCCCGCATGTCGCAAGCCATGCTGCCAAAGCGCATAACCCACACCTTGGCCACGAAAGTCCGGCTTACACAGGTAGAGGCCAAGAAACGCCATGGTGTCATCGTGATTGACCACACTGATCGCCGCGATAATCTCACCGTTCTTGCGCGCGACAAAGACTCCATCTGGATCCGTGGCAAAGAACGCTTCGGCGTCATCCTGACCCGGGTTCCAGCCTTCTTGCCCCGCCCAAACAAGGGCGGTTTTCAGCTCGCTCAGCTCAGCGTTGCCAAAACTAACGCCCTTCATTTGACCAAAGCATCCTTAAGAGACAAAGGCGCTGACGTCTTGTTGCGCAGGTCCAAGGAGGTCACGAGATCAAGAAGATGATTGCGCATCAACTCATCCGCGCGTGGGCCATCCTGATCAGCCAGAGCCGATAACAATGCATCATGCGCATGGCTTTCACACATTGCGGCGCGGCGCTGCCAATAGAGCGCAACAATCAACGATGACCGGGAAATCAACTGTTTGATAAAGGCCTCGATCGTATCCTGATCAGCAATTCGAGCGATCTCAATATGAAACTGGCCAGACAAATAGAGCGCCCGACCATGATCTCCCGCGGCCAAGGCTTGGTGTTCGGCATCAATATGAAGCTGAAGCTTGGCGATGTCTTCGGCGGTGGTTCGTTCGGCGGCGGAATGCGCAGTCCGTGGTTCCAAAAGTGCCCGCGCCTCAAAAACTTCTCGGGCTTCTCTGAGGCTGGGCTGCGCCACATAGGCACCGCGATTGCGTTTATGCTCGACCAAACGCTGAAGCGAAAGCGCCTGCAATGCAGAACGAACGGTTGTCCGGCTCACACCATATATATCGCCAATTTCGTCCTCGCCCAGTTTTGTCCCTGGGGTCAGGCGATGCTCATGAATAGCCAGTTCCAGCTGAGCAAATAATTGCTGCGTCGTGAGAGGTGTCGCGGTCACTTCAGTCATGTCCCATCCTTTAAAGACACAATGGAATCGGCTTGGGGAATAGGCAACCAATGAGGCCCTAGATTTTTGTTTTCAGGATTGTGTACAATTTTGTGCGCAGAAATGAAGACATTCTTGCTGCACTTGCACAAAGATTCGGCAAACGCTGACTTTCCCGCCCGAGAACCGCCAGAATAACTGGCTTAGATCCCAGGACCGTCGTGAGCTTTAACCGAACTTTGGCGAACTCAGACGCGTGTTGGGATGGATATGAACAGCGGATACGATCTTCAGCTGGTGAATCTGACAAAGAAATATGGCGACACGCTCGCTGTGGATCAGATCAATTACCACTTTTCGGCCGGCACCTATGTCTGCCTGTTGGGGCCGTCGGGCTGCGGCAAGTCATCGACCCTTCGAATGATCGCCGGCCATGAAAGCGTCACAGAGGGGGCCATCGTTTTGGCGGGAGCCGACGTTTCTTACTTACCGCCAGCCAAACGCGGCACGGCAATGATGTTTCAAAACTACGCCCTGTTCCCTCACCTCTCAGTACGCGACAACGTCGCGTTTTCCTTACGGATGAAGGGCGAAGACAAAACCGCCCGCGATGCAAAGGCAAACGAGTTGCTGGAATTGGTCGACATGACCGGCTTTGCAGATCGCTTGCCCGCCCAGCTATCGGGCGGTCAGCAACAGCGGGTCGCACTGGCACGCGCCTTGGTCACGCAGCCAAAAGTGCTTTTGCTGGATGAGCCGCTCTCCGCTCTGGACCCATTTTTACGCATTCGAATGCGGGCCGAACTGAAAAAACTGCAACGCGAACTTGGCATCATCTTTTTGCACGTCACCCACGGCCAGGACGAAGCGCTTGCACTTGGGGATGAGCTGGTGGTCATGAATAACGCGGTTATCGAACAGGCTGGAAGCGCGCGGGATGTTTGGACGGCACCCAAGACCGAATTTGTAGCCCGTTTTATGGGCGGCCATAACGTCATTTTGCTGGAGGGCCGCAAAGTGGCATTACGGGCGGATGACGTGCTTTTGGGGGATCAAGGGCTGGCCGCAACTGTCACGACGGTTGAATACCAAGGCAGTCATGTCGCCCTGACGACCCGCATTGAGACCGGTGACGAGGTACTTGCCCATGTGCCCGAGGCCGTCTTTTTCCAATCACCAAAAAACCCCGGCGATGTTGTGAACCTCGCTTGGGATGAGGGGCGGCTGCACCGCCTCCAATCGTAGTCAAACCAACCTAAAAGGGATGAAATCAATGTCGAAAATGCGTTATAGCCGTCGTGCTGTTTTGAAGGGTGGTGCCGCCGTTGCCGCCTCTAGTTTGGCCGCGCCGATGGTCTGGGCTCAGGAAATCAAAGATATCACCCTACGCCAATTCGGTACCGGTGTGTCCAATCTCAATGACGTGGCAACCAAGGTCAAAGAAGACCTCGGCTTTACTCTGGAAATGACCGCGCTCGACAGTGATAGCGTCACACAGCGTGCAGCCACTCAGCCGGGCAGCTTTGACATCGCGGATATCGAATACTGGATTTGTAAGAAGGTTTGGCCAACCGGCAACCTTCAGGCGATGGACACCTCGAAAATCGCCAATTACGATAAGATCGCAGGCACCTTTCGGTCAGGTAAGTTGACCCCAGATAGCGTCATTGCCCAGGGTACAGCGCCGCACACAGTCGGTTTTGTTGATGGCCCAGGCAGTAAGACCTTTGCCCAGAATGAATCCGGTTGGATGACACTCATCCCGACAATCTATAACGCGGACACATTGGGCATTCGCCCCGATTTGATCGGCCGGCCAATTGAAAGCTGGACTGAGCTTTTGAACCCGGAATTCAAGGGCAAAGCCTCTATCCTCGATATTTCGTCCATTGGGATCATGGATATGGCAATGGTCTGCGAAGCCATGGGTGAAATCCAGTATGGCGACAAAGGCAACATGACCAAGGAGGAAATCGACAAGACCTTTGCGATCTTTACTGAGGCCAAGAAAAACGGCCAGTTCCGCGCCTTCTGGAAATCATTCGATGAATCCGTCAACTTGATGGCGTCGGGCGAAGTTGTGATCCAATCCATGTGGTCACCGGCCATCACGGCAGTAAAATCGCGCGGTATTCCATGTGTTTATCAGCCTCTCAAAGAGGGGTATCGGTCTTGGGGCGGCGGTCTTGGCCTGTCCTCCAACCTGTCTGGATTGGAGCTGGACGCGGCCTATGAATACATCAACTGGTATTTGTCTGGTTGGGTCGGCGGCTACCTGATGCGTCAGGGCTATTATTCAGCGGTTCCTGAAACATCCAAAGAATTCATGACCGACAACGAATGGGGCTATTGGTTCGAGGGCAAACCGGCAACCGACGTGATCACGTCGCCAACTGGTGATCAGCTGGCCAAGGCCGGAGACGTGCGCGATGGCGGGTCCTTCACGGAACGCATGGGTGCCGTTGCCTGCTGGAACTCGGTCATGGACGAGAACCAATACATGGTTCGCAAGTGGAACGAGTTCATCGCAGCTTAATCCAAGTCGGGGCGGTCCTATTGGCCCGCCCCTTTGTCCCCAGCATAGAAATGAAGCAAGAAAAGAAAGACAGCATGGGCCGATCTCGCGACATCATCGCTTATTTACAAGCCGCGCCCTTGATGGCGGTGCTCTTCGCCTTTCTTGTGCTACCGATCTGCATGATCGTCGTCGTCAGCTTTTGGGGGGCCACCGAGTTTTCGATCTACCCGGCGTTTCAGTTTGAAAACTATGAGTTTTTGTTTAGCTCGCCGGTCACCTACAAAGTGTTTTTCGCCACTTTCAAATACGCCTTTATCACCTGGGTCTTTACCCTTTCGATCGGTTTCACCGTCGCCTATTTCCTGGCGTTTCATGTCCGCACCCAGACCATGCAAACCGCTCTGTTTTTGCTGTGCACCATTCCATTTCTAACCTCGAATATTATTCGAATGATCTCATGGATTCCCTTTTTGGGCCGCAACGGGATCGCCAATCAGGCGCTGATTTCTTGGGGCGTCATTGATGAACCGCTGGAATGGCTGCTCTACTCGGATTTCGCCGTCATTCTGGCCTTTGTTCATCTCTACACATTGTTCATGGTCGTGCCGATATTCAACACGATGATGCGGATCGACAAATCTCTGATTGAGGCCGCCTATGACAACGGAGCGACCGCTTTGCAGACGCTTTGGCACGTGATTATTCCGCTGACCAAACCGGGGATCATGATTGGAACCATCTTTGTGGTGACCTTGGTCATGGGCGACTTCATTACGGTGCGTTTTATGTCTGGCAGCCAAAAAGCCAATGTCGGGCGGTTAATTTCAAACGATATTTCATTGCTGCAATACCCATCTGCTGCGGCGACGGCTGTTGTCTTGCTCTTCACAGTTTTGATCGTCATCGGCGTGCTGTTGCGCTTTGTCAATATTCGCAAGGAGCTTTGACTTGGAAAATCGGCCCAGATCCTTCTACCTTCTCGCGGCATTCTTTTGCGTCTTCTTGATGTTCTTGTACGGCCCCACACTCACCATCGGCATTTTGTCCTTCCAGGGCGAATCCGGCGGATTGACCTTTCCCATGCGCGGCGTGTCGCTGAATTGGTTCAGGGAACTCTTTGAACAACAGGCCGTTGGAGATATTTGGGGGTCTTTCCGTCGTTCTCTTGCTCTTGGGCTAATGGTGATGGTCACAACCGTGGTGGTTTCTGTCAGCGCCGGATTGGCGTTTCGCAAGAAATTCGCGGGATCTACCGTGTTGTTTTATCTGGCCATTACCTCACTGGTGATCCCCTCGATCTTGATCTCGCTGGGGGTTGGTCTGATCTTTAACCAATTGGGGTTCGATGTGCATTGGGCCACGTCTGGATATGGAAGCCAACTCACATGGACCTTGCCCTTTGGGTTGTTGATTATCTTCGCGGTCTTCAACCGGTTCGATAAATCTTACGAAGAAGCGGCCCGCGATCAGGGCGCAACGCCCTGGCAGATCATCCGCCATGTGATCCTTCCGATTATTGCGCCGTCCCTCATTGGGGTCGCCTTGTTTGGCTTCACACTGTCTTATGACGAATTCGCGCGGACACTGTTGACCGCTGGCAGCTACAACACGCTTCCGCTTGAGATTTTCGGCATGACCACCAATGTCACCACCCCTGTCATATATGCGCTGGGGACGCTGACCACTCTGTTTTCCTTGGCAATTATCGCCGTCTTTTTGGTGATCGTTTGGGTCCTGGGCAAACGCCGGACCCGCGCTGGCTCGGACGCCGGAAAGGCCGTCTGATGCACCTTGTTTATATCAATCCAAATGCGACGCAGGCCATGACTGACAGTGTTGTTGCCGTCGCCAAGACCGCCGTGCCTCAGGCCAAAATCACCGGATTGACCAACACCGATGGCCCGGCTGCCATCGAAGGACCAACCGACGGGGAGAAGGCTGTTCCCGGCGTATTAAACCTTGTCAACAAAGCCCAAACCATGGGCGCGGACATCATTGTTATCGCCTGTTTTGATGACACCGCCCTGCCCCAAGCACGCGCCATCGCAACCTGCCCGGTTCTGGGCATTGGCCAATCCGCCTTTACTGTAGCGTCGTTGATCGGCGGCCAGTTCGGCATTGTCACCTCGGTCGCCCAAGCCGTGCCGGTGATCAAGGCCAATCTTGTCGCGTCTGGCTTCAATGACACCTGCGCCTGTGTTCGGGCCAGCGGATTGGCCGTTTTGGACATCGAAGATGGGGGCGAAGACATGCTGGAACACCTGTCCGGTGCCATTCGCGACGCCAAACACGACACCAATTGTCGAACGATCATTCTAGGCTGCGCAGGCATGGCCATGCATCACCGCACGTTATCAACGAGAACTGACGTCGTCTTGGTGGATGGTGTCGCGGCATCGGCCCATCTCGCGGTTGCTGCGGCACGGGTCGCGACACAAGTTTAGCCGTCACAATCGGCATCCTCCACCAAGCGTAGTTGGATTGTTCTGTCAAAAACCGCCCTTGCGATTGCTCTTGATGATGGCTGGGCGTATGGCAAGCTATGGCTTTCTTTTCTGGTTTTTCGTCACGCTCAGCAGCGATAACGCTTGGTCTTTTGGGCCTTGGTTTCCTCGGTGGGCTGGTGGCATCTTTTCTATCATTGCCCATGCCTTGGATGATTGGTGCCTTGCTCAGCTCGGGGCTTATCGTCTTGGTCAAAATGCCGCCCGTTTTGACGGACTACGCCTTTCCAACACCTGTTCGAACTGTCTTTGTCGGGCTGATTGGGGTGATGGTTGGGACACAAGTCACCCCTGAGCTCATGTCTCTTGCATCTCAGTTGCCGCTGACGCTGGGCCTTCTTTTGGTCTACATCCTGTGCGCATTTGCGGTAAATATGGCAATTTTTCAATATCTTGGCAGATATGACCGGGCGACCGCGCTCTTTGCATCGGCTCCTGGTGGGCTCATTGAGAGCGTTTTGCTCGGCGAAGCGGCTGGCGCGAGAATCGAAATCTTGGTGGTTCAACAGTTCTTGCGGGTGATTGTCGTGATCATTTGGGTTCCGCTTGGATTATCCCTGTGGATGGGCCACCCGGTTGGCAGTGCAGCAGGTCAAAGCCTTGATCAAGCTGGACAACCCAACACCCTTGCCGACATCGTTGTGATCCTGACCATCGCCTTGGTTGGCATGTGGGGCGCAACCAAACTTCGCCTGCCCGCCGCTCCGTTGACCGGGCCATTGCTGATCACGGCGGCACTAAACCTCAGCGGTCTAACAAGCATTCATTTGCCGTTTTGGCTCGTGGCGGCTGCGCAAATGGTGATTGGTGTCAGCTTGGGATTGCGGTTCAAAGGAGTCGATCGTCACCTCTTGAAAAACGCCTTATGGCTGAGCCATGTGTCTGTCGCGACGATGCTTGCTTTGACCGTGTTGTTTGCAGCGTTGTTAAACACGCTGACCGGCATCGGGTTTATCCCGCTCTTTGTGAGCTATGCACCGGGCGGATTGGCAGAAATGGCCGTCATCGCGCTCAGCCTTGCCGCGAGCCCGGCTTTGGTCAGCCTGCATCACGTCGCCCGCATTATCATGACCATCATCACGATGCCGATCTTGGCACGGGTATTGGGCCTTTCAGACGGCAGCAAAACATAGGCGTTATCGCTCCTGTTCTGCCTTTTCCTCAAGCTCCATCCACTCTTCTTCCCCAGCCGCCAAGGCCGCTTGCCTTTCAACCAAGGCCTCGGTCGCTTTCTGGAACTTCACCGGCTCTTTGTGGAACAAATCTGGATCGGCCATAAACTCTTCGAGCTTGGCAATCTCAGCCGTCAGCCGGTCAATCTCCGCTGGCAGCGCCTCAAGACGATGCCGTTCGGTAAAAGACAGCCCCTGCGACTTGTTTGATTGCGAGGCTGGCTGGCTGCTTTCCTTTTTGGGTTTGGTTTTTTCGGCGGCTTTTTCAGGTGTTTTAAGATCACCCGCTCCGGCCTTTTGGGCCTGATAGTCGCTCCAGCCACCGGCATAAACCACAGCCTGACCGCGCCCTTCCATGGCGACTGTGGTCGTGGCGACCCGATCCAGAAAATCGCGATCGTGGCTGATCAACAAAACCGTCCCGTCGTAATCATCCAAAAGCTCTTGCAACAAATCCAGCGTCTCAACATCCAGATCATTTGTCGGTTCGTCGAGCACCAGAATGTTGGATTCGCGCGCCATAAGCTTGGCGAGCAACAACCGGGCTTTTTCACCACCCGACAGCGACCGAACCGGCGCGCGCACTTGGCGCTCGTCGAACAAGAAATCCTTGAGGTAGCCAACAACATGGCGCGGCTCGCCGCGTACCATAACCTGATCAGCCTTGCCCGACACGCCAATTTCTTTGTCCCCCGCCAGACTATCCCAGAGCGAAACATCGCCATCAAGCTGGGCGCGAGATTGATCAAAAATCGCCGGGATGAGATTTGTCCCAAGTTTAACGGTGCCCTCATCCGCAGCGATGTCGCCGGTCAGGATTTTGATCAAGGTGGTTTTGCCAACACCATTGGGGCCAACAAAGGCAATGCGATCCCCGCGTTGCACAGTGAGATCCAGTTTGCGCACGATCTCTTTTTCACCAAAGGAATGAGAAATACCTTTGGCATCAATGACCTTTTTGCCAGATTTCGGGCCCGCAGACAGCGCCATCGCCGCCTGCCCCTGCCGCCTGATCTGACTACTGCGTTCCTTGCGCAGATCACGCAACGCACGCACCCGGCCTTGGTTCCGGGTGCGGCGGGCGCTAATGCCCTCAACAGCCCAACGCGCTTCTGCCTTGATCTTGCGATCTAGCTTATGGCGCTGCATATCCTCGTCTTCCCAGGCTTTGTCACGCCAAGCTTCAAAATCGGCAAAGCCCTTTTCCTGACGGCGCACTTGGCCCCGGTCGATCCATAGCGTCGCACGTGTCAGTTCTTCTAAGAAACGTCTATCGTGGCTGATCAAAACAAAGGCGCGGCGGGTCGACTTCAATTCGTCTTCGAGCCATCCAATCGCTTCAATGTCCAAATGGTTTGTTGGCTCGTCCAGAAGCATCAAATCTGGTTCCTCAGCCATCAGGCGCGCCAAAGCCGCCCGACGACGCTCGCCCCCCGAAGCAACCTCAACCAAACGCGCGGGGTCAAATTTCAACCCTTCGCCGGCGCGTTCCACCTTGTACATCTCGGATGGGTCAAGGTTTGCAGCAGCGAAATCCCCCAGCGTGGTATATCCCGACAAGTCCGGGTCTTGCTCCATGTAACCCACCGAGGTGCCCATTGGCACAACCCGATCACCGCGATCCGCTTCAACGATGCCCGCCATTACCTTCAAAAGAGTGGATTTTCCTGAACCGTTCCGACCAACCAAAGCGACGCGATCGCCCGGTTGCACGTTTAAAGACAGGTCATCAAAAACCGGTTCCCCCCCAAAGGTCAGGGAAACAGCGGAGAGTTGGAGAAGTGGAGATACAGCCATGATCAGAGCGCTAGGCTGTGTCGGGCATAACGTCAAGACGCGGCACCCCAAATTCCATAACCGAATTTGCAATACCCATGCAGGGGTTTTGGTGGCGGCTATCCTGCAACGGCTCTCAAGAGCCTTTTTCGAGCCGGAGGGATTGCCGAAATTTCAACGCCGGTGAACACGTGCAGCGTATTCATTTGACCATCCACCACAGCGTGGTCGCTGACCCAACCGCCCATCATAAGATAGGTCCGTAGCAACGGTGGCATGCGAAGCATTGCCTTTTTGGCATCCGGTTTTCGCCGCAACTTGTCTGCAAACCGAAACACTTTGGGCGCTTTGATCTGCGGCAACCAGCGGCGCGGTGCCAAATGACGCTCGCTTAGCATCGCAAAAGCGTCGTAATATTCTTCGGCATCCGTCCCCGCAAAAGACGCGCACCCAAAGAGCAATTCAACCTTTTGTGCATCAACATAGGCGGTCATCGCCCCCCAAGCTACGCGCAGGATGTCCGGGTCGACCCAATCAGGATGACTGCAAAACCGCCCCATTTCGACCATGCGCCCAGCAAAACTTTGTAGCCCTGCCAGTTCGTAATACTGCGCTGAATAGCTGCGACCTATTTCACGACCATTGGGGAGCGGCAGAAACCGAAAACAACAGACCAAGTGACCTGTCTCGTGATCTTCAATCATGATGTGATCGCAAATCTCGTCGAATTGATCCGCGTCCACGCCACCGGGGCGCATAAAGGCCAGTCCGCGAAGCTGTTGCACACGCTCAATATCAGAGGCGCATGTCGCTTCACGCGCCACATATCGTCCCTTGGCCAGTTGGATCATGCGCTGCTACGCCTCATGTTTGACCCGTGTTAGGACGCTGAAATGACGATGTCATGACAACTCGAACAAGCGTCATGACTGTCTCTGGTCAGATCAGCCGCCGACCAACTGGTCGACGCTCAGCCCACCGATATTGCCAAATAGTTTGCGAATAAAGCCAATGTCACCGTCACCAGACACCGTAACCCGACGCGTGAGTGGCACAACCTTGCCGTCTTCCAACCCATAGGTGACCAAGTTCTCAACAATTCCGGCTTCATCAAAAGTGATGGCCAAAACCTGTCGGTCGATCACAGTCGGGCGTTTCCAAGCAAAATGGCGCACTTCCGATTCGATGTAGTAATAACCGCTGTCACGCAAAACGCCGGATGCAGCGGGCACGCCGATCACATCCTCTACAGAAGCCCGCGTATCCACCCCTGGAACGATTTGTTGCAAATCTTCCTCGGGAGGCACGTAGCCATGGGACCGATACTGCGATGTACAGGCCCCAAGTGCCAAAAGCACCAGCCCCGCAACCGCGAGTTTCGCTGTTCCTATAGTCCCCTGCATTGCGCCCCCTTGCTTTGGCCAGCTCCGCCTCCTATTCGACTTACATAAGGAATGCCCGTCATTCAAGCACAGGAAAACCCGACCAGATGCCGCCAAAGCACCCTACCGCCCCACAAATCCCCGTTTCTGAGCTTCGGCAAACCGGGGCGACACCGTTTTTGTTGGAGCCGAACGCCGAGTTTCGTAACGCTTTGGCCCAAGAGCTAAACGCCCAATCCTTGCGTAAAATCCGCTTTATTGGCGAAATCACCCCACAAGGCCGCAATGACTGGCGGCTCAAGGCAAAACTTGGGGCCACGGCCGTGCAGTCTTGTATTGTTACGCTTGAGCCGGTCACAACGCGCATCGACACCGATGTTACACGCAGTTTTGTTCCTGCTCACAAGTTGAAGTCCGCCGAAGAAGGCTCCGAAACCGAAATGTCAGAAGACGATGACATCGAAGAATTGGGAGACGAAATCGACCTTGAGGCGATTCTTGCCGAAGCCTTGTCACTGGCCCTTCCCAGCTATCCGCGCGTTGATGGCGCCGAGATCGAAACCGCGCAATTTTCCGCCGATGGGGTCACACCTATGAATGACGAAGACATGCGCCCATTTGCTGGACTGGCGGCGTTGCGCAATAAAATGCAGAAAGATGACGGAGAAAGCTGAGAATCATCTTGCTCTTTCGGGCGTACTGCGTATTTTCGCGCCTTCATGAGAACACTACGCTTGTGTCCGCCCTACGCTTGGCGTTAAGAGGCCGGAGACATCGGATAACACTGGGCAGGCCGCAGCCTCCCTCATACGTAAAGAAGGTTGAGACATGGCTGTCCAGCAGAACAAAGTATCCAAATCGCGTCGCAACAACCGCCGTGCGCATGATGCGCTGGTTGCTGCAAACCCCAATGAATGTGACAACTGTGGTGAGCTGAAACGCCCACACCACGTTTGCCCGTCTTGCGGTCATTACGCAGAACGCGAAGTCATTGCTCAGGCTGACGAAGTCGAGCTGGACGAAGACGCAGCATAATAATCTGTCAGGCCGGCCTGTATGACCTCTTTGAAGGATCATAGTGAAACGCAAAGCGGGGCTGGCTCTGACCGGATCGTGATTTCTGTTGACGCCATGGGCGGTGACAGAGGACCGGCGGCTGTTGTCGCCGGTATTGCGCGTTCTGCACAAAAAAATCCGACTTTGGACTTTATCCTACATGGTCCAGAGCCGGAGCTTAAAAAGCTTGTCCAAAAGCGCCGCGCGCTTGATGGACGCTGTGAGATTCGAAGCGCCCAAGGCGTTGTCAGCATGGAAGACAAACCCAGCCAGGTCATGAGAAATGGCAAGGGCACCTCCATGTGGTCGGCTCTGGAATCAGTTAAAAACAAAGAAGCCACTGTCGCAGTCAGCTGCGGAAACACAGGGGCTTTGATGGCGCTGTCGATGATCCGCCTACGCAAACTGCCGGGGGTGAATCGCCCGGCCATTGCCATCCTATGGCCCTCTCGTAACCCTCAGGGGTTCAACGTGATGCTAGATGTCGGGGCAGATATTCGCGCGGATGCCAAAGATCTTTTGCAATACGCTTTGATGGGCACCTCTTATGCGCGCAACGGGCTTGACCTCAAACGCCCACGGGTTGGGCTTTTGAATGTCGGGACCGAGCAAAACAAAGGGTTTCCCGAACTCAAAGAGGCATATGACCTGATCGAGGCCAATGCAGAACGTGCCGAATTTGAGTTCGTTGGCTATGTTGAAGGTGGAGATATCCCTGGCAAACGCTGTGACGTGATCGTCACCGATGGCTTTACCGGCAATATCGCGCTGAAAACCGGTGAAGGCACGGCCAAGCTTATCGGCGACCACCTCAAAGGGGCCTTTACCTATTCAATGTTGGCACGTCTCGCCGGATTGATGGCCATGTCCCCGCTCAAACGGTTTCAAAAGAAGGTCGACCCGCGTCGCGTCAATGGCGGCGTATTCCTTGGCCTTAACGGCACGGTTGTAAAGTCACACGGTTCTGCAGATGAAACGGGTGTTTCTGCTGCCGTGAAGTTGGCTTATGAGCTTGCCAATGCCGGTTTTGCAGATCGTCTGGCCGCACGGGTTGCGTCTGCCACTGAGCTGGCCCTAAATGACGCGGCGGAAAACCGCGAGACACAGGACAAGAGTAAGACATGACAATTCGCGCCACCGTGATCGGGGTTGGGCACTATTTGCCAGACCGCATTGTAGAAAATGCGGAATTTGAGAAAACCTTGGACACGTCGGACGAATGGATCAAATCCCGCTCTGGAATTGAACGCCGTCATTTTGCCGCGGAAGGCCAAACCACCTCTGACCTTGCGACACGCGCGGCAACTGCCGCTTTGGCAGATGCTGGGCTAACGGCTGATGACGTGGATGCCATTGTATTGGCGACGTCAACCGCCGACCTCACCTTCCCCTCTGCTGCGACCATGGTTCAGGCCGCGCTTGGTATGACCAAGGGGTTTGCGTTTGACGTGCAAGCCGTTTGCGCCGGGTTCGTTTATGCTTTGGCCAATGCCAACGCTTTGATCGTATCAGGTCAGGCAAACCGGGTGCTGGTTATTGGGGCCGAGACGTTTTCACGTCTGATGGACTGGACAGACCGTGGCACCTGCGTGTTGTTTGGCGATGGCGCTGGTGCTTTGCTTCTGGAAGCCCAAGACGCGACCGGCACCAAAGAAGATCGCGGGATTCTGGCAACGGATCTAAATTCGGACGGTCGCCACAAAGACATTCTATATGTTGATGGCGGCGTCAGCACCCACAGCACCGGCCATTTGCGTATGCAAGGCAAGGAAGTCTTCCGTCATGCGGTGGAAAAACTTGCGTCGACCGCCAATACAGCCATGGGCAAAATCGGCATGACCGCCGACGAAATCGACTGGATCGTCCCCCATCAGGCTAATATCCGTATCATCAACGGCACCGCCAAAAAGCTGGGGCTTGGTCACGACAAAGTCGTTGTGACTGTCCAAGATCATGGCAACACCTCTGCGGCATCGATTCCCCTAGCACTGTCGGTGGGCAAAGAACGTGGCCAAATCAAGCAAGGTGACATGATCGTTACTGAGGCAATCGGCGGCGGATTGGCCTGGGGAGCCGTCGTTTTGCGCTGGTAACGCCTTACTTCTTTGATAAAGCGTCACTTTCAACCTATTGATATTGACTTGGCTTTTGTGCCTCGCCTAATCTCCTGTGAAAACCGGGAGGGATGAACATGGGTGAAAAGACCCTGACACGTATGGATCTCAGCGAAGCTGTCTTTCGCGAAGTGGGACTGTCACGCAACGAGAGCTCAGATTTGGTAGAAGCTGTGCTTTTGCATATGTCGGATTCATTGGTTGAAGGCGAGCAAGTCAAAATCTCGTCCTTTGGTACGTTTTCAGTACGCGACAAGGCGGCCCGCGTTGGCCGCAATCCAAAAACAGGCGAAGAAGTCCCAATTCAACCGCGCCGCGTGTTGACCTTCCGCCCATCGCACCTGATGAAAGACCGCGTGGCAGCTGGTAACAAGAACTGAGGCCTGACTTATGGCGAAGTCCCGAGATGCGTTTCGCACCATTTCCGAAGTTGCGGAGTGGTTGGAAACGCCGGCGCATGTATTGCGTTTTTGGGAAAGTAAATTCACCCAGATCAAGCCCGTAAAACGGGCTGGCGGGCGACGGTATTACCGACCGGCCGACATGGAATTGCTGGGTGGAATCAAACGGTTGCTGCACGAAGATGGGATGACCATCAAGGGCGTGCAAAAGGTGCTGCGCGAACAAGGTGTTCGCCATGTGTCGTCTTTGAACACGATCCAAGTCGACGACGACGGGACATCGGCGTCAGGCGAAGTGATCGAAGACGCACCGTTTGTCGAAGTTGACGTTCCAGACTCCGTCGTCGCCTTTCCCGGCACGGAAAAGGCTGAACCAGAGCGTACTGCCGATATGTTTGCGGAGCAGGGACAGGAGCTTTCAGACGCTGCTGAACCTGACCTTGAACCTCCTGCTATCCTTGAGGATGAAACTGACGTTCCGGCAGAGGACGACGAGAATTTGGACGCAGCCCTGGAGGCTGACGGAGTTTCGGAACTCAGGACGTCCGAACCAGACGATCAAGAGGCCGAGCCTGAAGAGACAGGCGAGCCTGCTGCCGATGCCCTTGAAGAACCTGCCGATTCTAATGTCGTAGAAGAGAACGATTCGGATCCGGCAGAGGAAACTTCTCCTGAAATCACAACAGACCAAGCGCCGGACGTTAAAGAACCCGAGTTTGAGGAACACGACGCCGAAGAGGACGATCAATCTGCTGTTTCAGAACCAGCAAATCTTGCCCAAGACACTGAAGCGCAAGAGCCCGATGTCAGTGACGAATCTGAATCATATGAACCGATTGAAGACATCGAAGCCCCAGAGGCCGATATGTCGCCATCTGAGACCGTTGAAGTCGCGCCCGAGCTGGACGAGCACGCTGCCGATGGGGTTGAGGAAAGCCCGACAGATGAAATTGCGATCGACGATGTGCCTCTCGTGGAAGAAGATGACTCGCAAGTGGCGGACCATCTGATTGTTGAACAGCCGCTGGCACGCCCTGCCCTACTCAGTATTTTGGCACGCATCGAAACCATCCCGGCTGATCACACAACAGCGCTTCGTGCCCACTGTGATGACTTGCGTGCCATTCAACAAAAACGCGCCCAAGAGTAACTTGGTCGGAAAATGGATTTTTCTCACGCAGGGGGTTGCCCCTGCTATGAAATCCATTATGAAACTCCGACACGTCGGGCTATGGCGCAGTCTGGTAGCGCGTCCGTCTGGGGGACGGAAGGTCGCAGGTTCGAGTCCTGCTAGCCCGACCATTGAAACGCATAAAGCGTTTCACTTCACTACTATTTCCGCCACCCAGGCGAGGACGAACTTGCAATTCATTGTCCTCTAGCCTGTTGTCTCAAAACCGTTCCTGTTTGGACTGAATCTTTGAGCTGAGCAAAAAAAACGCCTCAACTTTGAATGGTTGTGCATCCCAAACTTGATTGAATGGTAAAACCCTGTATCGTCGGTAATTAAAGCGATGGAATTGAAAGCAAAAGGCGGCAGTTAAATTGCCGATGCACTATATGGGCCATCTCTATATTGCCGATGATAATGAAGAGTTTGCGGACTATCTTGCGACAGTCGCAATTCGAGAAGGTTGGACTGTTACAATTTGCAGTAACGGTGTGAAACTGCTGGAAAAGTTGAGATCTGACGACGGCGCGGCTTTTGCGCTCGTTGATATCAATATGCCGGAAATGAACGGCATCGAAGTGATTGATGATATCGTTGATATCAATCGCCCCTTGCGAATTAGGTTTATCACAGGCGGTAGCGACGTCACCTTGTTGGCGGCAAAAATGATTGCCTCGGCCAGAAGTCTTTCGGTCGGACGCAGTATTTTCAAGCCTGTCACCCTGGACGCGTTCAGAAAGCTCCTTGCTGAAGAGGAACAAGAGCTCGCCTCTTTGCGCAGTCGTACGCAGACATCTTGACACAGGCCTGTAAACCGTTTCGTTAACCATTTGCGCTGTTTGGAAACAGTGTGTTAGCTGGCTAATTCTTGACGTTAACCACCCATTTTCTATGATTTGCCACAAGGGTGGCTCAGAATATCTGAGCTTTGGGGCTATCAATGCTGTTTTCGCAGTTCCACAGGGGGAGTCCCTGTATGAATGGCCCGTTCTTAACCGACGAAGTGCGAGGCTAGTATGACATCCGAGTTCCAATCAGTCACTCAGTTTAACTCCGGCGTGCCTGACTCGCCCAGCTATCAAGATTTGACAGCGCAATACGACCGTTTGCTGCAAAGTCCCGGAGGGGGGACGTACGATTTCACCTTGCAGGCCCCGAAACTGGCTCGGGTCTTGGTTAACGGCACCCTTCTGTTGGACAATGAGGCATCCAGGGACAACGGACAGATGACCAAACAGGTTGATCTGGCCCCCGGCAATCATCACATCCAGCTCCGCTATCATGACAAAGAAGGCGAGGCGACATTGCGCTTTTGCATCGGCGATGCGATGGCCAAAACCAATCTGTTGGAAATAACCCAGTTGGGAAACAAGGCCACGATCAGCTGAGACAGTCGAGGCAACTGCGCTGATCTGGCCTGTTCCTTTTATGCCTTGCTTGCTATTCATGTCGGCAAGTCAAAGGGAGGCGTTTTATGACCGGTGTTCTGGCCAGCCAGCAAATTGAAACTCTGATTGAGAACGGGGCCTTGGCCGCCGAAAAACCCTTTGTCGATGGTCAGGTACAACCGGCAAGCCTTGACCTGCGATTGGGGCATGTTGCTTTCCGTGTCCGTGCGTCTTTTCTGACCGGCGCAGGTCAGAGCGTCACAGATCGCCTTGCCGAGTTCGAGATGCACAGGATCGACCTGTCCGAGGGAGCTGTGCTCGAGAAGGGCTGTGTCTATGTTGTGCCTCTGATGGAAAGGTTGGCGCTTGAAGGCGATATCCAGGCGATTGCAAACGCCAAAAGTTCCACAGGCCGTCTCGACCTTTTGACGCGGGTCATTACCGACGGTGGTGTCGAATTTGATCGTATTCCAGCTGGGTACACTGGCCCTCTTTATGCTGAGATTTGCCCAAGATCTTTCTCCGTACTGGTTCGGCCCGGCATGCGACTCAACCAGATCCGCTTTCGCCAAGGACAATCCGTTTTAACCGATCAGGAAATTCGCGACCTGCACACCTCTGATGTTTTGGTGGCGGGCGGACCGGCAGTCATCAGTGAGGGACTCGGTTTTTCGGTTGATCTGAAACCCGGCGAAGGCAATCTGGTGGGCTATCGTGCCAAGCCGCATACAGGTGTGATTGATCTCGATCGCATCGGGCAATATGATCCGGCGGATTTTTGGGATGACCTGCGTACAGATAGCCGCCAATTGGTTTTGGATCCCGGCGCGTTCTATATCCTAGTTAGCCGTGAAGCGGTTCATATTCCCCCCAAATACGCAGCTGAAATGGCCCCCTACTTGGCGATGGTCGGCGAATTCCGTGTCCATTATGCAGGCTTTTTTGATCCCGGTTTCGGTCATGCCGCCGCCGGAGGAACAGGGGCCCGCGGTGTGCTTGAAGTGCGCTGCCATGAAGCGCCGTTTGTGCTCGAACATGGACAGACTGTCGGGCGATTGGTGTATGAGCGTATGTCCCAAGTGCCCCAGACCCTTTATGGGGCTGGTATTGCTTCGAATTATCAAGGGCAAGGCTTGAAACTCTCCAAGCATTTCAAAGCCTAAGACACTTAGATTTCTGTTTGATCCTGCCCTTTTCGGGCGCGTCTTTCGCGGCGCTTTTCCCGGATCGCGCGCCTTTCTCGCCGCGCTTTTCGCACCTCTTCGCGGCTTGGCCCCTCTTGAACAACAGGTTCCGAAGGCTCGTCTGCCAAAGACATTCTCTCGTTGTCACGCTTCGTTTGAGCGGGCGCTTGTGTCAGCTTTGCTGCATGTTTGAAGCTGGCATCAACGCCCGTCTTCACTGCTTTACGTAAAAACATGCGGGTGACCATAGTCACAATTTGGTTGGCATTCATGCTCGGATACCCTCCACTCTTTTGCCCTTAATACCATATCTATCAGATATTTATAGGGGCCGATCTTCCGGCGAAGTCAGTCTTCAAACAATTCACTTTGGCCTTCGTCGGTTTCTTCTTCCGCATCCCGATCGCCGTCCCCCATCTGCGGCATGCCCGCCGCCAAGGGGCGACTTTCAAGCAAACCTGCCGCGCGCAACTCGGCCAGCCCAGGCAAATCCCGAGCGCTCTCAAGACCGAAATGATCCAAAAACTCCTGCGTGACGACAAAGGTCACCGGGCGGCCTGGCGTCATCCTACGGCGGCCAAACCTGATCCACTCCATCTCGAGCAGTTGATCAATCGTGCCTCGCGACACCCCAACACCGCGGATTTCTTCGATCTCGGCGCGGGTAACCGGTTGATGGTACGAAATAATCGCCAAGGTTTCGATCGCAGCCCGACTTAGCTTGCGGGTTTCGACAGTTTCACGTTGCATGAGAAAACCAAGGTCGGGCGCGGTGCGAATGGCCCAAGCATCCCCAACCTTGACGACGTGAATACCCCTCCCCTCATAGCGCTTGCGCAAATAAACCAATGCCTCCGCAGCATCACAGCCATGCGGCATCCGATCCTCAAGCTCCTTGACGGTCACCGGATCTGCACTGGCGAATAAAATCGCTTCAACCATACGTTCCTGTTCGCCCATCGGTGGGGCATCAAACAGGCTATCGTTTGGGGTCACTTCGGGGGCCTCACTCACGCGGAATCTCCCTTCGGCGCAATTGAATTGGCGCAAAGTTTTCTGATTGCTGGATTTCGGCTTTGCCTTCTTTTACCAACTCCAAAGAAGCCGCAAAAGTAGCCGCCGTTGCCGAGCGCCACTTGACCGGGTCATCATCCCAACCTTCTGGAAGGTAAGACAAAATATCGGTCCATTGCCCCGAGAACCCAATCATTCCGCGCATCCGGTCCAGCGCCATTTCCATGGTAAACACCTTGTCTCGGTCCATGACAAACGGGCGAAATTCATCTTTGGTTCGTATACGGGCATAGCCCTGCATCAGATCAATCAACGTAGCGGTATATTTGACCCGACGCACTCGTTCGAGATGCTCAGGCACGCCACGCACAAAGAAATCCCTGCCCTTTTGGTCACGCGCCATAAGCTGCGCCGCACAATCACGCATTGCCTGCAAACGCTCCAATTGAAACGCCAGATGCGCGGCCAAATCCTCGCCGGAGGGGCCTTCTTCGGTCGGGTCAGGCGGCAAGAGCAATCGGGATTTCAAAAACGCCAACCACGCCGCCATCACCAGATAATCAGCAGCCAGTTCCAACCGCAGTGCCTTGGCCTTTTCGACAAAGCCCAAATATTGACGCGACAAATCAAGGATCGAGATTTTGCGCAGATCAACCTTTTGGGTCCGCGCCATAGACAGCAACATGTCCAGCGGGCCTTCAAACCCTTCCACGTCAACGACCAACGCCTCGGCTGCAAGGCGTTCGTTGACGTTAAGGGCAAGTTCCGGGCTGTCTGTGTCTGTCATGTCCGTTTCAGCAAAGCACTCTTATGGTATAAGCGCCTCAAACTCTGCGTGAAGGGCCTTAATGTCAACATCAAGCGGCACCTGACGTGCTGTCAGAGCCTGATCAGCACGGGTTTGCGCCTGAGGTGTCATCGCGCCGACTTTTTCCATGATGGCTTGCATTTCAGCCAGTTTGCCGTTGCAATGCAAAACCGCATCACAGCCAGCCGCAATCGACGCAGAGCTTCGGTCTTCGATGCTCCCGGAGAGGGCTTCCATGGAAATGTCGTCGGTCATCAGGAAGCCTTCAAAACCCAAATCCGTCCGGATAACGTCGATCATTTTTGACGATGTGGTCGCCGGTTGCGGGTCGATTTTCTCAAAGACCAAATGCGCCGTCATGCCTAGCGGCAAATCGGAAAACGGTTTGAACGCGGCAAAGTCAACGGCGTCCAAGGCACCGCGATCCGCTGCAATTCGTGGCAAATCGAGATGGCTATCAAGCTGTGCTAACCCATGTCCGGGCAGATGTTTCATCACCGGCAAAACACCAGCATCCAAGTGCCCCTGTGCAACCGCTTGACCGATTTTGGTTACAGTTTGCAGATCCGAGCCATAGCATCGGTTGCGTAGGAATTTATGCGTATTTGGGCGGGCAACATCCAGCATCGGTGCGCAATTGCCGTCGATCCCAAAACTGCGCAGTTCATGCCCAATGATGTGATACCGAAGCCTCATGGCCTCCGGGGCGCGATCGCCAAACCGGATAACATCGTCCAGAGGCGGCAACCATTCGCTGGCCAAAGGCGCGCGCAGACGCTGAACCCGCCCGCCCTCCTGGTCGATAAACACCGGTACATTCCAGCCAACGCAATCGCGCAACTCACCGGTAAGAGACCGGATTTGATCGGCGTTGTCCACGTTACGGGCAAAGAGGATGAAACCAAAAGGAGACGCATCTGCGAAGAACCGCTTTTCGTCAGCCGTCAGACGGAGCCCTTCACAGCCAAAAATAGCCGCGCCGAAGCGGCTCATTTTGTCATGACCGGGATACAATCGACGTTTTGCGCCATGAAGGCCGCGCAGAAGCGACGTGAATCAGACAGGTCCGCAAAGCCGTGGACGCGCAGGCGATAGAATTCACGGCCACCGCGTTTGGCCTTTTCAATGACCCGGTCCTTACCGGCCAGATAGTCGCCAAAACGACTGTCCAAACGGCCCCATTCTTTGCGGGCCCCTTCTGGTGAATTGAAAATACCGACTTGAACAAGCCGGGTACCAGCAGGCAAAGAGGCCGCTGCCAGTTCTCGCGTTGCTCCGCTATTGGCTGCTGCTGCGGCGGGCGCGGACACAGGGGCCAATGCGACGCCACCAAGAGCCGCCGTTTTCAAACCTGCCGGACGCAGGCGCGGGCGCAAAGACCGCGCCAAGCCAGGTGGAAGGTCTCTTTTGACCGCAGCCGCCAGTTCTTGTTCAATCGTTGAGCTTGCCGGTTGCTTGGCAACTGTGGCCACGACGGGGGCGGTTTCACCCGGTGCCAGATTGCTCAATGGGGCAACATCTGCAGCCAACTGATTGGCCAGAGCTTGGATCGGGTCGAGCTCGGCGGCGGGTTGGGTCAATGCCGGGGCCGGTTCGATTTCCATAACCTCAGCTTCGCGGGCTAAGGACGCTGCCATCGGCATCGGAGCTGGGTCAGGCTGTGCCGCCAAAGCCCCGGCGGCAACATCTTCTGAGGCAAGCCCGGCGGGAACCGGTGCCAAAACCAAACGGTCGGCGGGCCCCTCGGCCGCGCCCTGCCCCGCAACATTGTTGACAGCAAGGCCTTGGTGATCGGCCAGAGTTCCGCCTGGATCTTCGGGCGCGACACGCATCGGGCCTGCCATGGCCTGAACAATTGGAACGCCGCTGACATCGCGCGCCATCACGCGATAACCCCAAACGCCGACGCCAACAATGAGCGCAAGCGAAGCCGCCGCGCCGAGCCAATTGGCAATGTTTGCTACTTTGCCAGAAGCAGGTGCCGCGTAACCAGCCCCATCATAGGTGTAATCCGCCATCTATGCCTCGTGTTCCCCAAGGCGATACGTGCCGCCCCGGTGGTCTGCTGTCATTTTGATTTGCGCCCCCGAAATTAGACGGGATTGCGCGGCCTGTGTCGTCCGGCGGATGCGTCTTTTAGCGCATTTCTGTCGCTGGAGTTACGCCCAAGATACCAAGACCGGCGGAAATAACAACTGCAACGGAGCGCGCCAGCGCAATTTTGGTCAGTGTGACATTGGCGTCATCTTGTAAAAAACGCAGTTCGCTTTCTTTGTTGCCCCGGTTGTAATGCCCGTGCAGATCCGACGCCAGCTCCTGAAGATAGGTCGCAATACGATGCGGCTCATGCGCCCGAGCCGCAATTTCAACCTGACGTGGCCAATCGGCCAGTTTGGCGATCAAGGCAATTTCAGCCGGGTGAAGGTTGCTCATATCGGCCTTGGCCAGAGTCTCATCATCGGTGGCCACACCCTGCTCAGCAGCATTGCGCAACACAGAACAAATCCGCGAATGCGCGTATTGCACGTAAAACACCGGATTGTCCGAGCTTTGCTCAACCACCTTGTCAAAATCAAAATCCAACGCAGCATCGGATTTGCGGGTCAGCATATGGAATCTGGCCACATCGGCCCCCACCATATCGACAAGATCACGCAGGGTGATAAAGGTCCCTGCCCGTTTCGACATTTTGAACGGTTCACCATTTTTGAACAACTTCACCAATTGGATCAGCTTGATATCCAATGGCACATTACCGCCCGAAAGCGCCGCAACGGCGGCCTTCATCCGTTTGACATATCCGCCATGATCCGCGCCAAAGATGTCAATCAACAGATCAAAACCGCGTTCTACTTTGTCATAATGATAGGCAATGTCAGGGGCAAAATAGGTCCAGCCACCGTCAGATTTCTGGATAGGCCGATCAACATCGTCCCCATGTTCGGTGGACTTGAACAGTGTCTGCTCGCGCGGTTCCCAGTCTTCGGGTTTTTTGCCTTTTGGAGGCTCAAGAACACCGCGATAAATCAGGTCTTTGTCGCGCAGGCTATCAATGGCTGCTTCGATTTTTCCTGAGCCATAGAGGGATTTCTCAGAGAAGAAGTGATCCATCTCGACACCCAGCGCCTTAAGATCGGCGCGGATCAAATCCATCATCGCATCCGTGGCATAAACCCGAACATCCGCCAGCCAGACATCTTCTGGCTGGTTCAAATAGGCGTCACCCACTTTTTCCTTGAGCGCTTCACCAACCGGTACAAGATAGTCACCAGGATAGGTTCCATCAACAAATTCAACGGATTGCCCATGTGCTTCGAGGTAGCGCAAATAGACAGAGCGCGCCAAGACATCCACCTGAGCGCCCCCATCATTGATGTAATATTCGCGTGTCACGTCGAAGCCTGCGAAATCAAGCAATGACGCCATCGCATCGCCGACAATCGCCCCCCGTGCATGGCCAACATGCATCGGGCCCGTCGGGTTGGCGCTGACATATTCGACATTGACCTTTTTACCCGCCCCCATCGTTGAGCGGCCAAAATCGGGTCCGGCATCCAAAACAGCCTTGGGAATTCCTTGCCAGATGTCCGAAGACAAGCGCAGGTTCAAGAACCCCGGCCCGGCAACATCGGCACTGGCGATCCGATCATCTTCGGCCAGTTTGGCCGCAAGAGCTTCGGCAATGTCTCGTGGTTTTTGCTTGGCCGGTTTGGCCAAGACCATCGCGGCATTGGTGGCCATATCACCATGGGCAGGATCACGCGGCGGCTCAACCGTGACCGGGGCAAGGTTGAGCTCAGCTGGCAGGGCACCACTGGCCTGCATCGCGTTGATCGAAGCGAGCACCAGCTCGCGGATATCTGTAAAGAGGTTCATCTGTCGGCTCCGAAACTTGGGGCTGCTCTATCACGACTGACGGCAGGGTCAAATGGCGCAAATGGTTTTCACGCTTGCCCATTGGGGAAATCGGCACGCGGCGGGCCAAAGGCCAGAACCTGCGCGCCTGTTGCATCACGCAACGTATCCTCTGGCCCAAGCAACCGCAGACCGCCACCTTTGCCCAAAACAGCGACAGGAATGGCCTGTGGATGCTGGGCACGCCAATCATCTGCAGTGAATTCTTCGGTCAGATTGGTCGTCCGAAAGACCCAGCCTTCGGCCAGTTTAGCGTTCAGTTCGAAAAAGGTCTCATCGCCGCCAATCGGACGCCCGCCCAGTGTCACCGGCAAAGCATGGCGTGAGCTGGTTTCGCGGACCCGACGCAATTGAAACACATGCGAACGCCCGAATTCTGGGGCCAAATCCGTGGCAACCAACGTGTTATATGCGTCATTATCGGTGGCGCTAATCAAGGTGTCATAGGCGACCAAATCCAAACGGTCTTCGGCGGCTTCAGACAGGATATCGCCATAGTACACGGGCACCCCGGCCTCGCGGGCATTGCGCAGATGGGCGTGGTTTGGGTCCGCCAGAAGCACCTGCAGTCCCAGCTTTTCCAACGCCTGGGCCAAGGCCACAGACCAGCGCGAGCCGCCAAGAATGAGAACCCCCGGCGTTGTGCCCGCCGTGAGGCCTAGCCAGCGGGCCACAGGTGTCAGGGTAAACCCATGCAACACAACCGTCGACAACACCAAGGCAAAAGCCAAAGGGGCGATCCGTGCACCATCTTCGACACCAAGTTGCGCCAGTCGTTCTCCAAACAGTCCGGCAACTGCCACCAAAACCACGCCGCGCGGGCCCGTCATCGCCACCAGCGCACGTTCCCGCCACGGCACATTTGTAAACGCCAATGCGCCAAGGACCGGCAAAGGCCGGGCAATAAAAATGACCGCCAACACAAACAAGGCCGCGCGCCAATCCAGTGCCGCCAAGGTCTCGGCGCTCATATTCGCCGATAGCAGGATGAAGACTCCCGAAACCAACAACACGGTCGCATGTTCCTTAAAGCGGCGCAGTTCAACGTAACTAGGCAAGTCAGAATTGGCGACCCACAGGCCCATAAGGGTCACGGCCAACAATCCACTTTCATGCAGCACCGCGTCGGACGCCGCGAAAACGGCAATCAAAACAACAAACAAGACTGGGATCTTCATGTATTCCGGCACCCATCCTTGACGGAAAGATTTGGCAATGCCCCATCCGCCCAAGACACCCAGCACGCTGGCGCAGCCAATACCCAACACCAATTGCTGCGCGGCGTGACCGGCGCTTTCGGTACTGTTGAGCACCACAACAACTTCAAAGGCAAGGACCGCCGCCAAAGCCCCTACAGGATCGTTGACGATCGCCTCCCATTGCAGCAACGCTGCGGGGCGTTTTTGTAGCCGAGCTTGGCGCAAAAGTGGGGCTATGACCGTTGGGCCGGTCACAATCATGATGCCACCAAACACCGCCGATGACGCCCATCCCAACCCCGCAACATAATGCAAAACCAGTGTCGACGCGAGCCAACCCAATGGTGCGCCGACAATCACCAACCGGCGCACGCCCTTGGCGGCGTCCGACAGGCTGTGCAGATTCAAAACCATCCCACCTTCGAACAGAATAATCGCAACGGCAATGGCCACCATAGGCTGCAAAAGGTCGCCAAAATGCTGGGATGGGTTCAACAGACCCAAACCGGGCCCAACTGCCAAGCCAGCGGCCAGCATCAAAACAATCGCGGGCAGTCTCAGACGCCAGGCCAACCATTGGCTTCCGACCCCCAGCACACCAACCAATGCAAACGCTAAAACCGGGTCCAAACCCGCACCTGTGGAAACCGCCATGTCGTACCCTGCCCTTGTTCGCACCTAGTCTTAGCGCAGGTCAGGGGTCCAGTCGATCACCATACCTGATTTCACTCCGCGAGACACCGGATGGCACAGCATCAAAACAGTGTCGGTCGCCGAAACAAGGCCTTGCGGGGCCCAGTGATGGTCACGCCCCGGCAGCCCAACACCAAGCATTCGAATTGGGTCTGCACCATTGGAAAAGCGTTTCAACAAAGCGCGATAGCTTGATTTAGGGCCATGCACTTTCGTGGTGTCAACATCGGTCGGAACGGCCACAACCCCCAAGGCTTTGCCGGCTTCCAAACCGCTTCTCAAAGCGGCAGTTAGCCCAGTGCTACAGGCGAAGGCTTCGGACAAAACCCCGGAAGACACATCTGAGGACAGCGCCATCACATCTATGTAAATGTGGATCGGCTGATCAGCCCAAGCCTCGCTCAGAAGCCGCAAAATATCTCGCCAACCAGAATGGAGAGCCAAGGGTTCAATGCGGGCCGGATCGTGCTTTGCTACGCCACGCAGGCCGGTGTCATCGTGCCCAATAGCAACGACGGTCGCCCCAAACCCCGCCAAACGTTTGCACAGCGCAGCCCCCAAAGGATGCTCGGCCCCGACAACAACAGCGACTTTGTTTTGAAAGCGCGACACACCGAGCACCCACTCTACCCCAAATTGATTTTGATGTGTGTGGCACAAAGGTTAAACAGGTGAAAGGCCGCTGTGGCCATTTGGATCAAGAACATCCGTCCCAGTGAGCTCGGCATGCTGTTGAAGAGCAAACCTATCGGTCATTCCGGCGATATAATCGGCCACCAGCCGTGCCTTTGTTGTCTCATCCTCGAGCGCACTTTGATCAATGAGCCAACGATTGGGCAGTCGCGACGGATCGGCCATGTAGGCCGGAAACAAATCATTCAGAGCAACCGTCACACGGCGGCGCTGTTCCATTACCGATGGGGCGCGGTACATATTGGTAAACAAGAAATTGCGGATCTCTTTTAGGTCCGTCCAACAGGCGTCGGAAAACGCAATGACCGGACGGCCCAGTTCCCTTATGTCTTGGGCTGTCGCGCATCCTGCCCCCTCAAGACGCTGCCGCGATTCGGTCAAAACATCCGTGACCATAACTCCGAACACCCGGCGGAGCGCCTCGTGGCGACGGCGATAGGCGTCAATATCTGGGTAAGCCTTGTCGACCTCAGCATAGGCGGCCCCGACAATCGGCAGCTCCATAATTTGCGCTTCGGAAAACAATCCTGCTCGCAACCCGTCATGCAAATCATGATTGTTGTAGGCAACGTCGTCCGACAAAGCCGCCACCTGCGCTTCGGCGCTGGCATGGGTGTGCAATTCCAGATCGTGTTTGGCGTTATATTCCGTCAGCGCATAGGGAATATCCCCCTCAACAGGACCATTGTGCTTGGCAATCCCTTCAAGCGTGTCCCAAGTCAAGTTGAGCCCATCAAACTCAGCATAATGACGTTCAAGCCAAGTAACGATCCGCAGTGTTTGGGCATTGTGATCGAACCCGCCATAGGGCTGCATCAAGAGCGCCAAAGCATCTTCGCCCGTATGACCAAACGGCGTGTGCCCCAAATCATGCGCCAGCGCCACGGCTTCTGTCAGGTCGGTATTCAAGTCCAGCGCATTGGCAATGGTGCGCGCGACTTGGGCCACTTCGATCGAATGTGTCAGTCGGGTTCGGTAAAAATCACCCTCATGTTCAACAAAAACTTGCGTCTTATGTTTGAGGCGCCGGAAGGCCGAACAGTGAATGATCCGGTCGCGATCCCTTTGAAAACACGAGCGATGAGCGCTCTCTTCTTCTGCATAGAGCCGTCCCCGCGCCGTGTTCGGATCGCAGGCATATGTTGCGCGCATGGCGTGCGCTCCTTGTCGCTTGTCCCAAGCCGCCATATATTGCATTCCAAGGACAAGATAAACCACGAGGATCGCAATGCAATTGCCCCCAATAGTGACCCCCCGCGCCTATGAACGCCTGTCTGAGATCGGTGCCGCGGATGACGGCATGGCCTTGCGGGTCGCAGTCGAAGGTGGGGGCTGTAGCGGATTTCAATATGAGATCAAGCTTGATGCACCCGCAGGAGATGATTTGGTTCTCGAAGTGGATGGCGAAAAGGTCATTGTTGACCCGGTTTCATTGCCCTTCTTGGCCGGAGCAACCATTGATTTCAGCGATGAATTGATTGGGGCACGTTTCACAATAGACAACCCCAACGCCAGTAGTTCATGTGGCTGCGGAACATCATTTTCGATGTAACTTCAATACGCTACCCTGCCATCTTCATTCAGCAGGGTACACGTTGGTTTTCCCAAAGGCCGTTGACACGCGGGATTGTTCTTCCCTAGCAAGCTGGATTTGTTTCTTGCGAGCAAGGCTCTCTTCAACCACAAGCCAAAGCCCCGATGCGATCACCAGCATCACACCCAAAATTGTTCCCATTTCGGGAAATTCGTTGAACGCGACCATACCGATCGCAACCATCCAGACAAATTGCAGGTTCATCAAAGGTGTCGCCACATAGGCTGGCAGCAGTCTTAACGCTTCGGCCACAACGTACCGGGCACCAAACAAACACACCGCATATCCCACGACCCATCCCGCATCGACCATCGTCATCGGCCGCCACACAAAGGGCAAGGCCACGCCCATTGCGAGCATCAATGCCAGATTCGGCCAAAAGACCTGTGCCAGCGGTGCGCGCTCAACACGGGCAATGACCCGAGCCAAGAGCATCGAACCGGTCCCTGTCACGGCCGCCACCAAGGCCCAAAGATGCCCGGTTTGCGCGCCACTGACACCACCCGGAAGCAGAAAGAACACACCAAAGGCCCCTCCACTCAGAGCAATCCATGCCAAAGGGCGTGGGCTTTCGCCAAGAAGCGGACCTGACATGGCCGCCGCAATCAACGGCATCAAGCCGATGAACAAAAACACATCAGCGAAAGGCAGAAGCATAAAGGCTTTGAAAAACGCCAACGCAGCAATGACCGTCAAAACAGACCGCGCAATCATGGCTTTCCTTGAGATGACTTTTAGTGTGCCACCTCCCGTCACGCGCGCCGCGCCTGCTGCCATCAAGACAACCAAGGCCGAGGACAGAGCGAACAGCTGTGGGGCTTCATAGCCGCCAGCAATGAATTTGGTAATCCCATCTGCCCCAGCCATCATACCTGTATATATAATGACGAGCAGCGCGCCGAGTGTTGTCGCCTTCATGCCGAGCCTGCCCGGGCGAACCCTTCGAAAAATGCATCAAATTCGGTGCTGCTTTCGGCGGCGATATTCAGAACATCCCGCGCCTCTGGGGACAGTTGAGGTGTCATGCGATTGCGCATCACTTCCCAATCTGTGCAACGGGCATCATCCAAAGACAGCATGACTTGGCTTATTTCACGCAAGGCGGTTGGGCGTTGGTGACGCTCAAAACGCATCCTCCCGGCTCCGAATGCTTTGCGAAACACAGGTCCCCCCGCAACGGCCTGATGCCAGTTGCAGACGAAAAACTCATGATAGTCATCGTTCAGCGGCACAGTGTCCCCCTCTTCGATCGCAAACCCTAGTGTTTCGCCTTCCAACCAATCCGTCCAAATCGCCGGCGGAATGACACCAGAAAATCGTAAAGCGATACAAATCTCAGCGAGCAAATCAGCGTTCTGATCCAAGAAAGCGGTCAATCCGGCAAAATGCAAGCTCAGCTTCCCTTCTACGCTAAGGTTCGGATCACGTCGACCATACTCGCTCAGGTAGAATGAAATATGTGTCAATTCATACGCAGCTTTCTTGTTTGGAAGCGTAAACGTACGCGTTCTTGCTGAAAAATTACGCAATCTGTCATCGAGTCCGTCGTCCTTGATCGGCTCAACTCCGCGCCGAATCATCAACCGCCGCGCCTCGGCGCGTTGCAAATCCGACAATTCCGCCTGCGCCAAACCTTCTGATTTGGCGAAATCGACCATACGCTGTGCTGTGTCACCCGGCATTCCAAGATCCTCTAGATCCAAAGCAAGGGACAACAAAAAGCGGTAGTATTGTGGAAAGAATTGCAGCCGTTTTTCGGCTTGTTCATAAAATCCTTCGTAAACCTGAAGGGCCTCTGCGGGCACAGGCTGTCCTGTACACTCCAGAATATTCAACAATTCTGCATTTTCTTTGAGCCAAAACACGTCATCCCCGATGCGACGTGATTGAGAAAAGCAGCCCAGAAGCGCGGCAATCCGCGCCTCCAGAGGCAGAATCCGGGTCGGTACGTTGAGCGCGACGACATTTGTCATTTAAAGAACTCCTCTAGTTCGGTGAGGCAGAGCGGCCATCGCCCTACCCGGATTCTGAAGCCTTAGGCTGGTTTAGGCTGTGACCGGGCCGGACCAGGACGTGAACGCTTCAACATTGTCACCTGCATCGGTGTTACCTGCTGCTGGACCAGACCAGGATGTGAACATTTCAACATTGTCACCCGCATCGGTGTTGCCTGCTGCAGGGCCAGACCAAGATGTGAACATTTCAACATTGTCACCCGCATCGGTGTTGCCTGCTGCTGGACCAGACCAAGAGGTAAACATCTCTACGTTGTCTCCGGCATCTGTGTTTCCGCTTGCAGGTCCGCTCCAAGACGTGAACATTTCTACAGCGTCACCTGCGTCTGTGTTGCCTGCCGATGGGCCAGACCATGAGGTGAACATTTCAACCGCATCACCGGCATCGGTGTTGCCGACCGCAGGACCCGACCAGGATGTGAACATCTCGACGGCGTCGCCTGCATCCAAATGACCATCCGCCGGGCCGGACCAAGACGTGAACATTTCAGTTGCGTCGCCTGTCAGTGCGCTTGTTTCGCCGTTGGAAACAGTTTGTTCAGAAATGATGTGCTTGTGTTGAGCTGACATTGGAATTCTCCAGTTTGAGAGTTGCTGTTGTTGCCCCCCAAATCTGCCACCTTAACGCGTTTGCATAATAGTTAATTCCCGTTAAGGTTGTGTTCATTTTAAGTTATCCACATTAGCTTCTCCTCTGAGCTAATTCTTTGTAAACAAATATAAACTTTATCCACAGATTGACTTTTTCTGTGGATAACTCGTAACTTTGCAATGCAACACTTTATTGCAAATTTTTGCGACCGCGAATCGCATTGATTCCTTGCACCGCCCCCCCGCTTTCAGCGATAGAAAAGACAAAGGGAGAGCGCGCATGAAAATCGCCACATTCAACATCAATGGTATCAAAGCACGGCTTCCCGCGCTGCTTGCATGGTTGGACGAAGCACAACCAGATGTGGCGCTGCTGCAGGAAATCAAATCGGTCGACGAAGCCTATCCGCGTCAGGAATTCGAAGATCGCGGCTATAATGTGGAAACGCATGGTCAAAAGGGCTTCAACGGTGTTGCGATTCTGTCCAAACTGCCGCTCGAAGACGTCACACGTGGACTCCCCCTTCTTAAGGACACCGACGAATCAGATGATCAGGCCCGTTGGATCGAGGCCACCGTCATGGGCGAACATCAGGCCTTGCGGCTGTGTGGGTTGTATCTTCCCAACGGCAACCCCTGCCCTGGCCCCAAATATGACTACAAACTGGCCTGGATGAAGCGGCTCGAAGCGCGGGCCAAGCAGTTGATGAATGATGAAATGCCCGCGCTGATGGCTGGCGACTATAATGTCATCCCCCAAGCCGAGGATGCGGCCCGTCCGCAGGATTGGACCGAAGATGCATTGTTTCGGCCAGAAACCCGTGCCGCGTATCGCAAAATTCTGAACCTTGGGTTCACCGAAGCGTTTCGCGCCCGCACCCAAGGCCCCGAGCACTATAGCTTTTGGGATTACCAAGCCGGTGCCTGGCAGCGAAATAACGGCATTCGCATCGATCATTTCCTGCTGACGCCGCAGGCAGCCGACCTGATGACCGATTGCCAGATCGACAGCTCTATTCGTGGTCGTGAAAAACCATCGGATCACGTTCCGGTTTGGATTGACCTGAATATCTAACCCCCCGCGACCAAATGTTGGCCCATTCAACGACCGCAGCGCCTTGCGCATGGGGAGGCATCGCACTACTTCTGTCAGGAAAGCGAAACAACCCGGAGGCCCATGCTCAATGCCGATGCATGCCCAACAAATCGAAGACCTGCTGCGCGAGACATTTCCAGATGCGGAGATTCAGGTCGCTGGCGAGGACGGTGTTCACATGTCTGCCATGGTCGTCGACGAAAGCTTTCGCGGGAAAAACCGAGTGCAGCAACAGCGTGCCGTCTATGCCGCCCTCAAGGGCAAGATGGATGGCTCCACCGGTGAACTGCACGCACTGGCCCTGACCACCAAGGCCCCGGATTAATCGCATGGATGGCGTGGTTGCTTATCTATCAAGTGTCTGGCCGGTTCTGGCCTGCCTCGCCATTTTCGGGACGATAACCTACGGTTCCGTCATGCCCTATGTTCGCAAGGATCGCCAAAGGCGACTTGAAGAGGAAAACCAAGATGACTGATGCAAAAGCCAAGATCGACGAGACCGTCAAAGCCAATGACGTTGTCCTATATATGAAGGGCACCAAAGACATGCCGCAATGTGGCTTTTCCAGCCGCGTTGCTGGTGTGCTGAACTACATGGGGTTGGATTATACCGATGTGAACGTGTTGGCCGATGAAGACATCCGTCAGGGCATCAAAGACTATTCCGACTGGCCAACAATCCCACAGCTCTACGTCAAAGGTGAATTTGTTGGTGGCTGCGACATCATCACAGAGATGACCCTGTCCGGTGAATTGGACACATTGCTGGATGAAAACGGGCTGGCGTATAACAAAGAAGCGGCCGACAAAATCCGCGAAGCCAACGCCTAAGACGCTCTAGGTTCACATTAAAAAAGCGCCCTGTTGTCTGGGGCGCTTTTTGTTTGTCTTATGCAGATGTGGTCTAAGCCAGCTTTTCTTCAACAGATCCAGCCAGCGCTTCGGCCTGAGCTGCAAGTTCCGCCAGACCATCCGAGACATTGGACGGGATCACCGGAACCTCAATTTTTTCAGGCATGGGGGGGGGCGCGTTTTTCAGCTCATCCAATTCCGCCTGTATCCCAGCCATCTTATCTTCGGCCTCACGCAGTTTTTCCTCTAGCCCGGCGGTTTTATCTGCCAACATCAAGCCCGACATCAACAACATACGCGGTTCTGGCATCCGACCAATCTGGCCGACCAAAACAGCCGCTTCGGCATCCAAGAGCTTGGCCGCCGACTGCAAATATTGCTGTTCGCCTTCTTGGCAAGCCACCTCAAACGACCGGCCCCCAATGACAATTTCGACTTCGATCTGAGACATCAGGCGCTCCCTTCACCGGCTGCATCGGCCAATAGAGGCTCCATCGCCGTCAAAATCGCATTGGTTTCTGCGGCATCTGCGGCCTGTGTGGCCCGCAGGTTTTCTAACTCGGCCAACATGGCTTTGTTGATCAAATGTGGTTCGCCGACACCTTGGGCGTTGGCTTCGCGCAGCGCGGTGACCGTTTCCTCAAGGCTGGTATTGGCGGCGCGCAAACGTTGCAACTCGGTATCGAGCTGGGTCATGCTGTCGCGTTGTGCGGCAAGCTGGGCTTGAAGCTCAGCGTCCCCTTCGCTTTGGCCACCACCCGTAGCTTCGCGCGCTGTCAGAACGTTTAAACGTTCCTGAAGCTGCGCATTGGCCATCTTCTCGTCCTCAAGCTCTTCACGCAAAGCATCAAGTTCCGCCGTATCCACAACGGGCGCGTCGACCTGTTCGGGTGCTGGTTCTTCTGTGTCTGCTTGTGGCGCGACCTCAGGTTCTGGTGCCGCTTCAGCCGCGGCTTGAAGCGCTTCCGCAGCTTCGCTTGCTGCGGCCAACTGTTCGGTCAATCGCGCCGCATTGTCTTCGGCGGCCCGCGTTTTCTCCGCTTCGGCGGCTGCGGCTTCGCGTGAGACATTGGCCTCAATCTGTGCCGCCTTGGCATCGTCCTGCGCCGCAACCAATGCGGCCTCAAGCTCGGCCAGTTTGGCTGCCGCCTCCGGGTTTTCGCTGGCTTCGGGCGGTGTATAGCCTTCTACGCTCTGCGAAATCCGGTCCAACGCACGGGTAATACGGCCGTGCAATTCATCGATTTGGGTCATCCTGCCCCCCTAGCCTGCTTCGGACCCATTGTTGGCGCTATCACTTGCGAATCGCGCGTTGGCCCGCTTGGCAGAAAGTTTAACAAGCGCTTACGGAAAAAGCGCCCCTATTAATTCCAATGTCTTAGGCGGAAATGGGCCCTTTTGTCCACAAGGGTACGCTTGCACTTTGGCGTAACGCTGTTATTGAGCGCCCAATCCCCATTCTGGCTGAAGGATCGAACCCGGTGGATATCCAAGAGCTCCGTACACGCAATCCCGATCATTGGATGCGCGCAACTGCTATTCGTGCTTTGGCACTGGACGGAGTTGCTGCTGCCAACTCCGGTCACACAGGCATGCCGATTGGCATGGCCGATGTGGCGACCGTGCTGTTTTCCAAACACATGAAGTTTGACGCAAAAAACCCTGAATGGCATGACCGTGACCGGTTTATCCTTTCGGCGGGCCATGGCTCGATGCTGATCTATTCGCTGCTCTATCTCTGTGGTGATCCCGAGGTCACTTTGGAAGAAGTCAAAAACTTCCGTCAGTGGGGCGCGAAAACCGCCGGCCACCCGGAAAACTTCCTGCTCAAAGCGGTTGAGACAACCACTGGTCCTTTGGGTCAGGGCATTGCAAATTCGGTTGGCTTTGCCATGGCCGAGGAAATGCTGCGCGGTCGTTTCGGCAAAAAGCTGGTGAACCACCATACATATGTCATCGCTGGCGATGGATGTTTGATGGAAGGTGTGAGCCAAGAGGCCATCGGTCTTGCCGGTCGTTATGAGCTGAGCAATCTCATTGTTTTCTGGGACAACAATGACATCACCATCGACGGTAAAGTCTCTCTGTCGGATCGCACCGATCAGGTGGCTCGCTTCAAAGCCTCTGGCTGGCATGTGCAGGAAATTGACGGTCACAATGCCGACGAAATCGACGCTGCCATTACCGCTGCTAAGGCAGATGACCGCCCCTCGATGATCGCGTGCAAAACGCACATCGCCTTGGGCCATGCAGCTCAAGATACCTCAAAAGGTCACGGCGCGCTCACCAACGAAGAGCAAAACGTTGCCGCCAAAGCCAACTGGGGTTGGACTTCGGGTGCTTTTGAAGTGCCCGCCGAGATCAAATCCTGGTGGGATGAGGTCGGTTCGCGCGGCGCTGCCGAACGCGAAGCCTGGGAAGCGCGTTTGTCCGAAAGCTCTGCTGCACGTCAGGCTGAGTTTGAGCGCGTGATGACCGGCGGTGCCCCCAAGCGTCTGTCCGCAGTTGTTAAACAGCTGAAAAAGCAGATCTCGGAAGAGAAACCAAAGGTCGCGACCCGGAAATCGTCTGAAATGGCGCTGAGCGTGATCAACCCGATCATGCCCGAAACCTGTGGCGGGTCGGCGGATCTGACTGGCTCCAACAACACATTGACCGCTGATTTGGGTGTATTTGACACCGATAATCGCAAAGGGCGTTATGTGTATTGGGGCATCCGTGAGCACGGCATGTCGTCGGCAATGAACGGGATGGCGTTGCATGGCGGCATCCGTCCCTATTCCGGCACGTTCATGGCCTTTACCGATTACGCCCGCCCTGCGATGCGTCTGGCGGCTCTGATGAAAACCCCAACCGTGTTTGTCATGACCCATGACAGCATTGGCCTTGGCGAAGATGGTCCAACCCACCAACCGGTTGAACATCTCGCTATTTCGCGTGCAACGCCCAACACTTTGGTTTTCCGTCCGGCGGATACCGTTGAAACGGCCGAAGCTTGGGAAATCGCCATGCGCCAGACCAGCACGCCATCGGTTTTGTCACTGACCCGTCAGGGTCTGCCGACCGTGCGGACCGAGCATAAGAACGCCAACCTGGTGGAAAAAGGGGCCTATGTGCTTGCCGAGTCTGAAGGCAAGCGTCAGGCGATCATTATGGCCACCGGCTCGGAAGTTGAAATTGCTCTGGCTGCGCGGGACTTGTTGCAAGCTGAGGGCATTGGCACCCGCGTGGTCTCCATGCCGTGCTGGGAACTGTTCGAACAGCAAGACGAAAGCTATCGTCGTCGTGTATTGCCACCGTCGGGCCCTGTGCGTGTTGCTGTCGAAGCAGCCAACCGGATGGGTTGGGATCGCTGGCTGTGCGGCGAGCGTGGCAACGCCAAAAAAGCTGCCTTTGTTGGCATGGACGGCTTTGGGGCCTCGGCTCCGGCTGGCACGCTCTATGAGAAATTCGGCATCACCGCTGAAAACGTTGCCGAGCAAGTCAAATCTCTGCTCTGATCACCGTATCGAAGCAAACCAAAAGGCCGCGGATCACCGCGGCCTTTTTTGCATCTGGGTTCTAAATCACGTAGGCGCGCGGGCTATGTCCCCTGCCCTAACCCTCTTAAAACGGCTTTCGCGGCGCGCAATCCGGGATGTTCTCCCCCATGCCCAAGCCGTTGCATCGTCAGCTCCATTGCCTCTGATTGCGCTTGGGGTTGGGTCAACTCATGCAAGACCGCATCAGCGATGGGCCCTGGCAAACAGTCCTTACCGATAAACTCAGGGACAGCACGGGTTTCAGAGACCAGATTGACCAAGGTCACAGTGTCGACCAACATCATCCGACCGATAATCTGACGGCTGAGCCAGCTCATGTCATAGGCGATGACCATCGGCGTGCCTGCCGCCGCCAACTCTAGGGACACCGTCCCTGACGCCGCCAAAGCCACATCAGCAGCCTTAAAGGCCGCTCTCTTTTGCGACCCGTCATCGTCACGCGGATCGATAACCAAAGGGCTGCCCGGCCAATGCTGCACCGCTGCGCGCACGGTTTCGACCACATTCCCCGCCGCAGGCAGAACCAGTTTCATCTCAGGGCGCGCGGCATGAAGTTTGGCGACGACCTGTTCGAACACCGGCAACAGCCGCGATATTTCAGAGCGTCGCGATCCCGGCAATAGCAATGCCAATGGTCCGTCGATGTTATGGGCCTTGCGAAATTCTTGGGCGTCTTGATCGGTCGCAATCGGATCGGTGACAACAGGATGCCCGACAAAATCGCACTCCATCCCGGCGGCCTGCATATAGGGCGGTTCAAACGGCAACAGCGCCAAAACCTGATCAACATGATCAGCCATTTTCCCGGCCCGTTTGGGACGCCAAGCCCAAACCGTAGGGGCAACGTAATGGACAATCCGCACGTCGCTGACCGCTTTGACCAGTTTATTCACCCGCAGCGAAAACTCTGGCAGGTCAATTGTGATCAAAACATCCGGCTGTTCGGCGATAACCGTTTCGGCTGTTTGACGAATGCGGGCCTTTAGGTGTCTGTATTCCTTAAGGATTTCAGACACCCCCATGACGCTAATTTCATCCATGGGAAACAGGCTATCCAAGCCTTCTCTGGCCATCAGCGTGCCGCCAATGCCGCGAAATTCGACGTCTGGCACCAGTTGGCGCAGACCCTGCATCAAGGCTGCCCCCAATTTGTCACCCGAGGCTTCGCCCGCTGTGATAAAAACACGCATCTATTCGGGCCTTTCGCGGATCCAAAGGAACAGCCCTTCAGCGTCCAATCGGCGGAGGGTTTCCTCTAAGTTCAAGACCATCACCCCACCCGCCTCAATCACAATTCCCGCCAGACCAGCCTCGGCGGCTTTGAGAGCGGTTTCGGGGCCGATTGCGGGTAGGTCAGCACGACGCTCTTGGCCAAGCTTGGGCGCTTTGTACAACACACCGCCCGTGGCCTCATGTCCAGCAGCCAGTAGCATGGCATCCGTGCCAGCCTCGGTCTCACGCGCCGCAATGCCACTTCGGGCCACAATACAGGCCTGCCCCAAATCATCGCGCGCTTGCTCAGCACTCACGTCATCGCCGATCCGCGCCAAGCGTTCCGCATCCACAGAAGGCTGAGACAACGTCGGCGTACCGGCATCCGGCAACAGGCTTGGAACGGCATCATGTGCCGCCAACACGGCAAATCCAGCCTCTTCGAACATATCAATGGCAATGCGCAACGCGCCATCATCGCCCCGCCTCAGCGCCCGCAAAATACGTGGGACCATAAGCAACGTGGGGACATCTAACTCTCGCCAGTCAAAGCTCGGGCGACGAACGGCTCCGCACAGGCAAATTTGAGTAACCCCCTGCACCTTGAGCCAGCGCATCAGCCCGCCGATTTTTTCTAGACGAAACACATAATCAGGCACCAGCGTCGTCGGAGCCACATGCTCCAACGCACACACCAAAGGCCGGGTCGGCAGCGCCTCGGCGACCACCGTCGGCAATTCCCCCCGTCCCGCAATCAGTGCCAACATAGAATTTTAGCCCGGTGTCAAAAATGAACGGTCGCTGTCACCCAAGATAAAGGCCACAATCTCCGAAACGTAATCGCTTTCTGTTTCCTCACCCAATCGGCGGGCACGATCCTGAAAGGCCCCCTCGCCTTGGGCAAGCATCTGGAAGGCAGCACGCAACGCGGTGATGTCACTGCGATCAACACCGCGGCGCTTAAGACCGATCAAGTTAAGACCGTCCAGTTTGCCACGCGGCCCTTGGACCAAACCATGCGGGATCACATCGTTGGTCACCATGGTTACGGCCCCAATAATCGCCCCACGCCCAATGCGGACGAACTGATGCACCCCGGACAAGCCACCCACGATGACTTGGTCTTCCAGCACGCAATGCCCGGCAAGCGCGACATTATTGGCAAGGATCACGTTGTTGCCGACGAGAACATCATGCGCAACGTGGCTCGAAGCCATAAACAACCCATCATCGCCAACCTTGGTCAAGCCGCCGCCGCCGGCCGTGCCCGTATTCATTGTCACATGTTCACGGATGCGATTGCGTTTGCCAATTTCGAGACGGGTCTCTTCTCCGCCGAATTTCAGGTCCTGCGGGATTTCACCAATCACAGCGAACGGAAAAATAACGGTTTCGTCGCCGATCGAGGTGTCACCCGTGACAACCACATGGGATTTGAGAACAACCCCATCACCAAGCACAACATGAGGTCCGACGTGACAAAACGGACCGATCATACAATCGGCCCCGATCTGTGCGCCCTCTTCTATGACAGCTGACGGGTGGATTTGGGCGCTCATGCAGGCAGATCCATCATGGCCGTAAATTCGCATTCGGCCGCCATTTCGCCGTCGACCATCGCAACACCTGCAAATCTCCAGACTTTGCCGCCGGGCTTGCCGCGCACAGTTTGAAGGTTCAAGCGCAGCTGATCACCAGGCACAACCTTGCGGCGGAATTTACATTTGTCGATCGACATGAAGTAAACTTTCATGTCCTTGTCGGCCATATCCATCGCAACGCCAACCATAACGGCCGAGGTTTGCGCCATCGCTTCGACAATGGTGACACCCGGCATGATCGGCAGACCGGGGAAGTGCCCCTGAAAATGCGGCTCGTTCATGGTGACATTTTTGATGCCGACACCGGATATATATCCATCAATATCTTCGACACGGTCCACCAGTAAAAAGGGATACCGATGTGGCAAAATACGTTGAATCAACTGGATGTCAGCACTCTTTAGCATGTCAGTCATGAGGCTTACCTTTGTTTTTATTGCTGTTCACTCCCTTACCAACCGACGCGATGCGGGGCAAGGCGGCGTCAGGGGTCAGTCGGGATCAGTCGGGGTTGTCTCAATCAAAGCGTTCACTTCGTCCACGACTTTGTCGGTAATATCAACCGCTGTCACAGAGGCAAAAACACTGCGCTTTTCCAACACAACAACTGCGTTGCTGTCTCGCATGATCTGATTCAAAATTGGTCCCGCAGTCGTGAGAAAATCACGCCGCGCGCTGTCACCGCGCTCGCCTAATTCGCGTGCTTTGGTGTCTTGTTCCCGGCGAAGCTTTTGAACTTTTTGGTCAAAGGCATCTGCCAATTCCCGAAAAGCAGCCGGGTCCATGGCTTTTCTCTGCTCGGTCAGAAGAAGCTCTTCCTCTCGAAGCTCGGCCTCGATTTGCCGATTATCTGCAGCGATCTCCGCTCCAATCTCTTCAAGTTCCAAAGCCAGTTTCTTACCAAGTGCGCTTTGACCAAAAGCCCGGTCAAAATCAATCACAAGGATCGGGCTCTGGACGGACCCTGTGTCAAAACTCCCCGGTATTGTTTGCGCCATTGCCCCTGCATTCACGCCAGCAGCGGCAATCGCGCAAATCAACGCAAAACCCCATGTACGCAGCACGTCCTTAGAACTGCCGGGAAACCGAGATATTAAAGTTGAGCGGTTTGTCATGTTTGTTCTTTTTGACAGCTTCCGAGAAATCGAGCCGCAACGGACCCAAAGCACTGTTCCAGAACACCGACACACCGACAACATGACGCAGTTCGAAATCACTCGATACGATTTCACCACCGGCGGCAGTCGCCAGATCGTCGTATCCGTCATTCACGCCCCATACCGATCCGACATCGTAGAAAAGACCACCCGTCAGGCCGTATTCTTCTGGAAGTCCCAAGGAGAAGTCGGCTTCGAAACGGGCAACGGCGTAGAAATTGCCGCCCAATGGATCGTCGATCCCATCCGCATCGCGCACTTCACGTGGGCCAATGCCGTTTGTCTCAAATCCCCGCATGATGTTTGGACCAATACGGAAACGATCTGTCGCGCGGCTTTCGTTTTTGGAGTAGCTGATGGCCCCCCCCTGGAACGATGCCCGCAAGGTAAGCTCTTCGTTAAAGACTTTGGTTTGCGCGATCGCATGCACTTTTGACCGAACGAAGGCAGAGTTGCCACCGACGCCGGAAAAATCTTGCCCGAAAACGAAGCGGAAACGGCTTGTTGGGCTCAGCCCTGCGCGGATCGTATCAAAGGTGTATGTGTACCCCAAGGAGCTGTCATAGCGCGGGCCAAAGTCAGCTTCGTGCAGAATGACCGCGCCGACTTCTTCATCTTCATCATCCTCGACTTCCGGCGCAGCAATGTCGGAATAGTCCAAGGTATAGCGCAACTGCAGGCGACCGTTCTCGGAAACCGGGAACTCAAAGAACGGGCGGAATACACCATTCGCCGTATCATAGGCCGAGTTTTCGTTGTCAGATTCCGAATAGTTGGCCAGGAAACCGAATTCTAAATCGCGGCCCAAGAAATTTGGCTCACTAAACGACAGCGACGTGCTCTTTGTGGAGGACGATGTATCAAACGAAAGCCCAAAATTCTGTCCGCGCCCCAAGAAGTTTCGCTCACTGAACGACAGATTGACGCCAACACCGCTATTCGTTGAGTACGATCCGCCAAAACCGATAGATCCGGTTGGTTTTTCAGTGACATCAACGTCAACGATCACTTGTTGTGGCGTCGAGCCCTCGCGCGCTTGAACGTCTGCGGATTCAAAGAAGCCTAGGGCGCGAATACGTTCCGCACTTTCGCGGATCGCCCGAGGGTTAAACGGATCGCCTTCGGCAAGAATGAACTGTTCGCGAACAACCCGGTCCAAGGTTGTGGTGTTACCTTCAATGTCGATACGCTCAATAAAGACCTTGGGGCCGTTGGTCAGTTGCAACTCAACATCCAAAGTCAGATCACGATCATTGCGCGTGATCCGAGGTTCAACACGCAGGAAATTAAGCCCTTCGCGGACCGCCAGGCTTTCCAAACGCGCAATCTCATTTTCGATCAATGCTGGTGAGTACACCCGCCCCGACCGTAGTTTGACCTTTTTATCAAACAGTTCGACGTCGACATCCGTCAAATCAGACGTCACCGATACCTCGCCAAACTTGAACTGCTGACCTTCTTCAACACTGAAGGATACAAAATATCCGTCACGTTCCTGAGCAAGCTCAGAGTTCACGCCGGTGATGCGGAAGTCGACATAGCCGCGTGAGGAATAGAAATCGCGCAACAGCTGCTTGTCGAACTCAATACGGTCTTCGATGAACGTGTCTTTTTGGACGACCGAGCGCAAAAGCCCGGCTTGTTTGGTCGCCATAATACGGCGCAAACGACGGTCAGAATAGTTGGAGTTCCCCGTGAAACCGATACGTTCGATCTCAGAAACACCACCTTCAAAAACCTCAAACACCAGATCAACACGGTTGTCGCGGCGCTTGATCACCTTTGGTGTGACTCGTGCGGCGATACGGCCCTGTTGGTTATAGGCTTCGGAGATGCGCTGAGCGTCTTCTTCAGCGACCCGTGGGCTAAAGACGCGGCGCAGCTGCGTTTGAACGATATTTCCGAGAACCTCATCCTTGAGACGCCGATTGCCTTCAAAGGTGATTTTGTTAACGGTCGGGTATTCGACAACCTTGATGACAAGTTTCGAGCCCTGAGGAATGATATCAACGGTTTCGAACAAACCAGAGCCCAGGATGCGCTGGTAGGCGTCGTTCAACTCACCTGCAGACACTGTTTGTCCGCGTGCAATCCCGGCGTAGGAGAGGATCGTCGATCCCTCAATCCGTTCATTACCTTCGATTGCCACACTCGTAAAAACAAAGCTTTGCGCAAAAGCCTGTTGCGGAAGGGTAGCAGCCCCGACGCCTCCGGCCAATGCAATCGCAATTGCCACCGCTTTGGCAGCCCGCGAAACTTGGTTTTCCTGCTTAGAACTCAGCGGCGCTTTACACACCGAAATGACTTTTGCCATTTTCACAATCCACTCCGACATCCCTCAAAGAGTGAGTATCGGGAATGCGGCCCCTTGTCAAAAGGCCATGGCGGTCATTTGCCGGTGAATTTGATCTTTGATCCCCATGGATTGGGGATTATTGGGCCAAAGTCCCAAGATATGCGCCAAAGAACAGTGCGAATACGATGGTGCAGACATAAAGCAACCGGTCCCAATTGATGGAAACCAGCAAGCTCATGCTGCGATAACCTGCTTGAAGGGTGCTCATGGATTCGGTCCTTTCGTTACTGGACTCTGAATACATGGTGAATCAGGCAGGATTACGGCACCCGCCTGACCTATTGTGTCCTTTAGCAGAACAAATCGCTTGAAACGCCGAGGATCATCACCGCCAAAACGACAGTCAGACCAACACGCATCAGAATATCGAGCGCTTTTTCGCTGGGCTGACGCCCGGTCACGGCTTCATAGGCGTAAAACACCAGATGCCCACCGTCCAAAACCGGAATTGGAAAAAGGTTGATCAAACCGACCGCCGTCGACAAGACCGCCACGAACCAGATGAAGTTCGAGGTGCCTTGGCTCGCCATGTCGCCCGATGCCTCTGCGATCCCGATGGGACCAGACAGGTTACAGGTGCTGATCGCCCCGGTGATCATGTGCCACATTCCCGACAATGAGCCCGAAATGATGCGTCCGACCTGATCAATCCCCGCCATAAACGACTCTCCAAAGCCGGGTGTGGTGGTGGCCGGTTCAAACAAAATTCCGCCAATAACACCAATGCGGTAAAACGTTTTGAACGTGTTGTCGGCTTGGGGTTCATCCACGCGACGAGGGGTTAAATCCGTCTGGACCTCTTCCCCATCGCGCCAAATGGTCAATGCCAATGACGCGCCTTCTGATCCTTCGACCTTTTCTTTGAGTTGGTCAAAGGCAAAGACAGGCTCACCGTCAATCGCGACAATTACATCGCCCTGACGCAAACCCGAATCCCCGGCCGCAGAGCGCGGCGCCACCTGGGTCACAATCGGGGGGTACACATACGGGCCAGACACCACCGTTTCAAACCCATCGCGCAAGACTGTATAGTCAAGCATTGGCTTGTGCGGCAGGGCTTTCATGAAAGCTTCATACGAAGCGGCGTCGTCAAATGCCGGCGGTGCGTCGCCTTCGATTTCAAGAATCACATCACCAATTTGCAATTCCTGCTCGACCGGCAGAACCCGCAATTCGCCAACAGTTAGCGGTTCGGTCACGACACCGCGTGCCATGATGACAGCAGTGAACAAGACAATCGACAATATGAAGTTGAAGATCGGTCCGGCGGCGACGGTCGCCGTCCGTGCCCAAAGCGGTGCGCCATGCATGGTCGATCGCATCGCGGTTTCATCCATCCCGTGCAAGGTTTCCCCGTCAATTCCGCCTGACGCATTTGCGTCACCGCGGAATTTTACGAATCCTCCAAACGGGATCGCCGCGATCTGCCACTTGGTGCCATAATCATCATACCGAGACCAAAGAACCGGCCCAAATCCGAGGCTGAACACTTCAGGGTAGATACCGGTCTTTTTGCCGATGATGTAGTGGCCGTATTCGTGGATCGCCACGATGATCGACAACGCCACAACAAAGAACAACAAAGTCCAAAGCAAGCCGCCAAACTGCGGGATCAAAGTCGTCAGGTCCAAAGCATCTGCCTCTTAGGTTGTTTTATTGTTATCGCGCCATGATTTCATCCGCCCGTATCCGAGCGAGATGGTCTGCCTCGGCGACCTTATCAAGGGTAATCTCGGCAGGATTATGACCTTCATAGGTTGAAAGGTCACTAAGTACATCCTCAACAACACCTGCCATGCGCGGGAAAGTGATACGTTCTTGGATAAACGCATCCAGCGCGCGTTCCTTGGCGGCGTTAAACACCGCCCCCATCAATCCGCCTGCCATCATGACCTCACGGGCCAGCCGAAGCGCTGGCCAGCGGGTTTCACACGGATTGCGAAATGTCATCTGCCCCAGCTTCACCAGATCGAGCCGCTCGACCGGAAGAGGTTTGCGGGTCGGGTAATGCAAGGCAAACCCAATAGCGTGGCGCATATCTGGTGCACCGACATGTGCCATCAGCGCGCCATCATTAAAACCGACAAGCGCGTGGATCATTGATTCCGGGTGAACCACGGTCTCAATCTTGTCGGGCGAAATGCCAAAGTACTCTTTTGTTTCAATCAATTCCAAGGCTTTGTTGAACATCGATGCGCTGTCGATTGTGATACGCTGCCCCATGTCCCAATTGGGATGGGTCGCGGCCTGAGCTGGTGTTGCTTTCGCCAGATCTTCGATTGGCCAATCCCGAAAAGCGCCACCGCTGGCAGTGATTATGACCCGCTCCACAGCCGACAGATCTTCGCCAATCATCGCCTGAAACACCGCAGAATGTTCACTATCAACCGGCAGGATTTCGGTTCCGTGGGCCTGTGCCGTGCGCATTATCAAAGGCCCGGCGCACACAAGGCTTTCCTTGTTCGCCAAAGCCAACACCGCCCCGGTTTCCAAGGCTTTCAGGCCAGGTTCTAGACCGGCCGCCCCAACGATCGCAGACATGACCCAATCCGCAGGTCGGCACGCAGCCTCAATCAATGCCTCGCGCCCCGCAGCTACTTCGATATCGGTTCCCGACAATGCATCCTTGAGGTCTGAAAAGCGCGATTCATCAGCGGTCACAGCAACTTGCGCGTTGACTTTGATGGCATCCGCAGCAAGCCGGGAAACGTTTTGCCCCCCCGTCACCGCAACGACATCATAAGCGTTCAAGTCTCGGGCGATCAGGTCAATTGTGCTCTGACCAATAGAGCCGGTCGCGCCAAAAATGGAAATCCGCCGCGCCATCCTGTTCACAGAACCATGTACAGGAACAAAACCATCGACGCCCCGACAACCCCATCAAAACGATCCAGAAAACCGCCATGACCCGGAATCAAGTTGGAACTGTCCTTAACCCCTGCCCGACGTTTGAGCGCGCTTTCAGCGATATCTCCAAGCTGGCTCGCAAAGCTCATCAGCATGGCAACCCCGATGAACAAGATACCGTAATGCCCCATCGCAACTGCGATAATTCCAACGCACCCCGATGCAATCCAACCAGCGATCACACCCGACCAGGTTTTCTTGGGGCTGACACGCGGCCAGAATTTTCGCCCCCCTATAGACTTACCTGCGAAGTAGCCTGCGACGTCAGTAACAATCACGATGATCAGGAGGAAGAACACATGTCGCGGCGATGCCATAAACATTCCCGCCAAGAGATTACCAGTTATCAAAATCGCAAAAACATAGGGAGCGAACAAACGCATATCGCGCTTTACTGCAATCGTGAGCAAAGCCACAAAGACCAACGTCGCCAAAAACGCGAATTGCACCAAGATCCCCAAAAACAATGGGTAGGTCGTAAAGACTACCGCGGTGGTCGCGGCCGCCATGATTTCCGGGAGCATCTGGAAGCGAGGCTCGTGCATCCGCGCCAACTCCCAGACCATCAAACCGGTGGCGATGCAAACGAGGATAGCAAAGTAAAACGGACCCGCCCAGGCCGCGCCGATGGCCACTGCCAATAACACCACTGCAGAAATCAACCTAGGCCCAAGGTCGCGCCATTTATCGGTCATGCTTTAACGCCTCCAAAACGGCGATCTCTGCGGCCATAGCCCCCTACAAGCCGGGCAAATTCCTCGGCAGTGAAATCGGGCCACAAGGTGTCGATGAATTCATATTCCGCATAGGCTGATTGCCAAAGAAGGAAGTTAGAAATTCGCGCCTCTCCGCTGGTACGCACAACCAAATCAGGATCCGGCAAAACATGCGTGTCCAGATACTTAGGAAGGGTTTCTTCATCCACATCCTTTGGATCAATTTTCCCCTCATGTACGTCCTGAGCTAGCCTGCGCGTTGCGCGTGTCACCTCATCTCGACCACCGTAATTAAGCGCGATGGTGAGATTAGTTCCGGTGCAATCCTCAGTAATACGCTCCAGGTCATCCATCAACTGGATCAACTTGGCGTCCAAACGCACACGATCTCCGATAAAGCGAACGCGGACATTCCGATCGCGCAGCGCACGGGTTTCTTTGGCGATGTAGCGTCGAAACAGGCTCATCAATCCTGCGACTTCAACCTGTGTCCGTTTCCAGTTTTCAGTCGAAAACGCAAATATCGTCAGATACTTCACGCCGACATCTGGACATGCCTCAACAACCTCGCGCACGCGCTTGGCCCCGGCGTGGTGGCCAAACAGTCGCGGACGTCCTCGGTTCGTCGCCCAACGGCCATTGCCGTCCATGATAATGGCCACATGGCGCGGGCCAGTGCCGTCACGGAGCGGTTCAGCCATCAAATCGTCCTTTGTCAGTTCCAAATTCGTTTCAACCAAAGGCTAATCCGACCAAAAAACGCGAAAAGGCAGCCTAGCGCTGCCCGACGCCAAAAGGCGGCCACTGAGGCCGCCCTTCAATTAGATCTGCATGATCTCTTCTTGTTTGTTCTCAAGCGCTTCGTCGACCTTCTTGATGTATTCATCGGTCATTTCCTGCACTTCAGATTCCCAAAGCTTCTGGTCGTCTTCCGACATCCCATTGTTTTTGGCTTTCTTGATCTGATCCATTCCGTCGCGCCGCACATTGCGCACTGCAACCCGCGCATGCTCTGCGTAGCCGCCTGCAACTTTGGTCAGCTCGCGGCGGCGCTCTTCGTTGAGTTCAGGAATCGGCAGCATAATGATTGTTCCATTAAGCTGCGGGTTGATCCCAAGACCAGATTCGCGGATGGCTTTTTCGACTTTGCCAACCAGCCCCTTGTCCCAAACGTTGATGGTCACCATGCGTGGCTCTGGCACGTTTACGGTCCCCACCTGATTGATCGGTGTCATGGAGCCATAGGCATCCACCATCACTGGCTCAAGCATTGAGGCCGACGCCCGCCCGGTCCGCAATGATGCGAACTCCGTGCGCAGGTTCGCCATGGCACCGTCCATGCGGCGTGAAATATCATCTGTGTCGAGTTCGAAATCTTCGGACATTGAGGCCCTCGGTCTTCTTCTTGTTTCCGATTGGTCCGGTTCTATGCGCTCGCGCCGTGAATGTATAGGCGGGAAGGCATATCATTTGCACTTGTGCGGGGTTGGATCGGTTTTTGTGGGTTAAAAACTCTTGTGCGAAAGGGTTCGTTTACCAAATTCCGGCATCACTGATCCCCACAGAAGTTGAAACTGAAACCGCAAAATGCATATCTGCTTGATCCTCGCACCGGGCTTTCCGATCCTCACTTACGTTTTGCTGCGTGAAGTGATCAGCCGCGCCAATACCTTGGCTGGCCGAGCATTGTTTTCGATAGAATTGCGGACAGTAACCGGCACGCCGGTGTCATCATTGGACGGAATCGAAATCAGCCCGGACCGCACGGATTGGGAAGATCCGCCAGGCTGGGATTTGGTGATTTTATGCGCGGGCTCCTCACCGCTTGGGCGTCTCCCGATGGGGTTGCGTGGCTTTTTGATGCGCGCCCAAACGGCCGGTGGAACCCTTGCAGGATTTGATGGCGGGGTCACAATACTGGCGGCCCTTAACCTTCTGGACGGCTTCCAAGCTGTCCTCCCCTCCGAGGCAAGCGAAGAAGAAACTGAGATATTATCCCGCATCGCCCCATCTGATCAGTTGTTTTGCTTTGATCGTGGCCGCCTCACTGCGGCAACTGGGCTCGCTGCTGGCGATGCTCTTTTGGCTTGGGTTGCGCGTGTGCATGACCCTGAAATTGCGCGCCAAGTGTCTGACAAATTGTCACTGGGCCATTTTCGAAGTGACGGCGACGCGCGTCATTTACCTCGTGCCGAAGACCCTGTTCTGGCGCGGATGCAATCCATCATGGTCACCCATTTGGGCGATCCACGCCCTATGGACCAGATCGCATCTGATCTTGAGCTGAGCCCAAAACAATTGCGATTGCGATGCCGCAAGGGGCTTGGGCAAACACCAACACAGGTCTACCTCAAACTAAGGCTCGAGCGTGCAGAACAACTTGTGAGAGATACAGTGCTCAGCGTAGAGGACGTGGCGCAAGCAACCGGCTTTGCATCACCGTCCTCGTTCACGCGTAGTTTCAAATCTAGATTTGGCGCACCGCCCCGACAGCTGCGCCAAATGATCTAGCCAGTCACACGTGTATACGTCCCCTTGCCCGCCAAGATACCGCGGAAGCCACCGGGTTCATCCAAGGGGAAAACAATAATCGGCAGGTTGTTGTCGCGTGCCAAAGCAATGGCAGAGGCGTCCATCACCTTCAAATTCTTGGTCAGCACTTCATCAAATGTCACGGTATCATAACGCTTGGCATCATCGTGCTTTTGCGGATCCTTGTCGTAAATCCCGTCGACACCATTTTTACCCATAAAGATCGCTTCGCAGGTCATCTCATTGGCCCGCAAAGCTGCGGCAGTATCAGTGGTGAAATACGGGTTGCCGGTCCCGGCTGCAAAAATACAAACCCGTTTCTTCTCAAGGTGGCGGACAGCACGACGGCGGATATAAGGCTCTGCAACTTCATCCATGCGGATCGCGCTGATTACCCGGCAAAACACCCCCATTTTCTCCAATGCCGACTGCATCGCCAACGCGTTCATGACGGTCGCCATCATGCCCATATAATCGGCGGTGGTCCGCTCCATTCCTTGGGCGCTCCCTGACAAGCCGCGAAAAACATTGCCGCCGCCGATGACCATGCAAATCTCAACCCCAAGGTCGTGAACCGATTTCACTTCTCTGGCAATTCGTTCAACGGTGGGAGGGTGTAGACCAAACCCTTGGTCCCCCATCAAGGCTTCGCCGGAAATCTTCAGCATTACACGATTAAAGGTGGTTTCAGCTGTGTCGCTCGCGGTCATGTTGCGCTCCGTCATGACTGGGGGATATGATCGGGCGCATATTTGGCGCAAAACCGCCGGGGCCGCAATGGTCAGTGGCGTAAAAACGCCAAACAACGAGGCAAACGGAGCATATTTTATGGGCGCGATGCGCAGCGATCTTATCGCGCAGTTTGACCCCGACAAACCGGTCTTGATCGCCGGGCCGACAGCAAGCGGGAAGTCTGCGCTGGCTCTGGCCATCGCCGAAGCGCAAGGTGGCGTCATCGTAAATGCCGACGCTATTCAGGTCTTTGACGACTGGCGGGTTTTAACCGCCCGTCCGCCGGCCGAAGACGAAGCGCGCGCGCAGCATCTGCTATATGGCCATATTCCCGGCACACAGGACTATTCCGTTGGCCACTGGCTCCGCGATGTCACCCCGCTATTGGCAGGGCCTGACCGACTTATCATCGTTGGAGGAACAGGGCTTTATTTCACGGCTCTGACCGAAGGGCTAGCAGACATTCCCGTCACCCCGACATCGGTTCGCAACTCCTGTGAAGCGCGTTTGGCAGAGAATGGGTTATCCGCTCTTGTCTCGGATCTTGACGAAAAATCCCGTTCTCGCATTGATCTAAAAAACCCGGCTCGCGTCAGCCGCGCGTGGGAAGTGTTGCAAAACACCGGCCGCGGCATCGCAGAATGGCAGGACAATACACCGCCACCTATCCTGCCGCTGCACCAAACCACACCAATCGTCTTTGACGCCCCGAAGGAATGGTTAACCCCGCGTATCGCCCGGCGGTTTGGACAGATGGTTGAGCAAGGCGCGCTTGACGAAGCGCGCGCCAACCTCGAGACGTGGCATCCCGGCCTGCCCTCTGCAAAAGCGATTGGCGCAACTGAATTGATCGCCCATTTGCGGGGCGACATATCGCTGGATGCTGCGTGTGAGCGCGCAACAATCCTGACCCGGCAATTCGCAAAACGGCAACGGACATGGTTTAATGCGCGAATGAAGTCTTGGTCACGGATTTCACCGCAGGAGTTAAGCTCATGAAACCACCGGGCTTTTTGACGAAACCAATGCCACCCGCCCCGGTGCAAGCTCCGAAACAAAGCTTAAGCGCGCCACCGCGACCAGAAATTGCAAAAGATCCAGTCAAGGCCGGATCGCTGTCGCTTGTGACGCAAACCGCGCCGTGGAAGTATGACCTTTTGCATGACCGCGCTGACAACGTTCTGATCTACCTGACGCGCGGTCAAGGGGTCGTTATTGTCAACGGGGTGCGGCGCGGGCTTTCGACCAATCAAGCGATGTATTTACCAGCCGGAACGCTTTTTGCCTTTGACATGCCAAAAACGGTCCAAGGTTTGATGATGCAGAGCCCTGCAGGTCTCACCAATCGGATGCCGCGCGAATGCGTTCATTTGCGGGTGCGCGACAGTCTCGCCCAAGCGGAAATCATCTCGGAAATCGACACGATGGGACGGGAGTTAATGCACAACCGTCCTTTGAAAGACGAAGCGTTGGAGGCGCATGTGCGTCTGATCGCGGTTTGGCTGCATCGCCAAATCCAATCCGGAGCCAGCGAACTTTTTCAAGACAATGCCGCCTGCCGACTGGCCCAAAAATTCGCACAAAGCCTTGTTCGCGACTACCATTTGTCGTTGGGCGTGAGCGATTATGCCGAGCGGTTGGATGTCACCCCGACCCATTTGACCCGCGTGTGCCGCAAATCATGCGGCAAAACCGCGGCTGACTTTTTGGCGGAACGTCGCCTGTTTGCAGCGCGCATTGCCTTGAGCACAACCAAACAGCCAATCAAGGACATCGCTGCGGGATTGGGATTTACGTCTGCGGCCTATTTCACCCGATTTATTCAAACGCAATCGGGCATGTCACCATCCGAACTTCGCCGGGTATCTGTGCAATCTCATCGCCGGTAATCGGGATCTGGTTGTGAAATTGGTGACTTTCAAACACCGAAAATGTCGCGTTCGACCGTCCGAGATGTCGCTTTTGCGACCCTAAGTGTCGAAATCTGTCATTGACCTTCGGCGGTATCTCGGGCGCTATGGGGGCAAGGGCTATCCGAAAGCTGCGACAGATACGGGAACACCGTGCAAACTCGTGACCAAAAATAAGCGGTGCCCTAAATGAACACTATGTCTCAGGGAGAAGACGATGACGTTCCACTCGAAAGCCAACCGGGTCCACCCGGTCGCCGAAATGTACGCCCGTGAATTCAAAAACGGCGACATGGACCGACGTGAATTTCTGGCACGAAGCACGGCTTTGGGGGTGACGGCAACGGCAGCGTATACTTTGGGCGGTTTAACCAGCCCCGTCGCGGCCGACGGTCATGCCCAAAAGGGCGGGACTGTGCGCATGCAAATGGAAGTCCGGGCGTTAAAAGACCCACGTACATTTGACTGGACCCAGATTGCGACCTTCACCTCGGGTTGGCTCGAGTATCTGATCGAATACAACAATGACGGATCCTTCAACGGCATGCTGCTGGAAAGCTGGTCCGTCAATGATGACGCCACCGAGTACACTTTGAACGTCCGCAAAGGTGTGAAATGGAACAATGGCGACGATTTTACCGCCGAAGACGTGGCACGCAATGTCGCCATGTGGTGTGACAAAGACGTTGAAGGCAATTCGATGGCCGGCCGGATGTCGAGCCTGATCGACGCCTCAACCAACAAAGCCAGCGAAGGCGCAATTGCAATTGTCGACAGCCACACGGTCGTTTTGAAAACCAACGCCCCAGACATCACAATCATCCCAGGCATGGCCGATTACCCAGCCGCAATTGTACACGCAAGTCATGACCCGGCCACTATGCTGGCAAACCCAATTGGCACCGGCTTTATGAAACCAGAGAGCCTCGAAGTTGGGGTCAAAGGTGTCTTGGTGCGCAACGAAGACCACGAATGGTGGGGATATGCCGCTGGAAAAGGCGGGCATATCGACCGGATCGAATTCATTGATTATGGCACTGATCCGGCGGCTTTTGTTGCTGCATTTGACGCCGAAGAGATTGATCTGAACTGGGAATCTGTTGGTGAATTCGTCGACGTGTTTGACGGTCTTGGCCTGACACGCTCCGAAGTGGCCTCTGGCTTTACCATCGTGATCCGCCCCAACCAATTGGCCGAAGATGCCGATGGCAACAAAATCTATGGCGATAAACGTGTGCGTCAGGCATTGGCCATGGCGGTCGACAATGCGATCTGTCTTGAACTTGGCATGTCCGGCTATGGGATTGTTGCCGACAACTGCCACGTTGGGCCGATGCACCCCGAACACGCCGCTGATGTCACCCGCTTGCCGCATGACCCGGCCAAGGCCAAAGCCCTGATGGACGAGGCCGGTATGGGCGACTACGAGCACGAGCTGCATTCAATCGACGACGACTGGCGCAAAAACACAACCGATGCGGTGGCGGCACAGTTGCGCGATGCTGGCATAAGCGTAAAACGGACTGTTCTTCCCGGCTCAACCTTCTGGAACGACTGGGTAAAATACCCCTTCAGCTCAACCAATTGGAACCACCGTCCTTTGGGCACGCAGGTTTTGGCGCTTGCTTACCGCTCAGGTGAAGCTTGGAACGAAGCCGGTTTTGCCAATGCTGAGTTTGACGCGCTTTTGGCTGAGGCCAATTCGATCGCCGATGCAGATGCCCGCCGCGAGGTGATGGCCAAAATCCAAGCCATCATGATCGACGAAGGTGTGACACTGCAGCCATACTGGCGCACGGCAATTCGCCATACGCGCGAAGGGATTATCGGAGTGGACAAGCACATTTCCGATCTTCCGCAGCTTTACAAATGGGCGCTAGAAGCCTGATTTAAAATCAAAAGGGCGCGCCACTCGGTGCGCCCTTTTTCGTCCTGAGCCAGAACAAGAGACATAACCGCCTTGCCACGGGTGGTTGATGTCCAGCCACCAACAGGGGCACCCATGGGACTATTTATCCTTAGGCGGGTTGGGGTCATGATCCTGACAGCCTTATGTCTAACCTACATCGTCTTCTTTTTGACCAACCTGTATCCGAACCTCGAAAAGCTTGCCAAAACCCAAGGCAACTTTCGGATGTCAGATGAGGCCGTCGCCAGTTGGCTTACAGATCGCGGGTATCTGCAATCCACCCCCAAGAAATACGCCGAATGGATCGGCGTCGTACCATCATTTCGCCATACCACCGAGGATGGCAGCGTCATCGGACGCTGTATAAAACCCGGCATGTCTGCCGAAGAGGCGCCGAATTATTGCGGGATTTTGCAGGGAGAATGGGGCTGGTCCGCGGTCTCCAAAGAGCCGGTTGTAAAAGTGCTCACCCCTCGGCTTATCAATACCGGTTACCTGATGCTGTGGGTGATGATCGTCATGGTGCCAAGCGCGTTGATCATCGGTGTCTTGGCGGGCATGCGCGAAGGATCTGTCACCGATCGCAGCCTGTCGAGCGTCTCAATTTTATCAACCGCAACGCCGGAATATGTATCCGGTGTTATCTTCATCGCCCTTTTAGCATCGACGAAATCACCATTGAACAAATGGCTTGTCGCCAACGATTGGATAGATGGCAAATCCTTGTTCAAGGGCTCTGCCGCCAAGGCGATGGAAAGCCCGAGTTTTGAGAACTTTGCGCTGCCCGTTTTCACAATTGCACTTTATGGCATGGGCTATATCGCCCGAATGACACGCGCATCGATGGCCGAAGTGATGACCGCGCAATATATTCGAACCGCGCGCCTTAAAGGGGTTAGCTTTGCCAATGTGGTGATCAAACACGCCTTGCGCAACGCGCTGATCGCACCGTTCACGGTGATTATGTTGCAAATACCGTGGCTATTGAATGGTGTCGTAATCGTAGAAACTCTGTTCCAATACAAAGGCTTGGGATGGGAACTTGTGCGCGCCGCTGGCAACAATGACATCGAAATGCTGCTCGGCATTTCGGTCGTGTCGGTTGTTGTGGTGCTTCTCACCCAGCTGATTTCCGACATCGGCTATGTCTATCTCAATCCGCGCATCAGCGTAACATAGGGAGGCGCTCATGGATCCGTTAAGCTGGGGCGCCATTGTCACGCAAATCTTGATCCAATTCACCCCAGTCTGGGTGGCTTTGATCGTTCTTTTCACAGTCTCGATCCGCTACAAACGGCGGCTTGGGCTTTATGGCAAACTGTTTGACAGCCTGGTTGGCATGATTGGCTTTGCGCTGGTGATGTTCTGGGTCTTTACCGCGATATTCGCCGGCATTTTTGACCTGATCAGCACCCATGATCCGCTTGCACAGATCTCAGGAATGAAGAACAAAGTGCCCGGAACACCGGTGCGTGGGGCCGAAGAGGGCGAGTTTGCCCATTACCTTTTTGGGGGAGACAAGCTCGCACGCGATGTCTTCACCCGCATGGTTATGGGCAGCACCGTGGTGATCGCAATTGCGCCATTGGCCACGCTGTTCGCCTTTATGGTGGGGATCACCCTTGGATTGCCGGCGGGCTATTACGGTGGCAAACTCGATACAGGACTGAGCTTCTTGGCGAACCTGATCTTAGCTTTTCCGGTAATCCTGCTGTTTTACTTGCTGGTCACGCCCGAAATCGTCGCGACCGGCCTGCCGCAATTTATGGCTGTGGTCTTGTTCATCTGCCCGGTCGTGTTTTTTGCGGTCTTGATCCACTCACGTTTCCAGACCCAGCCAAACAAAAACGCCCTGTGGCTGAGCGTTGTTCTGGTGCCCCTGGTGTTGCTCTATCTTTCATTAATAAATGAAAGCGGTTCCAAGATTGATTTCTGGCCACTTGATCTGTTTGACGTGCCCGGTGGCACGCTGGTTGTCTTTGTTTCGGTTGTCTTTGTGAATTCCCCCACCGTATTTCGGATCGTGCGCGGCCTGACCTTGGACATCAAAACCCGCGATTACGTCGCTGCCGCCCAAACCCGTGGCGAAAGGGCTTGGTATATAATGCTTTGGGAAATCTTACCCAATGCCCGTGGCCCACTGATCGTCGATTTTTGCCTGCGCATTGGCTATACAACGATCTTGCTTGGAACCCTGGGGTTCTTTGGGCTGGGTCTTCCACCCGAAAGCCCCGATTGGGGCTCGACGATCAACGAAGGTCGTAAACTGCTGGCGGTTTATCTGCACCCTGCCCTACCACCGGCGATGGCGTTGCTAAGCTTGGTCTTAGGACTGAACCTTTTGGCTGATGGTCTGCGCGAAGAATCTTTGCGCGATTGATGAGATGTCGGATCGGGGGCGTGCCCCCGGCCCCCAGATATTTTGACCAAGACACAATATCAACTTGGTCCTCCGAACAGGAGAAAGACATGAACAACGATTACGACGGGCCCATTCTGGAGATCGAAAACCTCTCGATTTCCTTTTTCACACGGTTGCGTGAAATCCCTGCAGTGATGGATTTTTCTGTCACAGTGATGCCGGGAGAAGCGGTCGGTCTCGTGGGCGAATCCGGTTGCGGGAAATCGACGGTTGCCCTTGGTGTCATGCAGGATTTGGGCAAAAACGGCCGCATCGTCGGCGGGAATATCAAGTTCAAAGGTCGCGATTTAGGAACCATGAGCGCCGAAGAACTGCGTGACATTCGCGGTTCCGAAATCGCGATGATCTACCAAGAACCAATGGCAAGTCTTAACCCCGCGATGAAAATTGGCAAACAGCTCATGGAAGTTCCGATTGTCCACAAAGGGGTTTCCAAAGACGAGGCCTATGCCCGCGCGCTGCAGGTGGTCACGGATGTGAAACTGCCCGATCCCAAACGCATGTTAGACAGCTATCCACATCAGCTTTCTGGCGGTCAGCAACAGCGGATCGTCATTGCCATGGCACTGATGGCAGAGCCGTCCCTGTTGATTTTGGATGAGCCGACAACCGCGCTTGATGTGACGGTCGAGGCCGCGGTCGTCGAATTGGTCAAAGAGTTGGGCGAAAAATACGGCACATCGATGCTGTTCATCTCGCACAATCTTGGCCTTGTGCTCGAAACCTGCGACAGGCTTTGCGTGATGTATAGCGGGGAAGCGGTTGAAACCGGATCAATCGACGCCGTGTTTGATCAGATGCAACACCCCTATACTCAGGCATTGTTTCGCTCCATTCCTTTGCCGGGGGCAGATAAAAACGCCCGTCCCTTGGTTGCGATCCCCGGGAATTTCCCGCTGCCCCATGAACGTCCCCAAGGGTGTAACTTTGGTCCGCGTTGCGATTATTTCGAAGAGGGTCGCTGTGATGCTGCTGCCATTCCAATGGCCGAAGCCATCGGGGATCGCCACGCTTCCCGCTGTTTGAAATTCACTGAGATCGATTGGAATGCCCCGATTGCGCATGGTGGGGTGACCGAAAAACCGCAGCCCGGCCGCGTTGTTCTCAAGATGGAGAATTTACGCAAGTATTACGAAGTCGCGGCCAACGCCTTGTTTGGAAGTACCGGTGAAACGAAAGTTGTCAAAGCAAATGAGAGCCTAAGTTTTGAAGCCCGCGAAAGTGAAACTTTGGCGATTGTTGGGGAATCCGGCTGCGGGAAATCCACTTTCGCCAAGGTTCTGATGGGGCTTGAAACAGCCACAGATGGTCAGATTTTGCTCGACAATCGAGAAATTCAAGACATCCCGATCGACGCGCGCGACACCGGTACAATTGCCGATGTGCAGATGGTCTTTCAAAACCCGTTTGATACGCTCAACCCCTCCATGAGCGTTGGCCGCCAAATCATTCGTGCGCTTGAAGTCTTTGGTATCGGCGACAGCGATGGGGATCGCCGTGAACGGATGCTCAAGCTTTTGGACTTGGTCAAACTCCCGCGCGCATTTGCTGACCGAATGCCGCGGCAATTGTCAGGTGGGCAAAAACAACGGGTCGGCATTGCTCGGGCCTTTGCAGGAGATGCGCGCATTGTCGTTGCGGATGAACCCGTTTCGGCGCTCGACGTCTCGGTGCAGGCGGCTGTGACCGATTTGCTAATGGAGATCCAACGCGAGCATAAAACCACCCTGCTATTTATCAGCCATGACCTGTCGATTGTGCGCTATCTGAGCGACCGGGTTATGGTGATGTATCTGGGGCATGTGGTTGAACTTGGAACCACGGATCAGGTCTTTGCCCCGCCCTATCACCCATATACAGAAGCTCTTTTGTCCGCGGTGCCAATCGCCGACACCAGTATCGAAAAACAGCATATCGTCCTTGAAGGCGACATACCTTCGGCAATGAATCCGCCGTCCGGTTGCCCGTTCCAAACCCGCTGCCGCTGGAAATCACAAGTCCCGGGGGGGCTTTGCGAACAGGAGCTACCGCCGATCAAAACGTTGGCCCACGGCCATCAGGTCAAATGTCATCTCAGCGATGCCAAGTTGCAGAGCATGGAACCGGTCATCAAGATCGCCGCCGAATAAGAAGTGATCATTTCTCAAGCAGATGTTCATATCGGGCGTCGGTCAGGGTTTTCATAAACGCCACAAGCGCATCAATCTCACGGTCTTTGAGAGCGGGCCCATGTGTCAACTCTTTGACGGCAATCGTTTGCGGCACTTCCGGCATTCCGAAGACTTTACCGGTTTCCGGGTTGATCTGACGCGCCTTTGCGATCGTGTTATAACGATTGTAGAATAGGACAACTGTTCGCAGATCGTCAAAGACACCGTTATGCATATACGGCCCCGTGACGGCGACGTTGCGTAGGGTTGAAACCTTGAACTTTCCGGCTTCAGCTTTGTTTGTAACCTGCGGATTTGCCAGCAGTCCCAAATCCTTAGTCACAACACCGTTTTCTGCCCTCAGGCTTTCATTCACCGGCACGCCAATATTGTGGAACTCGTAGTTGCTAAAGGTCTCTTGTGGGTGGATCTGGCTACGCTGCAGCTGATGGCATTGATTGCAATTGGTGAACTGTTCGGAAAAGAACAATATCCTGCCCAGCTCTTCCTCTTTCGACAGCTCGGCTTCGCCTTTCAGAAAACGATCATATTTGCTGTCGAACGGCGCGAACTGATCTGTGCGCTCGAACATGGCAATGGCCTGCGTCATCGCTGAAAAAGCTTCGTCTGGACGTTTTAGAATTCCGGGGTCAAACAGCGTGTCAAAAGCCTGTTGGTAGGCCGGGTTTTCGGACAAACGTTCAACAACTTCGGCAGCATCTTTAAGCCCCATTTCCATCGGATTAAGGGGGGGGCCACCTGCCTGAGCCATCAAATCAGCGGCGCGCCCATCCAAGAACTGACCACCGACCCAAAGCCCATCATCGCGCTGATGAAACGCCGGTGAAAAACTAGCGTAACCAGCCGTAGGAGCGTTGCGATCACCGATGGACACGCCATCATCCCCAAGTGAAGCTGGCCCGCTTGGATCTGAGAAGCCAACATCAGGATTGTGGCAACTCGCACAGCTTTGAGTACGATTCTTGGACAGATTTACATCGAAAAACAGAGCCTCTCCGAGAGTTTCCAAGCTGTTGATCTTGTCAAAAGCCTGTTCAGAAACACCTTCATTCGCCAAGCTTGTGCAGACAAAAAGACCTGCCAAGAACCCGATTGCATTGAGAGATTTCACAGCTGTCTCCTATGGTGTTTCCAATTTTTTGGAAACAAAAGTCCAAACCTATGTCGTGCCCTTTCAACAGCCTTCAACACAAAGACGCAAGGTCGAGCGACATTAAACCGCGTCTTCTGGCTGTGATGCAGATGGCGTCACGCGTCCGCGACGCGCCTTTTTGACGTAAAAAGGTGAAATCGTTGACTGCCTCAACAGGTCTTTTTGCATTCCTAGTGTGATATTGTGAACGAAACGGAAGTCCGAAACATCTTCGTAAATCGCACTGATGCGCGCTTCAATCATTTGCTCACCAAAATCCAACACCACAACCGATTGGCGAAGTTTGGTCAAATGGGTGTCGAACATGACAGGCTCATCCGGCATGATGCGGCACCCGCCCCGTCCAAGTGTTGTTGCGACTGCAGAAACACTGTCTGTTCCTAGTCTAAGAACCACAGGAATACGGCATGCCTTTCGGTTGTACAGCATTGCCATAAGCAAACGATAAGTGGAATCGACTAGAACCAGAACACCGACAAAAAGGCCAATCAGACCCAACAGCACCCCCATGCTGACGGCACGGTTTTCAGACAAAATCCGGTCGACAGCCCGCCAATCAATCTCACCCTTGGAAAAAATTCCGCCCTCTCGCTCATCTTGGATGTTCTGGAAGATTGTTCCGTCTGAATCCGCACAGGCAATTAACGCTTGTTGGTTGAAATCATACAGCAACCTTTTCATTCGGCGCGCGTCACTGATCTCTGCATCGGATGCCACGCGATCCGCTTCGTTGACGAGATCGGCCACAATCATAGACAAGCTTTGAAGACCGTTTTGACGCAATTGAACGACGAGATATTGGTCATCTATCTCACTCAGCAGTGCACTTAAATGTGAGGCCCGCCGGACCGAAATTGGGCCATCCTGCTCTGGGAAGCCCAACAAAGTATCGGAAAGCTGGGCCAGTTTAGGGGGAATTTGACAGCTTTGCGCCGAGACGGTGGTAGCAAGGCCACAGACCGCGAGGATTGCAAAACCCATAGCCCGCAAAAACAAAACAGAATTTTCTATCTGACGTGGCATGGCCAAATCCGCGTGTTACACAACAGGTCACACGGTTACACAAAACAGATAATATCGCCTAAAGGCTCAACTGCCCCAGATCTTTTTGACGTAGTTTTTGGTTTCCCGGTACGGCGGAACACCGCCATGTTTGATCACAGCACCAGGTCCGGCGTTATAGGCGGCCAAGGCCAATCGCCAGGACTTAAATTTCTTATACTGCGTCTTGAGATAGCGGGCGCCACCGTCAAGGTTTTGTTTGGGGTCTTTGGGATCAACACCCAGCGATTTTGCGGTCCCAGGCATCAATTGCGCCAACCCAATGGCACCCGCATGCGAGAGCGCATTGGGGTTAAAATTTGATTCTTGTTTTACCAAACGCAAGAACAGGTCTTCTGGAATGCCATGACGCCGCGCGGCTTCGCGCGCCATAACCGCGTAGGGGCCGTTGTATCCGCCACGATATTTTGGAACCGCGCCTTCGGGGCCAGCCGGTAGAGCGCCGTATTTGGTGGGCGTCACGACAGATTTCGGCTTGAGCCGAACCGAGTTATTATATTGCTGCGAGGCCCGGTCATCGAGAACGCTTGTCTGGCTCGAGAAAAGACGCGCCCGACTCTTGGTTGACAAAACATCGGCCAACGCCGCCTGCCCGGCAAGGCCCAAAACCAAGCCAAACCCAATACCAAATTGCCGCGTTGTTCTAACGCTAGCCTGTAATCGCAACATGATAGGCCACCCGTCCACCATTTTCATTGCGGGCAATATACGTGAATTTTGAGTTTCCGCTAGGGTCTCGTCTTCCCCCCCTTTGTTTCCGCCCCACCGCTGGTATAGGTTCGGCAAACATTTGCCGAAAGATTCGCACAAAAGCGCAAGGAGAGAGTATGGCCGGTTCCGTGAACAAGGTGATCCTGGTGGGAAATCTGGGACGTGATCCCGAGGTCCGCAGTTTTCAAAACGGCGGCAAGGTCTGTAACCTGCGCATTGCCACCTCTGAGAATTGGAAAGACCGCAGCACTGGCGAACGCCGCGAGAAAACCGAATGGCATTCGGTGGCGATTTTCCAAGAAGGTCTGGTACGGGTCGCCGAACAATACCTGCGCAAAGGCTCCAAGGTGTATATCGAAGGCCAGTTGCAGACGCGCAAATGGCAAGACCAGTCCGGTCAAGATCGCTATTCAACCGAAGTTGTCCTTCAAGGGTTTGGCGGCACGCTCGTGATGCTTGATCCGCGCGGTGGCGATGGCGGCGGCGGATACGGTGGTGGCGGTCAAGGTGGCGGCGGCTATGGCGGCCCAAGCGATGGCGGCTATGACGATCCCGGTTACGGCGGTGGCCCAAGCGGCGGCGGAGGCGGCGGTGGACAAGGCCAATCGCGCCCACCAGCCCGCGACATCGACGACGAAATTCCATTCTAAAAACAAAGGCCGGCGTAATCGCCGGCCTTTGCTCTTTCGACAGTCCCTAAAACGGAGCCAAAAGACAGTTAAATAAGCTGGTCTTTGAGTAGGGTCAGAACCTTGTCCGATGGCACATCTGAAGTCACAAAACTGTCTCCGATGCCGCGGGCCAAGATAAACCGCAACTGACCATCAACAACTTTTTTGTCCTGCCCCATCAGGTCGAGCAAGACATCAGCCGATGGCAAGTCGCCCGGAATATCAGACAGGTCACATTTCATACCCATCGCTTTGAGATGCATACGCACCCGGCTCGGGTCCTCTTGGCTGCACAGCCCCAGCCGCGACGAGAGCTCAAACGCCAAAGCGCAGCCGATCGCGACACCTTCACCATGCAAAAGCCGATCCGAAAACCCCGTAGCGGCTTCTAAGGCATGGCAAAATGTGTGGCCCAAATTGAGCAAAGCGCGGTCGCCCTGCTCGGTCTCATCGCGCAGAACAATTTCAGCCTTCATTTCCACAGATCGTTTGACCGCATGAATACGCGCCGCGACGTCGCCATCAGCAGCCCGTTGACCGTTTTCTTCGAGCCATTCGAAAAAACCGGCGTCCCCAAGCAAACCATATTTGGCAACCTCGCCATAGCCAGCCAGATAGTCGCGCTTGGTCAAGGTTCCAAGCACATCAATATCGGCCAAAACCAAAGACGGTTGATGAAACGCCCCTATCAGGTTCTTGCCTTGCGGGGCGTTTATGCCGGTTTTGCCCCCAACCGAGCTGTCGACCTGAGCCAACAGCGATGTTGGAATTTGCACAAACCGCACACCGCGACGCAGGACGGCCGCTGCAAAGCCGACCAAGTCTCCGATCACACCACCGCCAAAAGCGATAACCACATCGCGCCGCTCAACTTTTTGTTCCAAGAGCCACTCAACCGTACGGGTAAAATGCGTCCAGCTTTTGGTGGCCTCGCCAGCTGGCAGGCTCATCGACACATGCTCGATCCCTTGCGCCTCCAAGGCATCCGTCAACGTTTTGAGGTGAAGCGCCGCCACGTTTTCGTCGCTGACAATAGCCACGCGCGGCCGTTTCAGCAGTGGCGCAATATGCGCGCCCGCTTGGGTGACAAGCCCCTGCCCGATCCGCACTTCGTATTCGCGGCCCTCAAGGGGGACGTCCACAACCTCAATCATGTCACTGACTCCAAAACATCTGGGCGCTTGTCCAAAAGCGCTTGCTGAACACTCCGCCCCATATCCTCAAGCGAGGCACTCCCAACGGAGCGAACCGACAAATCTGCGGTCGCATAGATCGGCACCCGCGCTTTAAAAATCTCTGCCAATGTCGCCTTTGGATCTTCGGTCTGCAAAAGCGGACGGGTGTTTCTGTGGCGCACACGTTCCCACAACACCTCAAGATCAGCATCCAGCCAGATCGAAACGCCTTTTTCGGTTATAACCTCACGATTGCGTTGCGCAAGAAACGCCCCGCCACCTGTCGACAACACACAAGGTGTTCCAGCCAAAAGACGTTCAATGACCTGGCTTTCCTTGTCCCGAAAAAACGCCTCACCGTCGCGGGCGAATATTTCAGCGATGCTCATATTCGCGGCTTCCTCGATTTCATGATCAGAATCGAGGAACTCAACACCCAGCTGAGCCGCCAATGTGCGACCCACCGCCGTCTTGCCGGCCCCCATCATGCCAACAAGAACCACAGTCTTGTGCAATTTCACCCTTTTGTGGGGTTGCTCCTCGGCCATCTCTCGCTCATTCGTTATTTCGTTGCGTGAATGACGTGATCGCGCCAAAAAGGCTAGGTATAAGTTCGAAAAATCGACGTGGCAGGGAAAACATCCGCATGGGGCGCATTTTGAAATGGCTGTTTATATTGGCTCTGCTTGGCGCTTTGGCGCTGGTGGCATATGCCTATATCGGCCCGTTTTTTGGGGCAGATTTCAGCCCTCCACAAACAGAAATTCATTTACCTGTTGAGCTGGATGCAAATTAAACCGATTCTTTGGGCGCAACTGGCCCTGGCAGTCCTGCCAACATTTGCCGCAGGCCAATCCAGCCCGGCGGCCCAAAACGCACCCGTTGCGCAAAGCGCCCTGCCGCCAAAAATCGAATCGACACCGCTGCAGGCCCAAGGCCCAGGCGCGGTTGGTTTGCTTCCCAGTTCCAAGACCGGGCTTCCCGGCACTTTGTGGCTGGGGTCTGATCCCAAAACACTGTCAAACCTGATCCGTGCCGTTGAGCAACCTGTTCCGGCACTGCGCGGGCTGATGCGAACGCTGATGCTGGCCGAGGCAGACCCGCCCCAAACCGGCGCGAATTCAGTTGCCCATTTGGGGCTTCGTCTGGATTGGCTGCTGGATCATGGTGCTGTGGATGAAGCTTTGGCGATGCTTGATATTGTCGGCGTTGATGATCCACAGCTCTTTTCGCGGTGGGCCGACTTAAACCTATTGGTCGGACGTCCTGAACCGGTCTGCCGAACCTTGATGGTGCGCCCCCGTCTGTCGAACGACTTTGCTCTGCGAATCTATTGCACGGCCCGCGGCGGCGATTGGAACCGCGCAGCCCTGATCCTGCGCAGCGCCGAAACCCTGGGGGAACTGGATAGCCGAAACGCAGATTTGCTGGCCCGTTTCTTGGACCATGAACTGCACGAAGACAGCCAGACATTGCTGCCCCCTGTCCGGCCAACACCGTTGGAATTCCGTCTCTTTGAGGCCTTGGGCGAACCCTTGCCAACAGCCCCGCTGCCATTACAATTTTCGGTTTTGGACTTGGGGGGCGACAATGGCTGGCGCGCTCAGCTCGAAGCCGCTGAACGGCTGGCGCGCATAGGCAGTCTCCCGGCAAATCAATTGCTTGGCTTGTATACCCAACGTCGGGCCGCAGCTTCTGGAGGTGTCTGGGATCGCGTCAGCGCCCTTCAGGACTTTGAGCAAGAGCTCTCAAACGGCAGACCTGACGCCATCGGGCGCGCCTTAGAAAAAGTCTGGCCCCAAATGCGGAGCGCCCGATTACTAGACCCCTTTGCGGAATTATTTGCCGCTGAACTTGCAAAATACAAACTGACGGGCCGCGCCACTGACATCACCACACGTGCGGTCTTTTTATCCCCCCAATTCGAAGAATTGTCAGTGCAATTGGCCCAAAACGATGTCGAAACCCGTTTCTTGACCGCGATTGCACGCGGCGAGGCACCGGAATCCGACAATCTACCAGATCTGGATCATGTCGCAGCGGTGGCTTTGGGGTTCGGCGCGGCACAGATTCCACGCGCCCTGCAAGAACAGGTCGAACAGGGCCGTTTGGGCGAAGTCATCTTGCGCGCTATGTCTCTTTTTACCAGCGGCGCACAGGGGAACGGTCAGGATTTGACCGATGCCTTGGCCACATTCAGGGCTCTGGGGCTTGAAAGCACCGCTCGTCGATCCGCATTGCAATTGGTTATTTTAGATGCGGAAAGAGCACGCAGATGACGTCGAACCGGTGGATCAGTGTTTTCCTTGAAGCAATCGCGGCAGAACGCGGGGCGGCGGCGAATACTTTGTCAGCCTATGAGCGCGATCTCGATCATGTCGCCGCCTGGCTGTCGGAGCAGGACCAGGATTTTGCCGGGGCGGAGCGCTCTGACATCGAAGGGTATTTGGTACATTGCGATGTTGTGGGGCTGTCGCGTGCAACGCGGGCCCGACGCCTCTCGGCGATCAAACAACTGTATCGGTTCGCTTTTGAAGAAGGGCTGCGCAAAGACAACCCAGCTGTGCAAATCACCGGACCGGGCCGCGACAAACGTCTTCCCAAGACACTGTCGACCGAAGAAGTTGACAGGCTTTTGGACGCTGCCAGCAACCATGGCCGCACGCAACAAGATCGGCTTCGAAACACCTGTTTGATGCAAGTGCTCTATGCCACAGGCATGCGTGTAACAGAATTGGTGTCCTTGCCAGTATCGGCAGCGCGGGGCGATCCCAGAATGCTTTTGGTGCGCGGCAAAGGCGGCAAAGAACGGATGGTCCCGCTCTCGCCGCCCGCCCGGCAGTCTTTGGCCGACTGGTTGCAGGCGCGGGATGCGCAAGACGCTCTGGCGCAAGAAAAAGGCAAGGCTGCCTCGACCTTTCTCTTCCCATCTCGTGGCAAGTCAGGCTATCTAACGCGTCACGCTTTTTACATGCTTATCAAAGAGTTCGCGCTCGAAGCTGGTGTATCACCTGAAAAGGTCACGCCGCATACATTACGCCATGCCTTTGCGACCCATCTTCTCGCCAATGGCGCGGATTTACGGGCCATTCAAACGCTTTTGGGCCATGCAGATGTGGCGACCACTGAGATTTATACCCATGTGCTGGAAGAGCGGCTCAAAGAGCTGGTTTTGGAACATCACCCGCTGGCGGATGACTAACGCCGACCTCGGACGACTTTTGACCAATAGCTAAACCTCGGATCCCGCACGTTGTTTGCGCAGCTCCAAGGGGAGCACATCCTCAGATGGCCAAAACCCTGATGTGAGGCCTTGGTGATAGCCTTGGATCAAACCAACCCTCTCCATCTGTGCCCGAGCGGCCTGTGCATCATAGCTTAGTCGGTGAAATGTGATTGTTCCCGCGTCAAACACCGCATAGCGCGTTGCACGCCCCCCGTCATTTGGCGGCATGCCAATAACACCGGCGTTGACCCAGCGAACATCTCCTATTTGGCGTTCGAAAGGAATGCCACTATGGCCGGAAAACACAAATCGCGTTCCACAGCTTGTGCCTTGGTCCAGGCCGATCAGCGCATTCAGCTCCTCGTCAAAATCCGCTTGAGGAGACGTCGACCAGAGAAACCGACTGACATCGGTAAAACCGCCATGGATGCACAAACTGGAACGCTCCCGGTTGTCGGGCCCAAAGCTCACGGCATCCGGAAGAGACGCCATCCAATCCCGCGCGTCTTGGTCTAACCGGCTGCCGGCAAAGGTAAACCAGGCTGCTGACAATCGATCACAGGCTGTGCCCTCTTCAAAGCCGCATCCGCAGTCAAGCGCCTGCGCCGCGAGTTGTTTCTCACAATTTCCCGCGACAACAGCACAGCCCCAATCCCGGATTTCTGCGACAGTTTCGGCAGGATGACCGCAATAGGCCACAACATCCCCCGTACAAATGCAGCGCTGTGGCGGAATGCCCAATCGCTCAGCCTCAGAGCGCATCGCCTGTGTCGCCTGTAAATTGGAATATGGGCCGCCAAAAATCAAAACTGGCCCGTCATGAACAAAAAGATGCTCAATGCAGAACATATCCATGGCTAGCTCCTCTTGATTGCGCGCCGCCCCGGCCCCATAACCTGCGTAACTCTAGAGGAAAGCCATACATATGGAAGCCGAGACCAGCCTAATTGACTCCGCGTTTTGGATCACATCCTTGTCAATTTTGGCACTTTTGACCCTGTCCGCCTTTTTCTCCGGCTCCGAAACGGCGCTGACGGCTGCATCGCGTGGCAAGCTGCGGGCTGCCCATGACAAAGGGTCGCTCGGGGCGTCCAAGGCCCTTGAAATCACCGAAGACAATGAGCGTCTCATCGGGTCCGTTCTTTTGGGCAATAACCTGGTGAATATTCTCGCCACGTCACTGGCGACGGCATTGTTCACGCGGGCCTTTGGCGAAAGCGGCGTCGCGCTGGCGACTTTGGTGATGACCTTGTTGGTCCTGATCTTTGCCGAGGTGCTGCCGAAAACCTACGCGATCACCAACCCCGAAACGGCCGCTGCAAATGTTGCCGGGCCGATCAGCATTGTCGTGCGGATGTTCGCCCCAATGGTGTCTGCTGTACGGCTATTGGTTCGCGGAGTTTTGCGATTATTCGGGGTTAAAACCGATCCTGACAGCCACATTCTCGCTGTGCGTGAGGAAATCGCCGGAGCTCTTCAGTTGGGGCATTCCGAAGGTGTTGTCGAAAAGGAAGACCGCGATCGTATTTTGGGTGCCTTGGATTTGGCGGAACGCACCGTCGAAGAAATCATGTTGCACAGGTCCGGCATTGAAATGATCAACGCCGATGACGCCCCACAAGACATTCTGGAGCAATGTCTTCAAAGCAGTCACACCCGCCTGCCTGTTTTCCGCGATGACCCGGAAAACATCATCGGTGTCATCCATGCCAAAGACCTTCTTCGGGCGATGTATAGCCTTTTGGACGGGGCCGAAACTGCGGCTGATGCCTTGAAAGGGTTCAAGGTAACGGACGTCGCCATGCGCCCCTATTTTGTTCCGGACACCTCGTCCTTGGATGACCAAATGCGACAGTTTTTACGCCGGCGTACACATTTTGCGCTGGTGGTCGATGAATATGGATCGTTGCAAGGTCTCATAACACTGGAAGACATCCTTGAAGAGATCGTCGGTGAGATCACCGATGAGTTCGATCCAGATGCCGAACAAGAAATCCGCAAGGCCGACGATGGCGATTACCTGATTGAAGGCGCAATGACGATCCGGGATTTCGTCAGAGCCACCGATTGGACCTTGCCCGACGACGAGGCTAACACCGTGGCTGGTCTTGTCATCCACGAGGCCCAGATGATTCCGGTCGTTGGACAGGTGTTTTCCTTTCACAACTTCCGTTTCCAGGTCGTTGAACGGGAAAACAACCGGATCACTTTGCTCAAAATGCGCCCTTTGATCAGCAAATCCACTCAGGCCGACTAGGCGGCCTGAGGCGGGTTAAGGCGTGAGCCGCATTTCGCCGTATCTATCTGAGCCGCTCTCCCGCTCTTTGCACTTAGACCACCGTTTCTAACCCGCAGTTTGTGCATCACTTCCACGCACTTGACAGGTGCATCATCACCGCCTGCATATTGGGTTTGTTTTGGCTGCCTGTTACTCATGTTGGCCGACCTTTGGGACACTTCGTTTTGCCGAGGGCTTAACGGTAATGGTGTCCTCAGCGGTTTATTGTAAAACAGCCAAGCGCCGAATTTCCCCAACTTGGAGAGCAAAACCGACAAGATGTGTCGCGTTTGGGAAAAGCGGTTGCGACATTCGCTTCCTACACTTGGGCATCACCCGATAAATTTCGCCCACCGCATTTCGCCCGAGGAGACTGCCATGAAGACCAGCACCCGTGTTGTCGTGATCGGAGGGGGCGTTGTCGGGGCCTCGGTTTTGTACCATTTGACCAAATTAGGATGGTCAGATGTCATGTTGCTAGAGCGATCAGAGCTCACATCCGGGTCAACCTGGCACGCGGCTGGTGGGTTTCATACGTTGAACGGCGACACCAATATGGCGGCGCTGCAGGGCTACACAATCGGCCTGTACAAAGAGCTCGAAGAGATCACCGGCATGTCTTGCGGATTGCATCATGTTGGGGGGCTCACGCTTGCCGACAATCAAGACCGCTTTGACATGCTGTTGGCAGAACGCGCCAAGCACCGCTACATGGGGCTCGAGACCGAGATTTTCGGACCTGAAGAGATCAAGACATTTGCGCCGATCATCAATACTGATGGGCTTATTGGTGCGCTTTATGATCCGTTGGATGGGCATTTGGACCCCTCCGGCACCACCCACGCTTATGCCAAAGCCGCGCGTCTGGGCGGGGCTGACATTGTAACCCATACGATGGTCAAGGAAACCACCCAACGCCTGGATGGAACCTGGGACGTTGTGACAGATAAAGGCACGATTCACACAGAACATGTGGTCAACGCTGCGGGGCTTTGGGCGCGTGAAGTTGGCGCGATGGCGGGGGTGTATCTTCCCCTTCATCCGATGGAGCATCAGTATATTGTCACCGATGACATCGCTGACATTTACAGCCGCGACACCGAACATCCCCATGTGATGGACCCCGCCGGTGAGAGTTATCTGCGCCAAGAAGGGCGCGGTCTTTGTATCGGGTTTTACGAACAACCCTGCCGTCCATGGGCCGTGAAAGGCACGCCCTGGAGCTTTGGGCACGAGCTTTTGCCAGATGATTTTGACAAGATCGAAGACAGTATCGCCTTTGCTTACAAACGGTTTCCGGTTTTGGAAACCGCAGGCGTCAAATCGGTCATTCATGGGCCGTTTACCTTCGCCCCTGACGGCAACCCACTGGTCGGCCCCATTCCCGGTCTGCGCGGATATTGGAGCGCCTGTGGCGTGATGGCGGGATTTAGTCAGGGCGGCGGCGTCGGTTTGATGCTGGCGCAGTGGATGGTCCACGGCGAATGCGAACGCGATACAAGTGCCATGGATGTGGCGCGGTTTGGCGACTGGGTGTCCCCCGGTTACACTCTGCCCAAGGTGATCGAAAACTATCAAACCCGCTTCTCAGTCTCCTATCCAAACGAAGAGCTGCCCGCTGCCCGGCCCAACCGCACCACTCCCATGTATGACATCTACGACAAGATGGGGGCCGTCTGGGGCCAGCAAAACGGGCTTGAAGTGGTGAATTATTTCGCAACGGGCGACGAACCACGATTTGAAACTCCAAGTTTCCGCCGGTCCAACGCGTTTGCGGCCACCGCGCGCGAAGTTCACGCCGTCCGCAACGCCGTCGGCATCAATGAAACCCATAATTTCGGCAAGTATGTGGTCACCGGTGCAGATGCGCGCAATTGGCTTGATCGGATCATGGCCGGTCGGATTCCCAATCCCGGCCGTTTGTCACTATCGCCGATGCTTGCTCCGTCGGGGCGCATCATTGGCGATTTTACCGTATCGTGCCTGTCTGAAACTGAGTTTCGATTGACAGCCTCTTACGGGGCACAGTCCTATCACATGCGCTGGTTCTTACAGCATTTGGACGGTGACGTTCAGATAGAAAATATCAGCGACCGCGTCACCGGATTCCAGATTGCTGGCCCGCACGCACGCGATGTTCTGGCCGCCTGTACACATGATGACCTCGCCGAGATCCGGTTTATGGACCTGCGAAAAATGGTCGTGGGAATGACTGAGTGTCTTGTCCAGCGTGTAAGCTACACTGGCGACTTGGGCTATGAAATATTCTGCGATCCCATGGCACAGCGTCAGCTGTGGCAGACGCTCTGGGATGCAGGTAGCGCCTTTGGGATGAAACCTTTTGGCATGCGCGCGATGATGAGCCTGCGGTTGGACAAGCATTTCGGTTCATGGGGACGTGACTATTCACCCGATTATACGCCAGCAGAAACCGGCCTTGATCGCTTTATCGCGTGGAAGAAACCGGCGGAGTTCATTGGTCGGACCGCAGCCGAGGCGGAACGTGACACACCGCCTGATCGCATGCTTGTCGCCTTTGAAGTCGACGCCGAAGATACCGACGTCAACGCCTATGAGCCTGTTTGGATTGATGGGAAAGTACAGGGTTTTTGCACTTCGGGCGGGTATTCGCACCACTTAAACAAATCAATTGCGCTGGCTCTGATTCCACGAAAGCTCTACAAGGACAACTTGAAGGTGCAGATAGAACTCCTTGGAAAGATGCGCAATTCCACTCTTATTCAAGAAATACCATTTGACGCAGATGGCGCGAGGATGCGCGGATAGCACAACCTAAGCGGTACTTTCGCAAAGAAACCTCTGCGCGTTTGCGCCATTCTGGTCTATGGTGCGGCCATGCTAGATATTGCTATTGTGATTCCCGCCGCCGGGGCAAGCCGACGGATGCGGGGCCAAGACAAATTGCTGCAGGAAATCGACGGCGTGCCCTTGTTGCGCCGCCAGGTTCAGATCGCTTTGGCGACAGGGGCGCATGTTTGCGTCACCCTGCCCGATCATGACCACCCGCGCGCGGCGGCGCTTCAGGGCTTGCCGGTTCAAATCGTTGCCGTGCCGGATGCTGCGCTTGGCATGTCTGCCTCCCTGCGGCGCGGCGTCGGCCTGCTGCCGCGCAATCTCCGCGCAGTGATCATTCTACCCGCCGACATGCCGGACCTCGAAACAGAAGATCTGCTGGCTGTGTATCAGGGGTTTTGCAACGAGGCCCATCCAACCTTGCAACAAGCTACCAGTGCAGATGGCAAGCCCGGACATCCGGTCTTGTTCCCGTCTGATTGTTTTATGGCGTTGATGTCTGTGTCTGGCGATCAAGGCGCGCGGCAGGTGCTGCGTGACAACAAACATCGGTTGCGCCATGTCGCCTTACCGGGCGATCGCGCGCTGACTGACTTGGACACGCCTGAGGCTTGGGACAGCTGGTATGCCCGGCAGGCCGCTTTGGTATAGGCGCGGCTAGGCGGTTCATTCCGGCGCGATGGGGGCGTCTATCACCGTCATTTTGGTCTGGCCAAGCAGGCAATAAGCGCGGCTAAGTCGCAAAAGCATGTCATCGCGTTTTTGGCTCTGAGCAAAACCTTCGCCGAACACACGTTCAAGCTGTCGGGTCGAAACAGCGACTTCGGCGGCACATTGCGGCGGGTTGATAAGGGCACCAAATGGATTGCTATGACCTCAACCCCCGCCACAAGAGGCGCATATTGCCCCGTGCGGATGCAAAGGCTTAGGGTCTGGACCAAGGCGACTTGCCGCACGTGTTGCAAGGTCACATGGGTCATGCCTTCAGACACTGAATGGGTAAAATCCCCAAGACAGATCAAACGCAGCCCGCCAGCCAAAACTGACACAGCGTTTTTTCGTCTGATGCGAAAGGCCTTGCGCTGAGATCTTGGTTCGAAAGATCTCTCTCGATCCACATCAAGACATTGCCAATCCAGCATCCCTGTTGCCGACGCCACCGACAACAACCGATTGTTCGAATGTTAATAAATAGAAAATGCGTGGCAGTGGCCTGCACCGTTGCGTGCTTTGTCACCAACCTCTGCTTGAGATATCCATGCAAGCCCGTAGGAGCATCACATGCAACGTTTCACGCGCAGAGGTGAGACAACACAACCTGCGCCTGATAGGATTTCAAAGCTGGCCGGGCGGCTGCAAACCTAAGATTGCGACAGTCGGGTTGCGCCAGATCGGGGAACAGTGACAACAGTTCGCGACGCTGTGCGCCGTCCAATCCCGCTAAGAACAAATCGCCGGGCTGAAAGCTTTCGGTCCAACACCCATCTGATTTGACCAATTCGTGCCGGTCAAACATCAGATGAATATAACGCACCCCCTGCTGTGGCACAGCGCGCCTTACCCCCGGCAGATGAAGCAGATCCTGAGCCGCGACCAGCACGTCGTCTTCGCCTGTCCACAGCTGCACTTGAGCATTGCCCAGCGCGATCCGGTGCTGAGGAGACACCATCATGTCGCGCTTTGGAACCCCAGCGCCCAGCGCACCCTGCTTGATACGGATAGGTTGCAGATTGCGCTCGGCCAAAAGCTCATCTTTGGTCAAGATTTTCGACCCAATCCAGCGCACCGGCTTCACTCCACTGTCGCGGGTCTGAACCAGATCACCAACCCGAACATGTTCGGCACGTTTTTGTCCTTTGTCCATCTTGATCCGGGTGCCAGGTGTAAAACAGGGCGTGTAATTGATTTGTTCGATTTCCGAAAACGTCAGCACCGATCCGTCAAGCCATGTAACTGTGCCAGACTCAGTCCCAAGCATATCAATCGTGGCTGGCCCGGTGATATTGAGCGTATCGCCCCCCGTTTCCCCACCTTCGCCACCGGTGATCGTGGCGTTCCCTGTTGCCATCGACGCGGCGGTTGTTGTGAAGGTGTCGTCTCCATCGTCGCCTTGGGCTGTATCGCCAACGCCAATGGAAAAGAAATCCTCCCCAGCGCCCCCTTCGAGGGAGTCGGCACCAGCGCCCCCCTCAAGAGTATCGTCACCGGTGCCACCCAACAGCGTATCGGCCCCGGCACCCCCGGTCAGGGAATCCGCATCAGCGTCACCCAAAAGCGAATCCTCGCCGTCACCACCGTGGATCGTGTCTGCCCCCGCATCGCCATGAATGGTGTCAGCACCATCCCCGGCATCGACACTATCAGCCCCCCCGTTGACGTGGAGATGATCACCTCCGCTTGACCCGGTCACTGTATCGGCATGGTCTGTCCCCGAGGTCTCTTCGATCTCAGTAAAGCTAAGAGTGTCGGCTCCCTGGATGATGACACCGGATTCAGTATCAGCGGCCCCGTTCTGGCTGAGATCAATGTTCACACCGGCCGTCAGGTTCTGAAGATCAAGCGCATCGTTGTCGGACACAAGCGTAATGGTTTCGCCCCCGGTGACGGTGTCCGAACCAAACCCGTCAGATAGAACAAAGGTGTCAGAGCCCGCACCACCGCTTAGGCTGTCATCGCCGCCCCCTCCCGCAAGAGTGTCATCTCCCTCCTCTCCTACAAGCGTATCTGAACCGCTGCCACCAAGCATGCTATCTGCACCCTCACCGGCTTTTACGTATACGCCAACGGTCGATGCAGACGCATCCAGCGTGTCGTCGGAGTCGGTGAGGTTAAACTGTTCAATCTCAGAGAAACCAACGGTGTCAGCCCCAAAGGACATCGTACCGGTTTCGGTCCCAGCATAGGTGACTTCGATACCCGTGGTGGCGGTATACACTTGGACCAGGTCTTCGTCGGTGCCACCTTCTCCCCCGACAATCACATCATTGCCGGTTCCGGCCCACAGGCTAAAGAAATCGGAGCCGTCTTGCCCATAGACGGTGTCATCCCCAGTACCGAGACTAATGACATCGTCCCCGGACCCGGCATATACCACATCGTCGCCGCCCTGATCATAGAGCGTATCGTCACCGGCATCGGCCAACAATGTATCGTGACCATCCCCGGCCTGAATAAAGTCATTGCCTGCAACAGCATCTTCAGCGTCTAGGTAATCGTCGCCATCGCCACCAAGGACTGTATCCGCCCCGTCGCCGCCAAAGACCCGCGCGCCCGTATCCCCGGTTTCGATCCAGTCATTGCCCGCGTTGCCTTTGACCTCTCTGATACTGTCGTCAGCTTTGATCGTATCATCAAAAGCCGAGGCATCTATTTGCTCGATCCCGATAAGAACGTCACCCGCCGCTTCGCCACCGCTTTCGGGGGATCCATCGGTCAGGTCAATATTGATACCGGAACCAGAGCTCCAATAGGCCGCCACATCCCAATTGCCCAATGTGCCATCAATCGTGTCGGCCCCTCCCCCCCCTTCCAGCAAGGAATACGTAGACCCACCGGCGGAGTTACCAACGAGACTATCGTCACCCGCACCACCGCTGATGCTGTCGTTCCCGTCGCCGGTATAGAGCGTATCATCCCCTGAGCCGGCATTGATGTCATCGTTACCGGCACCACCATCGACAATCATGTTGTCGTCAGCTCCGGCCCCCCAGACCGTGTCATTCCCACTGGTGAGCGCAAAGCTCTCGATCTCTGAAAAGTTGATCAGATCGCCATTGTCTCCATTGGTCACCGTACCCGTTTCATTGGTCGTGATCCAAACGGCCAAACCTTGCGACATGGACGAGAAATCAAGCGTATCGTTGTCAACGCCTCCTTCCCCGCCTTGGATCAGGTCATTGCCAAACCCATAGCTGAAGGAAAACACATCTGATCCATCGCCGCCGTATAACACATCGGCCTCGGTTCCGCCGATAATGGTGTCATCCCCGCCCCCGCCAAAGACCGTATCTTCCCCCCATTGGCCAAGCAGGCTGTCTGCGCCTGTGCCGCCATCAAGACTGTCGTTATCGCCATCCCCATAAAGGGTGTCAGCGCCCTCTCCCCCAAGCAAGGTGTCTGCACCACTCCCACCGTCAAGCATGTCGTTGCCGGTGCCACCATCGACGCTGTCGGCCCCCTCCATCGCCCAGACATTGTCGTTGCCGGCCCCTGCGTTGATGCTGTCTTGCTGTCCGGTCATGCCAAAGGCACCCGACGCATCATTGTTATCGACCCAGTCGCCGCCCGCATCAAAATAGAACTGGCCAATGTCATCGTTGCCAGACGTACCCGTGACAATGCCATCGCTCGCTAGGAAAACAACGTTTTCAATATTTGTGAAACTCAGTGTGTCGCCCGTAGACAGGAAGTGGACCGTTCCGCTTTCGGGTGTTGTATAGTCTACGTGACTGACATCTCCCACATAGAGAAAATCGTTGTCGGACCCGGCTTCGCCCCCATCAACAGTGTCACCGGCATAGCCCCAAATGTGGTCTTCTCCGCCGCCGCCTGAAAGGCTGTCAGAACCAGCGCCGCCGGTGAGGGTATCGCCCTCATCACCGCCAAAAATGGTGTCATCTCCATCGGCACCGACCATTCGGTCATAGCCGATACCTCCCACTATGGAATCGGCCCCTGCACCACCATCGAGCCAATCATCGCCTTCGTCACCATACAGATCATCAAGACCATCCCCGGCAAGGACCAGATCATCACCCGTTCCGCCAAAGATCGTATCGGCTCCCGCGTCGCTCCAACCTCCGGCAAGGGTGTCTGCGCCAGCGCCGCCAAACAGTGAATCTGCCCCCAGACCACCATCGACAATGTCAGCGCCATCATTGGCATAAATCGTATCAGAGCCGCCGTCCCCAGAGAGGTAATCATCGCCGCCTTGCGACGTGATCAAATCTTCCCCATCCCCTGAATGGACCGTATTATTGCCCGATCCGGTGGTGATCGTATCGTTGCCCGCCCCCGCATCAATGACGTTATCAGCATCACCGACGTCTATGGTTTCAGCCTGACCGTCGCCTGTTACGGAGTTGACGCTGTGCTCAAGATCAAGACTGGTGAACAGGCTCCAATCGGTCGCCCCGCCCAATGTGGCATCCGCAGGGCCTGAATGTCCGCTCTCACCAATTGTAAAACTGCTGCCGCCATCGGAGATCGTGAGCACACCAGACGCTTTATCCAAGGTCACCGTATAACTGGCCGTCAATGCATTCAGGTCCAAGGTATGACCAGACGCAGTTTCGTGGATCCCCGACCAAAAAGCCGCAGAATTCCAGTTCGACGTTGTGACAGTGTAGACAGCCATGGAACCCACCCGAGATCTTCACCACCTTGGGAAAGATGGCACCCGGATTGATCCTATCTGGTGGGGGTTTTGCATTCAGATAACGAAATGCGGCAGAACAGAGGCATTTAGCCGGGATTTGAGTGCCACCATTAACGTCCCGTTCATACAAAAACGGGGCAGCCCAAAGGGCCGCCCCGGTCCGATCCAGCTATAAAGCCGGATCGAGCTGCATATTCAGCGAGTTACTTAGTCAGAAGCGCAGCTTCGTGCTTCTTGAGCGAGCGACGGGCAGAGCCATAAGCCTTGATCCCTTCGGCATGTTCCAATTCTGGGAACAATTCAAAGATTTCCTGACGCTGGGCGTTGCCGATGCCTTTGAGGCTATAATCGCCAGGCTGGAAGCTTTCGGTCCAGGCACCGTTCGACAAGATCACCTCGTGGTTCTCGAACATGACGTGGATGTAGCTGACGCCGAGGCTTTCAACTTCGTCCACACCGTCCAGACCGGTCAGATGCTTGGCTGCGACCAGAACTTCGCGCTCTTCAAAGTACAGAGCGGTCTTGTCATTGGCGACCAACACACGGTGGTTTGGCGAGACCAGCAGATCATGCTCAGGCAGGTTGTTGCCCAGCGCACCCTTCTGGATCAGGATCGGCTTGAAGTGAGGCTTGCGCGCCAAATCATGCCCGGTCAGGTCTTTGCGACCCAGCCATTTGATTTCCTGAATGCCGTTGTCCCGTGTGATAACACGATCACCTTCGACCAGATCTTCGACCAGACGCTCACCCGATGGGGTTGCAATCAGCGTCCCCGGTGTGAAGCAGACGATTTCTTCGATCTCAAAGAATTCCATGGTGCCGGTGACTTCACCGTCGCCGTTGAGATATTCAATGGTCCCGTCGATACCGTTGCCATTGCTGTCTGGCGATGTTTCCGTGATGCGCCAATCGACATCACGTTCACCTGCGCCACCCATATCAAGGATGTCCCAGTCGTCGCCTTCGGAACCACCGTCTACGGTATCATTGATACCCGCCGTTGGGCTGTTGACTTCGATAACATCACGATCCGCTTCACCGCGAATGAGGTCATCTCCGTCGCCACCGTCCAGAGTATCAGCGCCCTGACCTCCCAAGAGCGTGTCATCGTCGCCGCCACCCAAGAGGATGTCTTCGTCGATACCACCCAAGAGACGGTCATCGCCCGATCCACCAACCAGCGTATCGTCGTCATCCCCACCATAGAGTGAGTCATTGCCCAGCGCGCCGTCGATATAGTCACGGTCGTTCTCGGTGTTGACGTCAATGTCATCGGTCTGCGTCAAACCAGGTGTGTTTGAACCGTTGATATAGTCATCGCCCTGACCGCCATCCAGCGTATCGGAACCGTGACCACCAATGATCGAGTCATCGCCCTGACCACCCATGACCTCATCGTCGTCGATACCGGCGTCGATGGTGTCGTTGTCACCACCGCCGTCAATTGTATCGGCGTCGTCACCGGTAAAGATCAGGTCGTTGCCCAGGTTGCCCTGAATGCTGTCGCGACCGTCTTCTGTGTTTGGATCACGATCAAAACCAAGACCATTCAGAGGCGTGCCATCCGCAAAGGAAGGATCATCGTTCTCGTAATCCGAGAAGGTGTCGATACCCGCAAGGATAGTATCATCACCCTGACCACCCAGAATAGTGTCAGCACCTTGAATATCGTTGACGTAGTCATCGCCAGCACCAAGATCGACAAGGTCATTGTCAATGCCAGGCGCAATGCTGTCATCACCGCCACCGGCACTGATGGTATCCGCGTCGTCACCGGTTTCGATGGTGTCATTGCCCGCTGTACCAACAACGCTATCAAGGTCATCCGACGGATCCGGGTCTTGGTCAAAGCCGTTCAGCGGATCAAGAAGCTGATCTTCTGGAGCAACTGGGAAGACATCGGTATCAATCAGACCTTCATCAGGCGTCACAGAAACAACGATCTCGCCGGTGTCCGTACCACCGTTACCGTCATCAACGGTATAGG
>NZ_JBOEGM010000015.1:0-28036 GCF_050633425.1 Pelagimonas sp. | reverse complement strand
AGGAACCGGTCGCTGAGGGTGAGGAAATCGATCCAGATATGCTGTCCGACCCGGACGGTGTTCTCGCCGATGTTCGGCTCGCCGAGATTTACGACGATGGCAGACGCTGGTTGGCTATTGGGAACGCGCAGGGGCGCGATGTCGCGGATGGTTGGCTTGTCGGCATGGAAGACGGTTCTAGCCGACCGGGCAATCCCGTCATGCGGCTGGATGACACCACCCTGCAATGGGCCCCAATCGAAAACGCCGTCGCCGGTCGCATTGGAGGCACATATTGGGCACCTTGGATGGTTGATCTTGATGGGAATGTGGCAATGTCTTCCGATTCCGGGCTGATTACTGTCGGAAGCGGTGCGCGCGATGTTGGTGAAGGCTGGATGCTTGAGGGGCAACGCCAAGAAGACGGTGGCTTTGCGGTTAAACGCTTCGATTTTCAAACCGGCAGCTGGGTAGATTTGGGCATATCCGCCCTCCGTGTCGGCGGAAGCTACAACGACCCTTGGCTTGTTGGCCCACAAGGCGACGTCCTGCGCTGGAACGGTGACGCGTTTCAGTCCCTTCCGGGTCTAAAAGCCCGAGATGTCGCGCAAGGGTGGGCAATTGGAGACAGGCTAACCAACGAAGGCTACACCATTCACTTTTTTGATGATGCAACCGCTTCTTGGAAACGTGTCCAGGGTGGAGCGGCAAACATCGGCGGAACGCGCGATTTTCCAATGATCATCGGATATGCAGACAACCGGGTTTATGTCTTTAGATGACCGCCCAGAGCATGACTCCTAGCCAAACTCGCACCAAGCTTTCTAGTTTTTTCGCGAAACTATGTCTTCTAGCCAGTGATAAAATGCAACATTTGACGCCGCGAGAAAGCCATGACCAAGTCTTTCAAACTTTTCATAGCCCAAAATTCAGCCATGCCAAAAATGTCAGGCCGTCACCTGTTGACGACGAGCTAAGCCTGCATAGGCTGGGTCAGGGATCTGCTGGGCACATCTCAACAAAAGAACAGTATCCAACAAACGGCGCTTTTTTCCTAAACCGAAGCGTCTCACAAAATGAGTTTGAACAATGATCAAGAAAAGCACGTTTTGGAAACATGCAGTCGCCTTCACGTTTCTTTTTGTCGCCTCTACTGCCGACCCTATTTCAGCGCAAACAATAAACGCGCAAGACAGCGCCACTCCCTATGCTTCTGTAAGAGGGTGGTCGGTCCACAGCGTCAGCGACGGACGCGGTATTTATGCCTGCCGGGCAACACGCGGATCCGGCTACATGGACCAAATCATGTTAGAGTATAATGGCTTTGACGAAACTTGGCGCTTGTTGGTGCAAGGCACCAAACCCGGTGGCGGTGGGCCCGGCGTCAAAGGTGCTGCAGTCTATTTTGACGGTAGACTTGCGGACAGACAGGTTCACTTTGGTTTTGATGGAGAAGACGGCACCAGCCAAAGCCATGCCAAGTTGGACTTGATCCCATCAGATTTGCAAAGTGTTGTAAAAGGAAGCACGATCCAGATTGAAATCAATGGTGAGACGTCTCGTAGTTGGAACTTAAACGGCTCAACCGCAGCTACGCTAAAAGTTTCGGAATGCGCAACACAATTCGGGTTCACCCCCAAAACAACGCCAAATTCCCGAAAGGCGACAAGTGCAAGCCCTGGTCCAGAAAGTGCAACCGTGGATGGGTACAATGTGGGATATGTCGTTTACCAAGGCGGCGTGTTTCGGGTGTTGAACGGAGATCGCTGGGTCGAAGAGAAGCCTGACGGCACCCAATTGAGTTTTCAGGTATATGATCGGAATAATGAAAGTGTTTTTTTGAATGATGCTTCTCGCAATCTGCAAATCTGGCTCAATTTGCCAGCATATCAAATCTACTTGACCAAAGGGTTTGACAATCAATCCTGGTCATTTTTGTATTCTATTGATTGTTTTGACACCCACGCGTCACGTGCGTGTTAGACATTGAGAGCTTTGGTTTAAAAGTTCCAAGGTTCAAATGTGATCGACAGAACGCGACGACATCGGTTTTGTGTTTAGCAAGCTAAACAGGTCCAAGCTGGGCCTGTTTGACGGACCAACAAAAATTGCGGGCAGGAAGCTTTTGCGGTTTGATATGCGGGTGCCTCCCGTTCAAACTCCACCGCTGTGCCAAAGGTATCTTCCTGCTCGGCGTACACGGGTGCTACCGATATCCGCGCTCTTTTTGGGGCGTGGTCGATTTGGCCGTAGATCGAGGTATAAAGACGATCGATCAACCGTTTTCAGTTGGGCGCAAAAAATTCGGCCCCGAGCTTGCGACACGATCCCAGCGACATCCGAAGCGATTAAACTCAAACGGGCAAATGCCCTCTCAAGTTTTTGCGTCGCAAAACCCTTCTGGACGGCGGATGAAACCTGTTTTCGAGTTCTTGGACCGTCTTTTCAACACTTGTCGTTTGAAGCCATCATCGCTGTGCCTCCCCCATCGTTTGCGCGTCAACGACAGTTCCGGCCCAAACCTGCCGTTTATCTTGTCTGATCATCGCTACGGTGCGGCCCGTCACACTGGACTTTCGCGACATGTTTAATTTCCAAGGCCTATGAAGGTCAGCAGCGCGGGCGGAATAACGATTGAACCGTTGCCATGCCTGAATCGTCTTACTTGCTCAAACGCCCTAAAACCGTTCATCGTTATGCACCGCTGCAGGAGCAAGAAAATGGCATATGTTAAAGTCGTATTTACAGAATTTGTGGACGATGGTTTTCCGTCGGTAGGAGCATTCGAGTTCACCGACCTGCAGGGAGAAACTATTGTGATCCATGAAAAACTCTGCGTCGTCGGATTGGATGAGGCTGGAACAGCAAGCCAAATTCCAATGAATGTGGGCTTGGAGTGCATGATCGCTTCGGAGACACATGACCATGTTATGATTGATACCAGCGCCCCTTATGCAATCGAAGATGTACAAGGCCGAACCCAATTTCAGGTTAGCCCCAATTTGGTTGGTCGCTAGGTCAATGTGGGGTCGGAGCTGATGTCGGCATAACAACAGCAAATAGAGGTGGCTGCGATCTTGCCCATGTGAACGACGCCCCAAACCGGGCCTTAAACGCCGTTTATCTTTGCGAGGCGCGGACCGACGAAGGCGCAATCACCGTGATTTCAATAAGAGGGCGGCGTCGCTCGTTATTGGAATGGATGGCCCGGTGAATGCATAGTGCTACCCATGAACGTGGTCGAGATAGCTTTTGCCATGATTGTCTTGTGGGCGCGCGGACCTAAGGCTCCGATTGCACCACGTGGATCGGCTTACCGCCTGCGCTTTATCCTTAGCCTGCTGTGCAAGCGATCCAATTCGGACGTTTGTCGGCTGACTTGCAGAAAAACTGCTTTCTTCTCACAAAGCACTGGCGCGCCCTTTCCCTGCGAAACACACTGAGACTTACTGAAACGGGCCAGGTTCCCAGCAGCACCATCCAATCATTCAACCGAGGATATAATGACCAAGACCAACACCCTACCAACATATTTTATCTCGCACGGTGGCGGCCCATGGCCGTGGATACCACAAATGCGCGAAACCTTTGCTCCGCTAGAGGCATCTTTAAAGCAAATGATCGCCGATCACGGTGCGCCGCCCAAGGCCATTCTGATGATCTCGGGCCACTGGGAAGAAGACGAGGTCGCAATCATGGGGGCTGCCAAGCCGCCAATGTTGTACGACTATTCTGGCTTTCCGCCCCATACCTACGACATCACTTATGACGCCCCCGGTGCACCAGATATCGCAGCGAGGACGCTGTCGCTTTTGCAAAACGCGGGGATTTCCGCACATATCGACACGGATCGCGGCTTTGACCACGGGCTGTTTGCCCCGATGGAAATCATGTACCCCAAAGCGGATATGCCGATCTTTCAGGTCTCGATGCTGAAATCTTATGACCCCGCCGATCACATCGCCATTGGTCGCGCGCTCAAGCCCCTGCGGGATGAAGGGATCATGATTGTCGGATCAGGCCTGAGTTTTCACAATCTCAGACTGTTTCGGGGTGGTGGCGAAGAAGCGTCAGCCCAATTCGATGCCTGGTTATATGACGCCATGTCGGCTAGGCCTGACGCACGTCGCGAGGCTATTTTGAAGTGGGAAACCGCCCCTGCTGCGCGCATCTGCCACCGTGAAGAGGATCATTTGGTTCCCCTCTTCGTCGCCCTTGGTGCAGCCGAAAATGAACCGGCGACACGGATTTTCCATGACGTCAGCAAAACGCTCGGCATCACCGTTTCGAATTACAAATTCGGCTAAACCACACGGCAAACGCGCGCCCACACCAGCCCAAAGCCACTTACAGTCTGTCTGACGACTGCAAATGGTGGGCTGTTTGGGGGCGAGGCAGCGCTAGAACCGGGCAGAAACGTACCAGTTCGCGCTCAGAACCTAGCCGGCAAAAACCTCCCAACGGAGACCACGACGACAGCCCGCCAACACTGCACCAATAGCCTGCAAACGGCCCCTTGCCCGGCCTTTTAAGGCCGCGAAAAACGCTCACCGTGGTTAATGACGCTCGTCAAAGCTTGCGCGAAACTTGCTGATCTCGTCGTGTTGCGCCATGGCCCATTCGACCATGTGGATCAGCGGCGTCAGGAAGGATCTGCCAAGATCTGACAGACTATAAACGACGCTTGGCGGTTTCGTGTCAAAGACTTGCCGGATCACCAACCCGTCACGCTCAAGGTCACGCAGCGATTGCGTCAACATACGTTTGGAGATGTCTGGAATCCTGCGCGCAAGGGCGTTGAACCGCATCGGGTCGGTCTCCAATTCCAGCAAGATCAGGCTTGTCCATTTCGACGACACATGCCCCAGCACCGTGCGCACAGGACAATTCGACAGGTCAAACCCATCGGCCTGCATTTTCTCAAGTCGGGCGCGTCCGGGTCCGGTCATCAACGTTACCTCCAAGTAACCTAGGTACAAAATCATGCCTCCTTTACGGGGCAATCAGCGGTCTCTATCTGAGACCTATACACAAAATGCACCCTAAAGGACAACACAATGACAAAACTTCTGGTGACCGGGGCCTCGGGTCAATTGGGCGGAATCGCGATCGAAATCCTGGCACAGAAAACAGCCAAGGAAAATATCGTCGCCATGGTTCGCAGCGATGAACAGGCCGCTGCGTTTGACGCCAAAGGTATCGCCACGCGCCGCGGCGATTACAATGATCCTGCCAGCCTGGCACAGGCTTTTGCGGGCATCGACCGGCTGCTGTTCGTATCGGGGTCCGACTTGGAAAACCGGATGGCCCATCACACGACAGCGGTCCATCAAGCACAGGCCGCAGGGGTCAAGCACATCGTATACACATCGCTCCTAAAAGCGAGCGATAGCCCAATGCCACTGGCCGCCGATCACAAGGCAACCGAGACGCTGATCGCACAGAGCACACTCTCCGCGACCATTCTGCGCAACGGCTGGTACAGCGAGAACATGCTGATGGGACTGGAGCAGGACCTCTCCATGGGGCAGCATTTCGGCGCAGCCGGAGAGGGCGGATTTTCCTTTGCATCCCGCGGGGATATGGCCGAAGCAGCGGCGATTGCGCTGCTGGGGGGCTTTGACGGGCAGACGCTTGAACTGGCCGGGGACACGGCACTGACGATGGCAGAGTACTGCGAAATCCTGTCCGAGGTTTCCGGCAAACCGGTGGCCTATGTCGACCTGCCCCAGCAAGCCTATCACGACGCGCTGCATAACGCTGGCCTGCCCGAAGCCTTGGCAGGATTTCTTGCCTCGACTGACGCCTTTGCCGCCCAAGGTGCCCTATTCGATGACAGCGGCACCCTGTCCCGGATGCTGGGGCGCCCGACAACACCTATGGCGACAGTGCTGAAAGACGCGCTTGCGGCGCGGGGATGAGCACAGCCCCTCTTAAGCCTTCAAAACAGACTTTCAGGAGAGAACGACAATGACCAAACGCATATTGGTTTTGGGTGGCACTGGCCGCACGGGATCGCATGTGATCAGCAAGGCACTGGCGGCGGGAATATCCGTCAACGTGCTGGCACGCCGCCCCGAGGCGGTTACTCAAAAGCATGACAATCTGACAGTGTTCACAGGCACCCCCGAAAAGGCTGATGATCTGGATGCGGCGATGACAGGCTGTGACGCCGTCATCGCAACGATGAACAACGCCCGCGCGTCGGATTCACCCTTTGCCAAAATCGTCAATTCCCCGACATTGCTGACCGACATTTTTGGCAATGTGATTGCCGCAATGCAAAAGCACGGCATTCGCCGGATTGTGCAGCTTGGGGCGACAGGTGCGGGCGATAGCTTTGAAGCGGCCCCATGGATTTTCCGCCAATTCATCAAACGCACCAACCTTGGCGTCGCTTACCGCGATCACGAAGGGGTCGAAGCCGCGCTGGCCGCGTCAGGTCTGGACTGGACCGTGGGCCGTGCCGTGGGACTGGGCAAAAAGACCGGCGATGTGACCGAAAGCTACGTCGTCAATGGCACGTCCCAGCCCAAACCCTCTATGCAGATCGCACGGGAGAGCGTGGCCGAATGGATGGTGGCGGCATTGGACCGCAGCGATCTGCATGGCAAAACGCCGACCATTTCCGTGGTCTAAAGACGATCATCGGCGGGTCTGGCGCTGCGCCAGGCCCAGTTCTTTGATGCATGACAGCATGGCCTGCACCTTTTCCGTGCGGTGCAGGTCAACATGGGTGACAAGCCAACCGGTGACCTTCCAATCGGGATTGGCGGGCAGAATGGGACGCAGGTTTCCACGCCTTCGCGCATCTGCATCGCCCAAAAAGCCGATGCCAAGCCCCGCACAAACCGCCTCGACGATCACCCCGATATCGCGGGACGACAACGCGACCATATCCGGGCGGATCGTATCCTTGATCCAGTTGCCAAAGGGCAAACGACCATGGGGAAACTCGGGCAAGACAAAAACATGCCCGGCAAAATCGTCTTGAGTGTTGGGCGCTCCGTGGCGGACCAAATAGCTATCATGCGCATAAAGATTGAAGCCGATATCGCCAAAATGCGTCACCACATAATCGGGATGTTCGGGCTTTGCTCCCGCGCGCAAGGCGATATGGGCCTCACCGTATTCCAGCCGCGCAAGATCCTCGCCCACGTCGACATGCACCACGCAATGCGGGTTTTTCGACCGAAACCGGTCGATGGCCCCCATCAACAAACCAGAAAAAGGCGCGAGAAGGGTCAACTTGATCTCACCTTCGATCTGGTCCTTGCCCCCTCGCACGCGCCCGGCAAGATCCTCAATCATTTCGTCGGCCTTTTGCGCCACGCGCAAGATATCCTGCCCGACCTCGGTCAGGGAGTAACCACGGGCGTGCCGAATAAAGATCGTACTGCCAATTTCATCCTCCAGCGTATCGATGTGTCGGTTCACCGTGGCGCGGTGCAGCCCCAAGGCGTCAGCCGCCGCGCTGACCGTTCCCAATCGGGCCACATGATAGGCCGTCCGCAATTCTGTCCATTTTTCCATACCATCAACTTGTACAATTTTCGCGCATATAGCGCCGAATATCCCGCATTGAACGCAAACTTGCAGCAATCTATCTTTGTTCGCAAGGAAAACAAAACACTTCAGGAGTTCCAAATGAAATATCTCTCTCTTGGCCTGCGCGGCCTTTTGACCTTGGCCTTCGTTGCTGCCGGTCTTGCAAAACTTGCTGGTGCCGAAATGATGGTCGCCACATTTGAAGCCGTCGGCGTTGGCCAATGGTTCCGCTATGTGACGGGCCTGATCGAAGTACTCACCCCGGTTCTGCTCTGGCTGCCAGGCAAGCAGGTGCTCGGGGCCGCCATCCTTGGCGCGACAATGGTCGGTGCCGTTTTGGCGCATCTGTTCATCCTTGGGCCATCCGCCGTGCCTGCGATCATCCTCGGCTTGATCTGTGCCGCCGTGATCTACCTCTACCGCGCACAAATCAGCGACCCGTTGGGCCGCACCGCAACCTAAGGCCAAACAACTTTGGTCGCGGCAACTCATGCGCGCGACACCCACTGAATGAAGAGACAGGAACGATCATGGAAATCGGCATCGACAGCTTTGCAGCCTTCCTCCCTGAAATGCAGGACCACACCAGTGCAGGTGCGGCACAGCGGATGGCCGACCTTCTGGCGGAAATCGAAACCGCCGACCGCGTCGGGCTCGACAGCTTTGGCGTTGGTGAACACCATCGGGCCGAGTTCCTTGACGCCTCCCCTGCCATCATTCTCGCCGCTGCTGCAGCCCGCACCAAAACCATCAGGCTAAACTCTGCCGTAACAGTGCTTAGCGCTGCCGATCCGGTCCGTGTGTTTCAGGATTTTGCGACAATTGACCTGATCTCGAACGGTCGTGCCGAAATCGTCGCTGGTCGCGGCTCCTTTATCGAGGCCTACCCACTCTTCGGCTTCGCGCGCGAAGACTACGATGCGCTCTTTGCCGAAAAATTGGGATTGTTGATGCAGTTGCGCGAAGAGACCCATGTAACATGGCAGGGCCGCTTTCGGCCAGCACTGACTGGGCAAGACGTTTATCCGCGCCCTGTACAAGACAAATTGCCGATTTGGCTTGGTGTGGGCGGCACGCCCGCGTCCTTTGCCCGCGCAGGTACTCTTGGTTTGCCCCTGATGATCGCCATCATTGGCGGCAGCTTTGAGCGGTTCCGCCCACTGGTCGACCTCTACTATCAAGCTGGCGAACAGGCTGGGCACAAACGCGAAGATCTCAAGATTTCGATCCATGCAATGGGCTTTGTGGGCGAAACCGACCAAGAAGCCCGCGATGCCTTTTATCCCGGCTGGGCACGTGTGATCAAAGATATCGGTCGCGAACGTGGCTTCCCACCCCCAAGCCGCGCACAATTCGACGCGCTTTGCGGTCCCGATGGAGCCTTCCTTGTCGGCAGCCCCGAAACTGTGCGCGACAAGATGATCGCAGCAGATGCAACGATGGGCGGCATCTCTCGGATCACGTTCCAGATGAGCACAGCCGCGCTCAAAACGGACCTGATGCAGAAATCCATCACGCTCTTGGGCAGCAAAGTGGCCCCCGCAGTCAGAGATGACCTAAAAGCATAAGAACCCGATTGTAAGATAAAATGTTAGGCGGGCGCGGAAACAGCGTTTCTTTGCCGCCCCCTAACGACACCCTAAAAGGCCGCGATGGTTCAAAAGAAACCGCATCTGGCAACATGGTGACCCGTGTATTTTTGTGGGATTTGCGCTGGCGATCCTGAACAGCGCCTGGATATGCAATTGGCACAACTGGGGCGGCGCGCGCAGGCTCGGTGTCGGGTCACGTCTAACCTGTCTGTTGCACCAGCCCCAAATGATCATTCCCCTTCCAATCGGTGATCCTGTTGAAATTGGGCGTGACAGCAGCAGGTAAAGGCGTTCAACTTAGCTCATCGCAATCACGCCAGCCAAGGAGCTAGCCATGACGCAAACCCCTCCGATTATTGCTGCAAAACGACCTGCTATGGTCGAACTCGAGGCCGGGAAAGACTATTATTGGTGCCGGTGTGGTCTGTCGAAATCTCAGCCATTTTGTGATGGCAGTCATGCGAGCACCGACATAACACCGTTGAAATTCACCGCCGCCGAAGATGGAAAAGTCGCGCTTTGCCAGTGCAAAGCCAGCGCGAACCAGCCCTTTTGCGACGGCACCCATGCGACGCTCGGAGATTTGAAGGAAGGCGATGCCGCGCCGGAGCCAAAATCTGACCTCCCACAGGCGGCACCAACGCCCGAAGAACCAACGGTGGCGCGTATCCACGAACTCGCCCGCGACGGCCTGAGCAAACTGGGCCATCACGGTGAAATGGGCGCAATGGGTGTGCCGCGCAAAGATCTCCCGCATTGGGACGACATCCAAATTCTGGCGGCTCAAATGGCCCGCAAGCCTTTGTTAGATACTCATCCCGTGTCGACAGACGTTGTAATAGGCCCCCGCGCGGCCAAACCGTTGACCTTGTCGATTCCGCTGTTTGTATCGGACATGAGCTATGGGGCGCTCAGCGAAGAAGCAAAAACCGCTCTGGCCCGCGGTGCCGACCTCGCTGGTACGGGCATTTGCTCGGGCGAAGGCGGTATGCTCCCCGAAGAGCAAGCCGAAAACACGCGGTATTTCTACGAATTGGCCTCTGCAAGATTTGGCTGGGATATTGCTCTGGTCGACAAGGTCCAGGCGTTCCATTTCAAAGGGGGCCAAGGGGCCAAGACCGGCACCGGCGGTCACCTTCCCGGCGACAAGGTGCAAGGAAAAATCGCAGCGGTACGCGGGTTGGAACCGGGCAACGCGGCCATCTCGCCCAGCACCTTCCCGGACCTGCACACCCCCGCCGATTTCCGCAAACTCGCGGATCAGGTGCGGGAACGTTCCGGCGGCATTCCCATCGGTTTCAAGCTGTCTGCCAACCACATAGAAGACGACATTGATTTCGCCCTTCAGGCCAGTGCCGACTACATCATTCTGGATGGTCGCGGCGGCGGCACGGGTGCTGCGCCATTGATCTTCCGCAATCACATCTCGGTGCCAACGATCCCGGCTCTGGCCCGCGCGAGGCGGCATCTGGACGCCAAGACAGGGCGAGAGGTGACCTTGGTCATCACTGGCGGTTTGCGTGTCGCAGAGGATTTCGTCAAAGCGATGGCGCTTGGGGCCGACGCCGTGGCGCTCAGCAACAGCGCCATGCAGGCGGTTGGCTGTATCGCCGCGCGGATGTGCAACTCAAACAACTGCCCCGTGGGTGTTGCGACCCAAAAACCAGAGCTGCGCAAGCGATTGGACGTACAACGCGGAGCCGAACAATTGGCCCGCTACTTTGGTGCGTCAGTGGAACTGATGCAGGTTTTGGCGCGAGCCTGTGGTCACGACAGTCTCAGCGGGTTCCGACCCAACGATCTGACAACATGGAAACGCGAGATGGCTGATCTGAGTGGGCTTCGCTTTGCAGGCCTATAGATCTATGGTGCGCGTGGGGGCGCAAAGAGCCCCCACGTTTGACACTGGAAATCCAAAATCTTTGATGGGCCTTGATTTACCTTGGGTTTAGCGAGGCGTTGCAACTTTGCTGCCCCGTGCCGAAAAACATTTGCTTCAGCAAAAGCTCATCCCCGAAAGACAGAGTCATTTCGACAGGCCAAAGTAGACGGGGCCAATTAGACGTGACCAATTGGACCGGGCCAAGTCGAAGCGCCGAGCAAACCAGGTTCAGTTTTGATGTCGCGTCAAGTGCTGATGCCGCCAAGTTGGAAACATCTGGCGGTTCCGCCCATAAGGCTGCCGAAACACTGTTTCCTATCGAGGAGTGAGCCTAGGGAGACGCGAACACGGGGAACATCCAAATTTCCAAATCGTCCGAAAACCGATCTCGCGCCTGACAGCGCGAGATTTTTGGTGCCGCCCCTTTATAGGGTGAAGGCCGCCCGGAAGGCTTCCAATGCATCCTCTTCGTCGCCCTCTGCAAAAGCCTCCAACCCGACCGGACCAGAATAGCCCATCTTGGACAAGGCACGGGCAACAGCTTTGTATTTGATTTCACCGGTCCCGGGTTCGCAACGACCCGGGTTGTCAGCCACTTGAACTTCACCGACCCAAGGCAAGCATTTCTCACACCAGCGGATCAGATCACCTTCGCCAATCTGTGTGTGATAAAGATCAAGGTTGATCCGCAGTTGCGGCCGATTGACCGAAGACACGAGAGCCAAAACGTCTTTTGTTGAGCCGAACGGACACCCAGGGTGATCGAGCTGATTGAGGTTTTCAAGCGTAAAAACAACGCCTTCGTCTTCGGCCAAATCACAGATACGGTGCAGGGTGTCATACGCATTGAGCCACATCTGACCAGTCGTCACATCGTGCTGCCAGATCGGAATGCCACCATCCCCAAGCCCAGTGCCATGCAAATTCAGACGATCCGCGCCGAGACGCTTGCCAATTTGCGCGGCGTCACGCGCGGACGCCAGCAGACGATCCGCACCGTCTTTATCCGCCAGACGCCCTTCGAGGTAACCATTCATGATGGTGATATTGGCACCGGTTTTCTCAAGGGCCGTTAAGTCCCATTCCGGCCAATTCCAAAGCCCGACACCAAACCCCATTTCTGTCAGCCTTGCGGCACGCCATGCGACGGGTTGATCTTTCCAAAGCATTTCAGCGCATGCAGCAAGTTGAAAAGGTTGTGTCAAGTCACGCGTCCCGTTCCATGATCCATTCGACCTCAGGGGCCGGCACAAAGCGCCACTTGCGCAGCGGACCTGCCATCACGTTCAGGTAGTACATCTCGAACCCATAGGGCGCGCCGCAAGGATGGTGCCCACGCGGAACAAGCGTCACATCGCCATCGCGGACCGCCATGGTTTCATCCAACTGACCATCGTCGGTATAGACCCTCTGGATACCGAAGCCTTCCGCCGGATTGAGACGGTGGTAATAGGTTTCTTCCAGATATGTGATGCGCGGATAGTCATCTTCGTCATGGCGGTGGCTTGGATAAGACGACCAATGACCAGACGGGGTAAAGACCTCGGTCACCAAGAGCGAGTCGCAGAAGTCTTCGTTTTCCATTGCGATGTTGTTGATATGACGGGTATTTGTGCCTTGGCCGCGTTGCGTCAGCGTGATCCCATCCGGGCCGATGCGGCGCGCCTCGTGGCCACCAACACCGGGGGCCGAACACACTGCTATGACGCAATCGGTCTCGGCCGTGGCCTCCCATTCGCTGCCATTCGGAAGATAGAGGCAATGCGGTGGCGTTTTCTCAAACACGTTCATTCTGTCACCAAGAACGCCCCAGTCTTGTCCCGCACCAGAGATGGCAGCCTTGCCTTCAACCATCACGAGGATGACTTCACGATCCCCTGTGACTTCGGCTGCTTTATCGCCTGCATTCAAGCGATAAAGTGAGAAGCCGACATACCGCCACCCCGCGCTTTCGGGGGTGATTTGATGGACCTTACCATGGGTTCCAAAAGGTTTTCTTAGCAGATCAGCCATTGGTCTCACTTCTCAATAATCAGGCCTGAGCGGCCACAAGTTTCGGTGATATGGTCAAAGCCCAGTTTTGAGTACTCATAAGGCGGGGCCTTGAGCGGGTCTTGTTCCGCCTCAACAACAATCCACCCGTTGTAATCCATCGCTTTGAGTTTGTCCGTGATCGCCTGAAAATCAATGCAACCGTCCGGGTCGCCGGGCACCGAATAGACACCCGCAGCAACGCCATCGAGAAAGCTTTTGTCTTCCTTTTGGACCCAGTCCAGCACAGGTTGGCGCACGTCTTTGAAATGGACGTGATGCACCCGATGGCCCCATTTATCCAAAACGGCAACAGGATCGGCCCCGGCAAAATGCAAATGCCCAGTGTCATAAAGAAGCGTCAGGTCATCGGTCGCCCCTTCCATCAACCAATCAATGTCTTGCGCATCCTGAACCATCGCCCCCATATGGTGGTGATAGCTTAGGTCGACACCCTTACCGCGCGCCCATTTGGCAACTTCGGACAACTTCGCACCATAGGCCATAACCTCGTCACGCGAGAGTTTTGGACGTTGGCTTACAGGTTGCTCGATATTACCCTGAATGGTGTTGGAGCATTCAGCATAGACGATGCAGGGGGCTTTCAGAGCCGCAAATTGTTCAACCTGTTCGCGAATGGCCTCTTTCTCGGTCGCGATATCATTGAGCATCAGGTTACCTGAGCACCAACCGCCACAAAGAGACACCTGATAGCGGTCAAGATAAGCGCGCAGCCCGTCGGTGTCGGCCGGCATCCGACGACCGCGCTCGACACCGGAATACCCGATACGCGCCGCATCTTCCATCGCACCTTCAGTGGTGAAATCCTTTGTCAGCTCAGGTAAATCATCATTTTGCCAAGCGATCAGCGAAATGCCAATTTTTACAGCCATCAGTCAGCCCTTTGTCGTTTTTTCTTGGTTTCGTAGTTGGCACGCGCGCTATTGACCTCGTCGCGATCACTGACTTCTGGCACGCCCACGTCCCACCATGTGCCGCCATATTCGGTAGACGGATAGGGATCTGTGTCGATGACGATCACATAGGGGCCTTTTGCGTCAAAGCGTTTTGCCAGCGCCGCTTCCAGTTCAGAAATGGACCGCACCTTAGTGCTGGTCGCCCCCATGGCTTCGGCGTGTTTTGCAAAGTCGATATTGGAGTTCTCACCGCCAATGGCATGCTCAAGCAGGTTGTTAAACTCTGCTCCACCACATCCCATTTGCAAACGGTTGATACATCCGTATCCGCGATTATCTGTGATGACAATTGTAAAGGGAATGCCCATCATGGCGGCGGTGGCCATTTCGGAATTCGCCATCATATAGGTGCCGTCCCCGGTAAAGCAGACAACATCGCGCTCTGGCTCGGCCATTTTGATGCCCATCGCCCCGGCGATTTCATAGCCCATACAGCTAAAGCCGTATTCCATGTGATAGCTGCCCGGCTTGCCTGCTTTCCAGAGCTTGTGAAGCTCTCCTGGCATCGTGCCTGCCGCACACATCACAACCGTGTTGTCCTCGGCGGCGCGCTGAACGGCTCCGATCACCTGCATATCGCTGGGCAGTTGTGTGTTGTCTTCTGGCGCCTCGGTCAGCGGATCAACTTTGCCAAACCAATCAGCCTTCAACCCATCAACCGTACCCGGTGAGATGTAGCCGTCCAATGCGGTGCCAAGCTCTTGGAGACCGATCAAAGCATCACATTGCAACGGCATAGCCCCGTGCTTCATCGCGTCATAAGCCGCGACATTCAGCGAGATGAGCTTGCGGGCAGGATTGGCAAACAGCCCCCACGACCCGGTGGTGAAATCTTGAAACCGGGTTCCAACACCAATCACAACATCCGCTTCGGCGCAGACCGTGTTGGCCGCGTCGCCGCCAGTCACACCGATAGGACCAAGGTTCAAGGGATGATCCCAAGGCAACGCCGACTTACCCGCCTGGGTTTCGGTGACAGGAATTTTGTGGGTGTCCACAAAGGTCGCCAATGCCTCGGTCGCCTGGGCATAGTGCACCCCGCCGCCTGCCACGATCACAGGGCGTTTTGCAGACCGGATCAGATCAGCAACCTCGGCCAGTTCAACCTCATCAGAGCGCATGCGACGCTGACGCCAGACCTTTGGCTCAAAGAAGCTCTCAGGGTAATCATAGGCCTCGGCCTGTACATCCTGACAGAATGACAGGCAAACGGGTCCGCATTCCGCCGGATCGGTCATAATGCGAAAGGCCCGTGGCAAAGCGGTAAGAAGTTGCTCAGGGCGCGTGATGCGATCGAAATAGCGCGTAACCGGTTTGAAGGCGTCATTGACCGTGACGGTCCCGTCACTCCAATCCTCAACCTGCTGCAGCACCGGGTCCGGGCCACGGTCGGCAAAAACGTCCCCCGGGATCAACAGAACTGGCAGGCGGTTCACATGCGCGAGCGCCGCCGCCGTCACCATATTGGCCGCACCCGGACCAATCGACGACGTGACAGCCATAGCCTTACGACGCCCTTTTTGTTTGGCATAGGCGATGGCTGCATGGGCCATCGTCTGTTCGTTGTGCCCCCGCCATGTAGGGAAGGTTTCTTTGTGCGCATGCAGCGCTTCGCCGATTCCGGCCACGTTGCCGTGACCAAAGATCGCCCAGCACCCTTCTATAAAGCGCGTTCCATCCTCAGTGTTTTGCGCCTGAATATAGCGCACCATGGCCTGAGCCGCTGTTAGCCGAACTGTTCCGCTCATCGGATCACTCCACGTTTAGGCGGGCGTCGGCCCGCGCATTGTCCCAAATTTCGCAGAGGCGCGTATAGCGTTCAACCATCTGGGACACAGCAGCGTCATCTGCCATCTCACCACTGAGCCAAGCGCGTGCAGCATCTCCAAAGATCGTACGCCCCACGGCAAAACCTTTAACCAATGGCTGTTTTGCAGCCAAGGCAAAGCTCGCCGCCAGTTCCGATTCGGGGGCGTCAAGACCCAGCACAACAATGCCGCGGGTGCGAGGATCGTTGCGCTCAATCGCGTGAACAGCATTGGCCCATGCCTGATCTGTCTTGAACGGTTCGAGCTTCCACCAATCCGGGTAAACACCCGCGTCATAGAAGCTTTGGATCAAGGTCGCTGAGGTTTCGTCATCCACCGGGCCGACCTTGGATGGGATGATTTCCAGAAGAAATTCCAAACCGTTGCGCCGTGCCGCCGTGTACAACCGCTTCACACGGGTGATGTGCTTTTCTTTGGTCTCCGCGTCATCATCAGGATGCACAAAGACCAACAGCTTAACCACATTTTCCTGCGCCCATTCGCGCAAGCGGCCCAAGTCTTCACCCAGTTCGGGTTCAAATTCAATCGGACGCGATCCCGGCAATTCTGTCGGTCGCCCGATCCAGAGCCCCGTCCCCGTTGCACGGTGCAGCGCCCCGCGTCCAATCCGGTTATCGCACAGGATGCCGAAACCCGGCTGACCGTTCTGGACCTTGAGCGCGGCATCCAGACAAAGCTCCTTAAAGGCTCCGCCCTTTTCTAGCGTGTACCCGTCCATCTCTTCGAGCTGCAGACGGTGGTCAAAAGCGAATGTTTTAACGCTGGACCAATCGCCATGGCGGTTTGTGGCCCAATGCACCTGTTCCAGTTCCGCATCGTTGCGCAGGTCGGCGCGCTTGAGACCACGATCAAAGAAGAACTCGAGTTCTTCCCAAGATGGATAGGCCGGCGTACATCCATGGCGGCTTACGGCAAAAGCCCCGCAGGCATTGGCGTATTTTAGAGCCGTCGGCCAGTCTTCGCCATCGAGCCAACCTTTGAGCAGACCTGACATAAAGCCGTCTCCGGCCCCAAGCACGTTGAAGACTTCGATCGGAAAACCAGGCCCGGCTTCCCCATCGTCAAGACTGTCGGGAACAGCCCCCGTGAAGGCAACAGCGCCTGCCGCGCCGCGTTTGCAAACAAGGGTTGCCTTGGAGACGCGACGAACAGCGCGCAATGCTGCAATCGTGTCAGTTGTGCCGCCCGCGATATGGAACTCTTCCTCAGTGCCAACGATCAGGTCAAAGAGATGCAATGTCGATTGGAGCTTTGCGGTGACGTCAGCGCTTTCGACAAAGCGGCTTTCCCCATCACCATGGCCCGCCACACCCCAAAGGTTGGGCCGATAGTCAATGTCGAGCGCGGTCTGCAGACCCGCAGCACGCGCGGTGTTCAGTGCCTTGAGCGTCGCTTCTTCGACCTGTGGGTGCGACAGATGCGTGCCGGTGGCCACCACAGCGCGGGCACTGCGAATGAAGTCAGGGTCGATGTCATCAACGGTCAGCCCCATGTCCGCACAGTTCTCGCGGTAGAAAATCAGCGGGAACTGTTCCTGATCACGAATACCCAAAAGAACCAGAGCCGTCAGCCGGTCAGGATCGGTTTTCACGCCATTGGTGTTGACGCCCTCGCGCTGCAATTGCTCGCGTATGAAGCGGCCCATGTGCTCGTCACCTACACCGGTGATGACAGCGGATTTCAAACCCAAGCGCGCGGTGCCGCACGCGATGTTGGTGGGAGAGCCGCCAATATACTTGTCGAACGATCCCATGTCTTCGAGACGGCCACCAATTTGCGCGCCGTAGAGATCCACAGAAGACCGTCCAATCGTGATGAGGTCAAGTTTCGCCATTTTTCACGCCTTGAGTTTCAATTTTGAAAATATTGGGGCTGATAAGATTTCTCTCACCAGCCCCACTTACCAACAGGATATTCCTGGGAGGAACTTGTTTGGTAAGGAATGTATGGTGTCAGATTGTGCCACCAAGCGAGCCTTCGAGCTGCGCCATTTCCTGGCCACCGGCCATAAGGTCCTGAAGCTCCTCGGGGGTGATTTCACCCCGCATAGCCGTGCCAAGTGTCTTGCCCCGGTTCAGAACCGTAAAACGGTCTCCGACAGCCAAGGCGTGGCGAACATTGTGGCTAATGAAAACCACCCCAACACCTTGATCACGAACCTTGTCGATTGTCGCAAGAACGTTCGAGGTTTGTCGAACACCGAGCGCCGATGTTGGCTCGTCCAAGATCAGGACCTTGGCACCAAAATAAACCGCCCGCGCAATGGCAACCGTTTGGCGTTCACCGCCTGACAATGTGCCGACTGCCTGATCAGGACCACGCAGGTTGATCCCCATCTTGCGCATTTCGCTCATCGTGATTTCATTGGCTGCGTCCACATCGAACCGTTTGGTCAAACCGCGCCCCTTTGTGGGTTCACGCCCCATAAAGAAGTTACGCGCAACCGACATCAGCGGGATCATAGCAAGATCCTGAAACACGGTTGCAATCCCCGCCTCCATTGAATCACGCGGAGTGGCAAAACTCATCTGCGCGCCTTCAAACAGGATTTCTCCGTGGGTGGGTTGGTGCACGCCAGACATCGTTTTGATAAACGTCGACTTACCGGCCCCGTTGTCACCCAATAGGCAGTGACATTCCCCCGGACGAATATCGAAACTCACACCAGCAAGCGCAATAATGTTGCCGAAGTGCTTTTGGATGTCCTTCATCTGAACAATCGGAGCAACGTCGTTTTTCACGTCACCATGGTGGAATTTGGTGTCATCAGTCATATCAACGCTCCCCCGTTACGCGTTTGCGAATGGCATTGTTGAACAAGACAGCGATAAGCAACATGCCGCCGAGGAACACTTGGAACCAGTCTTGGTCGAAGCCTGTATAGGTGAGGCCGATAACCACCATTCCAAAGATGATCGCACCAAAGAATGCACCGATGGCCGAACCATAACCGCCCGTCAGCAAGCAACCCCCGATAACCGCAGCGATGATCGCTTCAAATTCCTTCTGGAACCCGCGACGTGCGTCCGTTGAGCCGGCATCGATGACCGTAATAATCGCAACCAAAGCAGCACAGCAGGCCGTCACCATAAAGAGTGAAATCTTCACACTTTTTACAGGAACACCCGAGTTTGACGCCGCTGTGGAATCGCCGCCAGCGGCAAAAATCCAGTTGCCCGCAGGCGTGCGCAGCAAAACGTATGTCGCGGCAAGGGCTAACACGATGAACCAGAGGATTTCGACAGGAATGCCTGGCACTTTGGTCGTTCCGTTTTTGAACGTTTCGACAAGCCCCTTCTCGGCCAACCAGGCAAAGAAACCAGGGAATGCATCACCGGAGAAAAGCGGTGCAAGCCAGTCATTTTCGGTCGCATCACGCACGCCGCGCAACTGGGTAGACCCACCCGACGCCCATTTCAGCCCGACAAGAGACAAACCGCGCAAGATAAAGAGAAAAGCCAGCGTCACAATGAAAGACGGCAGACCAGATCGGATCACAATGAACCCGTTGACGGCGCCGACACATGCGGAAAACGCAAACGTAAGTGGAATTGCGACGATCAGAGGCATGCCCCAGACAAGAACGCAGGCCCCAAAAAACAGACCGGAAAAGGCAACCATCGAGCCAATTGACAGGTCAAACTCACCGCCAATCATCAACATGGCCGCGCCGATCGCGAGAATGCCAAGCTGGGCTGCTGGTGTCATAAAGTTAATAATGCCGGAGGTGGTGAACATGGCGGAATCCGCCGTGATCAGAAAGAAGACAGTTACCAGAACGACGCCAGCGATCGCACCCAGCTCTGGTCGCTTCATCAGGCGCGAAATCAAGGATTCGGCCTTGATCCGTTCATCCGGTATTGAATTTGGTGTGGTATCGCTCATTGCTCTTTTCCTTGTTGGCTAGAGAGCGGCCCGATAACGGGCCACTCTCAATTTTTTCACCAAATTTTAGCGAATGCCCTGAGCGGACAGATCGATCACTTGAGCGGCTTTTTCAGCTGTGATCAGGTTTGGACCAGAAGCAATGTCGCCACCAGGCATCAGGCCAAATTTGCCCTGAAGCGCCATAACGGAAACCGACATGTAACCTTGGAGGTACTGCTGTTGGTCAAGAGCAAATGCCGCATCGCCATCAACGATGGACTGCAAGAAGCCTGCGGACAGGTCAAATGTTGCAACATTTACATCGCGGCCCGACGCCTTGACGGCTGCAACCGATGGTTCACCAGCAGTTGACGCACCCAGCGCCATAACGGTGTCGACTGATTCATCAGACGCCAGCGCCGCAGTCACTTTGGACTCGATTTCAGCCGGATCGTTTGTGGTCGGAAGAACCGTCACTTTACCGCCGAAACCTTCTGCGAAACCTGCACAACGCTGGTCAAGAGACAGGTTGCCAACTTCTTGGTTCACACAGATCGCGTTGCTACCACCCATTTTGGCGAGCGCCGCACCAGCGGCAACACCGGCGTCATATTCGTCTTGGCCGACATGCATCGCTGTTCCCAGCTCACGACCTTGCGCGCCACCAGCATTGATGGTGATCACAGGAATACCAGCCGCAATCGCCCGCTCAACCGATGGGCCAAGCGCATCTGGATCAGGGAAAGAGATGATCAATCCATCGGGCTCTTCGTTCACTGCCGCATCGATCAGCTGAGACATCAGAACCATGTCGAATGTTTCTGGTGAATTGTAAGACACGTTCGCACCAGTGTCTGCGGCGGCGGCGTCAACACCGGCCTTCACAACCGACCAGAACGCGTCATTCGCCTGACCGTGGGTCACGACCGAGATGTCCTGTGCGATTGCAGGTGCGGCGACAGACATCGCGCAGGCCGCCAGAGCGCCTTTTACAAACATTTTCATTTGGGTATCCTCCCTTAGATTTTCCGATGCGCCATTAAATTCGGCGCTGTTCGAGCACGACTATTGTCGCGCATTTTGTCCTGCCCAATTTGGGCAAGAACCACATGTCAGGTCGCCTCCTTGCAACCCGAAATCTGTTAAATATCCGCCAGCACAACAGGCTTGCCGGTCTTAGAAGACCGCGTTGCCGCTTCGGCCATGGCAAGCGCAGCCACGCCATCCTTCAAATCAACTGGCATGCCTTTGCCGGCCTTGTTTGCCTCAACAAATGCGGCCCACTCTGCCCTGTATGCGGGCATGTAACGCTCAAGAAAAAAGTAGGTCGGCTTAGCACTGCTGACACCATCAGTGGTCGATTTGACCACGGTATTCTCAAGCACGTTTTGCGCCTGCAAAAGCCCTTCCGAACCCAGAACCTCGACACGCTGATCATAGCCGTAGACCGCGCGACGCGAATTCTTGATCACGGCGATACGTCCATCCGCATAAGTCAGCGTCACAACCGCGGTATCAACATCGCCTTCCGCGCCAATCGCAGGATCAGCAATGGACGTCCCAACCGCCGACACTGTGACAGGGGCAGCGCCAAAAATGTAATTGGCCATATCAAAATCGTGAATCATCATGTCGCGAAACAGACCGCCGGACACTTTGATATATTCAACCGGTGGTGGCGCAGGATCGAAAGACGTGATCGACAGAAGCTCTGTTTTGCCAATTTCGCCCGCATCAATGGCGGCTTTCAAAGCGCTGAAACTTGGGTCAAACCGGCGATTGAAGCCAATCATGATGTCCGAAGCCTTTGCCCCAACGGTCTCAAGGCAGGCAGATGCGCGCTCAAGGCTAAGATCGACTGGCTTTTCACACAAAACAGCCTTCCCCGCAGCGGCGGCAGCTTCGATCAAATCCGAGTGTGTGTCGGTCGATGTGGCAATCAAAACCGCGTCAATTGAAGGGTCCGCGAAGATTTGATCCGAAGACAGAACATCACAACCGTAACCGCTCGCCAGTGCCTGAGCGTTTTGTTCAAAAGCATCGGAAACAGCGGCAAGTTCACTCTCCGGATGCGTCGTGATCGCCTGAGCATGAACATTCCCTATGCGCCCTGCGCCCAGCAAGCCAACCCGCATTTTAACTCCTCCCGAATCCCATTTGATACCGAATATTCACACTTCTGCACGCGGGTGCAAGTAAAATTTGCACGCGCGTGCAGAAATCTAGTGGCCTCACGGATGTGATAGGGTTACAATGACTTTAGCAGCGACTTTAGCGGCATGGGTGTCCCGATAATTTTGGGGAAAGGAATAGGAAACATCATGAACAAAGGAGGCGGTTCTATAACGGCGGATGACGTAGCTGCGCTCGCGGGCGTGTCGCGTTGGACCGTAAATCGCGCCTTTAAAAAGGATGCGTCTATCTCAGCCAAGTCGCGCGAAAAGGTAACCAAAGCCGCCAAAGCGCTCGGGTATGTTCCGGACTTGTTGGCAACCAGCCTCGCCACAGACCGGACCAACCTGGTTGCTCTATTGGTCGATGATTTCGCCAACCCGCACAAGCTCATCATGATGGAACGGCTGACACGCATTTTGCGGAAAAATGGCTATGACACTTTGTTGGTCAACACGAGTGACGAAAAGGATGCCTCGGAAGCCCTCCTCAATGCCAGCCAGAGACGCGTCGATGCCGCTGTTCTCATTGGTGTGAGCTTCAATGACCAAAGCCTTGAAACGGCTTTGGGTGCCAAGCGGGTTAAAAAGCTGATCATTTTTGCCCGAATGTCGAGCAACGACAACACGATTTCGTTTTTCTGCGACGATCGTGGGGCCATTACGACGTTAACAGATCACGTCTTTTCAGCCGGTTACCGAAACCCGCTCTTTATTGCCGGCCCGCAAACACAATCTGCCCACCTGCAACGTAAAGAAACCTTTCTCTCTCAGTGGGAGAAGACCACAGGCCACCGTCCCGAGTTTTTATCGGTAAACAGATACGATCCCAAGGATTCTTATCACCTTGTCACTGAGCTGTTCCGCGAGACAGATAAGAAAGATTTGCCAGATGTGCTCGTCTGCGAAAACGACGCCCTAGCAATGGGTGCCATCGACGCGGTGCGCTATGAGCTCGGTCTAAGCGTCCCAGATGACATTGCCGTAACCGGATTTGACGATGTACCACAGGCGTCCAGCCCACATTATGAATTGACGACATATCGTCAGCCGCTGACAGATATGGCAAACGCTTTGGTTGACGTCCTGGAAGGTAAAGCCGAGTCAAAAAAGCTCAATGCGTTTCTGGGTCAACTGATTGTTCGCAAGAGCGCGTAACCGCTTTAGAAGACATGTTTTTCTTGAGGATCCAGGTTTTGTGCCTCGGGTGATTTCGGTTCTCGCAGGCCTTGCCTTGGTGGAAAAATAGGCATTCTCAGGCCGTCTGTGCATCGTGACACGATCCAATATTGAGCCTTTCTCATCGCCCCTGCGACCAAGTTTAAGCCATACCTAGACATTCGCATAAAGACCTAAACGGCAACTTTGTGTGTGCAGAAATTCAGAACTTGGATGACAAGAAAATCGACGCGGCAGGCCCCCGCCCCGCTCAGTTTTGCAAAGATTTAACGGGGCCAAGCTAAACTCTCGCTGTCTTTAGTGGAGAGCTTTTAATGCAGCACAGATCAGCGACTTCGACTTCCTCACAGCCTGTTCCCTCAACAGATGCTCGTCAACGCCACGACGTTGACATTATTGGCTCGGTTTCAAACGGGCGTGTTTCCCTCGACTGCTTCATTAAGAACATGTCAGCATATGGTGCACTTCTCCAGTTTAACGGTGAAGACAGACCATTCGCTGAAGAAGAACGGGTTCACATAGACCTTCCGGGCTTTGGCTTGTGCTATGCGAACATCAAATGGGCTGCGCCGCAAACCGCCGGTGTGAAATTTCGTGTCGGAAAATCTGAGAAACCGCTCTTGCGAAGCATTATCGACGATTACAGACGGTACAAATAGGACACCGTCGCGATACAGCACACTTACAAAACGGTTTTCGCTGATTCCCGAACTCGACAAGCGGCTACAAAAGGAGCCCTGTCTCGAAAAGCGAGATTTTCGAAAACCCGTTTTGTGTCAACGCCTTGTTACACTTCACCAAGCTTGGGTGGGTGTTTTGCAGGAGACGATTGCAGGTATTGCAGACTGGCCGTAACGGATTCTAGGCATGAATCCTTCATGGAAATTGCGCCTTAAAGTCGCAAATCCTACTAGATCCTGTGGCAACGCTGACAATTCAACTCAGCTGTGCATGCTCCATTGCTCGCATACATCGATTGATCACTGCGGATGCATCCAAAACAAGGACAGATACCGGCTCATTACTTGCCGACTTGTGGTTCAGACATCCCTCAACATCGTCGATGATCCGTTGACCATTTCCTTGGCGGTCTAACGGTTGCAATTCCGCAATGTTGTCAACGCTGGTCATGATGATTTCGTCGACCGAGTCCACCAGGATGCCGTATTTGATGCCTTTATTTTTGAAAATCAGCACCTTTTGCCCCTCAACCTGATTTGGGGGCATTCCATATAGCAAGCGAGGGTTGAAGAGGGTGATCAATTCTCCGCGTAAGTTAATTATTCCCTCAACAAAATCCAACGAAAATGGTGGCTCTAGTAACTGTTCAGGGCAGTTTATGACTTCGCTGACACAGACGGTATCTAGCGCAAATTTCTTTTCAAAGGTGAAGCGAATGTAAGTTCGCCGGGTCGCGCTGGTCTGGGTTGTTTCATCGTCCTTGAACTTTCCCTCGGCCGGATAGATTTCTTGACACGCTTTAGCAATTTCCACCAATTCGCGGTCGGATTGCAGCTTGCTATGATCAAGCATCATGACGATCTTACCTTCGTCATCAATAAGACACCCGTCTACATAATCACCGCGCGGCAAGGCCAGCTTGGCAAAGGGCAAAACATCGTCCTTAAAATACGGCAGAATACTGTCAATTGAAAAAACCATCAGGCCAATCAAACCGGCCGTGGTCTCCAGAACCACCATTTTGCGTTCCTTGGGAATGGTCCGGCCCAAATGATACGCTGCGCGGTCCCCCAAAAATGCGCGAAAATCGACCACGGGCAGAATAACCCCGCGCAGGTTGGTCGTGCCGATAACATTGCCCCTGGCAAACAAAGACTGATCCACATCCGGCATTTTGCGAATTTCTTTGACATGACGTAAATCAATGGCACAGGTCGTATGCCCGGTTTGAAAAGAAATACAATTGTGACGCTTACCCTTAGCAGATTTCACCACCGCATGATCCGACGCCTTGTCGGCGCGCGGCACCCGGTCGAGGTTTAGCAATTCGTACGGATCCAACAGTTGAACAAGACGGTTGCCCTCTTCAAATTTCAAAACGCCGTTTATCACAACATCTCGGATGCCGTCCTTTTTGGGGTGAAAATTAACCCGCGCAGCTTGGTTCCCACTGAGCACTTCACCCGTACGATCGAACAGTAAACCAATGCAATGTTCGCCAAATTCAATAATCGCAACTTTTCGAGCTGACGCCGAATCTTGATCGGGAAAGTCCAACAGAATTCGCAGATCTACGATGGGAATAATCTGGCCACGCAAGTTGAACAGGCCCAGCATGAAAGCAGGAGCAAGCGGAACAGGCGAAATATTCTCTGGCTCATTCACCACCTCCTGAACCGCAGACACCGGTATCGCGAATTCGCTGTCTCCAATTAAAAAGGAGCCGTAGATTTCATCGGTTGTCTCTGATTTTTGCGCAACATGCGACGGTGGTGAAGCGGCTTGCTCCAGATTGTTGTCAGGCTGATCCAATACGACGGAGTTCTCCGTCTGTTGAGGGACATCTGTTTGATCCAACATCATCGTTGAGCCTCCAATCTTGGAATGGCAGAGACGGTAAATTCACCGCTGGTACAATCAATGGTAATTTGTCGCCCCAGCATGCCGCCCACATCCTCATGAATGCGCCGCAATCCCTCCTCGCGCAGGGTTTTGTAGGCGAACGTCGAATTGATCTGGCCGACCATACGGGCTGGATCTGCATCTTCTGGAAGGGTCATGTTGGCCCCGCCAACGACAATGCCTTGAAGTTTACGCATCGAACGGCTGTCCAATTCCATCAATTTCTTCAGCGAGTAAACCGCCTGATCGACATGGCGGCCACAAATTTTCGTGCTGGGCTGTGACGATTTGGACAGTAAACAATGCGCCAGTCCAAAAATCCCATTCGCCGGGTCTAAAATGCCCAATCCGATGCAAGAGCCAAGTATGGCATGCAGGCTTTGCCCAGCCCGTCCAATCTTGACCTGGCCAATCGTGACGTGCAATTTTTCACATTCGCCCAATTGCATCAGCCGTTGGCCTTTGCTTTTGGACGATAGATGATCGGCGCAATTGGCTCGAAAGGTGAATTTAGTTTGGTTAGGGTTTCGCTTTCACCAATGAACAAAACCCCATCAGGGCGCATTTGGCTATGCACTTGACGTAGAATCTTCTCCTGATCTTCATCGGTAAAATAGATCAACACATTGCGCAGGAACACGACATCAAACGGCCCTGCCCCACTGAGTCGATCAAACAGGTTGTGCAATTTGAACTTGATCCGGGAACGGATTTGAGGATTAGCCTTGAAACCGTCCGTGTCATTGCCGGCCATGTGCTTGTCGAACAGGTTAGGCTTTGCCTCGCGGAATCGCGCAATAGACCGCCCCTTGTATTGGCCGTCGGTCGCAACCTTCAAAACCCTGGATGAGACATCGGTGCCCAGTACTGAATAGTCGAACTTTTGATGACCCAATCGAATGTCTTCCAGCAAAACACCAATTGTATGCGCCTCCTCCCCGGTTGAAGCGGCACCAGACCACACCCGCAAAGCACGATTTTGGCCCTGGTCAAGAAATTGGGGTAGGAATTCATCTTGAAAATAATCCCAAACCCGTGGTGTGCGATAGAAATAAGTTTCGTTCGTCGTAACCCGGTTGGTCAACTCTTGCATCTCGTCCGGGTCTTTTGAAAGGCGCGTGATATAAGCCGCGAAATCGGGCTCTTCGACTTCGCGCAAACGACTTCGCAAGCGGCTAACCAACATCGATTTCCGGGTTTCACCGATGGTGATACCGGTGTTTTTATGCACAATGGCACGCAATTTGGAGAAATCACCATCACTCATTGTGACGTCTGTTTTAGCAGCACTCATCGCAAAGCCTCTTCTTACCTACACACTTCATCCGGTTTCAGCAGCCCAGTTTTGCCACTTCTTCCTTCAACTCTTGAGCACCCGTATTCAAATCATCCGTCGCGGATGCGATCGCATCCGATGCGATAACGGCCTGTTCCGACGCGTCGACGATGCTTTGAATGGCTTCGGAGACGTCCCTCGCAGCGGTCTGCTGTTCGTTTGCAGCAACCGAGATTTGCGCAATTGAATCTGTGGTATCGGAAATACCAGACAGAATCTTTTTGAATGCGGCCCCTGCTTCGCGGGAGATTTCGCTGCCTTGGGCAACGCGTTTTACCGTTTCATTGATCAGTTTGCTGATCTCCTTGGTGGATTGCGAAGAACGTTCCGCCAGTTTGCGCACCTCGTCTGCAACAACTGAGAACCCAAGCCCGTGCTCACCCGCCCGCGCAGCTTCAATCGCGGCGTTAAAGGCTAAGAGATTGGTTTGGCTGGCGATTTCACTGATGGTTTTGACAATCTCGCTGATCTCTTCGGAGGAGGCGTTAATCAGGTCCATCGCTTCGATAGAGCGGTCAATCGCCATGGCACCTTGTGCCGCTTCGTCCTTGGTCTTCTGCGCAATCTCGTCTGTGTGATTGCTGTTCTGCGCAATCGAGTCAATTGACGCACTCAGCTCTTCGACGGACGCGCTGATTTCTTCGGTTGTGCATCCAAGCGTTTGCGCCCCGCTGGCAACTGTGTGCGATTGTTCCGAAATCGACTTGGATTGGCTCACAAATTCGACGGCAATACGTGTCACTTCTTTAGCGACACTTTTTTCCGCAGTGATGTTGCTGGCAAATTTTACGACCTTATAAGGTTTGCCGTCCGCATCAAAAATCGGATTGTAGCTCGCATTAATCCAAACTTCTTCACCGCCTTTGCCAAAGCGTTTGAATTCACCAGCATAGAATTCTCCCACTGCCAAATCTGCCCAGAATTTTTTATATTCTGGCGATCCCGCATATTCTGGATCACAGAAAATTCGATGATGTTGACCTTGGATTTCATCCAAGGAATAGCCAACAGTCGCCGTAAAGTTTTCATTGGCAGTGATGATCGTACCATCTAACTCAAACT
>NZ_JBOEGM010000014.1:31488-73944 GCF_050633425.1 Pelagimonas sp. | reverse complement strand
CCCCAGCCGGAGCAGACCCCACATGGCCCGTGTGTTCCTGGGCGTCCTTGGATCATGGCGGCGGGTGGAAAGTCTTGCACCATATGGCGCGCCGGTTTTTCGCACCGCTGCATGTGACGGTGGTTCCTGAGGCGGAGGGTTTTGCCCTGCGCGCCGTCAATGATGGCGACACAGACCTGTCTGGCAGGTTGGTGGTGGAAGCCATGACGCCAAAAGGCACACGGCGGAAATTGGGAGACTTCGATTTTCAAGTGTCGCCACGCCAAGCCGAAACGGTGTTTCAAACCGGAGCGTTGGCCGAGGATGAGATGTTGGTGTACCGTTGGGATGTGCCTGACGGCCCGTCTGGTCGGGATTGGTTCGCACCCAAACCGTACAAATCCTATGATCTTGAGGCGCCGCAGTTGGATTTGGAGGTGTCAAAAACCCAAGGCGGCTATGAGCTAACGGTTACAAGTGCGGCACCCGCTTTTTTCGCCACGGTCGAAGCCGACTGTGAGGGCCGTTTTAGTGACAACGCGTTTCTTGTTGTACCCGGTGAGCCGGTCGTCGTCCGCTTTGAGCCCAAGGAAGCAAGCCGGTCGCCGATTTTTGAAACCCGTGATCTGCATTCCGCGACATATGAGAAGGTATGACTGAGATCAAATTAACATAATCCTCATTATACGTACCGTGGGCGGGATCTAACCTCGGATGCGAAATTGTCCTTATTTTGCAGGAAAGAAAAGAGACTGAAAGCTGTGCCGCCGCCAAAGGCCATACCTTTCGGTCATATCAATTCTGATAAGTCCAAAGCTCTTGATCCGCTTGAATTGCGGCGATCACCGCTTTTGCGCGGGCCGCAGCGTCTTGTCGGTGGCCTAAACCCATATGGTTGGCCTCAATATCCATGAGGTAATTCGCGGTGTCTTCTTGGGACGCGCCCCTGCGAAGCTGACCTGCGGCATGAAGGAGATATCTGTCATACTCGTTGACGAACGGCTGGCAGTTTTCATCATCCCACTTTTGCCCGTGAGCCAAGAGGCCAATCGGATCCCATTTGGACCAGCCAATATCCCGAAGCCGAGAAAGCCTTATTTTAGGAGCTGGTGTCAGTGGCGGATCAAGACATGGCATCTCAAAACTTTCAAAATATCTGGCTCACTTACAGATGACCTGATTCCAGAGGGGTTCCAAGCCCGACCCTTGTTGCGATCTGTCGTGACAGGTCTGTTTTGCAGACCGGATGAGATGTCTCGTGGGGTGCAGTATTTGGAGCGCGGTTGGCGGGGCGCATGTTACAGTCGGGGTCTCAGACCTGAACCAGTGTGCGCCCGTTGGTCTGCACGACCTGCGCATCGGTGTTGAAGACTGATTTGAGCATGTCATTAGAGACCACATCCGAGGGCACCCCGGCGGGGCCGAGCTGGCCGGATTTAATCGTCACCATATGATCGGCGTAGGCGCAGGCATAGTTGATATCGTGAAGAACGGTTACGACGGTGCGATTGTGCTCATGCGCGACCCGGCGCAGCAGCTTCATCAAGGACCGACTTGCGGCAATGTCCAGGTTGTTCAGGGGCTCATCGAGCAACACAAAGTCTGTGTCCTGCGCAAAGGTCATCGCCACTTGCGCCCGCTGTCTTTGGCCCCCAGAGAGACTATCAAGCGTACGGTCAACGAATTGGCTAAGTTCAAACGTCTCAACGGCATTTTTGATTTTCGCCCGGTCCTGTTCTGTTGGGCGGCCCTTGTGGTGCGGATAGCGGCCAAAACTGATCAGTTCGCCCACCGTAAGGCGGGTGGCCACGTCTGAGGCCTGCGGGAGAATGGCGAGCTTGCGCGCCAGCACGTCGCTTGGTGTTGTTGCCACGTTCAAATCATCGACGATGACCCGGCCCGATTGGAGCGGCATCAATCGGGCGATCAAGCCAAGCAATGTTGATTTCCCTGCGCCATTGGGGCCGACTAACGCCGTGACCCCGCCACGGGGAATATCCAGCGAAATATCGCGAAGGATCGGAACGCTGCCGTAGTGATATGACAATCCAGTGACCGAAATCATGTGCGCAATCCTCGTAGAAGTAGAGCTAGAAACAGCAGCCCGCCCAGCACATCAACCACCACCGACAACGGGGTGGCCAAGCTAAGCACCCGTTCGAGCAGGGTTTGCCCGCCGACCAAGGTAATGGCGGAAATCAACCCGGCGGACGGGATCAGGGTGCTGTGATATGGGCTGGGGGTGATCAGATGGGCAAGCGAGACAACGAGCAATCCAAGAAAGGCAACCGGGCCAACCAAGGCCGTGGAGACCGAAACAAGGATCGCGACAAGGACAAGCGCCTTTATCTGGCCGCGCTTTGGGTTCACCCCAAGGTTAATGGCGGCATCGTGACCAAGAGCCAAGACATCAAGCTGAAAGCGCATGCGCCAACACATGGCCAGTGTCAGACAAGTGAGAAGGCTTGCGATTCCAAGCAGTTCGGTGTCGATCCACCCGAAACGTGCATAGCTTGCAACTTGAATCACCGAGTATTCATTGGGATCAATGAGGCGCTGCATAAAGGAGGTCAGGGACCGAAACAGCGTACCAAAAATAATCCCGGTCAAGATCAAGCGCATGAGGTCATGCCGGGTCTGGAACAGCAGGCTCCCAAAGAGGATCAAAGACGCCCCAACCAGCAATCCGACATTGACCACAAACAAGCCAATGGGGGGGAGTTGAATATAGCCCTGCCCGCCGAGGAAAAACACAGCCCCCGTCAACAACAGCACATACAGCGCGTCAAACCCCATAATGGAGGGGGTCAAAATGCGGTTTTGGGTGATCGTCTGAAAGAGCACAGTTGCGGTGCTGACCGACACTGCCACAAGGATCAGCGCAACCAATTTGGCCCCCCGAAACGGCAGGACGAAAGACCAGTTGCCCTTGGCACCGACCGTCATATAGGCGGCGCAACACAGCGCCAGGAAAAGCCCCAGGCCCATCAACCGTTTAGCGTGCATGGCGCGGCCTCGCATAAAGCAGCCACAGGAAAACGATCGCGCCGATCACGCCGAAAACAGTGCCAACCGGGATCTCAAACGGGTATCGCAAAACCCGGCCCAGAATGTCAGAGAACAGGACCAACCCTGCCCCCATAATCGCAACCATCGGCAAGGTCGCGCGCAGATTATCACCGAACCTGCGCGACACGATGTTGGGCACAACAAGCCCAACAAATGGGATCATTCCAACCGTAACAACCGTTAAGGCGGTCACAATGGAAATGGCCAGCAAGCCAATCAGTACAACCTGTGAATAATTCAGGCCCAGATTGATGGAAACGGTGCGCCCCATGCCAACGATGGCGAATTGATCGGCCACCAGATAGGTGAGCGCACCAACCCCAGCCGCAATCCACAGCAGCTCATACCGGCCTTTCAGAACGCCCGAAAACTCGCCTGTCATCCAGACATCAATGTATTGTAACAGGTCGTATTGGTAAGCCACAAAGGTAGTGCCCGCGCCCAACAACCCGCCATAAACCAAGCCAACCAAAGGGATCAGCAAGGGCTGTGTCGGTGGCAGGCGGCGCACAATCGCCAGAAACCCGATTGAGGCCAAAAGCGCTGTGCCCGAGGCAAACCCCATCCGCACCAGTAAGGGTGACGAGGGGATCAAAACAGTTGCCAGCAAAATGCCGATGGCGGCGCCCTGCCCGGTTCCCGTTGTCATGGGTTCGACAAACCGGTTCCGCAGGATTTGCTGCATGATTGTTCCGGTCACGGCCAGAACCGCACCGGTGATGATCACCGCAACTGTGCGGGGGCCTCGGCTGATGAGGATCAGCCGCAAAGCTTCGGGATCATGCAAAAGGTCAGTTGGGGCCATGTCGATGACCCCAACAAAAAGCGACAGCACAGCAAGAGCCATGAGAGCCAAAAGGCCCAATATTCCCGCCATGCGCCTTGTCATATTACCGGTCCAAAAACGCAGTGGTGATTTCATCAAGAGTCATGGTCATCGACTGAATCCCGCCGCTTGCAATATAGAGCGGTGCGCTGTTCAGATAGATCACTTTACCGGTCTTCCAGGCGGTTGTTTCGTGAACCAAGGCATTGTCCAAAGTCGTTTGAGCGCGTTCGCCGTCTCGTCCGATGGCCGCCAGCCGGTCAACGACGATCAGGATGTCAGGGTTGGCATCCCGGATAAATTCAAAGCTGATCGCTTCGCCATGGGTCGCTTGTTCCACCGCTTCGACCGCTTCTGGCAAGCCAATCGTATTGTGTAGCCAGCCAAACCGCCCCCCCGCGCCATAGGCCGACACTTTTGGCCCGTTGGTCATGATGATCAGGGCATTGCCTTGACCTGATACCGCCGTTTTTGCGGCGTCCAATTTGGCGTTGAAACTGTCGGCCAGGGCCTTGGCTTCGGCTTGCTTGTCGAAGATACGTCCAAAGGTCGCCAAGCGGTCCAGCCCTTGGCCCACGGTGTCTTCCCAAATGGTCATGTCGACGGTCGGCGCGATTTTTGCCAGATCTGGAGCAACTTTGGCGGATCGACCGCCCGCAACGATCAGATCCGGGCCCATGGCCGCGACGGCTTCGAAATCAGGTTCGAAGAGCGTACCGACTTTGGTTGCGCCATCCAGCGCCCCTTCGAGATAGGTCACGTAAATCGGGCTGACAGCCCCGTTTGGTTTGACCCCAAGCGCGGAGAGAGTATCCATTGCGGCCACATCAAAAACAGCGACGGTTTCAGGTGCCAAGGGAACATCCGCAGCGCCGGTATAGGTGTCGACAGAAATGGTGTCTGCAAAAGCCGGTGAGGTCAGCATAGCCAGCGAAAGGGTAAGCTTTTTGAGCATAGGATTTCCTCCTGATTGCTGCATGGCTTACCGGATGGTTGGCTGTGCATTTAAAATTCTGGGCTTGATTAGACGCTTGAAAAAGGCGAGTCCAGTATTAACTGACAGTTTCAATCAGATAAGGTTTGACTATGCACGCACTCACTGGCACCTTCGAAACTCCAAATGCATCAAAGTATCTGCAACAGCTCTGCAAACACTTTGCCCATAAAATTGAGGTCACATTCTCCGAAACGGAAGGCAGCTGTGCCTTTCCCATGGGAACCGCGCAGCTCCGGGCGAGCAACGACCGTTTGAATATCTCATTCGAATTGGCGGATTCCGACAAGGTGGATATGGCGAAATCGGTGATCGACAAACACCTGGAGCGCTTTGCCTTTCGCGAAGACTTCACAAATATGGACTGGTCCAGCGACAGCTGACAGGCCACGCAACAGGTCGGCCTTGATCGGTCAGGGTCATTGAGGGAGTCGGGCTCCCTCACCGAAGACCGCGGCCTGTGACCGGCGTCAAATAGGCATCAGGGCCCGGACGGCGCGGGCTAGGTCTCGTTTGCCTATTGGCTTCATGAGGCGCACGTCTTCCGCCCGCAACCCGTTGCCGTGAATCGTGGCTTCGTTGGGGTATCCTGTGATGAAAATCACCTTGAGATCGGGTTGTTGTTTGCGCAATTGCCGAGCCAGATCAGGCCCCTGAAGCGCGCCGGGCATCACGATGTCTGTGACCAACAGATCAAAAGGCCCGCTCTCGGCGTGGATTTCTGCGGCTTTGTCGCCGGTTTCGGCACTGGTGCAATCCAACCCCATTTCGGTCAATCGGCGCTCAATGATCTTGCGCACCTCCTCGTTGTCTTCGGCAAAGAGGACACGGCCACTGGCTTTGACGTCTGGTTCAGTCAGGGTTTCGTCCACTTCCATCGAGGCATCCAAGGCCGACGCAGGAAAGAAGAGTTTGATGGTGGTGCCGACATTTGGCTCGGAATAAATCCGCAACCCGCCACCCGATTGCCGCACAAACCCATCGACCATAGACAGGCCCAAACCGCTGCCTTGCTCGGAAGGTTTGGTTGAGAAATAGGGCGACAATGCATTTTTGAGCAAGGCTTCAGACATGCCAATCCCGGTGTCTGACAAGGCAAAGACAACATAGGGGCCGGGTTGAAGTGTTTCATGCCGGGCTTCGATATAGCGTTCGGTCAAAACCATATTGTTGGTTTCAAGCGTCACCACCCCGCCATCGGGCATGGCATCGCGCGCATTGATCGCGAGATTGAGCACCGCATTTTCAAAGGAAACGCGATCTGCATGCACGCTCCAACAGTTTTCACAGGACTTGATTTCCAACCGGATATTCTCTGGAAACACCCGGCGGAGCACGTCATCCATGCTGATCGCGATGTCATTCAAGTTAACCCGCCGCGGGTTGAGAACCGCTTTGCGCGCAAAGCTGAGCAGGTTACGGGTCAGCTCAGCGCCACGCAATGTTGCCTTGAGCGCGCTGTTGACCAACGGTTCCTGACTGCTTGATAGCTGTTCCTCTTGGAGCATCTCAAGATTGCCCAGGATAACCGCAAGCAGGTTGTTAAAATCATGCGCCGCACCGCCAGCCAATTGGCCAACGACCTCTTTCTTTTGGGCCGCCACCAATTGTTGTTCCGCGACGACAAGACCGGTGATGTCCTGCACGGTTCCAACCAGCTCAAATGGTTTGCCGTCAATGTCGGTTTCAACAATTGTACTGATGTCGCAATACCGCGTTTCACCATCGGGGCGAAAGATTCTTACCCGAATGCGATCAACCATATTCGGATCAAGATGCCATTTTTGCAGCACCCGCAGCTCACCCTTTTCGACCAATTCCAAATCTTCAGGGTGAAAGAGTTTGTCGAGGTCGCGCATATTGGGCTGAAAAGTCTCTGGGTCCAGCCCAAAAATTTGGCACAGTGCGTCGGACCAATACATTGTCTCTTCGCCAAGTCGGCGGGACCAATTGCCAAGCTTGGCGATCCTTTCGGCGCGCAGCAGTTTGTTGCTCAGGTCAACTTGTTCGGAAATATCGGTTTCAATGCCGACAAGCTGGACCGTCTCACCCGCGTCGTTGAGCACTGGCTGGCCCCGGATCAGGATCGACAAATACCGCCCATCCACAGCCCGCACCCGTGCCACTGTGCCAAAAGGCGTCCCATGTTTGACGGAATTTTGCATCACCTCGTCTAGTTGGTGAAGGTCGTCAGGGTGATACAGGCTCGAATTGAAGGCCACCAGATCGTCGACCTGACTGTAATCATGACCCAGCGAATTCATCAAACGAGCGGAAAAACTCACCTGGTTCGACAGGAGATCCCAACGCCAAATGCCGATTTCTTCGCCAAAACGGGCATCTTCCAACAGCTGGGTTGATTGGTGCCAGAACTGAAACTTGTGCGGATCGCGTCCGTCACGAGTGGTTTGAACAAGTTGCACCGGCGCGCGGCCTGCTTGTGGTGCCTGCATCGGAGAGACAACCAACAGCAAATCCGCAGGCTGATCACCATCTTGGGGGAGCACCCGCCCGGTGACTTGCCAACTGCGAAGGCTGCTGCTTGCCCAAAACGCATGTGTGTCGCCCTGGGCCTCGCGCACCTGCCGCAATTCATCCGCCAGAGCCCCATCATTGTCCGCCCAAATCCGAGCCAGGGGTCGTCCGATCAGTCGATCGATATCCAGTCGCAGCAATTTGGCGAATTCTTGATTGCAGATTTTGATCGCCTGATTCCCGTCGAGCACCAGCCACGGTTGCGGCATGTGCTGCAGCAACATCTCACTGCTTAACGGGTTGACCTGTTTACCATCCATCAACAACGAGTATGGCGGATAAAATTACCGCTTGTCGAGGAAGGTATCACAATTCTCGGTAAAGTTGATAACTTGGCCGCGAATATCACCTTGCAAATCGCGGCCCTGGATCGTGGGCCACATGAAAAAGCCGCCATGCCGGATGGGGCATAGCGGCGTGATCGCGATCAAATCAATTGCGGGTTAGATGACCCGAACAGCCCCTTTGGCGGCCGAGCTTGCCATCATGCCATAGGCCTTGAGTGCCTTGGAGACCTTGCGTTTACGAGGTGCGGCCGGAACCCACCCTGCGGCCTCTTGAGCGGCACGGCGGGTTGCCATTTCCTCATCCGACACAACAAGATTGATGCTGCGATTGGGAATGTCGATCTCAATTTTGTCGCCATTTTGGACAAGCCCAATGGCGCCACCCTCAGCGGCTTCTGGTGACACGTGGCCAATCGACAATCCTGACGTCCCGCCCGAGAAGCGGCCATCGGTCAACAGCGCGCATTCTTTCCCAAGACCTTTGGATTTCAAATAAGAGGTCGGGTACAGCATTTCCTGCATTCCCGGCCCGCCGCGCGGCCCTTCGTAGCGGATCACCACAACATCGCCCGCCTTGACCTTGCCGGTCAAAATATCGCTGACGGCGGCGTCTTGGCTTTCGCAGACATGTGCCGTGCCGGTGAATTTCAGGATCGAGGCATCGACCCCGGCGGTTTTCACGATACAGCCATCCAGCGCGATATTGCCGAACAGCACCGCGAGGCCACCGTCTTGGCTAAACGCATGTTCTTTTGAGCGGATCACCCCGCCTTCGCGGTCGGTGTCCAGCTCTTTGTAGCGGTTGCTCTGGCTGAAGGCTTCGGTGGTGCGCACGCCACCCGGTGCGGCTTTGAACAGGTCTTCGGCCTCGGGATTGTTGGCGACTTTGACGTCCCATTTGGCAATCGCTTCGCCCATGGTCGAGCTGTGCACGGTTGGCACATCAAGATGAAGCAAGCCAGCGCGGCTCAACTCGCCCAAGATCGAGAAAATACCACCGGCGCGGTGGACGTCTTCCATATGAACGTTTTCGGTGTTGGGCGCGACTTTGCACAGGCAGGGCACTTTGCGGCTCAGGGCATCCATATGGGTCATGTCGAAATCGACCTCACCCTCATGGGCAATCGCCAGCAGGTGCAGAACAGTGTTGGTCGAGCCACCCATCGCAATGTCCAAAGACATCGCATTCTGGAACGCTTCGAATGTCGCGATTTCGCGCGGCAGAAGGCCTTTTTCTTCGCCTTCATAGTGGCGCTTGGTGATGTCGACGATCTTGCGACCGGCCTCAAGGAACAGGTTCTTGCGGTCCGAATGTGTCGCGAGGGTTGAGCCATTGCCGGGCAGCGCAAGACCCAGAGCTTCAGCCAGACAGTTCATCGAGTTGGCGGTGAACATGCCCGAACACGACCCACAGGTCGGGCAGGCGTTTTCTTCGATATGCTGAACTTGTTCGTCGGTATAGGTTTCGGACGCTGCCGCAACCATCGCATCGACCAGATCAACCTTGTTCATATCCAGGTCTTCAAAGTCGATTTTGCCAGCCTCCATGGGCCCGCCAGAGACAAAAATCACCGGAATGTTGAGACGCATGGCGGCCATCAACATGCCGGGCGTGATCTTGTCACAGTTCGAAATACAGACCATCGCATCGGCACAGTGGCCGTTGACCATGTATTCGACACTGTCGGCGATCACTTCGCGCGAGGGCAGCGAATAGAGCATGCCGTCATGTCCCATCGCGATGCCGTCATCGACCGCAATGGTGTTGAATTCTTTGGCAACACCACCCGCAGCTTCGACTTCGCGGGCCACCATCTGACCGAGGTCTTTGAGATGCACGTGACCGGGCACGAATTGGGTGAAGCTGTTCACAATCGCAATGATCGGTTTGCCAAAATCATCATCCCCCATACCAGTGGCGCGCCACAGGCTACGGGCACCGGCCATATTGCGGCCATGGGTCGAGGTTCTGGAACGATAACGTGGCATACGACTCTCTTTTGCGGCTTGTGTCTCGGGCTGTCCTGTCTTTAGCAAAGATCATCCGACAGGAAAGCCGAAAACGACCTTATGTTGCCCAAAACCCCGACGCAAGTGATTGAAAGTTTCGATGGGCAAGGCCGCGCAGGGTTATAATCGTGCTTCGCTATCGGCGTCAAAGATCGAACAGTTTGACGCTTTGACGCCAACCACAACCCTGTCACCCGCTTGGATTTTTGCCTGGCCATTAACGCGCACCCGAAAAGGCTTGCCGTCCAGTTCGGACCAAACCAAGGTGTCAGCCCCCATTTTCTCAACCAGATCAACGGTCAGTTCGATCTGCAAATCGCAGCGTTGCGCGGCGGGACCAAGCGCCAGGTTTTCGGGCCGTATTCCAAGAACAATATCGCTTTTGTTGGGCCGCGAGGTAAAGGGATAGGTTCCGACCGACAGCGCGCGGCCTCCAAAGATCAGCAGATCATTTTCAAGCCGCCCGCGCACAAAATTCATCGCAGGGGCACCGATGAAATCCGCCACATAGAGATTTTGCGGGCGGTTATAGATTTCATCCGGGGTGCCAAGCTGCATGATCTTGCCGCCCTTCATCACCGCAATTCGATCCGCCAAGGTCATCGCTTCGACCTGATCGTGGGTCACGTAGATCATGGTGTTTTGCAGCCGCTCATGCAGGCGTTTGAGCTCAACCCGCAGATCGGTGCGCAGTTTGGCATCAAGGTTCGACAGCGGTTCGTCGAACAAAAACACATCCACATCCCGCACCAAGGCCCGGCCAATCGCTACCCTCTGACGCTGGCCGCCTGACAGAGCAGAGGGTTTGCGTTTCAAGAGCGGTTCAATCTGCAACACCGATGCGGCACGGGCGACACGCTCTTTGATTTCGGCCTTGGGCATGCCGGAATTTTTGAGACCAAAGCTCATGTTTCCTTCGACGGTCATCTGCGGATACAAAGCATAGCTTTGAAAAACCATGCCGATGCCACGATCACTTGGTTCGGCCCAAGTGACATTGCGGCCGTTGATGTGGATTTGCCCATCGGTCAGATCCAGCAACCCGGCGATGCAGTTGAGCAAGGTAGATTTGCCGCAACCGGACGATCCCAACAGCACAAGAAATTCACCTGGCGCAATATCGAGATCAAGGTTCTTGAGCACTTCGACCGCGCCGAAATTTAGTTGCAGACCCTGAATGGAAACAGAAGGGGTTTGCGTGGTCATATTACGTCAGCCTTTCACAGCGCCAGCAGCAATGCCGCGCACAAAGAGTTTGCCAGAAGCAAAGTAGATGGTCAGTGGAACAAGGCCGGTCAGCAGGGTTGCCGCCATATTGACGTTGTATTCCTTAACGCCCTGAACCGCGTTGACGATGTTATTAAGCTGCACCGTCATCGGGTAATGTTCGGGCTTGGTATAGATCACGCCAAACAGGAAATCGTTCCAGATACCGGTGATCTGCAAGATGATTGCGACCATGAAGATCGGCAAAGACATTGGCACCATGATCCGAAAATAGATGCCCCAGAACCCGGCTCCGTCCACACGGGCGGCTTTGAACAGCTCATCGGGGAGCGAGGTAAAGTAATTGCGAAACAACAGCGTCAGGATCGGCATCGCAAAGATGGTGTGGATCAACACCAGCCCCGAGATTGATCCAAACAGACCCAGTTCGCGCAGCAAGATCACCAGCGGATAAATCATCACCTGATAGGGGATAAAGGCCCCGAAGATCAGAATGGTAAAGAACACTTCAGAGCCTTTGAACTTCCAATTGGCCAGCGCGTAACCGGTCACCGATGTCACGGCGATGGAGGCAATGAGCGAGGGGATCAGGATTTTGACTGAGTTCAAGAAACCCGCGCTTAAGCCTTCACACACAAGACCGGTACAGGCCGAGAAGGCGGCTTTTTTCCATGGCTCAAAGGTGATTTCGACCGGCGGCGCAAAGATTTTGCCCGTGCGTATTTCCGGCATCCCCTTAAGCGATGTGATGATCATCACATATAGCGGCAAGGCATAGTAAATCAGCACAACAGCCAGCACAGACCACAACATGATCGTGCGACCATTCAGGCGTTTTTGCGGTTTGGGGCCACGCGGCCCGGTGAGGTCAGCCATGTTTTTTGCCCCCAAATTCGAGATAAGCCCAAGGGATCAAGATAACGGCCACAGAGAGCAGCATCATGGTCGAGGCCGCAAAGCCTTGGCCGAGGTTCAGATTGTTGAACATCATATCAATAACGTATTTTGCAGGCACTTCGGAGGCGATGCCGGGGCCGCCATTGGTCTGGGCTTTGACCAGATCATAGACCTTGATGATCCCGCTTGCGATCAGCACCAGTGCGGTCACAAACACCGGCCGCATCATTGGGATGATCACAAAGACATAGGTTTTCCATGTGGAAATCCCGTCGACTTTGGCGGCTTTCCAGATGTCTTGGTCAATACCGCGCAACCCGGCCAGCATCACCACCATGATAAAGCCAGACCCCTGCCAGAGAGCGGCAATCAACACGCCGTAGATCACGATATTAACGTCGTATAGTGGATTGAATTCGAAGCTCGTCCAGCCAAGATCCCGAACGATTTTCTGCACGCCAAAATCAGGATTCAGCAGCCATTGCCACACCAGGCCGGTGACAACAAAGCTCAGGGCGAAAGGGTACAAAATGATCGTGCGGATGGTGTTTTCAAACCGGATTTTTTGATCCAGAAGCGTCGCCAGAAAAAAGCCGATCACCAGGCTCAGCACCATCATGCAAGCCCCAAAAATCATTAAGTTTTCAACGGAGACAAGCCAACGTCGCGTGCCCCAAAGCCGCTCATATTGGTCAAATCCGACAAAGTCCGATTTGGGCAACATCCGCGATTTGGTAAAGGAATGGTAGATCGTCCAGACCGTGCATCCCACAAAGACGATCAATGCCGTCGCAATCATAGGAAGCGCCGCCAGTTTCGACGTCAGGTTACGAAACAACGGATTAGGTCGTTTGGCAGTGTCAGGCATGCAGAGAAGTCCTTGATCATCGGGCCTGTTAAAATGGTCGGCACCCTTTCCGGGAGGTCAGGCACCGACCGAGCTGCATTGACTGATCAGATCAGTCTGCAGAACCGATGATGTCGGCGAAACGGTCTTGTGCGTCCTCGACCGTCATGCTGGCGTCATTCCAGAACTCAGAGAACAGATCTTTGAGCTGGTTGTCTGTGTCGGCCGAAAGTGTCTGTTCGCCCGATGGCAAGATTGCGCCCGTGGCCAGAATGTCCAAGCCTTTGCGCATACAGTCATTTGCGGCGGTCATATCAATGTCACCGCGCACAGGGAGCGACCCCTTTTTCAAGTTGAATGCAACCTGCGCCTCCTTCGAGAACATCACGCTGGCCAGTTCCTTTTGGGCCGCCGTCACCGCAGGGTCATCATGTTTGGGGAAGTAGAACGCGTCGCCCCCGGTTGAGATGATTTCATGCATCCCAAGACCCGGCAAACAAGTGTAATCTTCGCCAGCAACCTTACCGGCAACGGCGAATTCGCCTTGCGCCCAATCGCCCATGATTTGCGCACCGGCGTCGCCATTGATGACCAGCGCAGTGGCAAGGTTCCAGTCGCCGACGTTAGAGTTGGACGATAGCTTGCGCGCGGTGTCCGCAGCTTCAAACACGGCGGTCATTTCGGCAGAGCGGGCAGCGTCTTCGCTCTTGTCGACATTCACCTTGCGCCACAGGGCTTCGCCGCCAACCGCAACGTTCAAAACGCCAAAGGCGCCTGATGTCTGCCAGCTTTGCTGACCCACGGCCAAAGGCACTTTGCCCGCCGCTTCCAGCGCTGGGGCCGAGGCCACAAATTCGTTCCAGTTGCTCGGCACATCAATGCCTGCATCTGCAAAGGCCTTGTTGCTCAGCCAGAGCCACTGCCAGGAATGGATGTTGATTGGCACACAATAGACTTTGCCCTCGATTGTGCAGCTGTCCAGCAGGCCAATTGGGTTCACAATATCGCGCCAGCCTTCGGCCTCGGCCACATCCGTCAGGTCAAGCATCATGCCGGCCTCAACCAATTCTTCAGCCTGACGGCCATGGTTGAACTGGGTGGCGTGCATGGGATCGCCGCCAGTGATCCGGCTGATCATGACAGGACGCGCCGTGCCGCCTCCCCCGGCAATCGCGCCATCGACCCATTCATTGTCGGACTTGCTGGCAAAAACCTCGGCCAGGGCACCAACTGCCGCCGCTTCGCCGCCAGATGTCCACCAATGCGTGACTTCAAGTTTCACCGGCTCGGCCAACGCCGCTCCGGCAATACCCATCGATGTTGTCGCCAAAAGCGCTCCCATCCATTTCATCGTCTTTTCCTCCCTAATGTTGCGCACGATTTGGTTGGCTCGATTTTTTTGAGTCGCTAACTAAATCGTTATAGAGAAACTAAAACGATTTAGATTTACATTGCAACACATTTGTCGCACCCTAAAGAAACAAGCCCGTCTCGATTGAGCCGCTCCACCCGCTAGGCTAGAGATATTCCAGTTTTCAGACGAAGATGGCCCCGCTCTTATGAACAAATCTCGGCGACCCACGCTCAAGACAATTGCTAAATTGACCGGGCTGGCGGTGCCAACCGTGTCGCGTGCGTTGTCGGGGGCCGAAGATATTGGGCAAAACACGCGGGAACGTGTGCGCAAGGTTGCGGATGAAATCGGATATGTTCCAAATCGTGCGGGGCTGCGTCTGCGCACGGGACGCACCTTTGTTCTGACGTTGGTGCTTCACACCGAAGCTGATGTCATGAACCTGACCGCCCGCCTGATCAATGGCGCGGCTTCGGCGCTTCGGTCGACCCGTTACCATCTCAATATCACCCCGTATTTTCCCGGTGAAGACCCGATGCGTCCGATCCGGCATATCGTCGAAACACACGCCGCTGACGCGATCATCATGAACCAAACCCAGCCCGATGACCCGCGGGTGCGTTACCTGCTTGATAAGGGGTTCCCCTTTGCCACCCATGGGCGGTCAAACTGGTCGGAACAACATGCGTATTATGACTTTGATAATTACACCTATGGACAGCTGGCGGTAAAACGACTTGCTGGATTGGGGCGTAAATCCATCCGTGTCGTGGCCCCGCCGATGGATCAAAACTATGGCCAAGAGCTTGTCGCCGGTGCCTCGGCCAAGGCCGAGGAACTTGGCGTTGATCTGCATGTGATGAAACGGGTGACGTCAGACGATTCCGCCGCGACGATTGAACAAGAAATAGCCGATCTGTTTTCTGAACACGTCGATACGGATGGGATGATTTTTGCTTCGGCCAATTCCTGTATGGCATCTGTCACCGGGCTGGAACGGGCGGGCCTGACCATTGGCAAAGACATCGATCTGTTTTCCAAAGAGGCCTTGCCATTTTTGCAGCGTTTCCGCCCAGCGATCCACAGCCAGCATGAAGAAGCCTGGGCCGCCGGTGATTTTCTGGCCCGTGCGGCGATTGAGCGGATCGAAAAGCCCGACAACCCTTTGATGCAATTCCTTGAGGTTCCCGAATAAAGCACCCAGGCCACCAGAACAGCTCGTCGCGCCCTGTCTTACTCCGCTGGCGCGACCTCGGCACCGTGTTCAGCGCATAGCGCCGCATACCACTTCCCGCTTTTCTTGACCGTGCGCACCTGGGTTTCATAATCCACATGCACAATGCCAAAGCGCATTTTGTACCCTTCGGACCATTCGAAATTGTCCATCAGCGACCAAGCGAAATATCCCAGCATCGGAATGCCATTGTCCAACGCATCCGCCACTTTGCCGATATGTTCGTTCAGATAATCGAGCCGCGGTTGATCATCGACACTGCCATCCGCGTCTGGCCCCATATTATAACAGGCACCATTTTCGGTGATGTAGCAGGGCGGCATGTCATAGCGGTCATAAACGTGGTTCAGCAGATGGGTCAGCCCGTCGGATTTGATCTCCCAACCGATGTCTGTGCGCACATTTGACGTGGTCGACGGCACGGCCACTGATGCCGGGAATGGCGCATTCGGGCTTGGGTCATGTTTGACTGTGGCAGGATAGTAATAGTTGAAACCCCACCAATCCAATGGCTGGTGGATAATGTTCATATCCCCATCTTGCATCCGCAATTTATCGCCATAGGCATCCAGAAACTGGTCACCATATTTGCCAGCAAACATTGGCCCTAAATAGATGTCATTGTGGAACTGAAAATGCCGTTCGGCGGCGGCCACGTCATCGGGGTGATCGCTCGCAGCATAGGTCGAGATCGTGTTCAAGACCACGCCCATTTGGATGTCAGCCCGTTCCGCACGCGCCGCCTGCACCGCTTTGCCATGGGCCAGATTGATCACATGGGTGGCTGCCATCGCCGCATCAATGTTCTTTTCGCCCGGTGCGTGTTTGCCAATCAAATGGCCCAAATAGGAGGAGCACCAAGGTTCATTGAATGTGCTCAGCGCGTCAATTCTATCCCCCAAACGCCGCACCACATGGCTTGTATATTCGGCAAAGGCATCGGCGGTGTCGCGGTCTGTCCAGCCACCATACCCTGTCAGCGCAAGCGGCAAATCCCAATGATACAGTGTAGGGAACACCGAAATATCACGCGCGACCAGGCCATCAACAAGGCGATCATAGAAATCTAGCCCCTCTTGGTTCACCCGGCCCCGGCCCTCTGGCAACACCCGTGACCAGGCGATCGAAAACCGATAAGCATCGCAGTTCAGCGACTTGATGAGGTCCAGATCGCTTTCCCAGCGGTTGTAATGATCGCAGGCCTCATTGCCTGTATGACCTTGATACACCCGGCCCGGCATATGTGAAAATGCATCCCAAATCGTCGGGCCTCGCCCGCCTTGTTTCGTCGCCCCTTCGATCTGAAAAGACGCCGTGGCCACCCCAAATTTGAAATTTGCAGGAAAGCGTTTGGCAAGCGGGTTTAGGGTCATGTCCTGTCCTTTAGTCACAACTGTGTGGGTCTGTGATCGCGGCAAGAGGCCACGGCTTCACAGGGTCAGAGCGGATTATTTTTGCATTAATCTCTAATACCCAACCACTAAAACGATTTAGAAATTCAGGCAAGCCCTCTTTTTGCGAACAAGCCTTTGTGGCATCGCGGGTCAAAATTCGGGGGGCACACCGCGTGGTCAAGCAGGCGGTGCGCCCATTTCCCTATGGAACGGGAACGCCAACCCGTATGGCCTGAGAAAACCCGTCGCCCAGGCCATGCGCAATGGCGCGGGGTGCAACGCGGCCCAATTCGCGCAGCTCGTCCAGCGTCAAATCGGTGTTCACCGACCCATTGTCATAGGCGAATTCGGGCAAATACCCATTGGCAATCACCCGCCAATCCCAGGCCTGCCCGGCCCCGACCCCGTCCATGATCGTTGTCACAACGGTGGTGCAGTTGGTGAACAAGGCATTGTACCAACGTGGTTTGGCGGCCAGTTGGGTGGCATCTTGCACAAAGGCGGTCAAGATATTGCGGGCGGCGAAGTCGCGAACTTTCAGCCGGTAGAGCTGTACATCTTCGCCACGCACATTGGTGCGAAGGCCGACCAAATCCCGTTCGGTACTGGCGAGGATCGCAAGTGTGTTCGATTTGAACATATCGGCGAGGGGTGAAAAGCCGCCGCCTTCGGTGCGGCGCACTTCAACCGACCAAGCCAGATGTTCACCATCGGAAAAACCAAAGCTTACAATGAGATGGGCCATATATTGTGGACCCCAATAGGGCAAAAATACATCCGTGGTGTCGAGCTCTGACAGATCGTATTCGCGGCTAATCCAATTTTCAGTGTAATCCTCTTTGCTACGCCATTCAAAATCCCGCATGTCGTGCATCACCAGCCTGTCACCCACGATCTCGCCATAAGACTGTCGGGCCACTTCGGGGGCGTAATTGCGCGCGCTGGGAGGGGTGAGAGTGCTCCACCAAGCCATAACCACGGCCAAAATCACCGCGAAAGCCGCAAGGCCCCGAAGGCGCCACGCGCGAAACAGTCCGAAAATCGCCAGAAACGCGACGACAGCAACAAAGCCGCCCAAGCCCATACGCGCCCACTCAGGTGCAGGAAGGCGAAACCATAGTGCCAGTGCCGACCATGCGGCCGCGACAACAATCGCTAGGGTCAAAAGCGCCCCCAGCATGACCTTCAAAGCTTTACCCATCTACGCGTTACCCACTGTTTTGTGGCGCTTGGTGACGCCAAGTTTCCGATCACGTAACCCTGCCACAGCGAAGCCAGCCTTTGCAAACAACGCGTTGCGAACTGACCGAGCCGTCGTCTTTGCAAATTGCCGCCCACGTCACATTTTGCCATGGCCCAAGGCGCCTCTCTGGCATAGGTTAAGCGCAAAAGGGTGGGGCAAATCATGTCGCTTGGCGGGTATGGTGTTCGATTGGTGCTTTGCGGACTGGCTTTGGTCGGCCCGCTTTTGGCCCCATTGCCGTCGCTTGCCTTGGAGCAAGCCAAAGTCAGCCTGCTCAACACGGACAATGATCCACTCCGCGATAGCCTCAGGAACGCTTCCATTTCGCTGCCGCTTGTCGATCAACCCGACGTCACCATTCGTGATGTTGTGACCGCCGCGCAGGCCGATTACGCCAATATCGTCGAGGCGCTTTACGCCCAAGGATATTATTCGGCCGTTGTGCGCATCACGCTGGATGGCCAAGAAGCCGCCAATATCGATCCGTTTCATCTCCCGACTCGCGCCAAGGATCTGCGTATTTTGGTGGAACCGGGGCCGCGTTTCACATTTGGGGCCGCCAAGATCGCCCCGCTGGCCGCCAATTCAACACCGCCCGAAACCTTTGCGCCCGGCCAGCCGGCCTTGGCCACCGTTGTGCGTGATGCTGCCACCGGTGCGATCACCGATTGGCGCGATGCGGGCTATGCCAAGGCCGATATCAGTGGCCAAGACATTAGTGCCGATCATATCGCCGCCACGCTCAATGTCGGGATTCAGGTCACCCCCGGTCCGCGTCTGCGCTTTGGCGACGTTATCGTAACCGGTGACAGCGCCGTCAAACCCGCCCGCATTCGCCAAATCGCAGGCATTCCAAGAGGGGATCGCTTTCACCCTGATGATGTGGAAAAAGCCGCCTCGCGCTTGCGTCAAACCGGAACGTTTCAATCTGTCCAGGTGACCGAAGCCGACACTGCCAATCCAGACGGAAGCCTCGATCTGTCCATCGCTGTGATTGATCGCAAACCGCGTCGTTTTGGCGGCGGGGTCGAGGTTTCAACCCTGGAAGGAATGACACTGTCGGCCTTTTGGCTGCATCGCAATATCTTTGGCGGTGCCGAACGCCTGCGCGTCGAAGGTGAAATCGCCCAGATCGGCACCGATACTTTGGGCATTGATTACAACCTGTCATTCCGCCTTGAAAAACCGGCTGTTTATGGCCCCGACACCCAGTTTTTTCTTGAGGCTGAACTCAGCCATGAAGACGAGCCCGATTACCTTGATCGTCAGGTCAGTTTAACCTTGGGTGCCTCGCGTGAATTCAACGAACACCTGTCAGGTCAGCTTGGGTTTGGTGTCAGTTATTCGAAGGTCACGAATCGTTTTTCCGATCCTGAAACCACCCGCGAATTGTTGATCCTGAGCCTGCCCGCATCGTTGACCTATGACCGGCGCGACGACAAGCTCGACACCACATCGGGCTATTACCTCCACACTGAACTGACCCCCTTTTATGACACGCGCAACTCTCAGGCCGGGGGCCGATTTACCTTTGACGGGCGCGGCTATCAAAGCCTCGGCGACAGCGGCGCGGTCTTTGCGGGTCGCTTGCAACTTGGGTCAGTGACCGGCCCCGACGCGGTCGATGCGCCGCCCGGTTTCCTGTTTTATTCTGGCGGCAGCGGGACGGTGCGTGGTCAACCCTATCAATCACTCGGGGCCAGCCATGGCGGCCTTGATCTGGGGGGCAAGGCGCTTGCAGCGATGTCTGCCGAGCTGCGATATGCCGTGACGGATACCATCGGGGTTGTTGGCTTTGCCGATGCCGGTTTTATCGGTGCTGATGGGTTTGACGACGGTGAGTGGCATGCGGGCGGCGGGCTTGGCCTGCGCTACAAGACCCCTGTCGGCCCCGTTCGTGTTGACGTGGCTGGGCCGCTGGCCGGTGACACTGACTATGGCGTACAGCTTTATATTGGCATTGGGCAAGCCTTCTGATGCAGCGCCTGATTGTCCTCTGTCTGTCCCTGTTCTGCGCCCTGTGGCTCCCCTTTGGTGCCGCCGCAGAGGATAGTGATCGGGGTTACATCCAAGGTCTTCTTGAAGATGCCCTTTCGGCCCCTGGCCGCACGGTGACCCTGACAGGGTTCGCCGGAGCCCTGTCGAGCCGCGCCACAATGGAGCGCATCACCATTACAGATCCCGATGGCATTTGGTTCACAGCCACCGATGTTGCGTTGGTCTGGCGGCGGGGGGCACTTTTGTCCGGCGAGATTGAAATCGACGAAATCACCATCGGCAAAATTGACCTGCCGCGTGCGCCAAAATCCTCTGGCACATCCGAGACCTTGGCCACCCCTGCCGCGTCTACGCCGTTTTCGCTGCCCCAGCTGCCTGTCTCTGTCCGCATCGCCAAAATGCAAATCGCCGAAGCGGTTCTGGGCGAAACGCTGTTTGGCCAAGCCGCCCGCGTTCAGTTTGCAGGGTCGGCCGAGCTTGTTGATGGTGCTGGTACGGTTGAACTCGGGCTTCAACGTCTTGATCAAAACGGTGTGTTCAAAATTAGCGGCGGTTTTGGAAACTCGGACCAAATTCTTGATCTAAATATCGAACTTGATGAACCTGCAGATGGGATTGCCGCCAATCTGCTCTCGCTTCCAGGCAAGCCATCGGTTCGGCTGACCGCCCAGGGCCGAGATCCGATCAGTGACTTCAAGGCCGATATCAACCTGGCCACCGATGGCCAAGAACGGCTCTCTGGTGATGTCGCGCTTATCACCGAGCCCGACGGCACGTCGCGTTTTGCGGCCAAACTTAGGGGCGATATTGCCCCCGTTTTTGTCCCGGATTTCGCGGATTTTCTGGGCGACGCGGTACAGCTTCGCGCCCAGGGCCATCGTGACCCGAACGGCGCGCTTTCCTTATCCGAACTGTATCTTTCCGCAGCCGCCCTAAACCTGCGCGGCTCTGGCACATTGGGGCCGGATGGTTGGCCGCAACGCCTGTCACTTGAGGGGACCATTACGCCGCCTTCGGGTGAGCGCGTGGTTCTGCCTCTGCCCGGCCCGCGCACCGCCATTCGCGCCGCCGTTCTGTCCGGCGATTTTGATGCCGATGCCGGGTCGCAATGGCAATTGTCGGGCCGATTGATGGGTTTGGTCCAAGATGGGCTCACCGCAGGGTCGATTGGCTTTGATGGTCGCGGTGAGATTGATCCTGACGCCTCTCGTGTGACGGGTGCGCTGACCTTTGACGCCGCCTCGCTCCTGCCTGATAACGTCCCGATTGCCCGTGCCATCGGCTCCGACCTCACGGGCGGGTTGCGGTTTGATTGGGCCACCGGTGCGCCCTTGCATCTGCGCGACCTCAACCTGTCTGGCGCGGATTACGGTCTGAGCGGCGCGCTCTCTGTCTCCGATCTGACACAGCTTGACGATCTGAGCCTGACCCCCGACATCACCCTAACCGCCACTGACCTGTCGCGCTTTGCCGATCTGGCAGGCTTGAAACTCAGCGGGGCCGCGGGGCTGCGTATCTCTGGCGACGTCGCCCCTTTGACCGGTGCCTTTGAATTGCGCTTTCTTGGCGACACAGGTGACCTGCAAACCGGCCTCACCCAGTTCGATCCGCTCATTCTTGGCAAGGGAGAGCTGTCGCTAAACGTCACCCGCGACACCGCCGGCCTGCGTGTCTCTCCGGCTTTGATCGACACAGACGAAGCGAGCCTGTCCCTGACCGGCACCCTCACTGATGGCACCAGCACCGCAACGCTCAATGCCCGCCTGCGCGACATCGGCAAGTCACTGCCTGATCTCTCCGGCCCCGCCACTCTGATCGCCGAAACCCAGCAGCAGGGTTCTGATTGGCTTTTGACACTCAAGTCGACCCTGCCAGGGGCGAGTTCCGCCACGTTCACCGGCCGCATTGATGAAATCGCCGCGTCGCAATGGGCGGCTTCGGGTGATGTGGTGGCCGAAATTGGCCAGTTGGCAGCGTTTTCCCGGCTTGCCGGTCAATCGCTGGCCGGGGCCGCAACAGTCAGAGCCAAGGGGCGTGCCAACCTTCAGGATCTGTCCTTTGATCTGACCGCAGATGGCACCCTGTCCAACCCGCGCTTTGGGAATGCCACCGCCGAAACGCTGTTGCGGGGTGTGTCGCGATATGCGCTTTCGGCGACCCGCGCCGGTGACACCGTGGACATCCGCCAGCTTGATCTCTCCGCGTCCGGTCTTGATGCGGATCTATCCGGTCGGTTTGACCGATCCAGTGGCACTTTGCGCTATCAAATCACATTGCCCGATCTGGCCCGGATCGTACCGGAGTTTCCCGGCGTGGCGCAGGTCTCAGGCACCGCCTCAAAACAGGGGGAGACTTGGCAAATTGATGCGTCAGGAACCGGGCCGGGCGGCATTACCCTTGCGACTCGGGGGCGTGTTGCAACCGACGCATCCCGGCTTGATCTAAGCGTTACAGGCGTCACCCCTTTGGCCGTTGCCAATCGCTATCTGTCTGGGCAGGCGCTTTCGGGTCAGGCGCAGTTCGACCTCGCCATTAACGGCCCACCTGCCCTAAGCTCGGTCACCGGCCAGGTCACGCTGAGCGAGGGTCGTTTTACCACCCCCTCTCTTGGCATCGCGGTCGAGAAAATCTCCGGCCCGATCACCCTGTCGGCCAGCCGGGCCAACCTTGATCTTGAGGGCAAAATTTCGTCGGGGGGGCGGGTGCGCTTTACCGGGCCGGTCTCACTCGAACCGCCTTTTGTTGCCGATTTGAACGCGGCACTCAAAAAAGTCACCCTGCGGGACGCGAGCCTGTACGAGATTTCCCTTGGCGGTGATCTCTCTATCAAGGGTCCGCTCGACGGCGGCGCGGGGATCGGCGGTGTGATCACCCTGACATCTGCTGAGCTGCGTCTGCCGCAATTCAATCCGTCTTATTCCGCGCTCGAAGGGTTACGCCATCTCAACCCCAATGCCGAAGTCAAGCGCACCTTGCGCTTTGCCGGGTTGGAGGAGGAGCCTGACAGCAACGCGAACTCAGCGGCGGCCTACCCGCTTGATCTGACCATCAATGCGCCTGACAAACTCTTCATTCGGGGGCGTGGTCTTGATGCGGAGTTGGGGGGCTCTCTCCAGCTTACCGGCACCAGCAATGACATCATTCCTATTGGTGGTTTTGAGCTGATCCGAGGGCGGCTCGACCTCCTTGGGCGTCGTCTCGAACTGACCCAAGGTTCGGCCTATCTGCGCGGAAGTTTCGACCCGGTGATTGATTTCTCGGCCACCTCCGAAGTCGAAGACGTTACCGTTTCGCTCCGGCTGTTTGGCTTTGCCTCAGCGCCCGAGCTCACTGTGACATCGACCCCCGAATTGCCCCAGGACGAAGCGCTGAGCTATTTCCTGTTTGGCAAAGACGCGACATCAATCTCGGCCATTCAGGCGGTGCAATTGGCGGCCGCCATTCGGACACTCACCGGGCGTGGGGGGCTTGGGATCGCGGATAAATTTCGTCAGGGGCTTGGCCTCGACAATCTTGACGTTGGCGCAGATGAAAACGGTCAGGCTCAGGCTAAAATCGGCAAATATGTGTCCGACAACATCTACACCGATGTCACGATCAAGAGCGGCGAAAGCCAGATCAATCTAAACCTAGATATCACCCCAAGCCTTAAGTTGCGCGGGCGTTTGGACAGTGATGGCGACACGGGGATTGGCCTGTTTTTCGAGAAGGATTACTAGGTTTCGAGACAGAGTGCTGTGCCGACACCCATCTGGGTGCGCGCCCTAAGTGTATCAACGCGCAGCCTCTCATCTTCTAATTGTGACCGGTCGTAGGCCACGACATTCCGCTCAAAAGTTCGTGTATTTCGTCACGTTTTAAACTATGCTTTTGAAAAAATAGCGGCAAGGGCGAAAAACGCCCAATGATATGAGCAGAGCATGAGGCAGCAAGCAATGCACAACCTGGCTTGGGTCAGTTTCTTAACGAGTCTCCTTCGTCTGTTTCAGACCGTTCGCGGGTACATATTTGGGGCGCTTTTGCTCGCCCTTGGTACCGGTCTTCCGATGGCTGCTTCGGCGCAGGTCACTCTGAATTTGCGCGACGCGGATTTGCGGAACTTTGTCGAAATCGTTGCAGAGGCGACCGGTCGGAGCTTTGTGCTTGATCCCGGCGTGCGTGGGACAGTGACGGTTCTTTCGCCTGACCAAATGTCGAATGAAGACCTGTATCAGGTTTTTCTATCCGTTCTGGAGCTGAACCGTCTGACCATTGTCGAAGGTGCCGGTGCGGATCGGATTGTGCCATTAAACGCTGCGCGTGAATTGGCCTCTGGGGTAAGCCCATTGCCCGGTGGCTTTGAGACCCGCGTTATCCGCGTTCATGAAATCTCGCCGCAAGAGGTGATTGAAGTGGTTCGGCCTTTGCTGCCGTCTGAAGCCATCATTAGCGCTGTTCCGGGAACGGATCGGCTGATTTTGTCGGATCGCGGTGCCAACATCGCCCGAATTTCCAAACTGATTGATCAGCTGGACAAACCCGGCAAATCCGCCCCCGTTGAAATTTTGCGACTGCGCAATGCCAACGCTGCCGATGTGATGCAGGTTGTGCAAACCATGGGGATTTTGGAAGACGGATCGAATGTCAGCGTAGATCGTCGCTCAAACGCTTTGTTGATTTCTGGGTCCGAAGCGATCCGCCACCGGGTTCGGGTCTTGGTCGCAGAATTGGACACCCAGCGCGATACCGTTATGTCGCGCGCGATTTCGCTCAATTACGCTGATGCTGCCTCAATCGCCGAAGTGGTGATGCGCACCCTGAACACCGAAGACCCCACCGGAGTACGTGCCCCCATTCGGATTGTGCCTGAGCTGCAGACGAACTCATTGCTGATTTCTGCCCCGCAGGAACGAATTGGGGAAATTGCCGAAATGGTCCGCTATCTGGATCAGCGTCCCAAGCAAGTCTTGGTCGAGGCGGTGATCTTTGAAATGTCGGTCGAAGGCCTGTCAGATCTGAGCGTCCAATTTGGCGCGGTTCTAAACGATGCGCTGATCGGTGGGTCACAGTTTGCATTGCCGGGGCGAACCAGCCTTATCAACCTGGTCTCGTCGGTTACCAATGGGCAAACCGCTGATCCGGGCAATGGGGGCATTCTAGGGGCCAGTAAACGGTCGGGAAAAGACGGTTTTGTTGGTCTCCTTACGGCCATCGCCTCGGTCAATTCGACCCGGCTGTTGTCGACCCCGTCCATCCTGACGCTCAACAACCAAGAAGCCGAAATTGTCGTTGCGCAAAACGTTCCCTTTGTGACCGGCAGTTTCGCCACGGTGGGTGAGAGCGCGGTTGAGAACCCGTTCCAAACCATCGAACGCCAAGATGTCGGCCTGACCTTGAACGTGACCCCACAAATAAACGCTGATCGGACAGTGCGCTTGGTGATCAAACAAGAGGTGTCAAACCTAACGGATTCCAACGCCTCGGCCGGTGGTGAAATCACCACACGCCGGTCTCTGTCGACAACCGCGCTGGTGCGTGACGGCGCGGTGATTATGTTGGGTGGCCTGTTGGAAAACGGCAACGGGTCGGTGTCTCAGCGGGTGCCGGGCCTGTCCAACTTGCCCGTTCTCGGTGGGCTGTTCAAAGGCAAGAACGCCAACAAATCGCAACGGGTTTTGCTTGTCCTTATTCGTCCGCAGGTGGTCGCCAATGATGCAGAAGCGCGGCGCATCACACGTCGTGTAGCTGGCAAGGCGCAAGCAGTCAGTGCTTCCATCGCGCCGCTGGATGATGGAAGATATCCCAAAAGCCAAGTCGGCGCGATGCCCTTCAACGGTGCCGATCTGGACCAACCTTTTGATGCCGGGTTTATAGATGACGTTGCCCAACGCCGAAACTTCCCCCCTCTCCCAACCCGGCTCAAGTTCGACGGGTACTAAGCCGCCGTTGACCGAGCGTTTGCCATTTGCCTTTGCGCAAGATCAGCAAATTGTTTTGACAGACCAAGGTGTTGTCCTTGGGCCAAAGGTGACTCATTTGGGCCTGCGCGAGGTTCAGCGCCGTCTGGGCGCGGCCGAGTTTGACGTGATCGAAGCCGATCAGATCGGCTTTGACGCCGCGCTGTCTGACGCTTATCGCGGTGGTGAAGCCGGGGGCGATGGCACGGGTGATGACATCAGCTTTAACCTGGAAGAAGCAGAGTTCGCCCGCCGTCAACGTGATCTGTTGGATGAACCGGGCGATGCGCCGGTGATCCAATTGGTCAATCAACTGCTGCGCCGCGCTGTCCAAGACAACGCGTCGGATTTACATATCGAACCCCACGAAGGCGGGTTGCAGGTTCGGATGCGGATTGATGGCGTGTTACAACAAGTGCTCGACCGGCCCGATGTTCCGGTCAAACGCATTGTTTCGCGGCTCAAAGTTATGGCGGGCTTGGACATCGCCGAAACCCGGCTTCCCCAAGATGGGCGGATTCCGCTGTCCTTGGGGGGACGGGTGATTGATACCCGCGTCAGCTCCCTGCCCGGCCATTATGGCGAACGGATTGTTTTGCGTATTCTGGACCGTTCGACCGGCTTGATGCCCTTGGTTGATTTGGGCCTGTCAGAAAACCAAGAAACGCTGTTGCGTCGGTTGGCGGCCTTTCCCAACGGCGTCATATTGGCGACTGGCCCCACCGGTGCAGGCAAAACCACAACGCTCTATTCCTTGTTGCAACTCGCGGATCGCGCTACGCGCAACATTGTCACTGTCGAAGATCCGATCGAATATGACTTGCCAGGGGTGTCGCAATCCCAAATCAATTCGGACATTGGCATGACTTTTGCTGCCGGATTGCGGGCGACCCTGCGTCAAGACCCTGACGTGATTCTGGTCGGCGAAATCCGGGATTCCGAAACGGCAAACACAGCGGCCCAGGCGGCGCTAACCGGTCACTTGGTTTTCTCATCCTTGCACGCCAACAGCTCGGTCGGGGCGATTGTGCGTCTGCGCGACCTTGGCCTTGAGAACTTCTTGATTGCAGCGACCCTGCGCGGCGTGATCGCACAACGTCTGTTGCGCAAACTCTGCCCCGAGTGTCGGACCGCCGGTCCTATCAGCAACGACGACAAGGCCCTGTTCGCCCGCCATGATGTTGCCCCGCCTGCGCAACTCTATCACGCCAAAGGCTGTGACGCCTGTTCCATGACCGGGCATGCCGGGCGCATGGGTATTTTTGAAATCACCGAAGTGACCGAAAACCTACGAGAAGCGATTGATCGCGGCGAAAGTGAATCCGCTATCAAGGCCGTGGCATTGTCGCAGCGCGACACGCTCACCGGGCAAAGCCTGCAGGCGGTTGCACAAGGTCGGGTGAGTTTGGCCGAAGCGCAGCGCATTGTCGGGGATGTCACGTGAAGGCCTATAGTTACACGGCTTACACCAGCTCAGGCCGCAAGCGTACCGGGACAATTGTCGCCGAAACACAAACACATGCGACCGACCAATTGGCGAGCCAGGATTTGTTCGTTTCCGATTTGGTCGAAACTCAGGCCGGTGGGGCCAAGTCCAAGCTGTTGTCGGGCGGGCGGACCCGGCGCCTTGGGCCCGATTTGCAGGCGGTGTTTACCCGACAAATGGCCGTGATGCTTGGGGCGGAATTGCCCGTGGATGCGGCGCTTGAAGCGGTGCGCACCGGTGGTCATCCTGCCCTCGAAATTGTTGCCGCCCGCACGCGGGCAGATTTGCTTGATGGCGGATCCTTATCATTTGCCCTTGAGCAATCGGGCGCTGGGTTTCCGCCCTATTACTTCGCCACATTGCGGGCGGGCGAAGAGGCTGGCGAGCTGGCAAATGTGTTTTCCGAACTGGCCGATCATCTCGAAGAACTGAACCTAGGCAAAGCGCAAATCGCAACCGCGCTCATTTACCCGGCCTTTGTGGCGGCGGTGTCTTTGTTGGTTTGCGGGATTTTGATGGTCAATGTCGCGCCGGAAATCGTCGCGATGTTTGAAATGACAGGGCGCGATTTGCCCCCCATTACGGTTGTGGTCATCGCGATTTCCGATGCGATATTGGACAACTGGGCGGGCCTTGCTTTGGCCCTTGTGGCTCTGGCCGCCTTTGCCATTGCGGTTCCTCGGGTGCCATCATTGCGCCACTGGCGGGACCGGACTGTTTTGAAACTGCCTTTGCTTGGCCGGTTGTTTCGAATGTCGCAAGCGGTGCAATACATGCGGACTTTGGCCCTGGTTTTGGGGTCACGGCATGCGGTGCTCAGCGCCGTTGACAGTGCCGCCAGCGTTTTGACGGTGGCACAATTTCAGGGTGAAGGCCAAGCCGTATCAACCGCTGTTCGCCAAGGGCAAAGCCTTGCCTCTGCGCTCGAAGAACTGAGCTTTTTGCCGCCCATCGCGCGCCAGCTGATTTCGGCGGGCGAAGTATCGGTGCGCTTGGCCCCCATGACAGGACGGGCGGCCGCCTTAACGGAACACCGATTATCAGCGGAACGCAAACGGATCGCGGCGTTGCTCGAACCCATGCTCATGATGGTGGTTGGCGCTTTGGTTTTGGTGGTTGTGCTGGCGGTCTTGTTACCGGTGTTTGACCTTCAGGCTGCGGTGGCCGGGTAACTCACTCGGCAAAGCTCAGCAACTCCGGCTCTCCGCCGCCGCGTGTCACCCAAACACCCTGTTTATCAATCCGGGCGACCTCCATTTCCTCCGTCAACATATCACCGGCCCGAACCAGCTGTTCGCCTGTGGGATGGTGAACCATTGCCCAGGTCGCGCTTCCGGCTTGCACCAACCCTTTGAGCGAATAGCCCAGCGAATCGATGGGCGGCAAAGGCGGTCGGGGCGGTTGGGGTTCTGGCGTTGGCGGCGCAAGAACCGGCGTTGGCGGTCGGGGTTCCCCAAAAATCGGAGGCCAGTGCCGCACGGCCCGCTGCGGGGGCGCAGATTCCTCAATATTGGAGGGGCCTTGCTGCACCACAGGTCCGATCTGCTCTGGCTCAGTCTGTGTCGTTTGCCACAGCGCATGGCCACTTTGACCGGCAAATGCCAGCGCACCCAGTGTCGTTATCCAGCCAATCCAGCGCATCCCGCCCCTTCGATCTTATCCCACGCGCCCAAGCATAGACGCAGCAAGCCACAAAGGGTATAGTGTCTGAAAATGCGCAAACAAAACAAGCGTTAAAGAGAGCAAACATGCAGGCATTCCCGATAGTTCGGGCCGGAATACTCGGTCTGGCATATTTATTTGTTGCAAGCTGCGATGACATTGGCGTTGGGCAGAACAATTTTCAGGCAAAATACGCAATTGCGCGTAACGCTTTGGAAAACGGGAATTATGATGTCGCCAAACGGTATTATGCGAAGTTGGTGGCCGAAGCAGGCCCGTTGTCGCAACGGCTGCAATTGGAATACGCGCATGCCGAATTGCGCAGCGGGAATTATGATCAGGCCGCTGCAATTTCGTCGACACTGGCAAATTCTCAGACAGGAAATGCACGCGCCGCCGCGCTGGCCGTGTTCGGAACAGCCCAACATGAACAAGGTTTGGAATTGTTGAGTACGGGGCAAAAAGGTGCCGGAAAGACACACATGATTTCGGCGCGCAAAGCCCTGTCGGAAGTGATCAAAACCAATCCGGAAATGGACCCGCTTGGGTCACTGGAAGGGCGCGTCGCCAGCATCTCAGCACGCTTAAAAACGCTCTAAGCTAGGGCCATTTGCCCTGTGTGGTTCGGGCTTTGGCAAGCGTTTGTGCTTCTGAAATCTGTGACGGCGTCATACGGCTTGCCATCAGGAAATTCAGATCGAGCGCCTGTGAAAACCCGGCAGCCCCCGCAAGCACCAGCCACATTTGGCCAAGCACATAGTCTTGGGGCACGGCCTGCCCCTGAAAATACATCACGCCCAAATTGGCCATAGCGGCAGGGTAACCTGCGTCTGCCGACATGCGGAACAGCGTTGCGGCCTTCTGGGTTTGGGCAAAGCTTTGATCTTGGGACGAGATCAACAGCCACGCCAATTGAAACTGCGCGACAGGATCGCCTGCCGTGGCGGCCGCTTCGATCGCTTGTACCGTGGCATCACTGACTGTGATCGGCTTCAACCGTGGGTCATACAAAGGGGCCAGATTGCCCTTAGGTGAGGCACTGCGCGCGGCATCAATGGCCAACGCCTTGGCTCGCGGTTCATTGATTTCGACCCCAAAGCCATTTTCATACATCACCGCCAAATTGCCTGTCGCGACTGGCAAACCCTGAGCGGCGGCGGCTTCAAACAATTCAAACGCGCGGTTGTAATCAAGGTCGACACCCTCACCGCGCACATACATCAGTCCAAGATTATTTTGCGCCTGCGCTGAGCCGTGCTCAGCCGCCTGTTCATAGATTGCCAGGGCCGCGGGCAAATCCTTGGGAACACCGCGACCAGCCTGCAACAAAACCGCGAGGCTAACAGCGGCAGTCAAATGCCCCTGATCTGCTGCCTGACGATAGAGCGTTGCCGCTTTGGCGATGTCGCTGTCCTGCTCCGCGCCCTCTTCCAGAACAACGCCATATTCATAGAGAAACTGACTGTTGCCCGAGGCGGCGGCCTTGGCCAGCCAAGTCAAAGCCGAGGCTCTGTCCTGTTGGGTGCCGATGCCATCGTGAAACATTTGTCCAAGGCGATTGGCCGCTGCCACGTGCCCTTGCTGCGCGGCCTTTTCCATCCATTCGGCGGCGGCGGCAAAGTCCTGCAAAACACCGTTGCCTTCCAGTAAACGAACCGCCAGCGCAAACTGTGCATCAGCTTGGCCAGCCTGCGCGGCTTTGGTCACATCCGTCTGGCTCGATTGGGCCAGTGTTTGGGCCAGTGTTTGGGCCTGAACACTTGGCGCAGCGCTGATCAACACCCACAGCATCACCCCACACACCCAACGGCAAAGCGTCATCATTCAGACACTCCGGCTGGTGATTTGACCTGCTCAAAAAACGCCCGCGCGGCGGTTTGGGCCTTTGCAACTTGTTCGGCTGTCATCAAATCCACCACAACCGCACGCTTGTCAGCGGCAGCAGAACTCCCGCTGGCCGCCGCGATATTCAACCACTTATGGGCTTGGACATAGTCCTGTTCCACGCCTTGACCGCTGATGAACAACAGGCCCAACTGATGCTGGGCAGGTGGGTCGCCCGCTTCCGCAGCAGCGGTCAAAAAGGTGACAGCCTCCTCCAAGGGGCCGTTTTGTGTGATATTCCAGATGCCAATCGCGGATTGTGCCGGACGTATTCCGGCCTGGGCATGGCCACGCACCCATTCCAACGCATCGGTGTTGCCGTTTTGCGCAGCGGCCATCGCCCAAGGCACGGCGCGATGTGGCGCCAATAACCCATCGAGCTTCCCCTGCCCCGCCAAGTCACCAAGCCGCACTGCCGCGCCTGTGTGCCCTTCTCCAAGCGCCTCACGATAAAGCGCAACCGCTGCTTCGATATCAACCGCCGCACCGCCTTGCCCTTCTTCCAGCATCGCCGCCAAACCGACCATTGCATTGGGCGATCCGTATTGCTCGGCCTGTTTGTACAGCGCAAGCGCCAGCGGTGGATCAGATTTCAAAACGGTCCCTGCCAGATGGCCTGCGGCCAATTCCGTCATGGCTTCAGCGCTGCCAGCACGGGCTGCCAATTGTAGCCACCGCTCAGCTTCGGCACCGTTTTGCGTGGTGCCCTCACCCTTGAGATACTTTCGCCCCACGACAACCTGCGCAGGCACATAGCCCCCTTCGGCGGACCGGTGCAGCCAGTCAAACCCCGCCTCAGTGTTGCGCGCTAAACCGCGCCCCTGATCAAGAGCAAATCCCAGAAAAAATTGCGCTTCGGCATGGCCCGATGTGGCTGCTTCTTGCAACCAATGCACCGCTTTTGCAGGGTCTGTTTTAGACGCCATGCGGCTCATTTCAAATTGCGCATCAATCTTGCCACCTTCGGCCGCCGCCAGCATCCAATTCAGTGAATCTTCAGCGCTTTGAGCAACGCCGACACCCTCGCGATAGAGCAAAGCCAGATAATACTGGGCTTCTACATTCCCACGCGGTGCCGCCGATTTTAGTAACCTGGCCGCCCGCTCTGGATCCGGTGCAGGCCCACCCGTGCCTTGCGACAAAAGCAGCCGCGCCAAAAGCACTGAGGCATCCAGTTGACCGCCTTCAATGGCCTTCTCAAGCCACTCAACCCCTGAGCGCATATCCTTTGGCCCACCGCGACCCTGAATCAAGACCCGAGCATAGCGATACATAGCAAAGGGTTGCTGATCGACTTCGGCGAGACGCTGTAACCCCTGACGCACGGCGATAAAATCTTTTGCCGCCCAAGCCTTTTCAACCTCCTCCATAGTCATGACGGCGGCGGGCGCATCTGTTTCGCCTGCTTCTTGGGCGGATGGCAGGCAAGGCCAAGTGACCAAGGCCAACAAGAGTGCGGCGGGCAGGTTGGTGTTCAAAACGGACATATCTCTCTCATTTTGGAGGGGCGGAGGAAAATAACTTCGGGCGCTCAGAAATGCGGCAGGGTTCGACGCGGGATCGTAAGCGCTCAAACACCCAATATCAAACCACGATTTCTGTCAGGTCAGATCGGCGATCCCTGTCGATAAATCCACAGAACCAAGCTCGCGATACATAGGGCCGCTCCAAAGGGCAAACGCCGGGTCGCCCAAGGGCCAGACCCGCCGCGCACGCCATAGGCGACAAGCCCGGTGATCAAGGCCCCGGCCGAGGCCAACAAAAGCAACAACGCAAGGTCAAACGGGCCGCAAAAAGCGCCCAACCCAGCCATCAGTTTGACATCCCCAAACCCAAGCCCCTCACGACCGCGCACCGCTTTGTAGGCGATGCGAATGATCCAAAAAACACCGCTCCCCAAAGCGGCCCCGGCCAGAGCCAGAAACACGCCCATCTGACCGGGCAACATGGCAAGCGCCAGCGCCGTGACAAACAAGGCCAAGGTCAACGGATCGGGCAGGCGAAACCAAAGCAGGTCAGCCGCCACAAGCCCCAACAAAATCCAGAAAAACAGCGCCGTCAGCCAGATGAGCACAAGGTTGCCACCGCTGCTCAGCGCAACAAGCGCAAGTCCAAGCGCCGCCACCTCGAGGTATAAATGCCATCCCGCTATCGGCTTGTGACACTGGCGGCATTTTGCGCCCAACATGACAAAGCTCAAGATCGGAATGAGATCAATAAAACCCAACGGTGCCCCGCAGGCCCGACAGCCAGACCTTTGCCCAAAAATGTCTTCTTGTCTGGGCAGGCGATCCACCAACACCCCCAAAAAAGACCCAATGGCAGGTGCGATCAGGATCAGAAAAACAGCGCTATAAACATCACCGAAACCGGTCTGGTCGAAGGTCATGGCGTTTCTGCCCCTTGGGTCGCTTGCCAAGATCGGCTGGACAACACATATGCCCCGTGAATAATAAACAGATGTGGCCTCGCAGCGGACTTGCGCAACCGTTTCAACGAAAGCACCTCATGATCAATTTTGACTATCATTGCACGCCCAAGACCAAGCGACCACAGGACGATGGGTTTTCCCTTCTCGAACTGATGGTTGTCGTGGTGATTTTGTCGATTTTGGCGCTGGTGATTGTACCCCGCGTCATCGACCGCCCCGATCAAGCCCGCGCGGCACGGGCGCAGTCGGATATCGCGGCGATTGTCAGCGCGATCAATTTGTACCGGCTCGATAATTTTCGCTACCCCACCAATGAACAAGGACTGGCGGCTCTGGTGACCAAACCAACGAGCGATCCCGAACCCACAAATTGGGCGCAAAACGGCTATATGGACCGCGCTCCGGTTGACCCTTGGGGGCAAGAATACAAATACCTTGAGCCCGGCGTTCACGGAGACTTTGACGTCTTTTCCTATGGGGCGGATGGCGTCGCGGGCGGCACGGGGGCGGATCGGGATATCGGCTCGTGGACGCTGAAATAACCTCCGCCATAGCGCCCGGCGATCAAGCTGATAGGGGGTTTACCCTTATCGAACTCTTGATCTCTATCGCCATTCTGTCGGTTTTGGCGGTCGGGGCCAGTCTGGCAATACCCCGGCAAGGATCGCCATTTACCAGTGATCTTGCCAAATTTCGCACAATATATCACAGCCAACGCGACCTTGCGATTGCGGGTCAGCAAACTCTGGGTCTCAGCGTTACGCGCCAAAACGCTCAGGTCATGGCGCTTGGCAGTCAAGGTTGGCAAACCGATCACACGCCGCGCAAGTGGAGCGGCACCGTCACCCTATCCTCCAAGCCTTTTCGCGGTCTGCCCGGACCGGTCTCTACGCAATCCCCCGATATCGTCTTTCTGCCGACCGGCCAAACATCCGCGTTTCGCATCACCTTTGGAACCTCGGTTCAATGCGAAAGCGATGGGTTTGCGGGGCTAACATGCACAACAAGCTAAGCCGCCTGCGCCGATCACGCCGCACAAAGGGCATCACCTTGGTTGAACTTGCAGTTGCCATTTTGGTGCTGACCATCGGCACCGTGGCCGCCTTGCGCGCAACCGATCAATCACAGCGTGTCATTGGCGGTGAAACACCAAGACTTATGGCGCGGCTCGCTGCCCGAAACCGAATAGAAGAACTCAAGATCTTTAGCACGCGGGCAGAATTGCCTAAACAGGTTATCCTTGGCCCCTACAACATCCAACTTGAGGTGAGCCACAAGACAACCGCCGCAGGCCTGGTTCAATCTGTTGTGACAGCGCGCAGCGACAGCGGTGAAGGCGCGCAACTGATTGCCTATTTCACCCCCGGTCAACCCCAATGAGACCGTGGCGTTCCGACACCGGGCTGAGCCTGATCGAACTGGTTGTCGCCCTGTCGATCTTTGCCTTGGTCGCGGTGATGGGCGCACAGGCCCTGACCGGCATGTTGCGTACCCAAGACCGCCAGACCGAGCGTTCCGACCAAAATGCGCATCTCACACGGGCGGTTTCCTTGCTGCGGGCTGATCTTTCGTCGGCGATCCCGATGGCCTTTTACCCACCTGACCGCCAGGCCCCACAATCCGCGGTTCGCTTTCGCTCCGGTGTTTTTTCGCTCTCGGTGGCGGGTCGCCGTGGTGTGGTGGCTGAACAAACCGTTGGTGCAGGTTTTCAGCGGGTTGACTGGATTTTGCGCGACGAGACTCTAAGCCGTCAGAGCTGGGGCACATTGATACCGGCACAAAACAGTGCTCGCCAAAAGCCACAGCAGGTTTTGACAGGCGTGCGCAACTTGACGGTCCAAAGCTATCTGCAAAGTGTCGGATGGATTGATGGGGCGAATTTCGGCCCCGCATTTACCACCTCACAAAGCGACGGAGATAGCGCCGGGAGCGCCCCAGAAGTCTATTCAAGTGCCTTGCCTAAGGCCATTAAACTCTCGTTTGAGCTGCAAGGGTTTGGCCCGATTGTCTTGGTGGAAACCTATTGATGGCCAACACCCGTGGATTTGTTCTTGTCAACGCTCTGGTTATCGTCGCCGCCTTGTCCGCCGTGGCGGTGTTTTTGCTGGCACGCTCTGAGGCCGGGCGCGCCCGATTGGATGCCGGAACCATGGCGGAACAGGTCACTCTCAACCTTGATGCTTTTGACGCCTATGCCGCCAGCATACTCGCGCGCGATTCAAACATGACGGATCACAAGAGCGAAGCCTGGGCGCAACCCTTGCCCCCTGTCGATCTCCTACAAGGGTCCGTCAGCGGCGAAATTCGCGATTTACAGGGGCTGTTTAATGTCAATTGGCTGGCCGATCCTGAAAATACGCTGGCTCAAACCGCCTTTGATCGTCTGTTGGCCGCCTTGTCCGTTCCCCCTCAGGTGGGCACAGAAATCCAAACCTTCCTCCGACCCGGTGGCCCAAAAGACCGGGTGGTTTGGCGCAGCATGGCACCGGCGCTTGATCCCGTTGGCGGTGCGATTTTATCCATGGATCAACTCCGCGTTCTGCCCGGTCTGACAGACCGTCACTTCGATCGCCTGCGGCCCTTTTTGGCTGCGCTTCCGGGCGACACGCTTCTTAATATTAACACCGCTGACTACGAAATTTTGTCGGCGTTTCTACCCAATGTACCGCCTGCGGCTTTGGCGCGGATTCTCGCAGCGCGTGACATGGAACCCTTTCCCTCCCCGGAATCTTTCCTGATCGCGACAGGTCTGGCCACCGCCGAGGACACCGAAGAGGAGAACAACGGCAATCCAGACACCCAAGAAGATCGAACTGTGCTCACCCAAGATCGGATTTCGGTGTCGTCAGACTGGTTTCATGTCCATTCCCAAACCAAGCTCGGGCGCCAAACGGCGCGCCGTGAAACGGTGTTGTTTCGCAAAACGCGCCCTGCCGTGACCGCATCTGTTTGGCATCAAAGCAGTCGCCCCTAACCCCGAAAACGCCGACCTAAGCCATTGCACTTGCGGCGCTCCATCGGCATTCTGCCCAAGCCATCAAAGCCCCGACCAGACAGGAGACCGATCTTGCGCCAGCCCGCCCCGTTTCCAGACGAGCCAGACGCAAAAACGGCCAGTCAGATCGTTTTGGTGCCCGGCACGTCGGTGCCTCTTGTGTCTTTGGACTTGCCGCCGGGGTTGCGCGGCCAAGCCCGTGAACAGGTGGCGGCGCGTCAGGTGTCGGACCGGCTCGGCCTGAAATCTGATCAGATCGCATTGCGACCCTATAATGCCGGTTTGGACAAAGGCTCTGCCGAGGCATGGACGCAGGTTTTGGTGGCAGACAAAGACTGGCTCGCCAGCTTGGTCGACCTTCCGGGGCGGGCGGTTTTGCCTGACTATTTGTCTTTGCCGGCGGCCCCCGAAATTTGGACCATTTCCGCAACAAAAATCGAAGGGGCTTTGGCTGTTATGGTGCGTTTGGGCCCTCAAGATGGGTTTACCGCCGCCCCTGCCTTGGCGCGTGTCGCCCTGCGCCGCGCCCTTCAGGACGGCCCCGCCCCCAAGGCGATTTTGGCAATCGGCGTCCTTCCAAACGATTTGCAGGACCTTGCATCGGCCCAAAACATTCGCGTTTTCAGAAGCGCGGCCGACCTTGCTGCCAGCGGGTTGGCCAAGCCGCGTGTGCTTGGTTTCGGAGAGCTGGGCCTGGACTTGCGCAACAACCCAACCGCGGCACGCGCCCGCCTCAAACGGCAATTGCGCCCTTGGGTGTGGGCCTTTGCCGCCAGTGCTTTGGCCGCAGCAGTCTGGGGCGCTGGCCAGTGGTGGGCTATTCAAAGTGCAGACAACCAAACCCTTGCCTACAAAAAACAAATCACCGCAGCTGTGCAGCAAGACTTTACCAATGGCGGCCCCGTTTTGGATGCGCGTGTCCAGGTCACTCGCGCCCTCGCCGATCTTAAGGCACAGGATACCGGCGTAAAACAAGAGCTCGACCCGCTGGATTTGGGAACGCAAATTGCCCAAATCCTTAGCGTTGCGGGGGCGCAGACAAATCTCTTCCACTATCGCCAGGATGAGGGGCTGCGCATCGTCGTCCAAGTGAGCGATTTTGCAGCGGTGGATCAGTTGGCCGAGGCCATTCGCGCCGACGGTTTGGACGTTGTTTTGCAAGACAGGCGAACCGAAAACGGTGTCACCGGGGTTCGGGCTGACCTGATCATCAACCCCGCACAGGAGACAGATCAATGATCGGTAAAATTGTCGATTTTGTTTTGCCCCTAAGCCGCCGAGAACGGGTGTCTTTGGGATTGATGATGGCTCTTGCCGTGCCTGCAGGCGTTTGGTTTGGCGTCCTCTTACCTTTGTCTCAATCGCGCGTCGCGGCAGATGCCACCTTGCAAGACACCGCCGCCCTACACAGCTGGGTCGAGAACCGCCGCGCCGAGGCCCAGAAGTTGCGCGCCATTCCATCCGCTGACCCGGTCAAAACCTTTACTCCGGTTGGGCTTAGCGGGTTAGAGGAAGGTCTCAATTCCGCCAATCTGCGACCCTCGCTTTCGGAGCTTGGCACCGAAGCCGGAGGCATTGTGCTTTTGCGCTTTAACGATGTTGATTTCGTGCGTCTCGCAACATGGATCACCTCGTCGCACCCCGATTGGGGCTATGAAATCCGCAGCTATCGCTTTGAAACGCTGGATGTTCCAAGCCGTGTCTCTGCCAAGATCGAGCTGCAAGCCCCAGACGGCTAAACCCCTCTTCCTAAACATGAAAAAGCCGCCCGTGTCTTTCACCGGGCGGCTTTTGTTGTTTTCATAGGTCTGGATTAGAAGTTCAGACGCACACCATGTTCGACCGTGACATCTTCGCTTCCTGGCATCGACAAGCGTGTCACAACCGACCCGTTGTCACCGGCAAAACGACGCTCGCGTGAGAAACTCAGGCGCACGCGGTTTTGGTCATCCATCCGTTCGTAATCCAGCTCAAACCCATAGTCCAAATGCTTGTTGGCATTGCTGGACGTGACTTCAAAGTTGATACCGCCGCCACAGGTCGGATCGCTCGAATTGGACGAATACTCGCAGGCGATCCGGGGTGTCAGGCTGATTTCACTCATCACCTGACCCAATGCTTCGGCACCTTTCTTGGTGCTAAGGCCCGAAATCTCAATCTCTGCGTAGAAACGACCACCGCTAAAGTTCGGCAAATCAATCGTGCCACTGTCACTCTGGCCAAGTTGCGTGGCCGTGACATCCGTATCGCTGACCCAGGCTTGGGCAACGTCCAAACCAACTCTTGGGCTCACGGTGTAGGTCTTAAAGTCGTGCTTCCCGCTCAGGGCCACACCACCAAAGAGAGCAGCGTATTTGTAGTTGCCTTCGGCTGTAATATCGCCGGCATCCGCGTCAAAGGTCAGGTCATAATCATGAACACCTATCGCCGCTGAGGCGTAGTAATCCACAAACAAACCCGAGCTGATCGCTTTGGCACCATAGATACCACCGTTCAGACCATAGCCATTGACGACTCCCTTGGCCGAGCTGTCGACATTGTTGCGGCTATAGTAACCACCCCAGAAGAAACCTCTGATCTCGTCTTCCGAGATATAGTTTTCCGTGAGACGGGACACCTCCAACATGGCTTGCGTGCCTGACTCCTCGGACCAGTTCACCGAGAAAGAGCCATCCAGAATATTGCGAACCGAGGTTTGGCAATGATAGGTTTCCCAGCCAAATTTACCCTGCATGTTGCCCGAACCATCCGTCGCCGACAGGCTACCACCGACATCAGGATGCTTGATCGTGCCACATGGCAGATCCTCAGCACCATCGCGCAACCGGCCCAACGCACCTTTTGCAAAACCGCTAAAGCGGCGCTGCTGTGTGCGGACCGTATCCTCAAGATCGTCCTTAAGGATTTCTGTCAAAGGTTCACGAATTTGATCGACCAGATCATCGCTGATGCTCACCGCAGCTAAGCTTAGAGCGTAGCCATTATAATCGGTATCAGACGAGCTGACAGAGACCGTTGGCTGACAACTATGTGTGCCTTCGACCTTGTCATCATCCACCGCCATAATGGTCAGGGTTTGCTGAGAGTCATAATTGACGCTGCTAAAGGTCATCGTTGATGGTGAAACAGTACACTGATCGTCACCCTCAAAATTCAGCACAACATCAAAGCCCGGCTGACTGCTGAGAGCAAAGCTCATCGCAGCATGATCGCGGCCGTTTTCAGAGGCCGACAGATCATCGTTGCTCACGGTGATTGCAATGGCATCATCATCGGCAATGGTCGCAGAGCCGGCCAAATCGCTGGCCGTTGTGCTGAGGATTGTTGCCTCATCCGTTGTTGTTACCGCCGTGAGTGTCAACGTCGCAATTTCAGCGCCTTCGACCAAGCCATCTTCAAGAACCGCAAGCTCAACATCCGCCGACATATCCCCGGCAGGAATGGTGAGTGTCCCACTGGCTGTAGCATAGTCGTCGCCTTGGGTCGCTGTGCCGCTCATTTCATAGGACACGACCGTGTCGACCAAAGACAATCTGTCTTGGGCGATGGTAAACGAAATACCATCTGTGACACCGCCATTGGCCTCGGCCCCGTTATCCGTCGCGCTGACGATCAATGCGTTTTCGGCACATTGGGTCATCGGGATGTTGTTGGCCAAGACATTTGGATCACCCGCTTCGATCACAAAGCTTGAATAGAATGATGGGTTTGCACCGAGCGAACTGTTTGCCAAATAGCCAGTGCTGCCAAATTCTGTTGATCCAAGGACCGCTGGGTTGGCGGGCAAAAGGCTTGTCACATCAAGAGTGCCCGACGAAACGCGTGTCGTGCTGGCAAGCCCCGACTCCGACGGATAGTGGTAGGTCACGCTATATGTCCCTGGGCGGAGCGCGAACCACTGGTACTGACCCGAGCTGCCGTCCTGAACGATGTTGATGTCATTGCGAACACCGGTCGAACTGTTAGAGCCGGATGGGCCAGACACCGTGATGCCACCACCTGACATAATGCGGCCGTCATCCTCACAGTAGAAATACCCGGCTGGATCGTAATCTGCGGCGTCGGCAATCCCGTCGCCATCGCGGTCTGCCGAAGCACTTTCATAGCTGTCAGGAACACCATCCCCATCTGAATCCGTTTCAGGAGCAGGATTGGGTGTGCCGGTCAAATGCGCGGTCACCGTGACCACAAGCGACGGATCGCTTGGGTTGCCGATGGCATCCTGTGCCGCGTTGCTCAGTGCCTGAATGGTGATCTCACCATCATGATCGGGCAATACAGTGAGAACGTAGCTGTCCAGCGCCCCCGTGAGGCCCGTCGCCGAACCGCCAACAATGTCGAATCCGGCAACGTCAAGACCCACAACCGGTTCGCTAAAGGTCACCGTGACATCAAAGGCGTCGGCCTGCGGTGTCACAGGCGCGGCCAAGGTCACTGTTGGCACCGCACTGTCTTTGGCCGCCGTCCCAGTCACGGCGGGCGCGGCGTTTCCGGCCACATCCGTCAAGACAAGTGAAGCGGTGACTGTGCCATCTCCCAAACCGCTTAGATCAAATCCGCTCAGTTGCTCCGAACCAGATGAGATCGTCCCGTTTCTGGTCACGGGTGTTCCGCCGCCCGATGAGCTTAGCGTGATCGCATAGGCCGACCCAACTTCGGCACCCGCCAAAGTGACACTGACCCCGGCTTCATCTGCCAGCAAAATGGGCGATTGATCAATGGAAACGCTCTGTCCCGAAGGCGCGGTCGCATCTTTGGCTAGCGTGGTGGTTCCCTGAACCGCCGCATTTCCTGCCGCATCCGAGACATCCGCCGTTAGGGTCAACGCCCCATCTGCCAAAGCCGTCAGGTCAAGCGCAACCGACCATGTCGAACCGCTAACTGTGGCTGGCCCGGAGACCGTGGACGACGCGCTATCCGCGACAACGACTGTGACCGTCTGACCATCTTCAACACCGGTTGTGGTGCCCGAGAGTGTCAGCGCCGCTTGCTCGGCGGCATTCACAACGGAATCGCCCGCCAAGCCAGAGTCAAATGCAACCTGTGGAACGTCGGCGTCCTTTTCAACCGTATCCGTCACCGCTGCTGCAGCGTTGCCGAAGGTATCGGTCAAGACAACCGAAACAGTCAGCGTGCCATCGCCCAGACCCGACAGGTCAAGCCCGCTGATCTGGTCTGTTGCGGTCGCGATTGTGCCGGTGTCTGTGACATCCGCGCCGCCGCCATCTGACGAAATCGTATAGGCATAGCTGGCCCCGACTTCGGCTCCCGCAAAGGTGAACCCTGTGGCAGATTGGTTGGCCGCATTGATCACACTGTCATCAAAGGCAACCGCCTGACCCGCTGGCGCAACCGTGTCCATCGTGACGCTCGCCGAGGCTTGGGTGGCGGGGTTGCCCGCAGCATCCGCCACATCCGCTGTCATCGTCAAAGCCCCATCGGTCAAGACCGACAGATCAACCGTCACGCTCCAGACGTTGCTGGTCACTGTGGCGGTCGGCGACAGGGTTGTCGTCGCCGCATCCGTGATCGCGAGCTGAACCGTTTGGCCATCCTCAACCCCGCTTGTTGTGCCGGAAATCACCACTGCCGTGGATTCAGCCGCATTGACCAAGTCATCCACCGCCAAAGGCGAAGCAATCGCCAATGTTGGCGCGGCAGTGTCTTTGACCACGGTATCAATCACCGCTGCAGATTCATTGTCGAACTGATCGGTCAACATAACCAAGAGACTCAGCGTGCCATCGGCAAGCCCCGACACATCAATGCCGGTGATCTGATCGGTCGGTGTTGAAATCAACCCAGCGCCGCTCACCGAACCCGGGCCACCATCCGAGGTGATGACATACTCATACGAGGACAAGAGTTCGGCACCCGCAAAGCTAAAGCTGATAGAGGTTTGGTTGGATGCATTGATCACACTGTCATCAAAGCTTGCGCCAAACCCGACGGGTTCCTGAACATCCAGCGAAACGTTGTGGGTCGCCTGTGTGGCCGGGTTGCCTGCAACATCAGACACATCCGCTGTCAGTGACAAAGACCCGTCCGCCAAGCCGGTAAGATCAACCGTCACGCTCCAAACGCCGCTTGCAACTGTTGCCGTATGGTTTCTGACCGTCGGCGTCGAATCCGTGACTGTGACAGAGACAACTTGCCCGTCTTCCGCGC
>NZ_JBOEGM010000014.1:31078-31312 GCF_050633425.1 Pelagimonas sp. | reverse complement strand
CCACACCATGACCGGTCGGGGCGACCTGATCCATCGCAAGGCTCGACGTTGCCTGTGTGGCCGGGTTGCCTGCAACATCAGACACATCCGCCGTCATCGACAAAGTCCCATCGGCCAAGCCCGACAGGTCAACTGTCGCGCTCCAGACGTTGCCGGTCACGCTCGGCGACAAGCTGCGGCTGCCCGAGGCGCTGTCTGTGATCACAAGCGTCACAACTTGCCCGTCTTCCGCGC
>NZ_JBOEGM010000014.1:0-30869 GCF_050633425.1 Pelagimonas sp. | reverse complement strand
CCACACCATGACCGGTCGGGGCTTGTGTATCGATCGAGAAGCTAGTGGTCGCCGGACCGGCCGACGATCCTGAGGCATCCGTGACTGCGGCCGAAACCGTGGCCGCGCCTTGGGCCAGGCCGCTCAAATCTTCGGTGGTTGTCCAGGCATTCCCGGATACGTTTGCCGTAAAGTTATGAACCGCCGACGCGCTGTCTGTGATCCGAATGGCCACAGTCCGCCCATTGCCAACCAAGGCTGTTGTCCCGGACAAGGTCACGGTGCTCACTTCGGCCCCGTTGATAATATTGTCGGCCGTTAGCGGCGTGTTCAGCGTGATGGAGGGCACGTTCAGGCTGTCTGTCGCTGTGCCCGAATTCCCAAGGCTCGATGTGAGGTTCCCGGTTGTGTTGACCAATGTCCCTGTCGACGTCGCTCTGACATCAACGGTAATTGTACAGCTTTGCGAAGCCGGAACAGTACCGCCTGTATAGCTGACGCTGGATCCACCAGAAACAGCGGTCAATGTGCCGCCCGTACATGTTGTGCTGGCGTTCGGTGTTGCCGCAACAACCATGCCCGCTGGCAGGCTATCCGTGACATCAAGACTTGTCGCAGGCACCAAAGCAGTCGTGTTGTTGATGGTCAATGTCATGCCCACCGACCCGTCCAAGGTCACGCTTGGCGATGCAAAGGCCTTGGTAAAGGTTGGCACGGGCGCTGCGGACAGCGTCAAGGTTGCTGACGATGTCCCGCTGTCCCCCATCGAAGATGTCAACGTAGACGAGGTGCTTGTCTGGCTCGTGGCCGATGTCGATTGGACCGTTACAGAGACTGTACAGCTCGCGCCGGCGGCAACTGTGCCACCTGAATAGCTCATGCTGCCCGCGCCCCCGACGGCGGTCAAGGTGCCGCCCGTACAGGTCGTGGTTGGATTGGGGCTTGCGGCGTTTGTCATCAAAGCCGGGTAGCTGTTGCTAAAGGCCAAGGATGTCACGCTCGTCGATCCGGCCGAGTTGTCGATTGTATACGTGACGCGTGTCAAACCACCCTGAACCTGGCTGGAGGGTGACATCGCTTGGGCAAATGTCGGCGCGGCTTCGATTGCAAAACTGGATGACGCTGGATCCGCGATATCCAGACCATTGCTTTCAAGCGCACTTGTGCTGCCCGAATAGCTGCCGCTGCTGGCCGAGCCGGGAACCTGAAGCGTTGCGCTGAACGTACAAGACCCTCCGATTGGTAGGCTGGCATTTTGGAGCTGCAATGTGCTGGTTCCCGAAAGGGTCGATCCGGTTCCGCAAACATCACTGACTGGAAGACCACTCGCAGCCAAGCCACTTAGCGTCGCATCCATGTCATCTCTGAATTCAATACCCGAGAGAGCCGCAGTCCCGGTATTGGTGATCGTATATGTCACTGTGTTCGTAGTGCCTGCACCAACAATGTGTGATGAAAACGATTTGGCAAACGTCGCCAACGCCGGCGTTTGGATGACCAATTCGGCATCTGCCGCATCAGAGGTCAAAACCACGTTCGCCGCGACTGTTTCGGCCGTTACCGTGCTGGTGGTTCCCGGATACCCGCCTGATGCGGATCCGCCCGGAGTTGCCAGGGTCGCAGAGATTGTACAGCTTGCATTTGCCGCGAGCGTTCCCCCCGTAAAACTCAGGGTCGACGTGCCCGACAATGTCCCGCCACATTGGGCGGAAGGCAGACCAGTCGCAACCAAGCCGCTCAGCGCGGCATCCAAATTATCTGTAAAGGCAATGGTATCCACGGCCTCAGACAGGGCGTTTTCGATTGTGTAAGTCACCACTGTTGTCGCGCCGTCATAAACCGGGTTGGTGGCATAGCTTTTCAAGAAAGGCAGCGGACCATCGGCAACGGTCAGGGTTCCACTGATTGGTGACAAGGTCACGAACGAAGCGTTCACAGTGGCCGTAAGACTGCTTGTTTCAAACGAATAACTTCCTGGGTCGGTGGATTCAGGAACATTCATTGGGATATCAAATGTACAAATCTGTCCTGGTGCAATCACGACGCCTGCCACCAAAATGGATGACCCACTTGGCGACACGAAGCCGCCCCCACAAGACGCGGGAAGCGATGGCATTACTCCAAAAGTCAGCGAGGGGATCGCATTAAAATCTTCGGTAAAAGCCAGCCCTGAATATTCACTGGTACCCAGTGAGTTGTCCAAGGTGAAGCGAACGGTTACCGGATCGGTCGTTCCAGCCGGATAGGGGCTTTCCACAAAGACCATAGAGGTCTCAAAGGTACCACCTTCAAAAACATCAATGGAATCTGATGCCGCAACGGCTGTGGTGGCTGCGCCACCAGCTGTTGCGCTAAGCGCCGAGGTCGTGTTGGTATATATCCCGGTTGTCGCGGTGCCGCTGGTCGAAATCGTCACAATGATGTCACAGCTATCACCAGGAGCAACTGACCCGTTGGCGTAGCTTAGAACCGACGTCCCAGACATGGATCCGCCACACTCATTCGTGTCCGTCGATACAAAGGTTGTGCCGGCCAGAAATGCGTCAAGATCGTCGGTAAAGGCAAGCGACACAGCCGTTGACTGAGATTCAGCCGCACTTGACACTGTGAACTTGACCTGGGTTGTCTGGCCTGCAACGACACTGTCCTCCAAGAAGGTCTTGGCAATGCTCAGGTTCGCACCGCCAAGCACCACCAAGTTTGTCGTGTCAGGTGCCGCCTCAACCGAGACCGCACCAATTTTTCCGCGAACCAAACTCGATGTGACCGGATAGCTCCCCGGCGGTGTTGCATCCTCCAAGGTCACGTCGAGGTCCACCTGACAACTGCTATTTGCCGGAACATCAACATCCGAGACAGTAAGTTTTGCGGAAGAATAATTAAAGGAAACACTGCCGCCACACAGTACGTCGCTCGATAAAACAACACCGGCAACGGCGCTATAACCGTCGGTAAAAGCAACGTCCGTTACCACATCTGAGGAGTTCGGGTTTGTCAGAATATAGCGGGCTGTCCCCGTTGCCCCAGCGGCAATTCCGTCGTTCGCCGTCGCACCAGTGCCGATAAATGACTTGGTGAGAGACACCGGCAAGAAACCGTCCCCCAAAACAGTCATCCGCGCTTGACCTACTGACCCTGTGAACGGGCTTCCATCAAGGTCACCGGTCAAGGCGCTTGTGGTATTCACATAGCTTGTGTTCCCCGTCACGCCGGTTGGCAGTGCAATATCGACGGTGAACCGACAGGAGCTTTCGGGTGCCAATGACGCTCCGGTCAGGGTCAAGAGAGATGTCCCGCTGAGCGACGACCCTGCGCCACATGGGGCAGATGGCAAGGTTCCCGACACAACGGTGCCCGCCAAAAAGGCCGACAGGTCATCGGTAAATGTCATATTGGTTGCGGATGAACTGCGTGACACGTTTTGCAATTCAAACGTCATTTGAACAACATCACCCGCCGACGCGGTTGACACATCAAAGGTCTTGTTCAAACCCACACTGCCGACAGGCAGGGCGGAAACTGACACCTCGTTACGATAGGTCATGGCGTTGCTCAAAGCACCACCGTTAGAAGCCTGAAACGATGTGCTAATAGTGTGGTCGCCACGTTCGACCGCTTTAAGGTCCAGGCTGATTTCACAACTGACTGGGCCGAACGGGGATGATTGAAATCGGTAGCTAGACGCGCCTGCTTCGACTTCAAGTGTGCCATCGCAGCTGGCGGCCGCATTTGGCGGCGAGGCAACAACAAAACCACTCGGCAACGCCGTGTTCATTGTGAAGTTTACGAAAAAACCACCGGTCGTATGGGTGTGATTATACGTGATCCGTGTCACATCCCCCAGGTCAATAGAGGCGGGCGACAAGCTGCTCGCGAATGTGTGGTTGTTGGCCGAAATCGTCAATTCGTCAGAACCGGCGCTCCCTGAACCGGCGGTGGATGTCAGACCAGAGGTGGAAAAAGTTTGCGCTTCCGCGTTTGGCCCCGTCACCGGAATTTCGATCGTACAGCTCGATCCATCTGCCAGTTGGCCATTAGAAAAGGCGAGCGTTTTCGTTCCCTCTGCCGCAACAAGCAAACCGCTGCAGGATGTTTCGGCCCCCCCCGCTGCAATCACGAAATCACCGGGAAGCGTTCCGGAAAATGCCATTTCAGACGCGTTTGTGCCCGAGGAATTTTCCAGCGTGATGATCATCGTCGTTACCGCGTCCGGCATGATTTCATCAGGTAAAAAAAGCACCGAAATCGTTGGCCCAACAGGGGCTGCAACTGACATGACTGGGAACAAAGCTAATGCACAGGCAACAGAAAAACGGCGCAGCAGGCGAATCATGAGGGATTTTCCAATGTCGTATCAAAAGAAGTGGTTCCCACGTATTTCGCAGGTCACAGTTACGTTTAGTCTAATTGGCAAAAAATAGCCGATGCAACTCAATGGTTGCCTTGGGGTCAATTATTTCCTGACTGTATCACTTTGGCACACCTCAGGGTCGAACACACATTAATTCCGTTCAACCAAATAGATTTTGCCAACGTTTATAGGGCCTTCCAAGGTTGTGACATGACCATCCGGCCAGCGAATACTTGCCTCGGCCGCCGACCGCGCACTGCCCAGCCCAAAATGGGCTTGCGGGGCGTCAAAGCTCATAAAACCACCCCCCAGTTGAAGTTCTCGTGTTTGCTGGGACCCGTCATTAGAAACCAGCGTAATCTGCGCACCAATCGCATCACGGTTGCCTGTTCCATCCTGTAAACGAAAGGCAATTCCGGGGGTTTGGGTGTTGTTTTTATAGACCATCAGCGGCCCATTTACCGGATGCGTGACAAGATCCAGATCGCCGTCCCCATCCATGTCAAACCGGGTCGCCGCCGCTGTCATAAGATAATCCTCAAGCCCAAAAGCGCCCGAGGCCTCTTCAAAATCACCCTTTCCCGTGTTGTGGAAAAACAGGTTTGAGGGCGACACTTCGTTGGGCACCCATGTTCCGTTGACAATAAAAATGTCTTGCCAACCATCATGATCAAAATCTGCAATCTTGGTGTCCCAGCTCCACCCGCCGACATCCAAGCCCCGCTTTGCCGCCGTGTCCACATAACGCGCCCCGTCCCACTCCAAAACCACATTGGATCGTAGGATTTGCGGATGCGTCAGCGTGATTTCCTCAGCCGTGGGGGTTCGCGCCGGTTTGAAATGCAACGCGCAAAAAGCTTTGGGGATCGGTTGCTGGGCCGGGATCAAATCACAGAGCGATGCATCGCGGCGCTGAATCGCAAGATCCTTGACCAGCATGGCCTTGCATTCGGCCTGATATCGTCCTTCAAGCTCCAAACACCGATTTGCATAGGTCGGATCAAAGCTGTTGCCCGATTTGTACCACGCCTTGATCGCCATATTCTGCTCGCAGATGGCTTTGGATGCGCTGTCTTGAATCGCATCACAATATTTATCCAACCGCTGCATTTTCAGCTTTTGCGACACGCCCGAAGACCGCCCCGCGATCTGCGCCATATACAGGGCCGGGTGCCCTTGGTTGAACAAATCCGCAGATTTCACCGCCATTGTCGTTGTGGTTGTATGCGGGATCAGCCCCTCGGGTTGGGTGATCATCGTCAACCCGCCCTGCCCGTCCCCGCGGTAAAAATAGTCAGGGATGTCAAAGTCATTCCCAACAACAAGATCTTGGTGCCCGTCCGCGTTCAAATCCGAAAACAAAATCGTCAGGGTTTCCCCCGGAATGCCCGGCAAATCGACAAAGGCGCTTCCATCCAGCGCCCCGCCCTTGTTCAACACAACACGGTTGCGCGCTTCTTCCCCCGGAATCCGCCGATACCACCCTGCGGCCCAATTGCCCAAGGCCACATCCAAAAACCCGTCGCTGTCCACATCTGCAAAGCTAAGCCCCATGCTCAGCGGTGCCTCTGGGTTGTTCGCCACCGGCTGAGGCGGCTGAGCACCAAACTTGCCGCCCTCATTGCGCCACCAGAAATTGCCCTCCTGATAGGTGGCCAAAAACAGGTCCGGCCAGCCGTCATTATCGACATCGGTCAACACGGCGTTGAAAATCGGCATGTTCGCCAAAGCCCCGAGTTCCACATCCTGACGGGTGAATTGACCGGTGCCATCGTTAAGATACAAATACAAACCAACTTCGGTTGACGCGACAGCAAGATCAATGTCGCCGTCGCGGTCAAAATCGGCGCTAGACAGACTGCGGCCTTCCCAAAACGGTGGCCACATATCGCGCATTGTGAACTCAACCGGTTTGTCGATGCCCAGCGTGCTGGCCTCCATCCGGGTAAACCCTGTGTCTGCCGCCGGGCTGGGCGGGGCAAATGGCATGGCATAAACTGCAATACGCGCAGCATCGGCGCTGCTCACTGTCAAGGCGGGTTCCTGCCCTGCGGCCTCGGCCGCGCCCCAAAGCACCGGCGCAGATGCCTCCCCCAAGAGCAATTCCAACGCACGTTTGGTTTGCCATTCGTGATAGGCATTGGCCCCAATACCTGCGGCAAACCCCAAAAGCGCAATCGACGCAGCCATCAACATCGCCGCCCGTCTGCCCAAAGTCTGGTAGATAATGAAGAACGGATAAACCGAAAAACTGCCCAGCGTGACCAGCAAGGCCATAACATAGCCATGCGCCAGACCCGTCGCGATCAAGGCCCCGGTCAGGACCACGTCAAAGGACATCGGCACCGGCAAAAACAATCCCGCCAAGGTCACCAAGGCCAAAATCCCGATCCCAAATCCAAGGCCGACAATCAAATCCTGCGGCAGCAACACACCAACCGTCGCCCCCAGAAACCCCGCCAATAACATCAACGGAACAGTCAGCTTGATCAAATACCACAGGTTTTTGGCATAGCCGATCGCCACCGCAACAATGGCCGCGCTCAGCGGTTCCGACCCGTCATGAAGCTCCTGCGCCGACCACGGCACCGGCTCGGCCAGCGGCACTTCAATTTCCCTGCGTGGCAATTGCCGGCAGATCAAAGGCACCACCCCCAAAATCATCACAAGGCTGATCCCGATCTTGGCGACCGCCATGTAAAAGGGTAACAGACTGAAAAGCATAGATAATACGATAACATTCAAGGTCGGAGAGGCCACCATAGCCGACAGCATGGTTTCCGCCCGCATCCCGGCAGAATACATTCCCTTGCCAATCGGCGCGACACAGTTCGCGCAGACCCCCAACGGCGCCCCAATCGCCATGCCCATCATCGAATTGGCAAAGCCTCCGCGAAAGCTGCGGCGCTGAATATAGGGCAGCAAGGTCATGAAGCCTGCGGCGAATAACATGCCAAACAACATGCCCTTCTTGTTGGTATTGATCCAATTCAGCGTCGAATAACCAATCTTTTCCAGCACGCTCATGGCTTCGGTCAGCGGATATTTCGCCTCAAAGCTCAGCGGATCTTCCAACTGAATAGCGCCCGACATCATCGCCTTTTCGTTGAGCGCCGGATAGCGCGACCCGGTCCAAAACGCATATGCCAGCACCACAATGATCAACGAGGCCAATAAAAATCGCTTTTGATATTCAGGCTCTATGACATTCTTCATGTTTCAGCTCTCTTCAGCCTATGGGTGTCCAAGGCGTTAACATAGCCCTTGAAATCCTGCACCCCGAGAGCAAGGATTTTCAAGCCTGCAATAAGTGCGTGCGGGAATTGGAAGTTCAACAATATCATGGTATCCGTTTTTCGAACCACCAAGGAAATGACCGTTGCAGACATCATACTCGGATCTTTGGCGCTTTTTCGATACCATTTATGTTGTCAGCCTTCCAACCTCGCTTGATCGTCGGGAATATGTGGCCGAACATCTTGCATCTGTCGGAATCACCCAGTTTTCATTTCATGACGCTTGTGGCCCGGATCACCCGGATGTGGACCGCATTGTATCCGCCAATTTGGTACATCAGTTTCCGCCGTGCTTTCGCTGTGGCAAGCTGTCTTGCGGGCGCGATGATTGCAACAATCAGCTGATCCCGCCCCAGATCGCTGTCTTCGCCAGCTACCTGAATCTTTGGAAGAAAATCGCCACAACGCCTCAGCGGGCGCTGGTGCTCGAGGATGATGTGATAATTCACCCTTGGTGGCCCAAAGTTCTTAGGTTTCTCGCCAAGAAAAACGCCACTGGCGAATTGGGCTTTGCTGCTGATCAACCCCGGCTGCTTCGAATGGGTTGGGCCCTGAACAAAGATCACGAAGACACTGATTGCCGTATCGAAGACGTGCTCAAGATGTCTAATCCTGCCCACGGTTTGACATCGGCCTTTGCGCAAGCCCTGTTGGATCGATTTGAGCGGGTGAACCACACTGCCGACGTGTTTTTGCACCGCGATGCCCCCCTGCCCGGCGAAGCCGTGACGGTCTTTCCGCCGCTTGCCTCTGAACTGTCGTGGTCAGATGGCAGATTTTCATCGCTCATTCACCCAAAAGACAACCACGCCGCCTATCTTGAGGCGCAGGGTCAAGTGCAACAGGCCAAGGCCTATCGTGACCTCGTCAAGACCCATATGGCGCAAATCGCCCACGCGTCTAAATCGGGGTAACGCAAGGTGAAAGAGCCTCTCTATATCAAGTACTTCTCGGGCGACATTAACGCAGGGGACTTGGCCAGCCCCTTTCTCCTCAGCAAAATTAGTGGTCGCGAAGTGACCCCAATAACCCTGAACGCAGCCTCGTCTGTTCAGCATTATATGTGTGTAGGCTCCACCCTTATGCATGCGGATGAAAACAGCGTCGTTTGGGGCACCGGCATCATGAAACCCACCCTTCAGCCGCGCGCCAAGCCGCTCAAAATTCTGGGGGTGCGCGGGCCGTTGACCAAAGTCCGCTTGGAAGGTCTTGGCTATACTGGCGTGCGCATGATCGGCGACGGGGCCTTGTCGATGGCCAAGTATTACAACCCGTCGGTAAGTCAAAAATATGATTTTGGGCTGATCCCCCATTACGTCGATGAAGACGAACCTTTCTGTGACGACGTTCGCCAGCGTGGCGGCGCAGTCATAACCGCGCAACAGGACCTGACACCGTATCTTGATGCCTTGGTGCAATGCCGGCTGATCATCTCATCGTCTTTGCATGGTCTTATCTTTGCGCATGCCTATGGTATCCCTGCAATCTGGATCAACCTAAGCAACCGCGTCGTCGGTGAAGGCTTTAAATTTCGCGACTATTACGCCTTTATGAAGGTAAAAGCGCGAAACATTCCGATCTGGAACCAAGAGTCTGACTTTGCAAGCAATTTGGCCCTGGCGACTTGCCCTGCCCTGCCCGAAGTTTGCAGCCTCGCCCCCGAGCTTTTGTACACAGACCTAAAGGCACGTGGTCATGTCTGATCAGGGTGGGCCCCGTTGGGATCAATTTGGCGCTGAGTATGATCAGCCACCCTTTGTCGGAAAACCCAAAACCTATGTCATCGCCTCATCCGGGCGGTCAGGCAGCCATTTTCTGGCCAATCTGCTGTTTCACACCGGGCAACTCGGCAGCCCGTTGGAATACTTACATCCCAAACACCGGATGCGTTGGCAGAAAGACTTGAATCAATCAAACCTGCGCGGCACTTTAAGGGCCCTGATGGCGCGGCGCAGCTCTGCGTCGGGATGGTTTGGCATCAAAGCCCACTGGTCGCAGTTTTCGACCGTTGCCCGCCGTGAGCCGCTTTTGCGTTGGCTCGACGTGCAATCCTACATCCGGTTGGATCGAACTGATCGGGTGGCACAGGCCGTATCCATGGAAATCGCCAAACAAACCGGCGCCTGGATCAGTTGGCAAAAACCAAGCCAAGTGCCCGTTTTTGATCGTGCCGCGATAGCAAAAACCATTGAGGAATTGGAAACCGAGGATCAGGCATGGGATGCCTTCTTTTCCAGTGTCCAAGCGCGCCCTATCCGGGTGAGCTACGAGGACCTTACCCAAGACCCCCAGTCCGTCACAGCTTCGATCTGCAAAGCCTTGGACGTTCCGGTTCCTCCTGCGGCTGTTGACCTGGCCTCTGCCCCAAAGAAACAAGCAACGACGATCAATGACGACTGGGTCACGCAATACCGATCCGGGTCGGCGTTCTGCCCAAAGTAAAAGCACCCCACGAACCAAATCGCGGGGTGCCTTGAATTCGCCAAGTTATCAGGCGCGTTTAGACGCAGCTTCCTGTGCCAGATAGAACAACCCATGCACCTTGCACGCGGGCACAAAGAGCGCCTGAGTTATCATAGTAAAGCATGCCGTCACCAACCGATACAGTGGGTGCTGCCGCCTGTGGCTGCATGACCATGCCACCTTCGCGGGTGAAGCGGAACTGAACCCCTGAGGTTCCTACAGCGCTGATTTTGAACGTGTCGTTTCCAGCAAGACCGCTTTCCCACTCCACACCCAGAGCGGTGTCTTCAAAGCGGGCGTTTACAGCACCTGAACGACTTAGGTGAAGCGGACTATCTGGCGTCGCCGTCCCAATACCAATGTCACCCGACGATCCCAAAATCGTCAAAGCGTTTTGCGGCGCGTCGGGGAAGATACGGAACGGCAATGCGCTACCGTTTGTAACATCACGAACGAAGAAGTTCGCTTCGTTCCCGGCCAAGTCCCATGTTTGGGCCGTAAAGCCGCTGCTGCCGTTTTGCTCAAGACGCAGGGTCGGCGAGTTGCCGGACACGACTTGCAGGTCAACAATCGGAGTTGAGGTGCCCAAACCAATCCGGCCACCATCGTCGACATAAAGAGAATGCGATGGCGCAGACGCTTCGATTGTGAACGGGGTACGACCGCCGTCGATATCGTCAATCGAGAATTTGTTGGCGCCGCCATTGGACGAATCGTTGGCCGTCAACTGCCAGTCATTTGTCGGAAAGCTCGCCGAGTTCGACGTATCTTGGAATTTGATCCGCAGGTTGTTTTCTTTCAGGCGGATCGTGTCAAAGCCAAAGCTTTCACCGTTTACGCAATCTTGGCCTACGCAAAGACTGCCTGTGGCGATCACGTCGTCAACAAACACCTGGTCAGCCTGCGCTATCCCAGCTGTAAGGCCAAGCGCGGCAATGCCTGCGGCCAAAGATCGATCAAATGTTCGTGTCATGTTAAATCTCTATCCCTTGTTAATGGGGGGGGTGTACAGCAACTGGATCGCACCAGCTTACTCTTCTTTTATGTCTTCTGGGGTAATGATTACTCCACGTGACACAACAAATGATCCCGACATGAAGAACGATTTTGTTTGTGATGTGGCAACTTGCTCACGGCCGTTATCAATCGGATTCGCAATATCTTCAACCTCTTCGGTCGCAGCATTCAGCTCATATCGGTAAACACCATCAAGCGCGGCCCCCCGTTCCAGCTCATAAACCGGTGTTCCATTCGCTGCGTAAACTGAGACAGTCTTGCCATTGGGTGCGGATACAACAAGCGTCGCACTCGATAGGCCAATCCAGTTTTCAAACCAGACCGCGTTAGAGTTGTGCTGTTGCACCGGATCAACGGTGTCCGAGGCCGCAGCGCTGAGAACACCACAGAACAGGACAACAATCGCATAGACCAAACGCATAAGGGTCTCCCTAAATGGCGCAGCGTTTCTTTAGACCAACCCGCATGACGCAATTTTTAGTTGCAACTACACGGACCCGATTCATGTTAACGTAACGGTAACGAATTTCAATTCCAAAATCAGCCTGTCATGTCTGGCAGGATGACTGGTGGAATGCCAGACGTTTATGATGACAGACGATTCTTGTGTTTGTTGCCGAATATGCTTCTTTGCTTCGCGCGCCTGAGCCGCCGGAAAGAGTTGGGTATCGACGCCCTCACTTCAGCCCGCCAGATCCACACCGTTTCAGAAGTTTTCAGAAGGTCCTACTCGTCAGGCGCTTTGAAGTTTCGTACCATTAGCGTGGCCAATCAGATGCCCTCACCCTTAGATCGACAGGGGTCCAGCGCCCCTATCCTTGACAGGTCACCACCATCATAACGCATCGTTCGCACGCCCGGTCAGGCTCTTAAGATTTTGCCTTTAGGTTTCGCGGCGAAACCAGTGGCCTCACGGCCGCTCAAGGAGCCGCTGCAATTCCAAAACCAACACGTCCATCATCTCGTTGTCGACCGCGCGACCGCCAATACGGATAACATACCCGCGGCTGTCTTCTTCGCGTTTGATGACGTAACCCGTCGAGGTCTTAACCTCTGCCCCCTGCCCCTTGATCCGGGCCTTTTTGGTCGGGCGCCCACCTTTGCGATCGTCTCTCGCATTGTCTTCAAACTTCGCCACTTCAGGCTCAAGAACCGCCCATTCCGCACTGGCACTGTCGATCAATGAGCCACCCAACGCCTCGCGCAAGGCTGTCTCAGCCCCGCCCCGCAGAGCCGCTGCCACCCGCAACCCCTGCTTCTCCGAGAGCGCCTCAGGGAAGGCCAGCAGATCACCGAGCTCTTCAAAGATCAGGGCAAAGCTGCGGATCTTTGAGCGCTTGGCTTTTGAGGCTGCGCTGAACATTTTGTTCACCGATTCTTCGGTGCTGGCAAAGACGCCCATTTGCACCGCAATCGAAGAAATGCGCCCCCGTTCAAACGGGCTCAATCCCGCCCGAATTTCGTTTTCCTCAACCATGGCAGCAAACGCATCTGGCACCGAACCGGGTTGACGGATCAGGGCTTTGATCGTGCTGTATTTGCTTGCAGTGGTCAGCGCCAAAAGCGCCTGCACAGCCTTAAAACGCCGATACCCAGACAGAATGCCGTACCGAACATTCCCGTCCGGCTTATCAAGCTCATAAAGCTCAATCGGGAGCCGCAAACCGCTCGCGGCGATGGAGGTTCTGAGCTCCATCATATCGGCTTCGGCCAGCTGCGCGCGGTCACGCACCATGTCTTCGGGGTTGATCTCCTCCAAGGGTATTTCGCGGATCAACAGGCCTGCGGCTTCGCTCTTTTGCATCTCTTTGGCAATCGACGCATTGCGGGCGTTTTCGGCCCTGACATCGGGGTCGGTTACCGGTACAGACTGCGCCGCCTCTGCCGCGACCTGCGCGATCGGAGCCATGGGTGATGCCCCCGAGGTTTCGCGGCGAAACTCCTCCTCGATACGGTTCAAATCCGCGCTGGAGGGTGCTGTTAATTTACGTCGCCTTGCCATGTCTTATTCCTCCATCCGCTGCTTATCTGGCCCCGGCGAATCTGGCCCCGGCGTATCAGCCTCGTGCGTATCCGGCATGTTCACGTCACGCCACCACGCCCCCAAAATCAGCTCCTTCACCTCGGCCCAAGTCCGGTCGAAAGCTTCCCGGCCACGCACGTAGGTGTCTCGATTGAATTCGCGATAGTCCGCTTCGTAAATGCCCGAAACCTGCTCTCCGGCTTGCCCCACCATCGCGGTAAAATCCTGTCGGTAGGTGGTCATAAAATCCCCGAAATAGGCTTGGATCACATTCGCCAAGTCGGCCTGCTGGCCAGCATCAAACCGGGTGATCAAGGCCCGCACCGCATCCCATTCGAACCGCACTTCGTCCAATCCTTCCCGGCGACGCATGGCGTTCTCGCCTTCTTCAATCGATGCAAAAGTCGAATATAGCATGTCGAAAAATCGACCCGTACTATCAAATTCCAGGAACGACGCACCAAGCGGAACCAGCAAAATATCCGCCGCCGACAGCGCGTTGATGGTCAGGTAACCCAAGGCTGGCGGCGTATCGAGAAAGATGATGTCATATTCATCCAAGAGCCCCTCGGATTCGAGGAAGCCGTTCAACGCATCCCACAAGGGCCACCCGCGCGACTGCATGCGCCAAACCGGCACCTGAAACTCAGCCCAGTAGAGATTGAGCTGCGCGCCGATCAAATCAATATTGGGCCAATGGGTTGATTGGATGACCTGTTTCGCATCGAAATTCAACGCCTCGGTCAGGGTCTCGTCAAAGGGCAGGGGCGGTTGACCGGCCGCCTCCCGAACTTGGTTTTCGGCCTGCAAATGAGTCGCGAAATGCTTGGCCAAAAGCGGGAAGGCCGTTTGCCATTCATCGTTAACGTCACCGCCCATAATTGACGTCATCGAGCCCTGACTATCGAGGTCAATGACCAACACTTTGTAACCATCCAGTGCGGCGGACATAGCCAAATGTGCACAGGTCGAAGTCTTGCCCACACCGCCCTTGAAATTCGCCACAGCCACGGTTTTGGCCGCAGCATTTTCGGGGCGATAGGGGCGATATTCGCGGGTGCTCACACCTTCCTCGGCAAAGTGATCGCGCAGCCTCAAAACATCATCAAGGCTAAACCATTTCGAGCCACTTTCCCCCGTGCCCTGCGGCAAGTCAGGATTCGATTTCAGCACACGTCGAAAATGCGCCGGAGCGACAGGAATCAAATAGCGACAAACCTCCCAGGTTGAAAACCGGCGCAGACGCTTTTGCCCGTCGGGCATGTATCCACGCTTGGCCAGATCATCCCGACCCTTGGCGGCAAAGGCTGCGGCCTTGGCGAATCGTGTTGTGGTGATAGGATCAGACAGCTTCTCGGCTGCGGCTTTGGGATCAATATTGAAATACGGCGGGGGAGGGGTTTTGCCTGCGGAGTTCATGTGTTCCTCATGATGTTCGCAATTCTGCGTTATATACGACGAACTATCGCACATGAGATGCCAAAAGGGAATCAGCTTGTGGAAAAACCGGGCTGAGATGGTCTTGAATGACAAAATCCAAAGAAAAATGCCAACAGCAAGGTTGAGAATCTTTTAGGACTTTAGAATCTTTGACTTCGAAATTTTAACTTACATCAGCGAGTTAGAGGTGTTTGGGCGCCTGTATACAGGGGTTAGGGGACCAGTCTACGGGACGAGCGGCACCCGGTTTCGGGGCCAAAGGGGCCGATTCGCAGGAAAGAGGGTGCCAACCCGCGGGAGAGCCTGTTTCGGCACAAGTTGCTGTGAAATCTCGCATGCTCTCTTGGCAAAAGGCCCCATGGCGATCCCGTAAACAGGTTCCTTTCACCCTAAGGGGACCCAAATACAGGAGCGAAAGGCCCTGTGTTTGGGAACCTAATCCTTTCTTGCCGACGGGTTCCTTAACGGCCATAATCGCCGAAAAACACAAGAGCAGCCAAAGATGGACCCGATTCCCAAGGATAACTTAACCGGTGCCTTGCGCCGCGATAGCGTGAAGAAGAACGTGGCGGCCATCCATGTGTCTGGAAAGCTGTCGCTGCTGCAACGCAAACTGAGCAATGTTTTGCTGTTGAATGCCTATGACACGCTGGTCACGCAGGGCAGTCACCGGATCGACGCGCGTACGCTGTGCTTGATGATCGGTTACAACTCAAACGACACCGAAACGCTTAAAACCGCGCTGCGCGGATTGGCCGAGACGGTGGCGGAATGGGACATGCTGGATGACAAGGGGCGACAGGAATGGGGGGTTTCGGCGCTGTTGAGCTATGCAAAACTGCGCGATGGAATCTGTGAATATGCCTATTCACCCGCGCTTGCTGAAAAGCTTCACGACCCCAAAGTGTTTGCGCTGATCAACCTGAATATTCAGCGCCAGTTTACCGGCGGCCACGCCTTGGCGCTCTATGAAAACTGTTTTCGGTTTGTGAATACCGGCAGCACCGGTTGGTGGGAGCTTGAGGTGTTTCGGCGCCTGATGGGCGTGGACGGGTCGGATTATTATAAAAGCTACAAACAGCTGAATGCCAAGGTGATCAAGCCTGCGGTGGCCGAGGTGAATAAGGTGTCGGATATAATCGTGACGCCTGAGATCCGCAAAATGGGCCGGTCGGTCAGCGGGCTTCGATTTAAGATCAAACGCAATCCTCAGCTCGCGATGATGAATATCGACGATGGCGAAGGCGTGCGCGGCGGGGTGGTTTATGCACGGCTGCGCGACCTTGGGGTGAGCGACCGTTTGGCCCGCCAATGGATCGGCCAGCATGGCGAAGACTTTGTGGCGCAAAAGGTGGCTTTTGTGGATGCCCAGCCCGGCGTCAAAAGCCCGGCGCGCTATCTTAGTGCTGCGTTAAAGGACGGGTTTGGAGGCGAGTTAGAGACTGTTTCGCCGCAGTTAAGCGCCCGAGCGGCACGGCTAAAAAAGGTACAAGACCTTGTTTCGGCGCGCTCGCCCACGCAACGTGATGCGGATCGACGGCTGTTCCTAAATGGGCTGAGCGACCCGGCCGTGCGATTGGACTTTGAAACGCATGGCTGGATGTCGGCCCTAAACGCCGATGCGATTTTTGCGTTCTGGGAAGAGCTTGAACCGGGGGCGTTTGACGGGCTGTAGGGGCTTGCAATATAAAATATGAACGAGTATTCATGTTTTATGGCAATGACGGCACCCAAAACAAAACGAGGCGCGGCACGCAGAGAGATGATCCTGCGGGCGGCGGAAAAGGTATTTGGCGATCGGGGCTTTGCGGCCTCAACCATCGCTGATCTGGCGCGCGAAGCGAACACCGCTTTGGGGACGTATTACATCTATTTCGAAAGCAAAAACGCGGTGTTTCGCGAGCTGGTTCTCGAGATGGGAACATTGACGCGCCGGGTGATGAGCGATGCGGTTGCCAGCGCGCCAAACCGGCTGGAAGCGGAGCGGTTGGGGCTGCGTGCGTTCCTTGGATTTGTGGCGGAACGCCCGGCGTTATACCGCATTGTTGAAGAGGCGCGCTTTGTCGACCCCGAGGCGTATAAGGACTATTTCACCGAATTTGGCGCGGCTTATCGTGAGCAACTTGAGCGCGCGGTTGAGGCGGGTGAGATCACGGATGGAGATGCGGAGGTGCGGGCCTGGGCGCTGATGGGGATCGCCAAGAACCTTGGTGATCGCTTTGCGCTGTCCGACGAGCCGCAGGATTTGGACGAGGTGACCAACCAGGCGTTTGACTTGATCCGAAATGGATTGGCCCCCTGAGATGACCGGTTTGGTGCAGATCACGCATAGGGCAGGGGGCGCGCGGATGCAGTTGAGCGCCCCACGCGCCAATGCGCTTGAGCCAGAGTTCCTGGACGACATGCGCCGTGGATTGGACGCATTTGAGACTATTTCACCGCAAACCGTGATGATTTCGGCCGGCCGCAATTTTTGTTCTGGCGGGGATGTGGCCCGGTTTGCGGCGGCGGTTGAGGCCGGGCAGGGGCGCGCATATGCGCGGCAGGTTGTCCCCAGATTGCAAGAGATCGTTTTGCGGCTTGTCTCTATGCCTGCGATTGTTGGAGTGGCAACGCGCGGGGCGGTGACCGGCGGCGGGGCAGGGCTTTTCTTTGCGGCTGATACGGCGGTTATGCACCCAAGCACATTTGTGCAGCCCTATTATGCACAGGTCGGATTTGCCCCGGATGGCGGGTGGACGGCTCTGCTTCCCGAGCGAATTGGGGTTACGCAGAGCCTAAATTGGCTGTTGGACGACCGGCGGGTTGGGGCCGAGGCCTTGGTGCGCTTGGGATTGGGCGCAGCGGTGGACCCTGAGCCGGAGGTGGCTCTGGAAGCCATGCTGGAGCAGGGCAGCATCCAAATGCGGATGGCCGCAAAGCGATTGATTTGGGATGACGCGCGGCGAGCGGCATTAGAAGAACGGCTTGGGGCGGAAACGGCGGCCTTTGAGGAGAGGATCGACGCGCCCGAAACCAAAGAGGGAATGAAACGTTTTCTACATCCATGAGGAGAGGATGCAGATGTTTGATTTGATACCGGATATGGCGGCGAAACGGGCCGAGTTGAGCCCAAACAGAGCCGCATTTCGCGATTTTGAGAGCGGTGAAGATTGGAGCTTTGAGCGCGTGAACCGGGCCGCCAATGGGCTGGCTGATGGGTTGGTTGCGCAGGGGTTGAAGGCGGGGGATCGCGTGGCGATCCTGTGTTCAAATTCGGTGGCGTTTTTTGTGGCGCTGTTCGCCTGTCAAAAGGCCGGGATGTTGCTTTGTCCGCTGAACTGGCGGCAACCTGCGCCGGAACTTGTTGCGACATTGGAGCCGTTTCCACCCGGTGTTGTTTTGCATGATGAGACTTTTGCAGCCCCCGCCCGCGCGGTCGCCGAACGATTTGCGGCAAAAGCTGTGCATTTGGACGATGCGGCGCAATGGATGGAGGCCGGAGGGGCAGGCGGAGCGGGGCAGATTCCGGCCGAGCGCCCTTGGTATTTGCTGTTCACATCAGGCACGACCGGGCGGCCCAAGGCGGTGATCCAAACCGCCAGGATGGCCTGGGCCAACGCGGTGAATATCGGGCAGGCGATCGGGCTGACCGGGGCCGATGCGTCGATCAACTTTTTACCGCTGTTTCACACCGCTGGGATCAACCTTTATGCGCTACCGGTGTTTTTGAACGGCGGAGTGTCGACGGTGCTGCCGAAGTTTGACGAAACCCAAGTTCTGAGCCTGTTGAAATCCGGCGAGGTAACGCAGTTCTTTGGCGTGCCGGCGGTCTATCAGGCGCTAAGCCTTGCCGATGGGGTTGATCAGGTCGATTGGACCAAAATCCGCTGTGGCTGTGGCGGTGCGCCGCTGTCAGAACCGTTGATCCGGTTCTTTGCGCGCCGGGGCGCGCGGGTTTTGAACGGCTTTGGCATGACCGAAACCGGACCGACGGTGTTTTTGATGGATGAAGCCCACGCGGAAGCCAAAATCGGATCAGTCGGACGGGTGCAAATGCTTACCCAATGCCGGTTGGACGGTGTCGCAGATGGGGCGGAAGGATCGGGCGAGATCGAGTTGAGCGGGCCGAATATCACGCCGGGGTATTACCAGAATCCAGAGGCGACCAAGGCGACGTTTACCGAAGACGGTTGGCTGAAAACCGGCGATGTCGGGCGGCGCGATGCGGATGGGTTTGTCTATATCGTTGACCGGATCAAAGATATGTTCATCTCGGGCGGCGAAAACGTCTATCCGGCCGAGGTTGAACGGGTCTTGGTCCAACATGACGCGGTTTTGGAAGTCGCGGTGATCGGTGTGCCTGATGACACCTGGGGCGAAACCGGCGCGGCGTTTGTGTTGCCCAAACCGGGAGCGGCGCTTGATATGTCGGGGCTGCGGGCGTGGTGCCGCGAGAGATTGGCGGGATACAAAGTGCCCGCGCATGTGTTTGCGGTCGAAGATTTTCCCCGCACCGCCGCCGGAAAAATTCGGAAACCTGAGTTGAGAGAAGGATTTACCCGTGGTTGAACTTGCTGCGATCTGGTGCCCGAGCCAAGCGGATTTTGACCTGTTCGCCCAAGTCTCCGGGGATGATAACCCGATCCATGTGGACCCGGAGTTTTCAGCCGGATCGGCCTTTGGTCGGACGGTCAGCCATGGGATGTTGATCTATTCCAAACTTTGGGGGCTGATCTGTGCGCAGCATCCCGGTGCGCAATCGGTGCGTCAGGCGATGATGTTTCCCAACCCCTGTTTCACCGGTGAAGAGGTGCGGCTTGAGGTGACGGGCGACATACCGGGTGCCGTGGCGATGCGGGCGGTGCGGATTATGGACGAGGCCGAGCTCTTCGTCGGCGAGGCAGAGGTGGCGCTATGAAACTGGGCGATAAGGCGGAGTTGGAGCGGGTGTTTTCGGCGCAGGATTTGGCGGGTTATGAGAGCCTTGCCGGGGCGCGCGGAGATTATGTGCCAGAGCCGCTGATTGCGGCGTTGTTTTCCTATTTGCTCGGGGTGAAATTGCCGGGGCCGGGGACGAATTACCTCAAGCAAGAGATTGGGTTTGTGGGGCAAGCGCCGCTTGGGGCGGCCTTGACAGCCAGCGTCGAAGTCACCCGATTGCGAGAGGACAAAAAGATTGCTGATCTATGGGCCAAGGCGGTGCTGGGAGATGGCACTGTGGTCGCCGAAGGGCGGTCTTTGGTCAAATATGCTGATACTGGCCGTGCGCGGGCATTGGATGAGTTGGGCGGGAATAGAGCCTAAATAATGCAAGGCAGGGGCCATGTAGACCACCTGCCTTGCTATCGCGGAACCTCAGGAGACAGACGAGGGATGCCGCGACAATTCAGAGAGCTTGCAAGAAGCTTTGTAGATCTTTGCCGGTTTGCGCCGGGCGGTCGAGCATGGGCAAATGCCCACATCCGGCCGGGGTAATCAAAGTGCTGTTGGGCAAAGCAGCGGCCAACAGCTCTGCGCCATTAGGGTGGAAAATCCGGTCATCGCGACACCAGATCACCAGCGATGGCATGGTCAGTTCGGGTGCGATTTGGTCGGTTGCTGTCACTTCCGAGCTGTTCACACTGTCCCAGATCATCTGATTGGCATCGGCGCGGGCGATTTCCTGGGCGGCCCATGTCCGGGCCAGGGGCCGCGGTAGAAACGGCTCTTTGGGAAAGAGCCATGCCATGCGGGCGTCGTATTCTGCCTGAGTTGTGACCACCAGCGGCGCGGTGCCGTTGGCGATTGCGGTTTGCATGTCGGACGGGGTCGGAGTGGTGACCCCGACCGGGCTACCGATATAGGACAGGCTGAGAATGTTGTCAGGGCGTTGCGCGGCCATCATCGTGGCGATCTGAGAGCCCATGGAATTGCCAACAAGATGGAAGCTGTCGATGCCAAGCGCGTCCAGGGTTTCATAGATATTGGCGGTTTGCTGGGCGAAATCATAGTCGGCGGCGGGCAGCACGGGATTGTCGCCAAAACCGGGCAAATCCAGTAGGATGAGGCGGTACCCGTTAAGCTGGCGGGTCATATCTAGCCAATGCTCTTTGCGCGCGAAAATACCATGGAGGAAGACCACTGTTTCACCCGACCCACCTTCGAGGTAGGTGATCGGCCCGCGCGAGGTTTCGACCTGTTTAGGCTCCATTCCGGTGGCGAGATGCAGGGTGGACAGCAAAACCGACGCGGCTTTGGTGGGCCAGATTTCGGAAGCGGCAACGACCCCGGCGATCAGCAGGGCGAGGGTCAAAAAGAAACGTTTCATTAAAAGCGTCCGCCTTGTGGCAAGTGAACCAAACTGTTTACTTTTACGTTTGTAAACCGATTGGTTCACTTTTGAAAAGGGGTGTTTTGACATTTTTCACCTGTCAGTCCGTTTTGCCAACATGGTGTTTCTGTATGAAACGGGCCTGAATCCTGGGTGGGGTGTCTTGGGTGAGCGCTTTGGGAATGTCTGTTAGAAGCGGTGATGTGGATCACGGTGCTGGGGCCGGGTGATCTTTTGCTAAAGATCGGCGGCAAAATCCTTGAGCGTGTCAACAAACGCCTGCGGCTCTTCAAGATGCGGGCTATGGCCTGAATGGGGGAATGTGTGGGTTTTGGCGTTGGGGGCGGTTTGCGCCAACCATTGGGCCGTTTGGGCGGAATAGACCCTGCTTTTGGCACCAAACCCCACGAGGTAAGGCACGTCAATCTTGGCGATAGTGTCGCGTAGATCGAGCGCCATCATCTCATCCCAATAGGCCGCCATAACGGCCGGATCGTTTGACAGGATTTGCGCCAGCGCCTGATCGCGTGTGAAACCGGGGGCCCCGGATTTGGTGGCAAACATGGTTGTGGCGATCTTTTCCGCCGCTTGGGGCCAGTTGTGATGGATTTCCAGAGTTGTGGCGGCCTGGCGTACGGGTGTCTGGCCGATCAAACCATGCGGCCAATCCGGTGTGGCAACGGGTTTGGGGCTCATGTCCAGTGTCACAAGGCCGCTGATTTGCCGGGTGCCGTGCCGGGCGATGTAGTTCCAAGCGATGGCGGCACCCATGGACCAGCCAACCACAAGAGAGGGGCCGTTGCTCCACAGCAGATCGCGCAACTGCTCGGTGCAGTTTTCCAGCGTTCCGCTTTTGGCGATGTTGGCACCATGGCCGGGCAGATCGGGCGCAATGGCGTCGAATTCTGCCGAAACAAAGTCAAAGAGCGCGCCGCGCATGGTCCAGCCATGGAGGAAAATCACCTTGGTCATTTGTCGCCCCGAAGCCGACCAACAATGCCGGTGGGGAAGAAATAGACCGATAGGATAAACAACACTCCAAGCCACAAGAGCCACCGATCCGGGTCAAGCAATCGTGAGAGCAGGGGGAGGAATTCGGTTGCGGTGGCGGCGCTTCCCATGAGGTCTTGGAGATAGGTTTGCGCCAAGACGAGCAGGGTTGCGCCAATGGCCGCGCCCCAGATCGTACCCATGCCGCCGATGACGACCATCAACAACAGATCAAGCATGATGGCAAAGCTGAGCGTGGTGTCGGGGCCGACATAGCGTAGCCAGAGCGCAAAAAGTGACCCCGCCAGCGCGGCGATGGCGGCGGAAAGGCAGGTGGCAACCGTGCGATACCAGACCACACGATAGCCGATGGCTTCGGCGCGAAAGTCATTCTCGCGGATGGCCTGGAGCACGCGGCCAAACGGCGAATTCACCACGCGCAACATCAAGAGGAAGAGCGCAACAGAGCAGATGAAGATCAGGTAATAGTTCAACAGTTTCCCGGTGATTTTGGTGCCCGCGAATTCGCCCATACGGTTGGCTGGGCCGAGCGCTTTGGGGATTTTGAAGGTGAACCCGTCTTCGCCCCCGGTGAGCCATGACATTTGGCTGACCAAAACCGCGACGGCCGAGGCTACGGCCAGAGTGATCATGGCAAAGAAAATGGCACGCACGCGCAGTGAAAACAGCGCGATGACAAAGGCGAGGATGGCGGCAAGGATCGCGCCGCCGGTCGCACCAACGATCAGCGCCCCAAAGCCACGGCCCATATGCAAAGACGCAAGGCCAACACCATAGGCACCGATACCAAAAAACATCGTGTGAGCAAAGCTGACAACGCCTGTGTAGCCGAGCAACAAGTCGTAACTGGCGGCGAGGACGATAAAGACCGAAATGCGCGCCGCGGTGTCGAGCGATCGCACGCCGGGGAACAAAAACGGTGCAAGGGCGAGGCCAAGGAAGATCGCCAGAACAACAAGGGTGAGGATACGCGAGCGCGGGGCGTCGCCGGAGATGAGTGACATGATCATGGCTTGGCCCTCACTTCGCTTTGACAACGGGCATCATGCCCTGAGGCCGCCACATCAGGATTGCGGTCATCAGCCCGATATTGGAGATGAGCGCCAGTTTCGGTTCCAAAAACGCGATGTAGTTTTGCAGCAGGCCGACCAAGAGCGCCCCGATAAACGCGCCTTCGACCGAGCCAAGCCCGCCGATGATCACGACGATAAAGACAAGGATCATCATTTCTTCGCCCATGCCGGCGGTGATGACCTCTTGGTAGAGGCCCCACATGGTGCCGCCCAATCCGGCGAGCGCAGAGCCCGCGACAAAGACGCCGATAAAGACGATGCGCAAACGGTAGCCGAGCGCCTCGACCATTTCGCCGTTTTCGACCCCGGCGCGCACGATCAGGCCAATTTTGGTGCGGCGGAACGTCAAGCGCATGGCGATGAACAAGATGAGGCCGATGGCGACGGCCAACAGGCGATATTTTTCGAGCGCGGCCCCCCAGAAGGTGATTGAGCCTTTGAGCATTTCAGGGCGGGTGAGAAAGATTTCCTCGGGCCCCCAAATCACATGGATCATTTGTTCGATGACGATGAGGCCGCCAACGGTAACAAGGATCTGTTTGAGATGCGCACCGTAGACCGGTTTGACGATGATCCTCTCAAACGCCCAGCCGAGCAGGCCGGTGACGGCCATGGCTGCAAGAACCGCCAAAAGGATGGCGGCGAGGTTGAGGACGAGAGAGGGCGCACCGGCCCAATGGCTTAGGCCAAAGAGCACCGAAACGCCGACAAAGGCCCCGACGGAAATGAACGCGCCATGGCCAAAGTTGATCACATCCATCAGGCCAAAGACCAACGTCAGACCCGAGGCCATGACAAAGATCATCATGCCCATGGCAAGGCCCGACACGGTAAGTGTGAGCCAGCTGGAGGGATTGCCGATGGCGAGGAATCCAAGCACGACAAGGATTGGCACCAACAGGACGGGCAGGGCCGTTGCGATACGTTCGGTCAGGGGGATCGACGCAAAGGTCGGTTTGTGATCAGGGGCGAGGGTGGTCATGCGCCGGCCTCCATGCTGAGGCCCATCAGTTGTTCCTGGAGCGCGGTGTCAGTGGCAAGGGTTTGCATGGTGCCAGACCAGGTGATGCGTCCGTCTTCCATGACTGCGGCGTAGTCCCCGATGGCTTTGGCGACGGCGAAATTCTGTTCGACCATCAATATACTGGCCCCTTGATTTTTGAGCTCCTTGAGCGCGGCGGCCATGGTGGAGACAATGGCCGGGGCAAGGCCCTTGGTGGGTTCGTCGATCAGATAAAGTTGACGCTCTTCGGCCATGGCGCGGGCGATGGACAACATCTGTTTTTGACCACCAGAAAGGTTCCCGGCCTCGGAGGTCCAAAAGGTTTTGAGCGGTGGGAAGGCGGTGAAAATCCAATCGCGTCGCGCAGGATCAAGCGGGCCAGAGACGGCGGCGAGGGTCATGTTCTCTTCGACCGTCAGATCGGTGAAAATGCCCATGTCTTCGGGCACAAACCCAATGCCAGCACGGGCGCGGGCCGGGGTCGGGGCCTGGGTGATGTCTTGTGCGTTAAAGGTGATCGTGCCTTGGCGCGCCTTCCACAAGCCGATGATGGTGCGCAGGGTTGTGGTTTTGCCGACGCCGTTGCGGCCCAAAAGCATGGTCACCGCGCCGCGTTCGACACTCAGATCGACGCCATGCAAGATGTGGTATTGGGCGATGTCTGTGTGGACGTCCTGAAGCGTTAGGATTGGGGCGGTTGTGTGATCAAACATCGGCGAGCTCCTTGCCCATATAGGCATCTTGGACAACGTCCGAGGCCATCACCGTCGCCGGATCGCCATCAGCGACCAATGCGCCATTGTGCAAAACGATGATGCGGTCCGCGAGGGTGCGGATCACGTCCATCTTGTGTTCGACCAAAAGGATGGTGCGATCACGCTCGGCTTTGAGTTCGGCGATGAGATCAAGGACAACCGGGGCTTCGTCAACGCTCATCCCGGCGGTGGGTTCGTCGAACATATACACCTTGGGATCAAGCGCGATGAGCATGGCAACCTCAAGCTTGCGCTGGTTGCCGTGGCTGAGTTCGGACACGGTTTGGGTTTTGAGCGTATCAAGGCGGACGCGTTCCAGCACCGACATGGCCTCGACCGTGACGGCGTGGTGGCTGTCGGCAAGGCTGAACAGCGAGGCGCGCGCGCCGCGATGGGCCTGAATGGCGAGGCGGACGTTTTCCAGCACGGAGAGGCCGGGAAACAGGTTGGTGAGCTGAAAGGCCCGACCGAGGCCACGCTGGCAGCGCTCGGAGACAGACAGGCGGGTGATGTCATCACCCATCAACGCGACCCGGCCCGAGCTGGCGGGAATCTGGCCGGAAATCAGGTTGAAATAGGTGGTTTTGCCTGCGCCGTTGGGGCCGACAATCGCGGTGAGTTCACCGGCGTGAAAGGCACATGTCACGGCATCCACCGCGACATGCCCGCCAAACCGCACGGTCAATCCGTCCGTTTCCAGAAGCACCTGGTTCATCATTTCGCCTATAGATCAGAGGGGGTTAGGTGCAGAGGAGCCTGTTGTCACGAACAGCCCCTCTGCGCGCTGCGCATTATTGGTTGCGCAGCGGGATCTTCATCTCATCCAGACCGATTTCGCGGACCAGAACCGGGACGCCGTAATCTTTGCCGTCCTGAATTTCAGTGCGGAAATGATACATCGGCTGCATGGCCTGGTGATCTTCGGCGCGGAAGACCATTTTGCCCTTGGGCGTGTCCCACTCCATGCCTTCCATCGCGGTGATCAGGGCGTCAGTGTCATCGGCCCCACCGGCTTTTTTGATTGCCTCAACCACGGCGATGCCTGCAGCCATACCACCAGCGGTGAAGAAATCGGGCGGGGTGCCGTGACGGTCAAAATGCTCTTTGACGAGCCACTCATTCACCGGGTTTTGCGGGATTTCGTAGTAGTAATAGGTCGCCCCTTCGAGGCCGGGCAGCTCTTTGTAGGCTTTCAATGCGGCCAGAATGTTGCCGCCGGTTGCGATCTCAACCCCAAAGCGCGACGGATCCATAGCGTTGATTTTCGACATCGGATTGCCGCCACCGGCCCAGATGATGAACAGCTTTTTGTTGCCGTCTTCCCCCTGCATGGCGTTAAAAATCCGCTCGGCCGCAGCGGTGAAATCGGTGGTGTCGGTGGGAACATATTCTTCGTGGGCGATTTTGGCCCCTGTGGCTTCGAGCGCCTCTTTGAACGCCGAGACCCCATCACGACCAAAGGCGTAATCCTGCGCCAGAGTCGCAATCGTCACCCCGTCGCCACCCAGGGCAACCGCGTTGGAAATCGCATCCTGAGACGAATTGCGACCGGTGCGGAAAATGTAGCGGTTCCAGGCCGAGCCTGTGATGCTGTCGGCGACGGCAGGTTCGACGATCAACACACGTTCGTATTCTTCGGCGACGGGCAACATGGCCAGCGCCACACCCGAGCTAACCGGACCAACGGCGATATGGGCGTCATCGTCTCCATAGGCTTCGGCCAACAAGCTGCGGCCCGTGGCCGGGTCAAGCTGGGTGTCTTTTTCGATCACAACGATTTTTTCGCCGTCAATTTCCATGGTGCCGCCGGTGGCATATTCCAGCCCCATCATCAGCCCGTCATGGGATTGTTTGGCATAAGCCTCAAACGGGCCAGTCTTGCCATAGACATGGGCAACGCGAATTTCCGCACTGGCCGCTGTTGCAAGGGCCAGCGCCAAAACCGCCACCCCGGATTTCAAAAACCTGGTCATTGTTGTTCCTCCCATTCGCTCTCTCCTGTCTAAATGTGAAACATGAATCACAATTCATGTCAACGATTCAGATCATCGTTTATTGAGCCATTTGACGGACCATTTGCCGGGTGGCGGACGGGGCGAAGACGGTGACATTTGAAACCCAAGAGCCGGGGTGCGGAGTTTTTGCGCAAAGGGCTGAGTTGCTGGCCTAAATGCCATGTGTGAGTTGCCAGATGCAGGAAACTGGCTACTCTGGTCGGGCAGAGGTAAGAAAAGCTTAGGGATTTGGAAAGTGACACGACCAGACGAGAGGTTGTTTGCGGACCTCCACGAACTCGACCCTGACATATTGCCCGAAGCCCTCAAGATGGCGAACGTCGGGGTGCTCGTTCTGGATTTGATCAGCAATCAGGTGCAGTTAAGCGAAGGCTTGGCGCGTCTGTTTGGGGTCGATGCGACCAGGCCCATGAGCGTGCAAGAGCTGCGAGAGCACTTTATGCACGAAGATGATCGCCCCATCGCCCAAGAGGCCATGCGCGCCCATCTGGAAGAGGGCAAACCCTATGAAATAAAACTCAGAAGTCGCCATGGAAGCGGCGAATACCGATACCTTGCGGCCAAGGGTTTTGCCATTCGAAGGGAGGATGGCACCCCCTATAAGATGGTCAGCGTTTTGCAGGATGCCGACAGTTTGGAACGGTCAAAACGAACGTTTCGAATGGCGGAACGTTTGGCCAAGGTCGGCAATTGGCATGTTGATTTGGAAACCGGATCGTCTCGCTGGTCGGACGGTATGTTTGTGATCCACGGGCTTGAGCCAAGTGACAAGCCTGCGTCGATCACCTGGCTGCGTAGCCGCATTCACCATGACGATATCGAGATGGTCGATCAAACGATTGAGGCGGCAATTAAAACCGGTGAACCGTTTGGATTTACCAGCCGGATCTTTCACGCAAGCGGTGACATTCGGTTTGTGCGGGTTCAGGGTGAAATTGAGATGGGGATTTCTGGCCGCGCCATTGGCCATTATGGCACATCGCAAGACGTCACGGATGAAATCCACCGCGAGGCGGTGTTGAGGCAGTCGCAAAAACTTGAAGCGGTTGGCAAGCTCGCTGGTGGTGTGGCGCATGATATCAACAATCATTTGGCCGTCATTCTGGGCAATCTTGAACTGTTGACCGACGACGAAACCGATCCGTCGCGGCTTCGGGCCATTAATGCGGGCATTTCAGCGGCCTTGAACAGCGCAGAGCTGACTAAAAACATGCTGAGCTATGCGCGCAAAGCTCCGCTGGACCCCAAGCCGCTGAACCTAAACACCATGATCGCGAGTATGACAGACTGGTCGCTCAGAGCCTTGCCCGCGAATATCGAAATTCGCACCTCACTGGCGCAGGATCTCTGGATTGCGGAGGCGGATCAATCGCTGGCGCAAAGTGCTGTTTTGAACCTGTTGATCAATGCCAGAGACGCCATGCCCAGCGGTGGCAAGATCACCATTGAAACCTGTAATATGCATGTTGATCAAGACTATATCTCGGACCGGCACGAGGATCTGGAGCCGGGGCGCTATACGGTTCTCTCCATCAGCGACACGGGGCATGGCATCCCTGAGGATAAGCTCAATCTGGTTTTTGACCCGTTTTTCACTACCAAAGCCGACGGACTGGGAACCGGGCTCGGGCTTTCGATGGTGCAGGGGTTTTTGAAACAGTCAAAAGGCACGCTGCGGGTCTATTCCGAAGTTGGGGTCGGCACGACGTTCAATATGTTTTTCAAAGTGATGGATGATGATCTTGGCGAAAGCGTCCCTGATCCTGAGCCCGAGCCGGTTTTGACGGTCAGACACCGCATTTTGGTCGCAGAAGACAACCCCGATGTGGCCAAATTGCTTGAGGCGACGCTCACTGCGGCGGGGTTCCAAGTCACGCTTGCGGAAAGTGGCGATCACGCAAAAGAGATATATCTGAACGACGGCGCATTCGATGTTTTGTTGACTGACATTGTCATGCCGGGGCAATTGCAGGGGCCGGGGCTTGCACAGGAATTGCGCAAAATACGCAGTGATCTGCCGATTGTGTTTTTGTCGGGATACGCCAATGAAGCCAAAGTGCATGGCAATGGATTGCGCCGGGAGGACATCCGGTTGGTCAAACCTGTGCGGCGCAGCGATTTACTGGTGGCGATCAACCGGGCTTTGTTATCGGCAAAAACGTCAAACTGACGTCGAAGGCCCGCCCGGTGGCGGGGCATGTTAGCGGTAAACTAATCATTGCAAACCCTCATTTGGTGCCTCAGATTGCGAAAGAGCAGTGAAGGTGGGGAATTACGGTGTCCATTTACGAAGAAACTAAATCGATTTCGGTATTTGGTGGTAAAGGGGGTGATGAGGGGGGCGGTGTGATGGATGCACCCTTATCGCTTTTGGGCAGTTGGTCAGTGTCCGACCATCTTGGGGAATTCCAATTTGAAATGGATTTACCGGGCGATATTGTGAGTGCGATGGCGGATCGCGGCCTGATACCGGACCCGTATTGGGGGCAAAACGAGTATGACGTGCGCTGGATCGCGGACCGGGATTGGACCGTGCGCTGTCAGTTTGAGGTACAAGACACAGCGCAGGTTTTGGTGGTGTCCAAACTGGATTGTGTGGCGCGTATTGAGGTGAATGGCCGCGTGGTTCTTGAGGCGCAAAACGCCTTTCGCCGTTATCGGGTTGATCTGTCAGAGGTGCTGGAACGAGGGCAAAACGACATTGCGATCACCTTTGCATCACCGACCAAGGCGGCCAATGCCGCACAAGACGCGCAACCGTTTTTCGTTCCGTACACTAAGAATTTCCCGGTTCCGAATGGCAATATGCTGCGCAAGCCGCAATGCGATTTTGGCTGGGATTAGAACGCCGCCCTGATGCCGAGCGGGCTTTATGGTGAGCTGTCACTTGAGCCGCTCAGCGAAGTGCGCATCGCCGATGTCTTGGTGCATCAGGACCATCATGATGGTCTGGTGCGCGTGCAGATCACGGCGCTGATTGAAGGGCAGGCGCCAGATTGTCAGGCAGAGTTGTGCGGAGAGCAGACACCGGGGCGCATGATCGGGGATCGGGCCATTTTTGATTTTGAGATCGAGAACCCGGACCTGTGGTGGCCCGCAGGGCAGGGGGCGCAACCGCTTCACGAGCTGGTTGTGACTGTGGGCACGGCGGTTGCGAGGCGAAAAATTGGCCTGCGCGACATGCGTCTGATATCGGAACCCGATGACATCGGGCGCAGTTTTACCTTTCAGGTCAATGGACGCGATGTGTTTGCCAAGGGGGCCAACTGGATTCCCGAAGACGCGCTGCCCGGTAAAACAAACCCCGACATGTTGCGCGATTTGCTGACCTCGGCGGTGCAGGCCAACATGAATATGATCCGGGTCTGGGGCGGCGGTTGGTATGAAAGCGAGACCTTCTACGATCTTTGCGATGAGCTTGGGCTGATGGTGTGGCAAGACGCGATGTTTGCCTGTTCGCTCTACCCGGCGGATGATGCGTTTTTGGCCGAAGTTGAGACGGAAATCATTGATAACGCCCGCCGTTTGCAACATCGGGCATCTTTGGCGCTTTGGTGTGGCGACAATGAAATGATCGGAGCGCTGACGTGGTATGAAGAAAGCATCGCGGATCGTGACCGCTATTTGGTTGCTTATGACCGGCTGAATCGGACGATTGAAAAGGCGTTGAAAGCGGTGGATCCGGGCGTCAATTGGTGGCCGTCATCGCCGTCGCCGGGCCCGCTGTCTTTTGGAGATGCGTGGCATGATGACAGCTCGGGCGATATGCATTTTTGGTCCGTTTGGCACGAAGGTCGTGACTTTGAGCATTACCGCGATGTGCAGCCGCGGTTCTGTTCTGAATTCGGGTTTCAATCTTATCCGTCGATGCCGGTGATCAAACGGTTTGCCGCGACTGCCGACCACAACATTGCGTCGCCTGTGATGGAGAGCCACCAGAAAAATGCCGGTGGTAACGCCCGCATCGCCGAAACCATGTTTCGCTATTTTCGGTTCCCGGTGGATTTCCCCAACTTTGTCTATCTCAGTCAGGTGCAGCAGGGCTTGGCGATCCAAACAGCGGTGAGCTATTGGCGCAGTCTCAAACCGCATTGCATGGGCACGTTGATCTGGCAGCTAAATGACACATGGGGGTCTGTTCCGGCTGGGGG
>NZ_JBOEGM010000013.1:0-326767 GCF_050633425.1 Pelagimonas sp. | reverse complement strand
TAGTACCAGCCCTGCAATTCCTTTCGAACCCCTACAAACTATGGGAATCGGGCCACATCGCACTACGTCGTGTGGTGCTTAAACTGGCCCTCGCGGACCGTCTGGAACACTGCCGAAATACAGGACCTAGAACCCCATCTTTAGCCTTTCCATTCAAGGCCTTAAGGGGGAATTCAGGACAGAGTGTCCTTTATGGTGCGGTCGAGAGGACTCGAACCTCCACGGGTGTTACCCCACAGCGACCTCAACGCTGCGCGTCTACCAATTCCGCCACGACCGCACTGTCTAGGCTTGGTAGAGCGCTCTCTAACGAAGCATGCGCAGGATGTGAAGAGGAAAAATCACCGGTTTTAAGATTCCCTGTTTTTGGACGTTCCTCAGCCCTGAAACTCACCGAGTGGGATTAGCAATTTGCGCCACATCATATTCTATTTATCGCATTTTTGATAATATTACCTTGTTTGAGAGAGGAAGGAGAACGTTATGAAGAAATTGATGATAGCGGCGTTGGCGCTTGGGTTTATTGGATTGGCCGGGGCCGCTGCGGCCGAACAAGAGTGCTGGGTCGGGGCAAAATACACGGATCATTCCCAGTGGAACATTGCCTGCTCACAAACCTACGGATCAGGGTCGCAGATTCTGGCAACCAACGGCTATGCAAACATCCTTTTTGGTCCAGCAACCTGGGATCAATGCAAAGCTTGGGCGGATAAGAACTTGGCGCAAGGCTGATCTGCACCCCACCATATGGCCTATCCCGGTGACTTGCCCTATTTGTGGTGCAGGTAATGCAGGTGACGTTTCGAGCGCATCGGACGCTTGGATCAAACAGGGAGTGGGCCCAATGGTGGAATGGAAAATCAGTGAGGGCCTCACGTCCTACGAAGAGGCCCTTGCCTTTATGGAAACGCGTGCCGCGCAGATCGCCACGGGCGAGGCCGAGGAATGCATCTGGTTGTTAGAGCATCCGCCGCTGTATACCGCCGGGACCAGCGCCAATATCGAGGATCTCAAAGATCCAGATCGGTTTCCGGTCTATCCAAGCAAACGCGGCGGGCAATACACCTATCATGGGCCAGGTCAGCGGGTGGCTTATGTGATGCTGGATGTGTCAAAACGTGGCAAAGACGTGCGCTGTTTTGTGCGGGATCTTGAGGCTTGGGTGATTAAGGCGCTTGCAGAGTTCGGGCTCACTGGGCACATCCGCGACGGGCGTGTTGGCGTGTGGATTGAGCGGCCTGACAAGGCAAAGACCATCACAGGGGCCATGGCCGAGGATAAAATTGCAGCGATTGGCATTCGGCTGCGCAAATGGGTAAGTTTTCACGGCATTTCGGTGAATGTAGAGCCGGATCTGAGCCATTTCGACGGGATTGTGCCCTGCGGGATCACTGACTACGGGGTCACATCCTTGGTGGATTTGGGACTTCCGGTGGGGATGGACGATCTGGATGTGGCATTACGAACCAGCTTTGAGGCAGTTTTTGGCGCGAAGACGGCGCGCGCCACCTGCGAGGCGCGGTGACACATTCGGTTGGCGGAATTCAGGGCGGCTGCCGGTAAGGCCTGCGCGTCTTTTGCCCCCTCGGATTGAACATTGCGTGATGTCGACGATTGATGAGTGCCCCCCAGCCTAGAGACCTTCCAGCGATACCTGCCCGTGAAAGAGAACCACGGGTCTTTTGCAGCAAGTAAAAATGCCCCGACTGGACCGCAGCAGAAACCGACAACCCAAACAGGGCAGACATAGCCCCCTGTGGATCAGTGCAGTCTGCCCCTAGCGGCCATTTCCGAATACATGAAACAGAATGTCCTGACGCGCCATGCCCTGTGCGGCAAGGTCTGCATCCGACAAGGCGCGCAGTTCCGCAACGCGGGCGGCCAAGCGGCGTTGGCGGGCGTCAAATGGTGTCTCAAAGAAACCTTTGAACGCGGCGCGAAGAGAGTGACGCAGGCCGGACTGGCGCTCAAAACTTGGATCAAAATAAGCCATTTTCTTTCTCCTACCTGGTCTGTGTTGTGCCCCCCGAGGTGTGTGCAGACAGGTGGGCGCTGTTTGGTAACTGGGATCAAACTACGCGATGACGGGCCGGGGCGTCAGTCTGGAAAACCTCCGTCTGGAATTCCTTACTGTTGCCCAGGTCTGTTGCCCTGGTCTGTTGCCCTGGTCTCTTGCCCTGGACTTAATAGCGCGTTTCCCCCGTAAACCGTTTCTTGCGCATTGACACAGTCCGGCGACATAAGCGCATGCGGTGGCCGCCTTCTCGCCCTGCCCTCATCATTGAGCAAGCAGGCCCAGTTTCAAACCACCCGGCGCATGGGCAAAGCAGCGCGTCGGCTTAGGGTGCGCAGCGTGAAGCTTGAGCGCATGTTGCGCACATTTGGCACCGTCATCAGGCGGGTTTGGAGAAATCGATCAAAGGCTTCGAGATCGGCAACGACCACGCGCATCAGAATGTCGGGGCTGCCGGTCATCAATTGGCATTCCACCACCTCTTCGAACCGGGCAATGCGCTTGGTAAATTCCGATACAACTTCGACGCTTTGGCGATCAAGTTCGAGCGTCACAAAAACCGTGACCGCCTGCCCGATCTTGCGTTGATCCACGCGCGCACCGTAGCCGGTGATGATCCTATCTTCTTCGAGCCGCGCCACCCGGCGTGCGCAGGGCGTTGGCGACAGACCGACCTGTTCGGCCAGATCGCCCATGCGAATTCGCCCATCTTGTTGCAGGATTTTGAGTATCTTGCGATCAAGGTCATCCATTTTCTATCGTTTTCCCAGAAAAATTAGAGATTACCTCTAATATTGCCGCAAAAGTTGCGTGAAAACAGTGAAAAAACGTCCCTGTCCGCGACTATCCTTCTTGCAGCTAAGGAGGAACACCCATGCATATCACCGACCTGCCCATCTCGACCCATGAACGCGTTGTCTTCATCGAAGACCTTCCCGGCGGATTGAGCGCCCTGATCGCCATTCACTCCACCGCGCGCGGACCGGGTGCTGGCGGGCTTCGGATGCGTGATTACGCTGACTTTGACGATGCGTTGACGGATGTGTTGCGCCTGTCCCATGGCATGACATTGAAAAACGCTGCGGCGGATTTGGCCTTGGGCGGCGGCAAGGCTGTGATCATTGGAAATCCTGCGACGCAAAAAACGCCAGAGCTGCTTGAAGCTTTTGGTGCGGCGGTTGAGACCTTGGGCGGAGCCTATCGCACCGCCGAAGATATGGGCATGACGCCAGACGATATGGCAGTGATTGCGCGCAAGACCGACTATGTCGCGGGATTGCCCGGTGCCTCGGGGGATCCGTCTCCGATCACGGCGCGCGGGGTATTTTTGTCGATGAAAGTTGCCGCCAAGCACCGTTTCGGCAGCGAAGATTTGACCGGAAAACGGATCGCGCTTCAGGGGCTGGGACATGTGGGCATGCATCTTGCGGACATGTTGCACGAAGCCGGGGCTAAGCTGATTGTCACCGATGTGAACGAAGAGGCACTGGATGAGGCGGTGGTGTCGTTCAACGCCAAGGTTGTCGGCCTCGAGGAGATTTACACTCAGGACGTGGATATCTTCGCCCCTTGCGCCCTTGGGGCGGTTTTGAATGAGAAAACCATTCCGGTCCTGACCTGCAAAATGGTGTGCGGCGCAGCCAACAATCTTCTGGCGACGCCGGAAGATGGGGCAAGGTTGGCGGCGCGGGACATTTTATATGCGCCTGATTTCGTTGCCAATGGCGGTGGCATAATCAACGCTGCGCCAGAAATCCTTGGGGAGACGCATGGGCCGGATTGGTTGGAGGACAAACTGCAGGCGCTGGCCAGCAATCTTGATGCGATCCTGACGCAAGCTTTGGACACAGATGTGCCACCACATGAGGTGGCCGAACAGCTGGTTGACGCGAAAGTGGCGCTGGCGGCGTAACGGCGCGGTTGTCCGGGCAACCGGCAAATAACCGATAGGCGTGCGTTAATTGGCCCCCAACAACCAATCGCGCGCGCCAAATGCGCTTGCATAATCTGGCTGCAAAGGCGGCCTAGGGAAATTTTCCGACGCCGTGGTCGCGGGAGAGAGCGGCGCTTCAGTGGCGATCACACGCAACACAGCTGCTGAAACCCCCGACACAGATGGGCATCACCGACTGGCCAGCGAGACGAATCTTGGGGTGGACATTGGCACCGGTTGGGGGCGGATTTGGGCTGGTCCAAGTCAACTACACGCGATGTATCGCGACACAGTTCACCGAATTTGACGTCGAAGCGCACCATTTGCGCGCCCCTGCGACATTTTAGTTTGATCTGCGTCAAATACCACCGTTGCTCCCCCAAAGATCACCTTCTAAAACATGAATAGATTTTACGGGCGTGATCGGATTCTCCGTCGCGCCCGCGCTAGTAGGGACAAAAGGGAGGCACGATATGGCAGACGCCGCCATTCACGGCCACGAGCATGAGGACAACCGAGGGTTTTTCACCCGCTGGTTCATGTCCACAAACCACAAAGACATCGGGATACTATACCTGATCGTATCGGCCCTTGTGGGTCTGGTTTCAGTTATATTCACCGTTTACATGCGCATGGAGCTCATGGAGCCCGGCGTGCAATACATGTGCCAAGAAGGTTGGTTCCTGATCGCCCGTGCGGTTGAGGAGTGTACCCCGAACGGTCACCTCTGGAACGTGTTGATCACTGGCCACGGCATCTTGATGATGTTCTTTGTGGTTATTCCAGCGCTGTTTGGCGGCTTTGGCAACTACTTCATGCCGCTGCAGATTGGTGCGCCGGACATGGCCTTCCCGCGGATGAACAACTTGTCCTTCTGGCTCTATGTTGCTGGCACAACCCTCGCGGTTTGCTCGGTCTTTTCGCCCGGTGGCAACGGTCAGCTTGGATCCGGCGTGGGTTGGGTTCTCTATCCACCTCTGTCGACCAACGAAGGCGGCTACTCGATGGATCTGGCGATCTTTGCGGTTCACGTTTCGGGGGCCTCGTCCATCCTTGGCGCGATCAACATGATCACCACTTTCCTGAACATGCGGGCCCCTGGCATGACGCTGTTCAAAGTGCCGCTGTTCTCATGGTCGATCTTTGTCACAAGCTGGTTGATCCTGCTGTCGTTGCCAGTTCTGGCGGGCGCGATCACCATGTTGCTGACCGATCGTAACTTTGACACCACCTTCTTTGATCCTGCCGGTGGCGGTGATCCAGTTCTGTACCAGCACATCCTGTGGTTCTTTGGTCACCCCGAAGTTTACATCGTGATCCTGCCGGGCTTTGGGATCATCTCCCACGTGATCGCGACCTTCTCGCGCAAGCCGGTCTTTGGCTACCTGCCAATGGTTTGGGCGATCATCGCGATTGGTGCCTTGGGCTTTGTTGTGTGGGCGCACCACATGTACACCGTCGGGATGAGCCTGCAGCAGCAGTCCTACTTCATGCTGGCGACCATGGTCATCGCGGTGCCAACAGGTGTGAAAGTGTTCTCTTGGATTGCCACCATGTGGGGCGGTTCGGTTGAATTCAAAACACCAATGATGTTTGCACTGGGCTTCCTGATGCTCTTCACCATTGGCGGCGTGACTGGCGTTGTTCTGTCACAAGCTGGTGTGGACCGTGGCTACCACGACACCTACTACGTGGTTGCACACTTCCATTACGTGATGTCATTGGGTGCGGTTTTTGCCATCTTCTCGGGGGTCTACTTCTACTTCCCGAAAATGACCGGCAAGATGTATTCCGAAAAGCTGGGTCACATCCATTTCTGGATGTTCTTCATCGGGGCCAACCTGACATTCTTCCCGCAGCACTTCTTGGGTCGCCAAGGCATGCCGCGCCGCTACATCGACTATCCTGAGGCATTTGCCACATGGAACTACTGGTCGTCGCTGGGTGCGTTCTTGTCCTTTGCTTCATTCCTGCTGTTCTTTGGTATCATCATCTACGCCCTGCGTGCCGGTGCCAAAGCCACTGAGAACAACCCATGGAACGAGTATGCAGATACTCTTGAATGGACCCTGCCATCGCCTCCGCCCGAGCACACGTTCGAGCAGCTGCCAAAGCAGGAAGATTGGGACAAAGCTCCCTCTCACTGATTTGGCGCAGTAAACCGATCATGATTTAGAAAAGGCCCCGCCAAATTGGTGGGGCCTTTTTTCATGGACCGATCTAAGGGCAGCAGGCTCATCGCGCCGCCCTACTCCAGTCCAACTTAGGAAAAGACGTGGTCCAAGGTCTCTGTCCTACCCAGAGTGCCGCCGTGGCGGTTCCCCCTCCTCCGATGCAGTTCTCCGTCTGGAACGACCAGTCTTGGGGGCGTAGCGCATTGCCGGATTTTGGCCAGGACTGACTGGGGTCTGCTTGGGGTGACGGGCCTAGCGTGGCCCAAACGCGGCCAGCACAACAACGGCCATCATCGTCACAGCCATCGCAATATTGATGCGCGATTGGTTGCGCTCGGACAGGTTCAGCCGATGAAGCGACACCCCTGCCCATAACCACAAGAAGTGGATCGGGATCCAAATCGCGTTCATGATCAGGAATTTCAACCCGACCTCCAACGCATAATTACTCGGAAGAAAAGCGAAACCGGTGAGCATGGCTGTGTTTACCGCATAGGCTTTGGGGTTGATAATCTGCAGCATGATCCCGCCAAGCATGCCCGGTGGACGCGCCGCCTCGATAAAGGCAAGACGTTTGCCCGCAAACCCAATCCGAAGTGCGAGAAACGCCAGATATCCAAATGAGGCCACAAAGAAAACGGTCCGCAAACGAGGGTCAGCCAGAAGCAGGGTTGCCAACCCGCTGACCACCGCCAGAGCAACCAGATTTGTCCCCAAGAACAAGCCACCGACATAGCGCGTACCGGCGCGAAAACCAAAGCCCGCCCCGACTCCGGCGGTCGACAAGACACCGGGACCCGGTGTGATGATGAGGAAAAAGACGGCAGCGGCAAAGGTCAGCATTCTGTCGCGATAGTCGCATTGCAATTGCATTGCAAGATTTCCGCGCAACGCCAACGACTTCGGCCCCATACCAAAAAGACGGGGCGCACAGCGTATCGCTCAGCGTATCAATGCCCCCACCTCAGTCCCCCTCGACAGAGCCCCAAGCGCCGTTGCGCGCATTTGACGACAACATGTCAGAGGTCGCACCTTGTAGGTTTGGACCCCGAAGGTGATGATACGAATCCAAAACAAAGGTTTGTCGCCATGCGCGTTGTTCCGATCATTCTTGCCTCTTGCATCGGTGCTTTGGCTGGACTGTCCGCTTGCAGCCCCGACAAAGCCGGGCGCATCCTTGCGCCTGAACAATATGGCATGACCTGTGTCAGCGCCACGATTTGCCTTGAGGATACGGGTCGCAAAGCACAGGCCGAAGCGTTGTATGCGCAAGCAGCGCGCACCGTTCAAGCCCAGCTGGTACCTTTCAAAGCCCCCCCAAGGATGTTGTTTTGTTCGACCAAAGCCTGTTCCGCCCAATTTGGCGAGGATCACAGTCAGGCTTTGACCTTGGGCACCTATGGCATTCTGATCCGCGAAGATGGTTGGCATGGGTACACGCTGCGTCATGAGATGATCCATCACCTGCAAGCCGAACGCTTTGGTATCCGCGCAACCAGTTATACTTTGCCGAAATGGTATATCGAAGGCATGGCCTATACGCTCGCCGGGGATCCGCGCCAGCCCCTGCCCCGACCTGAACTTGAAGACTACAGAGAAGCCTACAAAGCGTGGATTGCCGCCGGAAACACCTGGAGCCAGCCCCCTAAATAAGGCCTGTCGCATTTGTGGCGGTTGCGATGATCTTCAAAACCTCGGAGCCAGCAACCGGGGTTTTCTTTTGCCTTGACTCATCCGTTAGTTACGACTTACGGTAAGTTATGACTTACGTAATATCACCTTCCCACAAAGCACTCACGGCACTGGGGGATCCTACACGGCGCGCCTTGTTTGAGGCCGTGGCCGCCCAGCCGCGCAGCGTTGCTGACCTCGCCAAAACCCAACCGATCAGCCGCCCCGCCGTAAGCCAGCATCTCAAGGTGCTTAGCGATGCCCAATTGGTGAGCGCAGAACCACAAGGAACACGGCGGATTTACCGTCTCAACACCGCCGGGCTTGAGGCCTTGCGCAGCTATCTCGATCAATTCTGGGGTGATGCTTTGGGGGCTTATGGTGCAGAAGTTCGCCGCCGCACACAGCCCAATTGACCCATCCCCACTTGAAAGGACCAACCATGCTAGAGCCCATTATCAAAACCATCACTGTCCCCTGCCCACAGGACAAAGCCTTTGAAATCTTTGTGGATATGGCCAGTTGGTGGCCGCTCGACAAGCGATCAATGTCGTTGATGCGCGCGGGTGGACCGGCCAAAAAGCTAGAGGTAGACGCGCGCGAAGGTGGCCGGATTGTTGAAACCGCACTAGACGATGAGGAATGGCATTGGGGCACCTTTATCAAATTCGAGCCGCATGCCTTCTTGCAAATGACCTTTCACATGGGTCTGCCCGAAGACAAAACCGGGCATGTGGACGTCACCTTTACCCCGGTGGATGCGACAAGCACCAAAGTTGAGCTGAAACACCACAATTGGGAAGGATACGCAGATATGGCCGAAATGATGTATCAGGGCTATGGCAGCAGCTGGGATTTGCTGTTTGTTGAACAGTTTGGTGCGGCCTGCGGCGGATAATATGCGGTTTTTGAGACGAACAAAGGGACAAGGCGCGGCACCTTGTCCCTTAACATCTAGGGTGGATGTACTAATTTCGGGTCCATGCCTTATCGCTGGACCACCTCCCCTGCTGACACTGACACTGCCGAGCTGCATCTGTGGCCCTATAACGCGCTAAAACCAGAAGGTTTTGCCGCCATGGTTCTTGGCTTTTTCACCTTTGCGATGATGCCGCTTTTTGCAGTCTTGGGGACGCGACTGTTTTGGGGGCTGTTGCCGTTTATGGTGGCGGCGACGGGAGCGCTTTATTATGCGCTGCGCAAGAACCGCTTGGATCGCCAGGTTATCGAGGTGTTGACCCTGACACCCGATCTCACGCGCCTCACACATAACCCGACAAAAGGGGCGGTTCAAAGCTGGGAAGCCCAGACCTATTGGGTCAAACTGTCCCTGCATCCGACCGGCGGCCCGGTCCCAAACTATGTAACCCTAAAAGGTGGCGGCCGAGAGGTTGAGCTTGGCGCGTTTCTGAGCGAAGACGAGAGGACAGCACTATACGCTGAACTTAGCGAGCGGATTCGCCTGATGGCGCAGTCCCGATCAGAAGGGTGAAGAATGGCTCAGGCCCCGGCGACATCAAAGGCCCATCGTTTTGGGTTGAAACTGGCGGCATCGCTTGGATTGACCCCATTGGTGATAAGGATGAACCCGGTCGAAAGCGAAATCGCCGCGCTTGAATTGCGGGCAGAGGATGCGCATCACGTGCCGAAACAGCGCAAACAGGTGACGTTTCTTGTGCCGCTGGTTGGACCGCATCACGTCGGAGATTGGCCTGCGGTGGTTGAACGTCTCGACGCAACGCTGCGATGTTTTCTGGCGCAGGACAATCCGCATTGGAATGTTGTGGTTTGCTGTCAGGAAAGCCCCGCCCTGCCAGATGATCCACGCATCACCTATCTGCCGTTTGATGATCCCGAACCTGGCAATGACAAATGGCGCAAACTGGCGGCGCTGTGCGATCACCTGCCTGAAATGAACCTCGCTCCCGGTTATGTCATGAGCTTTGACGCCGATGATCTGTTGCGCCAGGGTGTCGTCGGCGAAATGCTGACACGGCAAGCGCCGGGTGGGTATTTGGTTGAAGCGGGTTATGTGATGGATGCGGGAACCGGTGTGATCGCACTGGCAGATGCGCCAACCTTCAAAGAGCCACTGCGCAAACCGTTTTGGAAACTGTGTGGGTCATGCGCAGCGATTGCCTATGACCCTGAGATGCCCCAAAGCACTGCGTTTTTGCGTGCGATGACGGCGCATGAACACCGGATGTTTCCCTATCTCGCAGAATTGGCTGGCCATGGGCTTGCGCCCCTATCACGCCCGGCGGTGCTTTATGTGCTCAATCATGGTGAGAATTTTGGCGCGCGGCGCGGTCGGGTTGGGTTTAAGACCCGCTTTGTTGAGCGCTTTCGCATTGACGACCCCAGCGAATTGGCCGAGATCGCCGAAGGGTTTCCCCAACCGTAATCAGGTTTGCCAGAATGACCTGTTTGCCAGAATGACCTGCCGGAAATCATCCGGCAGGACTTTCATTGCAAGGCTTACCCGGCAGACAGGCGGTCTTTGACTTTGGGGCCAACAGCGCCAAAATCCATTTGCCCGGTGTATTTTGCCTTGAGCGCGCCCATGACACGGCCCATGTCGCGGATCGATTCTGCCCCGACTTCTGAGACAGCGTCAGCAACGGCCTTGTCGACCTCGGCGCTGCTGAGTGCTTTGGGCAAATACTCTTCGATCACTTCGATCTCAGCCAGCTCCCGCTCGGCCAGATCAAGGCGGTTGCCTTCTTCGTAAGTCCGGGCGCTTTCGCGACGCTGTTTGACCATTTTGCCAAGGATTGCCAACACTTCGGTCTCATCGACCCCGTCGTCATTTCCTTCGGCCCGTGCGGCAATATCGCGATCCTTAATCGCCGCACTGATTAATCTGAGCGTTGAAAGACGGGCTGTCGCCTTGTCCTTCATTGCTTGCTTTATCGACGCCATAACGCGTGCACGCAGTTCCATGAGCTATCTCGTCCCCAATGTCTGGCCCAAGTTTCTGGCCCAAGATTGAAACCTACCCCAAGCCTCCCCTCATGGCAACAGCTTGCACACAATGGCTAATGCGCTGAATTTAAACAACTATTCATTTCAACTCCCCCCTTGACCCCGCTTGCGCCGCGCCGTAGTTTCCGCCCAATTTGCCTATATTCGGAGAAACAACATGTCTGCTGCCCAGACCAAGCCAACCGCATGCCTTGCGCTTGCTGATGGAACCATTTTCATGGGACAGGGGTTTGGCGCGACCGGACAAACCACCGCGGAATTGTGCTTCAACACTGCGATGACCGGATACCAGGAAATCATGACCGATCCGTCTTATGCCGGCCAGATCGTGACGTTTACCTTCCCGCATATCGGCAACACCGGAACCACCCCCGAAGATGACGAGACCGGTGAACCGGTCGCCGAAGGCATGGTTGTCAAATGGGCTCCGACACAAAGCTCAAGCTGGCGCGCGGTGTCTGAACTGTCGGATTGGCTGGCCTCACGCGGGCGGATTGCCATTGGTGGCGTCGATACCCGCCGGTTGACCCGTGCCATTCGCCAACAAGGTGCCCCGCATGTTGCGTTGGCCCATGATCCAGACGGAAATTTCGACATCGAAGCCTTGGTGGCCAAGGCGCGGGCCTTTGCCGGTCTTGAAGGTGTTGATCTGGCCAAGGAAGTAACCTGTGCGCAAAGCTATCGTTGGGATGAAATGCGGTGGGCTTGGCCAGACGGTTTTGCGCGCCAAAAGGATGCCAAACACAAGGTGGTCGCGCTGGATTTTGGGGCCAAACGCAATATCCTGCGGTGCTTGGCCTCTGCGGGGTGTGACGTGATGGTTTTGCCTGCGACGGCAACCTACGATGAGATCATGGCCCACGAGCCAGATGGTGTGTTTTTGTCCAACGGCCCCGGCGATCCGGCGGCGACTGGCGAATATGCGGTGCCAATGATCCAAGAATTGCTGAACAAGACGCAACTGCCGATCTTTGGGATTTGCCTTGGTCATCAGATGTTGGCGCTGGCGCTTGGTGCCAAGACTATCAAAATGAACCACGGCCATCATGGGGCCAACCACCCGGTGAAGGAAAACGCGACGGGCAAGGTTGAAATCACCTCGATGAACCATGGTTTTGCGGTTGATGCCCAGTCATTGCCTGACGGTGTGATCGAAACCCATGTGTCCTTGTTTGACGGTTCGAATTGCGGAATCAAGTTGCAAGATCGGCCTGTGTTCTCGGTGCAACAGCACCCTGAAGCGTCGCCGGGCCCTCAAGACAGTTTTTACCTTTTTGAGCGATTTGCAGCCTCAATGTCCTAAGGGCAAGCACCAAAAATTAACCATCTATTAAGGCTTTACGTGCCATTTTGCTGCCAACCTTTTGAGCAGTGGGACTATGAGCACGCAACGTCTGGACATGGCGGAACGCTTGCTGAAGCAAGCAGGCAGCAAACGCGGCCAACCGGTTAGTCATATCCTGATGGATAGTGGCCACATCACACCGCGCGTGATGCTTGGTGCGATGGTCGAAGCGGAAAGGCTTCACCAACCGCTTGAACATGTGGTCGCCGCCGAGGCGATCTTATCGCGCGAATCTGTGCTTGAGGCGCAGGCCCAGCACTATGGCGCGATGGCTTTGCGCCGCGATGTGCATCCCCCGTCTGAGGCGATGGCAACTGTATTGCCCGCTGCGTTTTGCCTTGAAAAAGGTGTGTATCCTTGGATGCGCATAGGCGAAACTTTGGTTTTGGCGACGTCCCGGCCGGAACGGTTTGACGCCCTGCTGCCTGAGCTCCCCCCCGGAATCGGCCCGGTGATGATGGCCCTGACGCTTGAGGGCGACATTCACGCTGAAATTGCGGCCCGGCATGGGGATGCCCTGGCGCGTCAAGCTGAAACCTGGGTCCCTGATGAGGCCAGTTGCCGTGATCTCAGCAGCAGCACCAAGAGTGCGCGCTATCTGTCGCTCCTAGCCGCCGCGCTCTGTATGGCTTTTCTGTATTGGCAACCGGTTGTCTTTTTCGCCTGCGCATTGACCTTGGCCATGACATCGCTGGTTCTCGCCCAAGGGCTCAAAGTTGCGGCGTTTCTGGCGCTTCCCAAAAGGCAAACCCTAAAACCGCCAATCCTTCCTGAAAACCCGCCCCAAGTGTCTATTCTGGTCCCCCTGTTTCGCGAGAAACAGATCGCTGGAAGTTTGGTCGCGCGACTGTCACGTTTGACCTATCCAAAATCCCTGCTCGATATTGTTTTGGTCCTCGAAGAAGGTGACACAACCACGCTGGACACCCTGTCGCGGACCAGACTGCCGCCTTGGATTCGCACAATCAAAGTTCCCCCCGGCGACGTGATGACCAAGCCACGGGCCTTGAATTATGCCTTTCGTTTCACCCGAGGCGAGATTGTTGGCATTTACGACGCCGAAGACGCGCCCGCCCCGGATCAAATCAACAAAGTGGTCGATCACTTTGCCAACGCCCCCGATGATGTGGGCTGTTTGCAGGGCATTCTTGATTTTTACAACCCGCGCGCCAATTGGCTTTCGCGGTGTTTTGCCGTTGAATATGCCAGCTGGTTCCGCGTGTTACTACCCGGCCTGTCACGGCTGAAATTTGCTGTGCCATTGGGGGGAACAACGGTTTTCTTACGCCGTCATGTGCTTGAACAGGTCTGCGGCTGGGATGCTCATAATGTCACCGAAGATGCCGATCTGGGCATACGACTTGCCCGTCATGGCTTTCGCACCGAGCTGATCCAAACCGTAACCCGGGAAGAGGCTAATAACAGATTTTGGCCATGGATCAAACAACGGTCACGTTGGCTCAAAGGCTACGGGATCACGTGGTGGGTCCATACGAGAAACCCGATTAAGCTATGGAAAGATTTGGGGTTTTGGAAGTTTACCGGCGTACAACTGATCTTTTTGACAACGCTGGTACAGTTTACCTTGGCCCCTGTTCTGTGGTCTTTTTGGCTGATCCTGTTTGGCTTGCCGCATCCCCTAAACGGGGTTTTGGATGGCAATCAGGCTAAAATTTTGACCGGGACGTTCCTTATGGCAGAAGGGATCACCATCTTGATCGGGTTTGCCGCGATTTCGCGAAGCCCTCATCGCCGGCTGATCCCCTGGGTGCCGACCTTGTTTGCCTATTTTCCGCTTGGCACATTTGCCGCCTACAAGGGGATTTGGGAAACCATCACCCAACCGTTTTATTGGGACAAAACGGAACACGGCCATTCCGCCCCGGACGAACCCGGGTCAGATATGGATCATAGCTAAGGGTGGCTAGTCCATTTGCTGGCTTGCATCCAGTTTGAGACGGGTCACAAACGCCACAGAAATATGATCGCGAAGCGCCTTGTAGGCTGCATCTTCATCCCGTTTCGCGATGGCGTCGACAATCGCCTGATGCTCTGACATTGCATCTTCCCCCCGGCCTTCTGCCGCCAAGGATGTCGTCGCCATCAACGCCATAGACCGATGCACCAAATCAAGCTGCTGTACCAAAAACCGGTTGTGAGAAGCCTTGTGGATCATGGTGTGAAAGCGGCGATTTGCGCGGGCCAAAGCCTGCGGATCATCCATCAATTCACGATCATCTTCGACCATTTCACGCAGCACTTGCACTTCTTCTTCGGTTGCATGACGCGCCGCAAGGCGTGCCGCCAACCCTTCCAATTCTGTGCGCACCGCATAAAGCTCGGCCATTTGATTATGGTCCAACGAGGCCACAATCAATGATCGACCATCCCGCGCCAAAAGAGATTGTGTTTCAAGGCGTTGCAAGGCTTCCCTAATCGGGGTTCGCGAGACTTTGAACCTTTCGGCCAATTCACTTTCGACCAATCGGTCGCCAGGGCGATAATCCCCGCTGTCGATCGCCTCAAGGATCAGGGTATAGGCGTCCTTATTGCTTTTGACATGCCCGATTTTTCCCTGGCTCATTTCGCCTCTCCCTTTGACGTCTCGCAACGTTAACCGCCCCCTGCCCCAAGTTTCAAGCCGTGCATTGCCTGATCCGCTTGGGTGCCTTACATGGGCAACATGCCAAAGCGTCATTTTGATCATATCCGCACATGGGTGTTTGACCTCGACAACACCTTGTATCCACCAAGCCAAAAGCTGTTTCCACAAATTGAAGTCAAGATGACCGACTTTGTGATGCGGGCCTTGGGTGTAAACAAGGCAAGGGCCGATCAGTTGCGGCAAGACTACTGGCGTGATCATGGCACAACATTGGCTGGTTTGATGCGCGAACATGACATTGAACCCGACGCATACCTGCATGAGGTGCATGATATTTCATTCGACGTACTGGAACCCGATCCCTATCTCGCGCGTTTGATTGCGCAATTGCCCGGTCGCCGCATCGTTTACACAAATGGCAGCGCGCCTTATGCCGCGCGCGTCCTGGAAGCACGCGGATTGAGTGCGGCTTTTGATGAAATCTATGGGGTTGAGCATGCAGATTACGCGCCCAAACCGGACACTCAGGCTTTTGAGACAGTCTTTGCTCTGGATGGTTTAGACCCTGACAGCGCCGCCATGTTCGAAGATGATCCGCGCAACCTTGCCGCCCCTCACGCGATGGGTTTGCGTACGGTACATGTGGCCCCCATTCCCGAACCAGCACCCCATATCCACCATCATACAGATGATCTCAACGGCTTTCTGGAGAAGCTGACCTAACAGCCCATAGACATGGTCGATATGTCCAATGCGACTATTTGCCAATGCCGCGGCGCAGCAAACTGCCCTATGACGGCGCACAACCACTGGAGCCCTCATGACCGACGTAACTGTTTCACCCGCCGCTGTTGAAGACAAAACCATAGCCACCGAAAAGTGGGCGCTGCTGATCGCTTTGATACTGGTTGCGGTGCTTGCCATGAACACAGCGCTCTTTGGATTGGTCGGCCTGTCCATGACGGCTCTGACACTGGTGCCCGTGATTTTTGTGGTCTTGGTGATCATCATGGTCGGCGGCTGACCGACCGCAATTGGCCGCATGGTATTTTGAAAACCCTTGCCCTAAATGAACAGGGCAAGATGTTCAAAAATCGAGACAGGCCATGGATTACGATATCGTCATTTCAGGCGGCGGAATTGCCGGGTTAACGGCAACTGCCGCCTTTGCGCAGGCCGGTTTTTCTGTCCTTTGCGTTGATCCGACCCCGCCAGTCACGGATCGCGACGCTGCTGGCGCAGATCTTCGGACCACCGCCTTTTTGCAACCTGCTCAGGCCTTTCTGGAGGAAATCGGGTTGTGGGCCCGGTTGGCGGATCACGCCATGCCCTTGCAAACCATGCGGATTGTCGATGCGGGCGGCCCAGAGCCCGAGCCTCGGGTGACCAAAGATTTCAATGCCTCTGACATTTCCGACCGCCCGTTTGGGTGGAACTTGCCCAATTGGTTGTTGCGCCGTGAGATGGCCGCCCAACTTGAGGCGCTTGATCGCGTCGATTTTCGCCCCGGCACCGCAACCACGACGCTATTTACCCGCGAGGGTGAAGCCCGCGTTGGTCTCTCCGATGGGAGCCGCCTGCGCAGCCGTTTGCTGATTGCCGCAGATGGCCGCCATTCTCCGATGCGCAAGGCCGCTGGTATCGACGTGAAAACCACCGGATTTGGGCAAAAGGCGCTGGCCTTTGCGGTCACGCATCCTATTCCCCACGACAATGTTTCGACCGAAATTCACCGCACCGGCGGACCGTTTACACTGGTGCCGCTGCCGGATCATCAAGGGCGCCCCTCATCGGCGGTAGTCTGGATGGAAGAAGGGCCCAAAGCCCAAGCGTTGATGGCGCTGCCAGATGCCGAACTCGAAGAGGCGATGTCCGTCCGGTCTTGCCACTTGTTCGGCCCGCTCAAAATTGCCTCACAGCGGACGATTTGGCCAATCATTGCCCAAGAGGCCGATCCTCTATGTGGCCAGAGAATAGCCTTGGTTGCCGAAGCGGCCCATGTGGTGCCGCCGATTGGGGCGCAGGGGCTCAACATGAGCCTCAAGGATATCACCGCCCTGCGCGATCTCGCCGTTGCCAGCCCGTCAACCTTGGGCGACCGCGCCATGCTGGACGCCTATCACCGTGCGCGTATCACCGACATCCGTGCCCGTGTGGCCGGAATTACGGTGCTCAACAAAACTTCGATGCTGTCGAACCCTTTGCTGCGCGACAGCCGTGCCGCGGCCCTCAATGCGCTCTATAGTGTAAAACCGGTTCGTAAAACCCTGATGCAACTGGGCCTTGGTGCCAAGGGCTGATAATCGCGATTGGCGACACCGGGGGGCACTGGGCACCCCCCAACTGTTTTACAGAACCTCGTCCAGAACGCTCCGCAAGCGCGCCACGGTCGCATCAACATCATAAAGCTTGTCCAGCCCAAACAACCCAAGGCGGAAGGTCGAAAACCCGTCACCTTCGTCACATTGCAGCGGCACGCCAGCGGCAATTTGCATGCCACGCGCGGCAAAAGCCCGGCCCGATTGCACCTCAGGGTCGCTGGTATAGCTCACCACGACACCCGGCGCACCAAACCCCTCTGCAGCAACAGACCGAATACCCTTGTCTGCCAAAACAGCCCGCACTTTGTTGCCTAGATCAAACTGTGCCTCGCGCAGTTTATCGAACCCATAGTCGCGGGTTTCGATCATCGCGTCGCGAAACATTTGCAGGCCCTCGGTCGGCATGGTGGCGTGATACGCATGTCCGCCCCCCTCATAGGCGGCCATGATGCTGTGCCATTTCTTGAGATCAACGGCAAAGCTATCCGACGCTGTTTCTTCCAGACGGGCGACCGCGCGCTCCGACATCATCACCAACCCGGCGCAGGGGGTTGAGGACCAGCCCTTTTGCGGCGCAGAAATCAAAACATCGACACCCGTCGCCGCCATGTCGACCCAAGCGCAGCCCGAGGCAATACAATCCAGCACCATCAAGGCCCCGACCTGGTGCGCAGCGGTGGCCATCCGGGTAATATACTCATCGGGCAAGATCATCCCCGACGATGTTTCCACATGCGGGGCAAAGACCAGATCCGGTTTTGCCTCGGCTATTTTGGCCTCAACCTCTTCGATGGGGGCCGGTGCAAAAGGCGCATCAACGCCATTGCCCGACCGACGGGCTTTGAGAACCTCGGTTGTATCGGCAAAGCCGCCAGCGTCAAAAATCTGGCTCCAACGGAAAGAAAACCAACCGTTGCGCACAACGAGGACATCAGCATTACGACCAAATTGACGGGCTACGGCCTCCATCCCAAATGTCCCACCACCGGGAACCAAAGCCACTGCGTCGGCTTTATAGACCTCCTTCAACATGCCCGAAATGTCGCGCATCACCTGCTGAAACGCCGCCGACATATGATTGAGCGAGCGGTCGGTAAACACGACCGAAAATTCTTCGAGCCCGTTGGGGTCCACGTTTTCGAGCAACGCCATGATGTTCTCCTGATTTGTTGGGATCATGCCTAGCGCAGCTTGGCACGGGATCAAAGGGGGATCGCAGAGGCTCAGATTGGTCCGGGGCGACGTTCTTCACTGAGCAAAACATTTGCCTCAACATTGCCCAACCCCGGTAAGGTCATCACACGGCGGCGCAGCACCCGTTCAAAGTCGGAAATATCGCGGGCGACGACGCGCAGGCGATAATCATAAAGCCCAAGCACATGTTCCACGGTTTGCACTTCGGGGATGGCAGTGACGGCGCGCTCAAAGTCTTCCAAAGACACGCGTCCCTTGGTGGCAAGTTTCACCCCCAAAAAGACCGTAACGCCAAACCCCAAGGCGGCGGCATCCACCTCAAGCCGGGTACCCCGAAACACCCCCGCCTCCTTGAGGCGCTTGATACGGCGCCAACAGGCCGGTTGCGACAGGCCTAAATCACGCCCCAAGGCACCGGCATTGCGGGTCGCGTCTTCGGCCAGCGCCCTGATCAAAGCCCGATCCGTTTCATCAAGATCAATCATATTGGCCCCATCATATTGGTAGTGCCTCATGGCCCTTGACCCGCGCGACCTGCATAAGCGCTTCGATGTCATTGATATGAGGCAGCACCAAAAGTTGGTCGCGATAGAGCTGTTGATAATGCGCCATGTCGCGGGCAATCACCGACAAGCGCACATCGACTTGTCCGAGGAAGGTTTGAATTTCAATGACTTCGGGCACCAAACGCGCCGCCGGGATGAACTCATCAAAGGCGCGAGCCTCGGTTTTGTCTAGCGTGACGCGCAAGGACACCTCAACCTCATAGCCAAGCGCGGGCCAGTTGATCACATTGCGCACGCCTTTAAGAACACCCGTATCACGCATCCGATCCAACCGACGCGATAGCGTCGTGGCCGTCACACCGGCGGATTCGGCCAACCGTGCGGCGGGGGCCTCGGGATCGGATTGATAGTAGCGCAGAATGCGCCGATCAGTGTCATCAAGCATGAAAACTCACATATCATCTGAAAAAACGAATGAAAACTCCGTTAAATCGCAAATTCCTATGCGCTTTGCCGTTTTCACCACTGGAAACTCCCTATTGTGGCCCTCAACCAAACAACACCACGCTGATAAGGATTATCATCATGCGCGTTTACTACGACCGCGATTGCGACGTGAACATCATCAAAGACAAAAAAGTTGCCATTCTCGGCTACGGCTCGCAAGGCCACGCCCACGCGCTGAACCTGCGCGACAGTGGCGCGAAGAACCTTGTTGTTGCGCTGCGCGAAGGTTCTCCTTCGATTGCAAAAGCCGAAGGCGAAGGCCTTAAGACAATGGGTATCGCCGAAGCCGCCGCTTGGGCCGATGTGATCATGTTCACAATGCCCGACGAACTACAGGCCGAAACCTACAAGAAATACGTCCACGACAACATCCGTGAAGGCGCTGCCATCGCATTTGCCCACGGCCTGAACGTTCACTTTGGTCTGATCGAGCCCAAAGAAGGCATCGACGTGATCATGATGGCCCCCAAAGGCCCCGGTCACACCGTGCGCGGCGAATACACCAAAGGCGGCGGCGTGCCTTGCCTTGTTGCCGTTGATCGCGACGCAACCGGCAAAGCGCTGGAAATCGGCCTGTCCTATTGCTCCGCCATCGGTGGCGGCCGCTCGGGCATCATCGAAACCAACTTCCGCGAAGAATGTGAAACCGATCTGTTCGGCGAACAGGCGGTTCTGTGTGGCGGTCTGGTTGAACTGATCCGCTGTGGTTTCGAAACACTCGTCGAAGCGGGTTACGCCCCTGAGATGGCTTATTTCGAATGCCTGCACGAAGTGAAGCTGATCGTTGACCTGATCTATGAAGGCGGCATCGCCAACATGGATTACTCGATCTCCAACACTGCGGAATACGGCCAGTATGTCACCGGCCCACGTATCCTCAACTACGACGAAACCAAAGCCCGCATGAAAGACGTTCTGACCGATATTCAGGACGGCAAGTTCGTACGTGACTTCATGCTGGAAAATGCGGTTGGTCAGCCAACCATCAAAGCCGCCCGCCGTCACAACGACGAGCACCAGATCGAAGCCACCGGCGAAAAACTGCGCGGCATGATGCCGTGGATCTCTGCTGGCAAAATGGTCGACAAAGAGCGCAACTAAGCGTCTTGCGGTTTGAACCGTAACCTAGTCAAACAAGGGGTGCCCTAGAGATTGGGGCACCCTTTTTGTTTTGTGGACGTGCCAAATGTATTCAGAACGCGATCGTGAGCTGCACGCTGACAAGCTTGCCAAATTAATTTTATTTTCGGTCCCGATCGGTTTCCTAGGTCTTTGGCTTTACTTGGCCCAGTTTGCTTGGTTCGACACGAATTGCTCCAACCTTAAGCTGCCTCCCAAAGAGCGCTTGGACTACTGTGATCGCAGCGATGCCAGAGCGAAGATCGTTCATAACGTCCTCCCGCCCGCGGATCACAAGAGAGCCAAGGGCAAAAACAAGGTATTGAGATCCCGCGCCATCGCGCATGCCGAACTTGGCAACAGCCAAGAAGCCTTGGAGCTGTTTCGAAGGTCCTTGGCGCGTTGGCCAACGGATTTCAAAAAGCTTACTCGCAGCCAGAAGAGCGCAATCGGACACATGGAACACAGCTCCACCCCCAGGTTCGCGCACGATATCTGGCGTATCGCAATAAATGAACATTTTGAGGCCCTATGATCGACACCGCGACACGCACCGACTGGCTCTCTATCTGCATTCTCGCCCTCGTTTGGGGCAGCGCCTTCATGTTCATGTCGGTCGCTCTCGAAGGGTATGGGCCAATCACCGTTGCCACGGCGCGCACAAGCCTTGGCGCGCTGGTGTTGCTGATCGCGATGCCTTTGGCCGGTCAGGGCCTTCCCGCACCACAACCCGGCCTTTGGCGCTCTATCATCACCTTGGGTTTGCTCAGCACTGCCGTGCCGTTTTTGCTTCTGAGCTGGGGCTTGCAACATGTCCCTTCAAGCTTTGGCGGATTGGCGATGGCGACCATTCCCTTAATGGTCTTGGTTCTGGCGCATTTCTGGGGTGACGAGCGCATGATCCTCCGGCGCGCGGTTGGTGTCGTCGTCGGCTTTTGTGGCGCTTTGGTCCTGATCGGTCCGGGGGTGTTAGAGCTTGGTCAATCCACCGCTCCCTTGGCACAGCTTGCCTGCCTGGCGGCCGCGTTTTGTTACTCGGTATCATCAATCCTGACACGCAATTGCCCACCTGTTGCGCCGCTCACCCTAACGGCCCTCACCATGGCGGTCGGAGCGGTTGTATTGATCCCATTGATGTTGTGGATCGAAGGCGTGCCAGACTGGCAAGGCATCCGCCCCGGCGGGGCGATCTTGATGCTCGGGTTGATGCAAACGGCCGCAATGAACCTTTTGCGCATCCGGGTGATCAAAAGCGCCGGATCGGTATTTATGACGCTGGTGAATTATCAGGTGCCAATCTGGGCAATGATCTATGGCGCATTTTTGCTGGGTGAGGAGCTGCCATGGCAATTCTTTGTCGCGCTTGTGTTGATCCTGAGCGGGATGGCATTGGGGCAATGGCGGTCATTGATCGGAATTTTCCGCCGCTAGTTGGTGCGATTGCGCCCCAACTCTGTGCACGGATGCGTCATTGTTATATTATAACCCACACCTATCTGGGTTGGCATGACCCAATACAACATCAAAACCCGTAAAGGCCTGCCAACCGAAATGCAGGCCTTGCTTCGGACCCTTCCACGCGATGGCTGGAAGGACCATCCGAATTTCGCCCGCTCTATTCAGAATTGGATGGGCGCACATCAAATGTTCCGCGATCTAACAAGATTGGTGCAGGAAGACACACAAAGCTTTTTGGATCACGATCTTGAAGACAAAGTCTATACTGGGCGTTTGGCTCATTTTGGCAATCTTTTGATTGGCAACCTGCACGGGCATCACGGCTGGGAGGATCGTTCGTTCTTTCCCGAACTTGAGGCCGCAGACCCGCGATTTGCCCGTGGGTTGGAGATGCTGGAAAGCGATCACGAAGAGCTTGATGCGCTTTTGGATCGGTTGGCCAAGACAGGCAATCGGGTGGTGCAACTGGCGACGCTAGAACCCGCTCAGATGTATGATGAGGCAGGCGTGTTGCATGAAACGGCAGAGGCCATCGGCGGTTTTCTGGAGCGCCATCTGAACGATGAAGAAGATCTGGCAGTGCCGATCCTGCTGCACCACGCCCTGCGCGGGTAATCACAGAAGCGCCGAGCCCAAGAGCGGGCAGTCCCCGCCAATGCAAGCGGTCCGGGGCTTGCCTGCGCTAAGCCGAGCGGGACTGTTTACAACCCCTAAAACGTCACAGGGCGGGGAAAGCCCCCGCCCTGTCTCTATCTCGAGCTTTGATCGGGTTTCTGCCAAACCGTCGCATATTTGTTTCGGCCGCCCTAAGCGCGACCCATGTTATGATTAGGCTCCGCCCGTGATCACCATGCTTTGTCCCCCGGACAAACCACCGGCCTCAAGAGGCCGGACTGATGATCACCCTTCAAGCTTCGTCAAATCGGCGACTTGCAGGCATGTCACCCGAATGCGCGACAACAGGTTCAAGCGATTGCGGCGCACCACGGAGTTATCCGAATTCACCTGAACCGCCTCAAAGAACGCATCAATCGGGGCGCGCAGACCGGCCATGGCTTCCATTGCAGCGGCATAATCTTCGGCCTGCATCGCCGGGGCGATTTTGGCATCCGACGCGTCCAAAGCTGCAAACAGCGCCTTTTCGCTGTCATCCTCGGCGAATTTCACATCCGCCCCATAGGAATACTCAACCCCATCCTTTTCCTCGGCCTGTGAGAGGATGTTATTGGCGCGTTTGAAACCTTGGACGAGGTTCACACCGTCGTCGGTCTTCATAAACGCAGCCAGCGCTTCGGCGCGGGTGACCAACAGACGCAAATCATCGCCGCCTTCCATCGCAAGACAGGCGTCAATGACATCATGCCGGATGCCTTCGTCACGCAGGTGCACCTTGAGACGATCATGGAAAAACGCCAGCAGATCGGTCGACAAATCAGGAACCTTGTCACCAACGGTGCGCAAAACAGTGCCTTCTTCGGCCTCGACACCTTCGCCCTTGACGCGGTCCAGAATAGTGCGCAGTGCAGCACCAAACACGCCGTGATCAGCGATTTCATCCACCAGTGAATCCAAAGCTTCGAGATCAACACGATCCGCACCGTTTTGGATATGGCGTTCATGGCGCACCAGCTGTGCGTCGATGAAGCGATCCAAATGCAAACGCGCGCCATTGGACAACACCAACCGGATCACACCCAGCGCAGCACGGCGCAGCGCGTAAGGGTCTTTGGACCCGGTGGGTTTTTCGTCGATGGCCCAGAAACCGGTGAGCGTATCGAGCTTATCCGCCAAAGACACTGCAACGGAGACTGGCGCTGATGGGACATCATCAGACGGGCCAAGCGGCGAGTAATGCTCTTCACAGGCATTGGCGACCTCATCCGGGAGGCCTGCAGCCTTGGCATAGTACCGCCCCATAAGCCCTTGAAGTTCAGGGAACTCATAGACCATCTCAGAGCTGAGATCAGCCTTGGCTACGCGCGCCGCCTGTTCGGCCAAATCCGCGTCGGCCCCAACCGCAGGGGCAAGCGCCCGTGCCAGTTTGGCGATGCGATCAATCCGGGCTGATTGCGAGCCAAGCTCGCGGTGGAAAGTCACGTTGGACAAACGGTCTGTCCACGCACCCAAGCCTTCGCGCTGCGCAACGCGCAAATCGTTTTCCCAAAAGAATTTCGCATCCGCCAAACGCGCCGCCAGAACCTTTTGGTTCCCAGCAAGGATGGTCGCGCCATTATCAGCGGTTTCGATATTGGAAACGGTGATCCATTTTTCGATCCGGTCGGTCTTGGGATTGCGCACCGAGAAAAACTTCTGGTGCTCTTTCATCGACGTCTGAAGCACCTCAGGCGGCAGCTCCAAAAACTCATCGTCGATGTCGCCCATCAACACGACTGGCCATTCGACCAGACCGGCAACCTCACGCAACAGCCCCTTGTCTTCCACAACCTCAAGGCCCAGCGCAAAGGCGGCATTGGTCGCGTCGTTCCAAATCGCTTCGGCGCGTTCATCCGCAGAGAGCACAACGCGGTTGCGTTTCAGCTGGCTTTCGTAATCCTCAAACGAGGTCACAGTAAACGGCTCGCCGCCCATGAAACGGTGGCCTTCGGTGGTCTGACCAGACACGATGCCATCAATGTCCAAAGGCACAATCTCTGTCCCGGCTTCGTCAACCAGAATGCAGGTGATACGATGCAAAGGACGGACCCAACGCAAAGCGCCAGAGCCCCAGCGCATAGACTTGGGCCACGGGAAATTGCGGATAGTTTTTTCAAGCACCTCAGCGGTGATCGCAGCCGCCGGGCGGCCTTCGGTCACAACGCAGGCATAGAAAAACGAACCCTTTTTGTCCTCACGCTCTTCGAGCTGATCACGTGTGACCCCGGCCCCCCGCATGAACCCTTCCAGCGCTTTGTCCGGTGCACCGACTTTGGGGCCGCGACGCTCTTCGCGCAGAGTTGGTGACTGGGCCAACAGCCCATCCAGCGCCAAGGTCAACCGGCGCGGTGTCGAAAAGGCACGCGCGCCCGCATAGGTCAAACCGGCCTCAACCAGACCGTCGGTGACCAGTTTCTGGAGGTCCGCCGCCGCTTTGCCTTGCATACGGGCTGGAATTTCCTCGGAAAACAGTTCGATCAATAAGTCGGGCATGGGTTATTCTCCGTCTCGGGGCGGGCAATCTTTGCCCAGTGGTGAGCCGTCATAGGCCTTATCACCACATTGATTAATCTCGTGCCAGACATAGCCGCGCCCATCATCGGTGATGGCAACCACGCGGTCGATGCCCCATTCAAAGTTGCGCTGCCCGGTAAAGACCAGCGCCGTACCGGCCTCGATCTCGGCCCCAATGGCAGCCGCGTCAAAACAGTCAAACCAATCGGGGGCGTTTTTGGGAACCGCGCCTTCGTAGTTTTCATAGGTTTCTGTCAACATCGGGAAAGACATTGGCGTGGTGAAGCAAGCACGATAGCGGATCGGCGAGCTTTCGGCGTCAATTGCTTTGAAATCCTCATAGAGGATTGGTTCAACTGTGCCGGATGCCATAACGGTCATTTCAACATCAGCGGTGCCGTTGGCCTTCACCTCTTCGTAGAAGTGATAGATCTGCATATAGTAAACAACGGCCCCGAAAACCAAAGCACTCACGACGATTCCCCCACCGATCAGTTTGCCAGCGTTCACGCCGCATTCCCCCCATTGGCACTTGGGTCGAATCCACCAGCTTCGGTCAGCACAAAGGCATCGGCGCACATTTTGGTCAGCGCACGCACTCGGCCGATATAGGCCTGACGTTCGGTGACCGAAATCACGCCACGTGCATCGAGCAGGTTAAAGATATGGCTGGCTTTGATCGCCTGATCATAGGCCGGGTGGACCATGATGATGCGCTTGCCGGTTTTGGGGTCGACATGGTCCTGCATCAGAATTTTGGCGCATTCGGCTTCGGCCTCTTCGAAATGGCGCAGCAATACATCCGTGTCGGCCACATCAAAGTTCCAGCGTGAATATTCCTGTTCGGTCTGTTTGAACACATCACCATAGGTCAGCGGATTGGGCGACGTCGGGTCGTTAAACGGCATGTCCATGACGTGATCGACACCCAGGATATAGATCGCCAACCGTTCCAAACCATAGGTCAGCTCACCAGATACCGGTGCGCAGTCATGGCCGCCAACCTGTTGAAAATAGGTGAATTGCGACACTTCCATGCCGTCACACCAAACTTCCCAACCAAGGCCCCACGCACCCAGTGTTGGGCTTTCCCAATCGTCCTCGACAAAGCGCACATCATGCAGAGCCATGTCGATACCAATCGCTTGGAGAGAGCCAAGGTAAAGCGCCTGCAAATCGGGCGGGCTTGGTTTGATGATGACTTGATACTGGTAATAATGCTGTAAGCGGTTGGGATTCTCACCGTAGCGACCATCGGTCGGACGGCGCGACGGCTGGACATAAGCAGCCGCCCAAGCGTTGGATCCGAGCGAGCGCAAAGTGGTCGCGGGATGGAAGGTTCCGGCCCCGACCTCCATATCGTAAGGCTGCAGAATTGCACAACCTTTTGACGCCCAATAGGTTTGAAGGCGCAGGATGATTTCCTGAAAGCTTCTTGGTTTGGGCAAAGTCTCGGCCATCACATCATTCCTGGTCTGTCGGAGCGTTCATACGTGTCGCCTGATTAGGCGGGCTGGCGGCTGGGGTCAACTCTGGCTGCGGGCGCGCACGTACTTTTGACGTGCAACCGGGCAAGCATCTGCTAAGAATGCCTGAATGGACAGGATATTGATTGTGACCCGGGGTCTAAATTGCGAATGAAGAAGAGTTTGATTGGAGGGCTGACAGCCTTGGTGCTGACAGCGGGCGTGGCCTTTGCGCAAGACGAGTCCGTCTTCATCCAGATCGAGGCGCGCACCTCTTTGAATGGTGCGCAAAGCAGCGTGAATGATTATGCAGGCAAATTGCCCGATGTGAACGGGTTTTCGCTTGGTGGCGGGTGGTATGGCGTGGCGCTTGGCCCCTATAGCCGCACCGAGGCGCAGGACGTTTTGTTTGATCTGCAGCGCCGCCGCCTCATCCCGGCAGATGCCTATATCGAAGTGCCGCGGGCCTATGGGCGTCAGTTTTGGCCGGTTGGGTCGCAGACACTGACCACACTTACGCCGCGCCCTACACCAGAGGTGACGCAAGCTGAACCGGCTCAAATTCCGGCGGAACCTGTGGCCGAAACTGTGCTCGAAGCCGCAACCCCTGCCCCGCAAGCCGCACGACAACCGGCCCCTGAACCCGAAATCGTCGAAGAGACTCCGCGCCAAGCTCGTGCCAGCGAAGCCAAGCTGACCCGTGACGAACGCAAGGATTTGCAGATCGCCATGAAATGGGCCGGCGTTTATACGGCCGGCATTGACGGAGCCTTTGGACGGGGCACCCGCCGCGCTATGGGCGAATGGCAAATTCAAAACGGTTTTGAAAAAACCGGTATTCTAACCACCCTGCAGCGCGCCGAATTGCTGCGCCAGTACAACGCCATTCTCGATGGCATGGGCATGGCCGAGTTCAGTGACCCGCGTGCGGGGATTGCCATGCAATTGCCCATGGGAGCGGTATCGTTTGATCGCTACGAAGCTCCATTTGCCTTGTTGAACGCGACGGGTGTTGTCGACGGTGCGCAGGTTTTATTGATCAGCCAACCGGGCGATCGCAAAACCATGAACGGCCTCTATGAGATCATGCAAACGCTTGAAATCGTTCCGCTCGACGGCAAACGCAAGCGCGACAAATCGGGCTTTTTGCTGACGGGTGAAAACGCAAAAATCACCAGCCATACCGAAGTTGGCCTGCGCAATGGAGAGATCAAAGGCTTTACCCTGATCTGGCCAACGGGCGATGAAGAACGCCGCACACGGGTCTTGGCACTGATGCAAGACAGCTGGCAGCGCACCGAAGGCGTATTGGACCCGGCCGCCGTCACAGATGCCGGACAAGCGGTTGATCTGGTGTCGGGCCTAAAAGTGCGCACACCGCGTGAAAACGCCTCCGGCTTTTTTGTCGATAACTCCGGCACAGTGCTGACCAGCGCCGCAACCGTTGCGGGCTGTTCACGTCTGACATTGGATGGTGTCTTTGAGGCCAAATTGGTCGCCAGCGACGAGGCCCTTGGCGTCGCGATTCTACGCCCTGCCCAAAGCCTGGCACCGCGTCGTGTTGCGGCTTTTCGCACCGATGCCCCGCGTCTTCAGTCGGAGATTGCTGTAGCAGGCTATAGCTTTGGTGGCCGCCTAAGTGCGCCGACGTTGACCTTTGGGACGTTGGAGGACTTGCAAGGCCTGTCGGGCGAAGCTGCAATTGCACGTCTGGCTCTTGCATCGCTGCCCGGCGACGCTGGTGGCCCGGTGTTTGATGCAGGCGGCTTGGTCGTGGGCATGATGCAAACCAAGGCCGAAAGCGGAAGTCGCCGTTTGCCCGAAGATGTGAGCTTTGCCGCCAAAACCGAGCAGATCACAGCCTTTTTGCAACGCAATGGCATTCGCTCTGCCACTGGCCGCGGGGCCAGCGTTATGGCCCCCGAAGACCTGACGGCGCTGGCCGCAGATACAACTGTTTTGATCAGCTGCTGGGAATAGGTCACAACTCCGCTGCACACCGCCAAACAGCGATGTGATCAAAGGTTAAAACTCATTCGGGCGGCCAACAAACGGCCGCCCGAAACGTTTCTTTCAGCCTCTTGCACCAGACTGCGACATTAACGAATTGCTAAACCGGCTTGCTTGAGCGTTTATCCAGCCTATGCTGCCCGGCAAGAAAAAGGTGCCGCAGTGCAGAAACCCGACGATCAAAATCGTAACGTGACCCTGATCACCGCCTCTTCACCGATGGCGACACCCACCCATGGTGGCCGGGCGAAATGCTTGCAACGTTTGGTGCGGCTCGAATTGCCTGTGCCGCGCACCGTGGCCCTGTCGTTTGACATGGTGCATACGATTGCCAGCGGTGGCATGCCAGATACACAGGCCCTTGTTGATACGTTTTGCGACGGGGCGTTGCTCTGTGTGCGTCCCTCCTCGGAAGACCCCGACTGGGGCGGCCCCGGTGCGATTTTGAACATCGGGATGAATCATGACCGGCTCGCGGATCTGACCAAAACCCTTGGCCCTGACGCCGCCTCCGAATTGTACCTGCGCTTTGTGCAAAGCTTTGCGATTCACGTCGCCCGCCTTGATCCCGACATGTTCGAAGAGATCGAGGCGACCGGTGCCGATGGTCTGGCCGAAGCCCTGCGCGCCTATGAAGACGAAGCAGAAGAGCCTTTCCCCCAAGATCCTGCCGTCCAGTTGGCCGAAGTCTTGCGCTCGATGGCGCGTGCCTGGGAAGGCACAACCGCGCGTTTGCTGCGGCAGGCCAAGGGGGCTCCGATGGACGCGGGGCTTGGCCTTGTGGTGCAGGAAATGGCGCTGGGGTTGGGTCAGGGCGAATGCGGTTCAGGGGTGTTGCAGCTGGTCAATTCGGAGACCGGCCTGCCACAGGTCACCGGCCGGTATCTGAGCCAGAGCCAAGGGCGCGAAGCGCTTCAACAAGGCAACGAGAGCCTATATCTGGTGCGCGACCCACGCGGCCCTTCGCTCGAAGAAGCCGAGCCTGAAATTTTTGCGACGCTTAAGAAAAATGCCGAGCTGATGCGTCGCCGACTGCGCGAAGAGATGCAGATCGAGTTTACCTTGGTTGGTGGTCAGGTTCACATTTTGGACGGCGTGCGAGTTCAGCGCACCCCGCGCGCAGCGGTGCGCATCGCTGTGCGGCTGGCGGAAGAGGGTATCATAGCACGCCAAGAAGCCGTAATGCGGATTGAACCGCGCGCGATTTCTGAGTTGTTGCACCGACAGATTGCCCCTGATGCGCCCCGCGATGTCATCGGCAGCGGCATCGCCGCCTCGCCCGGTGCAGCCACCGGCCGGATCGTTTTTTCAGCCGCCGAAGCCCAGGCGAGCCATGCCCGCAACGAACCCTGCATTCTAGTACGGCGCGAAACCTCCCCCGAGGATATTCGCGGAATGCATGCCGCCGCTGGGGTGCTGACAGAACGCGGAGGCATGACCAGCCACGCGGCGGTGATTGGACGAGGTCTTGGCACGCCGTGCGTTGTTGGGGCTGCGCGGATGAAGCTCAACCTCAAGCGCAAAACTATCAGCGCCGGCTCGGGCAAGGTTTTCCGCGAGGGGGATATTATTACGCTGGATGGCACCAATGGTCAGATTCTGGCCGGGGCACCGCAAACCGTTGAAGCCGCGCTGGATGACGCCTTCCAGGTGCTGATGACCTGGGCTGATGATGAGCGCGATATTTCCATTCGCGCCAATGCGGATACCCCCGCCGATGCCGCCACAGCCCGCAATTTTGCCGCGCAGGGAATTGGTCTGTGCCGGACCGAGCACATGTTCTTTGAGGCCGACCGCATCACACCGATGCGCGAAATGATCTTTGCCGACACCGCCGAAGATCGTCAGGCCGCCTTGGCGATATTGCTGCCGATGCAACGCGCGGATTTCTCAGAGCTGTTTCGCATCATGGAAGGCTTGCCGGTCGTGATCCGCCTGTTTGATCCGCCCTTGCACGAATTCTTGCCAAGCGACCGCGCCGGATTGCGTGATCTGGCCGAAGCGCTTGATCTGCCGGTCTCAGATGTGACCCGGCGCGTGGATGCCTTGGGGGAATACAACCCGATGCTCGGGTTACGTGGGGTGCGCTTGGGAATCACCCTGCCAGAAATTTACGACATGCAGGCCCGCGCGATTTTCGAAGCGACTTTGGACACCTCCGAAGAAGGCGAACCAGTTGTCCCTGAAATCATGCTGCCCTTGGTCTCGGCCAAGCGCGAGGTCGAACTTGTCCGCTCACGCATTGACGCCGTCGCAGCCGCAGTGCGGGCCGAACGCGGAGAGGAGTTCACCTATCGTCTCGGCGTTATGGTCGAGACACCGCGCGCCTGTTTAAGGGCCGGTGACATCGTTCCCCATTCTCAGTTTTTGTCGTTTGGGACCAATGACCTGACCCAAATGACCTATGGATTGTCGCGCGATGACGCCGGGCGGTTTATGTCGGATTACGTCCAACAAGGTGTCTTTCGCGAAGACCCATTCCATATGCTCGATGTCGAAGGTGTTGGCGAATTGATCGCCATTGGGGCCGAACGGGCGCGGCTGGTTCAGCAGGATGTGACTCTGTCGATCTGCGGTGAACATGGCGGCAATCCGGCCTCAATTGCCTTTTGTCGCGCCGTCGGCATGGACTATGTGAGCTGCTCTCCCTTCCGCGTGCCCGTGGCCCGGCTCGCAGCGGCACAATTAGCGATCACCGACAAAATAAGCTGATAGTTGCAGTTTTGCCCCCCATATCTGGCCGGGTTTACGCAATTTGAAGAATTTTGTATGAATGCCGGGTTTGGTGGCGGGGGACCGCTTTTTCAGATGAGAAACGTGTTGAGAGGGCAAATGATCCGAACCTTGAGCCTTGTTGCGACCCTTGTTGGCGCCAGTGTATTCGCGAGCGTTCTTGCCGTTCAACCGGCCGTGGCAGACAGCACCCATGTCAAAGCAAAACGCTTGATGACGATGGAGCAACGCGCCTTGGAACAGGCCAATGCCGCCCACCTGACCAAGCTCGTCACAGCTATCCCACAGGCCACACCTGCGTCCTATACGGGCACTTCGCGTATTCGTTACGACAAAGCCTGGCTCAAAGCCCAACCCAAAGCCGCAGGTGGGAGCGAATGGCGCTGCCTCTCTGAAGCACTGTACTTCGAAGCCCGTGGAGAAACCGTCAAAGGCCAGTTTGCAGTCGCCGAAGTGATTTTGAATCGCGTCGACAGCAGCCGCTTTCCCGGCTCGGTCTGCGGTGTGATCAACCAAGGAACCGGGCGCAAATACGCCTGCCAATTCACCTATACCTGCGACGGCCGCCCGGAAAACATCCATGAACCTGCGTCATGGGAACGGGTCGGAAAGGTCGCCAAGCTGATGCTGGACGGGGCTCCACGACAGTTCACCAAAGGTGCCACCTATTACCACACCACCGGTGTAAGCCCGAACTGGTCACGTAAGTTCAATCGGACGGCGCATATCGGCGTGCATCTGTTCTACAAACCCTGACACAAATTCTGACTGTGTCGCTGTTGCCGTCCTAGCTGCCGTCTCTGCTGGTTCCCATTGCCTTGGGTTCGGCGTATATGGCCCAGACCTGATGCCTTTGGAGCCGCGACACATGGCCAGTGAAACACGTCTTGCTTTTGCACACCCGTCCGAACGGGCCATTGCCACCGCCGGAGATGAACCGCGTGATCGGATCAGCCTGCGCGACCATGTGGCCGAAGTGGAAATCGGGGCCTTTCAGGATGAACGCGGCACCACCCAGCGTGTGCGCTTTAACGTCGTGGTCGAAGTCCTGCCATTTAAGGGGCATATCGACGACGATGTTGATCGGATTTTGTCTTACGACCGGGTCACAGAAGCCATTGCCCACGAGTTAGAAGCCGAGCGGCTCAACCTTTTGGAAACGCTGGCAGAGCGGATCGCTGAGCGCATTCTGCTTGAACCTCAGGCACTTCGGACCTTTGTTCGGATCGAAAAGATTGATCGCGGCCCCGGTGCACTGGGTGTTGAGATTGTGCGCAGCAAACGGGACGTGGCTGAGCATCTCGAAAGCCTTGCGGATGAAGTCGCTCAGGAACAGCCGCATCCACGGGTTGTTTATCTCTCCAACGCTGCGATGGCTGATCCGCGATTGACAGAGTGGATCGACACGCTGGCCGCGCGCAAAGCACCGTTAATTTTATGCGTTGGATTGCCGGACACCCCGCGCCCGCATTCGGGACATGTCATGACCCAGCGCCGGATTGACTTATTGGCGATCGAACAAAACGGATGGTGCCTTGCCGCGCGTGATCTGCGTTGCAAAGTTGTAGCAACCCGCACGGAATTGGACTGGGCGATGAAGAACAACCAGATCTGCGTCTGGGCACCCTCTAAAATCGTTTTGGATGCAGTCCAAGGCCCTGAAACAAAACCCAAAGACTCTGTTGCCCTCTCGGCTTGGTTTGCCGGTGAAATTGACGCTGTAGAACTGTTGGTCATCGGCGAAGCTTTGCCTGAGACCAGCCCGGTCAGCATCCGTGCCCTTGCCCCCGGTGATGGCTTGTTCTAGCGACGTGTGAACAGACTTGCCAAATTGGCAAGGATCAGTCACGGAAGCAGAATGAACGAGTACTACCGACCACTTGTCCGTTTTGACATCCCGCGTCCGTCCAATGCCTTGGCGGTTGCTGGGGGATCTGGATGGTTCACACACGCCGTTTTGCACCGGCGCGACGATGACAGCCAGACGGTCATTCATATGGACGACGTCCCCGCCGACTGGATAGCCAAGATCAGCGCCCCACGTGCCCCGATCGCGGGCATGACTTTGGATCAACCCCGCCTTATGGGCATTTTGAACGTCACACCTGACAGTTTCTCGGATGGCGGGCTGCATGTAACGCCCGCGCGGGCCTTACAACGAGCGGAACAAATGGCTCAAGACGGGGCCGATCTTTTGGATGTGGGCGGTGAAAGCACCAGACCCGGTGCCCAAACCGTTCCTGCAGAGGCGGAAATCGCCCGGATTGAACCGGTTATTCGCGCCGTGCGTCACAATCAGCCGCTTCCAGTATCCGTAGATACCCGCAAATCCAGTGTTGCCGAAGCCGCCGTTCATGCCGGTGCCAGTATCATCAATGATGTGTCCGGCTTCACCTATGACCGCATGCTCGGGCGCTATTGCGCCGAACAGAACCTGCCAGTTTGCATTATGCATTCCCAAGGTGAACCAGAAGACATGCAGTTGGATCCAAATTACGATTGCGTCTTGCTGGATGTGTTCGATTTTCTCAACGCGCAGATTTCGATGCTCGCAGAGCTTGGTATTTCGCGGGACAATATTATTGTCGATCCCGGTATCGGGTTTGGCAAAAGCCTTCAGCATAACCTTGCTCTGTTAAACGGAATTTCGCTGTTTCACGCCCTTGGCTGCCCAATTTTACTTGGGGCCTCGCGCAAGGGATTTATTCGAAAAATTACCGGGGTCCTTCCAGCCTCGGCGCGCATGCCTGGGTCCGTCGCAACGGCCCTCGCGGCGGTTGGTCAGGGCGTTCAGATCCTGCGCATCCACGACGTCGCTGAAACCAAACAGGCCATCGACGTCTGGAAGGCCATTTGGAAAGGAGAACAATTTGACACGTAAGCTTTTTGGAACGGACGGGGTTCGTGGAACGGCGAATGCCTTCCCAATGACGGCAGAAATGGCCCTGATGTTGGGCGCGGCAGTGGGACGGTATTTTCGCAATGAACACGGCGGCGTACACCGTGTCGTCATCGGAAAAGACACGCGTCTTTCGGGCTATATGTTTGAAAATGCGCTGACCGCCGGGCTGACCTCGACGGGGATGAATGTTCTACTCTTGGGGCCGGTTCCCACCCCTGCCGTTGGCTTGTTGACCCCCTCAATGCGGGCCGATCTGGGCATTATGATTTCGGCCAGCCACAACCCGGCTGTTGACAACGGCATCAAATTTTTCGGCCCCGATGGGTTTAAGCTCTCGGACAAGGTCGAAGCCGAAATCGAAGCCTTGGTGTCGGCCGGAGTGCGCCCGGCCCATCCCGAAAATATCGGCCGAGCCCGACGCATTGACGATGGCCGCTCGCGCTATCAGGAGCGCGTAAAATCAACGCTGCCATCGGGGTTGCGTTTGGATGGCATCAAGGTTGTTGTCGACTGCGCCAATGGGGCCGCCTATCGCTCGGCACCTGAAATTTTGTGGGAACTCGGCGCGACAGTTGTTCCCATCGGGATTGAGCCGAACGGCCTCAACATCAACGAGGGTTGCGGATCAACCAAGCCGCAAAAAGCGGCCGCTGCTGTGATCGAAAACGGGGCCGATGTTGGCATCTGCTTGGATGGCGACGCGGATCGGATCATTTTGATCGACGAAAAGGGTCAGATCGCGGATGGTGATCAGATCATGGCGCTGATGGCGGAACGCTGGGCCGCCGAAGAGCGACTTGCCGGAGGGGCTCTGGTTGCGACGGTCATGTCAAATCTGGGGCTTGAGCGGTTCCTTGAGAACAAAGGGCTTCGTCTGGAGCGCACCCAGGTCGGTGACCGATATGTTGTTGAAGCCATGCGTAAAAATGGCTGGAACCTTGGCGGTGAACAGTCGGGCCATATCGTAATGACGGACTATGCCACAACCGGTGACGGGCTTATGGCGGGCATGCAGTTCTTGGCGGAAATGGTGCGAAGTGGTCGCCCGGCTTCTGAATTGACACGCCGCTTTGAACCCGTGCCGCAATTGCTCAAAAACGTTCGTTTCGGCGAAGGTCAAACGCCTTTGGATGTTGGGACCGTTAAAAACGCGATCAGCGAAGCCGAAGGTTTGTTGCACGGCAAGGGCCGCCTCTTGATCCGCAAATCCGGTACGGAGCCACTGATCCGAGTTATGGCCGAATGCGAAGACCCCGGCTTGTTGGAACAGGTCGTCGATGGGATTGTCGCCGAGGTGCAAGCCGTCTCGTAAGGCTGGTGTTTTAAGTTAAGGCTGGCGTTTTAAGTCGCGCGTTTCCGGAATATGCCGGTGACGCTTGTCCACAGCCCAGTCAAAAGCGCGAACACCGCGCTGAGGCTGAGCCATCCCCCCAGAAACCCGGTTCCGGCAAAAACAGCGCCTTCGAAGGTCGCTGGGAGGGCGGGCTTGAAGTCGTCAAACGCCTGTTTGGCAACATCCTGATCGCCCATATACCCCGCCAGCCGCGCCCGCATAAATGGCCCTGCCCCGTTGAGCGCCTCTTGGGCGGACACCAGATAGCTGTGCCGTTGCACATGGGTTGACATATTTGTGGCTTGGGTTTGGCTCAGCGGCCCTTCTTGCGACAGGGACTGAATATAGGCGTCAAGAGACAACCCCGCTTGGGCAGCGTCGGTTTCATACTTTTGGACGATCGCAGACATCTCATCTACGGCGCCGCCCAATCTCTGGGCATATTGTTGTGAAAATTCAGGGAATTGTGAGAATCCAACCGCACCGGCCAATCCGCCTGCCATTGCCAAAACTCTCAGTACCATAATATGCCCCGCCTGTTTTCGCCCAGCCTAAAACAGGCAGGGCGAACTGTCAGGGGGAATTTGCCAGATTAACTGGCAACCGCCTTGCCATAGATTTGCGCGATACGCTCGATCGCGGCTTCTGGCGGCATTTCTTCGCTTTCGCCGGTCCGGCGCGAGGTCAGTTCCACCACACCGTTTTTGAGCCCACGTGGACCAACCGTGATCCGCCAAGGCAGGCCGATAAGATCCATCGTGGCAAACTTGCCCCCAGCGCGTTCCTTGGTGTCATCCAGGAGCGGCTCAAGACCAAGTGCTGTGAGCGCGTTATAGATTGTATCACAGGCCGCATCCGCCGCCTCATCGCCAGCCTTAAGGTTGACGATCCCGCAATGGAACGGCGTCACACCTTCGGGCCAGATGATGCCCTTGTCGTCGTGCGACGCTTCGATGATTGCCCCCAACAGACGTGACACGCCAATGCCGTGCGACCCCATATGAACCGGAACCTTTTTGCCATCGGCGTCTTGCACGCTGGCCGCCATGGCTTCGGAGTATTTGGTACCAAAATAGAAAATCTGCCCCACTTCGATACCGCGCGCGGTGCGACGGCGTTCCTCGGGAACCTCGTTAAACAGCGCGTCATCATGGGTTTCATCAGTGCGGGCGTATTTGGTTGTGAACTCTTCCAAGACGCCTTGGCACTGTTCAACGCTGTCGTAATCGATGTCACGATCGCCAAAGCTCAGGTCGGTCACGGCGCTGTCATAGAACACTTCGCTTTCGCCGGTGTCTGCCAACACGAGGAATTCATGCGTGTAATCGCCCCCAATTGGTCCACCATCGGCCCGCATCGGAATCGCCTGCAGCCCCATGCGTTCATAGGTGCGCAGATAGCTGACCAAATGACGGTTATAGGCGTGCAACGCGTCCTCTTTGGTGAGATCGAAGTTATAGCCGTCTTTCATGTAAAATTCACGGCCACGCATCACACCAAAGCGCGGGCGCACTTCGTCACGGAACTTCCATTGCACATGATACAGTGTCAGCGGAAGGTCTTTGTAGCTGTTCACATGGCTGCGGAAAATGTCGGTGATCAGCTCTTCGTTGGTGGGACCATAGAGCATATCGCGGCCATGGCGGTCATTGATGCGCAGCATCTCTTCGCCGTAATCGTCATATCGCCCGCTCTCACGCCACAGATCCGCCGATTGCACCGTTGGCATCAGCATCGGGATATGCCCGGCGCGGACTTGCTCTTCGTGAACGATGTTTTCGATGTTTTTCAACACCTTGAAGCCAAGCGGCAGCCAGGAGTAAATCCCCGCGCTCGATTGTTTGATCATCCCAGCACGCAGCATGTAGCGGTGGCTGACGATCTGAGCCTCGGAAGGTGTTTCTTTGAGAACCGGCAGAAAATAGCGGGAAAGGCGCATCAGTATGTCCCTTGATACAGTGTCCAAGCGGTTTTGAGCTATGCTGCCGCGCTTGGCAAGGGCTCAGCGCGCCTCGCCCTGTCTATTCGCCACCGCTCTGATGTGTGACGGGCCCGAGCCGACCATATTGCGCCGCTGCCGTTCGGCCCAATAGGCCGCCATCGGAAAGCCCAGAAACAAGACCCATTGGGGTTGGGTGCCAAGCTCACCAAGCTGAGTGATGCCGTAATACAGAAAAAGCCCTGCCCATCCGATTTGCAAGACCGAGACGGCGACACACAGCGCCGGGTTGTGATGGAACGCAAGCCACATATAGCTGATCGCAAACCCAATGAGCGCAACAGTCACCGCATGCCACAGCACGCCAGACATTGCGCGCAGATCAGGGGTCGAGAGCTGCTCGGCAAATGCAGCAGCATATTGCGGACCGCCCAAGAACACATGCACAACGACGATAAAAATCATCAAGACAGTTAGTCCAAGATAGGGTTTTGACATGCCTTCACCTCCATACGGTTGCGTATGGTTTTGCTCCAGCGCTACACCGAGTCAATACGTTACCGTATGGTGAGGCCGACTGATGCAAAAACGATTGTCACAAGAAGACTGGCTGGCTGCCGGGTTTCGCGCGCTGGCCCAAGGTGGCCCAAGTGCTATTCGTGCTGAGGCAATTGCCCGTGATCTCAAGACAACCAAGGGGTCATTTTACTGGCACTTTAAAGACCTCAAGGCATTCAAAACGGCCATGTTGACGCTTTGGAAGGACAAAGCGACAGACGCAATCATTGCCAATTTGCAAGATTTGCCGAAAGGGCACAATCAACTGCTTGCGCTGATCAAAACCGCCAGCCACGCGCCCGACAGGTTTGGCGGGATCGGTGTTGAGCCCGCAATTCGGGAATGGGCCCGCACCGACCCAGACGCTGAGGCCGCGCTCATCGACGTTGACAAGCGCCGGATCAGCTTCCTGCACGAACAGCTCACCCGATTGGGCACGGATGCCGACATGACCCATGCCCGACTGTTCTACGCGGCCCATCTTGGGCTTGAACAGCTGGCACGCACGACCGGAGAACGAGGCGAAATTGAACGGCATTTGCTATTATCCCTGATGCAGGCGGATAAAGCGGGATGAACACTTGAAACAACGCGGTTTCCACGCAATGTAGAGACGGAAAAGGAGCGCAAATGGCCCTGCCCGTCAAAGATCAGATCAAGTACTGGGGAATCACGACAGCGGTGTCTGCGCTGACCCTGTGGTTTCTCGGTGATGTATTGCTGCCGTTTGTGATTGGCGGTGCGATTGCCTATTTCCTTGATCCCGTTGCCGACCGCCTTGAAAGCATGGGCCTGTCGCGCTCTGCGGCCACGGCGACGATCACGGTGATCGGCGTTTTGACCTTTGGGATCATGTTGCTGGCCGTTATTCCGACCCTGATACAACAGGCGGTGTCCTTGGCTCAGACCGCGCCGCAATTGCTCCGAGATTTGCAGTCATTCCTGAACGAACGGTTCCCCTATCTGACGGACGATGCCGGCGTCGTGCATGATTCCCTACTCAAAATCGGCCAGATCATACAGGAAAAGAGCGCCCAGGTTCTTGGAACCCTGTTCAACTCAGCAAAATCCATCGTCGACGTCGCCATCTTGATGCTGATTGCACCGGTGGTGTCCGTCTACCTTTTGGTGGATTGGGACCGCATGGTTGAGCGCATCGACTCCCTTTTGCCCCGCGACCATGCCCCCACCGTTCGCATGCTGGCGCGTGAAATCGACGGGGTATTGTCGGGATTTGTTCGCGGAATGGGCTCTGTTTGTTTGATCCTTGGCATCTATTATGCCTTTGGCCTGTGGCTTGTTGGCTTGCAATTTGGCTTGGTCGTCGGCGTCATCGCAGGCGTGCTGACCTTTATTCCCTATGTCGGGGCACTGGTTGGGGGCGCTTTGGCAATTGGGTTAGCGCTCTTCCAATTCTGGGGCGACTGGCCGCTGATCATTGCGGTTTGGGCCATTTTCCAATCGGGTCAGATTATCGAGGGCAATGTCCTCACCCCACGGCTTGTCGGCTCTTCGGTTGGTCTTCATCCGGTTTGGCTTTTGTTGGCGCTGTCTGTGTTTGGCTCTCTCTTTGGATTTGTCGGAATGCTGGTCGCCGTTCCGGTTGCCGCTGCAATTGGGGTCTTGGCTCGCTTTGCATTGTCGCAGTATAAGGGCAGCCTTCTTTATCGCGGACTGGCGGAAGACAAGGATACATAATGTTGGTCGAACAATTGCAGATCCCCCTGCCCGTTTTGACGGCGCTGGGTCGGGACGACTTTTTTGTCAGCGAATCCAATGCCATTGCCGTGGCCTTGGTTGAAGGCTGGGAAAACTGGCCGTCGCGTAAGATGGTGCTTAACGGGCCGGCAGGATCTGGAAAAACTCATCTTGCGCATGTCTGGGCCAAGAAATCCGGCGCGCGCATTGTGGCGGCGCAGGGATTGGAATACGCCGATATTCCGCAATTGGCCCAAGGGTCGATCTGTGTTGAAAACGTTGATCAAATTGCTGGAAACATGCATGCCGAAGAGGCGCTGTTTCATCTGCACAATCTGGTGCTTGAACAGGGACATTCCTTGATGATCACTGGGGCGGCCGCGCCCAATCTCTGGCCGCTAAGCCTCCCTGATTTGCACAGCCGAATCATGGGCGCGCAATCGGCGGCGCTGAGCGGGCCCGACGACATGCTTTTGTCGGCTTTGTTGGTGAAACTGTTTGCGGATCGCCAAATTGTTCCGGCCAGCGACGTGATCCCCTACCTGTTGCGGCAAATGCCCCGCAGCTATCACGCAGCGCGAACAATTGTGGATAAGCTCGATCGAGCATCATTAACCCGCCCATCTGGGGTCAATCGACCATTGGCTATTCAAATTTTAGCCGAGCTAGAAAGCCCGTCTGACACATAGAAGTTTGAGTGATAGACTTATGTCATTAAAGCTTTGCAAAAAAGATCGCATAAGACCCTATGACACAAGCTGACTTTCTCAAATCCCCGCTGCCCGCCGCGACCGACCTTCCTGATTTGGACATCACCGGACCCGGTCGTTTCTACAACCGCGAACTTAGCTGGCTCGGCTTCAATTGGCGCGTTCTCGAAGAGGCGGAAAACCCACGGGTTCCACTCTTGGAACGCATGCGCTTTCTGTCGATTTCAGCGACCAATCTGGATGAATTCTATACGGTTCGCGTCGCTGGTCTTCGCGAACTGGCGCATGCCGGGAACACAACGCCCGCCGCCGATGGGCTAAGCCCCGCCGAACAATTGGTTTTGATCGACGAAGACGCCCGCGATCTGATGGCAAAGCAACAGCAGGTTTTTGTCAAACTGCGCGCGGAACTTGAAACCAAAGGCATTGAAATCGTCACTCGCGATGGCATCACCGAAGACGACAAAGCCTTCTTGAATTCCGCGTTCTTGGATCAGGTCTTTCCGGTATTGTCGCCTCTGGCAATTGATCCCGCGCATCCGTTTCCCTTCATTCCCAACCTTGGATACTGCATTGCGATGCAGCTTGAGCGGTTGAAAGACAAAAAAGGGTTACAGGCCCTGGTGCCGATTCCGGCCCAGATTGACCGCTTTATGAAACTACCAGCGGCGGACGGAACACACCGGTTTATCCTGCTTGAAGATGTTTTACTTCTTCATATCGAGGGGCTGTTTCCAGGTTACCGCTGTCGCGATCATTTCGGCTTCCGTGTCCTGCGTGACAGCGATATCGAAGTTGAAGAAGAAGCCGAAGATCTGGTGCGTGAATTTGAAGTCGCCTTGAAACGTCGTCGTCGCGGCGAAGTTGTGCGCCTGACGATCACAGGAGGCACGTCTGACAAACTGCGCGACATTGTCATGCAAGAATTGCATGTCAACGAACAGGATGTCATCGAACAAGAAGGTCTGATCGGCATCGCAGACACCAAACATTTGGTGATTGACGAGCGGCCCGATTTGCTCTGGCCGTCTTTTACACCGCGTGTGCCCGAACGGGTCCAAGACCATGATGGCGACATGTTTGAGGCCATCAAACAAAAAGACATGTTGCTTCATCACCCGTATGAAACCTTTGATATGGTGGTGCGCTTTTTGCGTCAGGCAGCGATGGATCCCAATGTCGTGGCGATCAAACAGACCCTTTACCGGACATCACATTATTCACCCATCGTTGAAGCCTTGTGTGAGGCCGCCGAAGACGGCAAATCGGTCACGGCATTGGTGGAATTGAAAGCACGCTTTGATGAGGCGGCTAATATTCGCCAGTCGCGCAAATTGGAACGGGCTGGTGCGCAGGTGGTTTATGGCTTCCTTGATTGGAAAACCCACGCCAAGATTTCAAGCGTCGTACGCCGCGAAGGTGACAAGCTTGTCACCTACACCCATTGGGGCACCGGCAACTACCACCCGATCACCGCCAAGATTTACACCGACCTGAGCTTTTTCACCTGTGATAAATCCTTGGGGCGGGATGCTGCCAAGATCTTCAACTATCTGAGCGGTTACGCCCGTCCGGCTTCGCTCGATAATTTGTTGATTTCGCCCCACACGCTCAAGTCCTCGATGATCGAGATGATCGAAGCCGAGGCAGCACACGCGCGTGCAGGCCGCCCGGCGCAGATATGGATCAAGATGAACTCGCTCATCGAACCCACAGTCATTGATGCGCTCTACAAGGCGTCTCAGGACGGTGTGCGCATTGATTGTGTGATCCGCGGGATCAGCGGATTGCGTCCGGGGATCAAAGGGTTGTCAGACAATATTCGGGTCAAATCGGTTGTTGGTCGTTTTTTGGAACATTCGCGGATCGTCTGTTTTGGCAATGGCCACGGGTTGCCGCACAAAAAGGCGCGGGTCTTTATGTCCTCGGCGGATTGGATGGGGCGCAACCTGAACCGCCGTATCGAAACCGGGGTTGAGATCGAAAACGCCACCGTCAAAGCCCAGATCGTCAGCCAAGTTATGGCGGCGAACCTTGCGGATACAGCTCAGAGCTGGGTGATGGAGCCAAGTGGCAAATTCACGCGTCACGATGTGCCAACAGGTGAAAAACCATTTAACTGCCACCGGTTCTTTATGGAAAATCCGTCCTTGTCTGGACGTGGTTCCGCCGGGGCCAAAGATGTGCCCAAACTGACCCACGGCGATTAACCCCCTCGCAAGACAGGTGAACAAAGCCGGGTTATCATCAACCCGGCTTTTTCAGATCGGGCGGTGTGCCACATTTACGCCATAGAATGACCCTGCAAGCGCCGCAAAGTGTTAAAGCCCAGTTAAGACCGCTTTGACAGTGTGAATGTGCACTTGACCAACAAGTGGCGCAGTCCGCCCTTCGGAACTGCACTCGTCAGAAGACGCTGGATTTGCCGTGTGAATGCGCGGCACTGGCGTGCAAACGCCTTGACCTGAAAAATGAGGCGAGACTGATGTCGAGTATTCTAACAAACAATGGCGCTAGTGTTGCGCTGCAAACGCTCAAAGCAATCAACAGCGAGCTGAGCACCGTCCAGACCGAGATTGCCACCGGTAAAAAAGTATCACGCCCCGGCGACAATGCGGCTGTATGGGCCATATCCAAAACCATGGAAGCCGATGTCGCAGGTTTTAAAACGATCTCTGACAACCTAAGCTTGGGCCAATCAACGGTGGCTGTTGCCCGCCAAGGGGCCGAAACAATCACCGACCTTTTGACCGATATGAAAGGCAAGATTGTCGCCGCCCAGGAAGACAACGTTGATCGCACCAAAATTCAAGCGGACATTGAAGCGCTGACCACGCAGATCAACGACATTACCAATGCGGCGCAATTCAACGGTGAAAACCTCTTAAAGAGCCAAGACAGCGCGGCCGGGTCTGGCAGCATCAACATCATGGCATCTCTTGATCGCTCCTCAACCGGGGTGTCGACCAGAACCATGAATGTCAAAAAGCATGACTTGTCCACCAACACCTCAACAGTGGCCGCATCGGGCGGGACCTATACAGCGGACGCCGCCACGGCAACGTTGAACGGCACGCAAACCGCGACCATCGACGCCAGTGGGCTAACCGCCGAGGCCGGAGCAGTGTTTTCGATTTCGGTCTTTGGGACGGATGCAAACGACTCTGGCTTTGTTCAGGCCGATTTCCGATCAACCGCCGCCTCAGCAGAAACCCAAGCTGAAATGGCTGCGGGTGACATGAGCTATGTGGCCCATGAGGGCGACACAATGGCCGATGTGGTCAATGCTCTTGGCAAAAAATGGCAAGCCTTTGCCCATACCAACAACCATGATAGCGACGCCCTGACCTTGGATTTTTCAGGGTCCAGCATTGCAATGTCGTCATCCGTAACCACCGGATCAGACACCATCAAAGTGGCCATCAACCGACTGGATGCCGATGCCGGCAGCTCCATTGGTGGCGGGCTGGAAGATCTGGCGGATCTAGATGTTTCGACCGCCTCTGGCGCAGACGAAGCTTTGGGACGGATCGAAGGGCTTTTGCAAATCGCGGTCGAGGCCTCGGCCTCGTTCGGGTCGGACCAAGGGCGGATCGAAACCCAATCCAACTTTGTCTCTAAACTGACCGACACGTTGAAATCGGGCATTGGGGCGTTGACCGACGCTAATATGGAAGAGTCTTCGGCCAAGCTTCAAGCTCTGCAAGTTCAACAACAACTTGCGGTTCAGGCCTTGTCGATTGCAAACCAATCTCCTCAAACCTTGCTGGCGCTCTTCCGCTAAACCTATGGTTGACGATTAAAACAAGCGCTTTCAAGTGATTGACCCCCGGGTGTTCCTCAGGCCATATGTCCGAAAGAACGGGGGTCAATCACCATGCAAAACAGCCTTCCGCCGGACGACTGGGGCTCCTTTGGACGACCCTTGTTTGATGACCCAAAATCACGCGACCTGTCTCGGGTCGGCGTGGTTGATATCGGATCAAACTCGGTCCGAATGGTTGTCTTTGATGGCGCAGCCCGCAGCCCTGCTTATTTCTTCAACGAAAAAATTCTTTGCGGCCTTGGCGCAGGGATGAATGAAACCGGCCAGCTCAACCCCCAAGGTAAAGAGCGCGCCATGACGGCCCTACGCCGTTTTAAGTGTTTGGCCGATGGCATGGATTTGCCGCCGCTTACCGTGGTCGCCACAGCCGCCATGCGCGAAGCATCAGACGGCTCAGAATTCAAAACCGAAATTGAAACGCAGACCGGTCTCAAGGTCTATGTCATTGACGGCAACGAAGAGGCCCGTTTGTCCGCCCAGGGTGTGTTGCTTGGTTGGCCGGGCTCCTATGGGCTGATCTGCGATATTGGCGGCTCGTCGATGGAGCTTGCGGAAATCAATCACGGTGAAGTCGGCCGCAGGATCAGCTCATCGCTTGGCCCGCTTAAACTGCGCGACATTCCCGGTGGCCAAGAGGCACGCCAGACGCAAATCCGCAAGGTCATGCAGGAACTCAAAGACCATATGGGCAAACAACGCGATCGCCTGTTTTTGGTCGGCGGCAGCTGGCGGACCTTGGCAAAGATCGACATGCTGCGCCGCGACTACCCGCTGCATGTTTTACATGAATACCGAATGGATGCAGACTCGGTTGCAAAAACCATTGAATTCATTAAGCAATACGAACCAAATGAGCTTCGAAAGCTATGCCAAATTTCCTCCACACGTATGGCGCTGGTTCCCTATGCCGCCGAAGTTTTGTCTGAGCTGTTAGACAAGTTCAAACCCAAAGATATTGCGATCTCCAGCTATGGGATTCGTGAGGGTATGCTCTATGAGCAAATGCCAGAAGAGCTTCGCCGACGCGACCCGCTCATTGAAGCCAGCCGTTTTGCCGAAGCAAAAGATGCTCGAATTCCGGGATTTGGCAAACGGCTGTATGACTTTGTGTTGCCGCTGTTTCCCGAGGCTGACGACGCGCGACAGCGGCTTATCAAGGCTGCTTGCCTGATGCACGATGTCAGCTGGCGCGCTCATCCAGATTATCGGGCCGAAATCTGCTTTGACAACGCCACCCGTGCCAATCTGGGCGGGCTCAAACACTCGGAACGCATATTCTTGGGCATCGCGCTGCTATACCGGTATCGCAACAAACCGGACGGCACACATTTTGAACCCCTGTTTGAATTGCTCGAAGACGCAGACCAGCTTGAAGCCGAAATTCTGGGAAAAGCCATGCGCTTGGGCGCGATGCTTTGGATGGAAAAACTAACAGAGGAAGAAGCCCATTTGATGTGGGATATTCAAGATCGCCGGCTATTGCTCCGCCTGTCAGAGACGGCCGCGCCTCTTTACGGTGAAACCACCGAGGCGCGCTTCAATTCCTTGGCACTTGCTCTGGCGGCAGAAAATCATCAGGTCGAAACGGTCTAAAGGTCGATTTTTTCGCCTTCATCGACACTGGCACCATCATCACCATCGTCCAATTCCTTGGGCGTTTTTCGGCGGATGATAATATCCCCATTGGGGAGCGTTTCGGGAAGCTGATACGCCGCCCAATCGTCGACCTCGTCTAGCAGCTTTTCCATAACGGGGGCCATCTCGGCGGACAGTTTGTCAAGAAGTGGCCCCATTTCTTGGGCCAAACCTTCCAACTCGTCCATCGCGGGTTCCATTTCTTCCATCAACCCTTTGAAAAACAGCTTCGCCCCCTGCTCCATCAGCGAGGGGCCAGTGTCGTCTTGGGCAACCAACGGGGTGGCGGCGAAAGTGGCGATCAAGATTGGTACAGCTAAACGTGTCATGCCACCAATATAGGCCGTCTTGACATCCATGTAAGGGGAAAGGTGCAGTTAAAGCTCAATATCCAGTGTCACCGGAAAATGATCCGATGCCGTCAACAGGGCCTCCCGCAGTTCCGGCATGGACCAGCAACGCGGGTCGTCGAACGGGTGCCAAATACACCAATCGCCACTTTTGCTCTGCAAATCACGCGAGACCATGATGTAGTCCAACAATGCCTGCAAATAGCGTTTTTTGTCTTTGATGAAAAACCGTGATGTCGTTGGATGCGCACCAAGCCGACTGCGTAGGGCCTGATCGGCATGCGGATCAAACAGCGCGGTGTCACCCTCGCCCAACACAATTTCGACCGAGCTTCGCCCGAACAGGTGTTCATATTCGTCAAGCCCAGGACCGTCGTTGAGATCCCCCATAACCATGACCGGCTCATCTGCGGCTAGGTGACTATCAACCCGCCGCCGCAGCCAAATCGCCTGCGCCAATTGTTTACGCCGATTGGCAATCGAAATGCGCATGACTTCATCGCGCGATCGTGCCCCATGCGGAGCCTTGGATTTCAAATGCGCTCCGATCAACCGCAAAGTCGCACCGGATTGGGTTGTGACTGACAACTCAAGCGGTGGCTTGGAAAAACGCACCTCATCCCGCGTCGCATCAATATCAAGATCAATGCCCAAAACCTGATCAAAAACAGGAGCATCAAGCTCCGCTGCCCCCTTGGGATCATGGTGAACCGTCAGCACATCGGGATCATACAAAAACGCAATTTCCTGTTGCGTGTCATTGGCAAAACCGGTGACCACCTCACGGGTCCGCAATCCATAGACCTCGGCAAACCCCGTCAAGGCCTTGGTCGTCGACCGCTTGGAACTGGTATCGGGGGCCTCGATGATCATAACCCCGTCGGCATCCATCGCGGTAAAGACTTTGCCAAGTGCTTCGGCCTGTTGAGCACGGGTGATATTATAGCGGGCTGACCACTCCCCATCTGCCTGCAATTGCCCATGAACATCAAACAGCGCGTCAAACCATTCGACATTATAGGTGGCAATCCGCATCAACTGCGCGTTCCGGTAAGCTGGGCCTTAATCTCGGCCCAGGCATCGTTGATGTCTTGCATCCGGCGCTCTGACAGTTTGATCGCCTCTTCGGGCAATCCGCGCGCAATCATCACATCGGGATGGCTTTCGCGCACCAATTGGCGCCAATGCTTGCGGATCTCATCAATTGGCATGTCTGGGGTGACCCCCAGAACGGTGTAGGGGTCTGGTGTTGCGTCGGGCACAAATCGCGCCCGCATCGTCCGAAATTTCAGATCGTCGATCTCAAAAATCTGCGCGACCTCGGTTAAAAATGCGTCCTCGGCTGGGTGATATGTCCCGTCTGCCATTGCGATGTGAAAGAGCCCCTCGACCAGATCGTAGAGCGCTTCGGGTTCTGATCCGAACATCGATTTGATCCTGCGGGCATATTCGTCGAAGCCCGCAACATCTTGACGTGCAAGGTTAAACACCTTGGCAGCGCCAGCCTCATCTTCGGCTGATATGTGAAACACCTCGCGAAAAGCAGTGACTTCGTCGCGTGTCACAAGACCGTCGGCCTTGGCCATTTTGGCAGACAGCGCAATCACAGCAATTGTAAAAGCGATTGATTTCTCCGGCGGGCTGCGGAGTTTGTCAAAGACAACCGACAAGGCCTCGCCAGACGCGAGGGCGGCGACAGCTTGAGATATGCGGGACCAGATCGACATAATAGCTACCTTACGTCAGCAACAAGCGACTGTCAGGCGATCAATCCAGATTATTCTGTAACAAGATCAGACCGATCCAACGGGCAGACTTGTGCCCGACCTCTGTCCGGGTTGCAATATTGCGAATGAAATTCTCCTCTGAACGAAAGTCCGCTAGCGGTTAACCGCCCATCGCGCCCCCAAACCGGTCTGATTATGTCAGCGTCATGGAACCAAGCGGAGTAGACACTTTGGCCGACATGCCGGCATTTCCAGTCGCAAACGTCACTTGCGGCGTTGTGAGCAAGGGCCCCAAGACCGATTGCAGCGCATCTGCCTGAGGATGAGAAATGGTCAACTGCTCTAGCTCCAAACCACCCGCTGGCAAAATACGACCCGGTATCAGATCGCTATGCCATTGAATAAGCGCCGGGAAAAACCCGTCAAATGGCAGCTTCCCATCCTCAGGAACAGCCATCGACCACCGCAATTCCCCGCGCGACAGATCAACCCGACGACCGGCCATCGGCAATTGGGCCAGCGCCGCGTCGATATCATCAACCCGGCAAATCCATTTATCGAGACGCGCAGCACCAGAAAACTCATCAAGCCCAAACCATCGCGCGTCCTTGGGTTTCTCGGCCGAAGGATCAATTGCAATCGCCTCAAGATAAAGTCCGGGGGCCATTCCCAAAAGCCGATTATGGGTGCCGAACCTGTCATGTTTTCCACCCGGCAACATCGGGGAATGCAACGCAGCCTCAAGATGGGCAGCAGCCTCTTCCAAGGTTTCCCCCAAAACTGCGATATGATCGAGTGTCAGCATCTGGTTTGCGCCCCTATTGCCGCGAGGTTGGTGTGATCTCCGCTACAGGCTACAGAGCTTTGCGCAAAACACCAATGATTTGAAAAATGTCCGCGAAACTGAACACTTGGGCTGCGATGAACCTGAGGTGCAACAGACAAAACACGCCTCTGCATGGCAAAGGCGCGCTCACTTTTTTGATTACTAGGCGGTGTGTGCCCCTTAGGTCCGAGCCTCCCGGATCAGGCGCAAGATATCCTGCGCGGCCTCAGGAATATTGGTACCTGGGCCAAAGATCGCTTTGACACCCGCAGATTTCAGGAAATCATAATCCTGCTGCGGAATGACACCGCCGCAAATGACCAAAATGTCCCCTGCCCCTTGTGCCTTGAGTTCAGAAATCAGTTGCGGTGCCAGGGTTTTGTGACCCGCAGCCTGAGAACTGATGCCAACCACATGCACATCGTTATCAATGGCGTCTTGCGCCGCTTCGTCCGGGGTCTGGAACAACGGGCCAACATCAACATCAAAACCGATATCGGCAAAGGCCGTCGCAATTACTTTGGCACCGCGATCATGCCCATCCTGACCCATTTTGACGACCAGCATACGCGGGCGGCGGCCCTCTTCTTGCGCAAACTTCTCGATGTCTTTTTGAATGGCGGCAAATCCTTCGTCGCCTTCATAGGCAGCTCCATAAACACCGGCCAAGGTCTTTACCTCGGCGCGGTGGCGGCCAAATTCCTCTTCCATCGCCATGCTGATTTCCCCCACGGATGCACGAGCACGGGCCGCCTCAACTGCGGCCTCAAGCAAGTTTCCACCTTCTTTTGACCGGCGTGTCAGCTCGTTCAAAGCGGCCTGACAGACATCCTCATCGCGATCAGCCCGCATTTTCTCAAGGCGCGCAATCTGGCTTTCGCGAACGGCAACGTTGTCAACATCCAGAATGTCGAGCTGGTCTTCCTGCTCCAACTTGTATTTGTTCACACCGACAATGGTTTCGTCGCCGCGATCAATCGCCGCCTGCCGTTTGGCGGCAGATTCCTCGATCCGAAGTTTGGGCATACCGCTGGCAACAGCCTTGGTCATACCGCCCATTTCCTCAACTTCCTGCATCAAGGCCCAGGCATCGTTGATGAGCTGATCGGTCAGGCTTTCGACATAGTATGACCCCGCCAGCGGGTCGACGACATTGGTGACACCGGTTTCTTCTTGCAAGATGATCTGCGTGTTTCGGGCGATACGCGCCGAAAACTCAGTCGGCAGAGCAATCGCTTCGTCCAACGCATTGGTGTGCAAGGATTGTGTCCCACCCAAAACCGCGCTCATCGCCTCATAGGCCGTGCGGATCACGTTGTTATAGGGGTCTTGTTCTTGCAAACTCACGCCAGAGGTTTGGCAATGGGTGCGCAGCATTTTTGAACGCTCGGACTTCGCATCAAATTCAGTCATGACCCGGTGCCACAAGGTCCGTGCGGCGCGCAATTTCGCCGCTTCCATGAAGAAATTCATGCCAATCGCAAAGAAGAACGACAGGCGGCCAGCAAACTTATCGACATCCATGCCGGCTTCGATTGCGGCACGGACATACTCCCGACCGTCGGCAAGCGTATAGGCCAACTCTTGAACAAGATTGGCCCCGGCTTCTTGCATGTGGTAGCCGGAAATCGAAATAGAGTTGAATTTCGGCATCTCATTCGAGGTGTATTCGATGATGTCGGAAATGATCTTCATCGACGGTTCAGGCGGGTAAATATAGGTATTGCGCACCATGAATTCCTTCAGAATATCATTCTGAATGGTGCCCGCCAAAAGCGATTTTTCATGGCCTTGCTCTTCGCCCGCAACGATAAAATTGGCAAGGATCGGGATCACCGCGCCGTTCATCGTCATCGACACCGACACTTTGTCGAGCGGAATACCATCGAAGAGGATTTTCATGTCCTCAACGCTGTCGATCGCAACACCAGCTTTGCCAACATCGCCAACAACGCGGGGGTGATCGCTGTCGTACCCACGGTGGGTGGCCAAATCAAAGGCGACCGACACCCCCTGTTGCCCCGCAGCCAGGTTTTTGCGGTAGAATGCGTTTGATTCCTCTGCAGTCGAGAAGCCCGCATATTGCCGGATTGTCCAAGGACGACCGGCATACATGGTTGCCTTGACACCACGGGTGAACGGGCCAACACCCGGTGTCCCGCCCATATGTTCAAGGTTCTCAGTGTCGTCTGCCGTGTAAAGCGGCTTGACGTCGATCCCCTCTAATGTGTTCCACGTCAGATCGTCCAACGGACGTCCGCGCAGCTCTTTTTCAGCGAGTTTCTTCCAATCGTCGGGCAGATCTGTCATAGGCTTGTCCTCTCTCAGTCGGCAACGCCGCCAGCTTGTTCGCTGATCTTGCGGGCACGGGATCTTCTCTTAGTTTTGCCAACCCTTCTGCACCGGCACGCAGCCAATACAGATCGTCGGCATAGGCCTCGCGCAGAGCGGATGCCTGAAATGGGGTGAACGGCTGCCAGCGGCCCGTGTCGTCGGGCAGCAGGTCGGGGAAATCGCCGCGATCAATCAAAACGTTACGCAAAGTTTTGAGATCAGGGCTTCGATTGGCCCAGAATTGCCCCGGACCTGCGGGCGGCAGGTTGCCGCTTCCAATTGCAAGGCTCAGCAATTCGTCCGGGTGTGGGGCGAACCGTTCAAACGGGGTGACAAGGATTTCTGAATCTGGGCAAGCACAGGCCAAATCGGTAATCACATGCCGCCAACTCCGGTCGGATTTGGCAATTGCGTCCAGTGCCATTTCGTCCAAGACCGCCTCACCGCGCGGCAACAGATATGACATGGAAGAGGCCCACCAACGATCAGGCGAGCGTATTTGTAAAACCACGCGCTTGATCGGGGCAAAAGCCGCATTGATCCGCGCCATGCGTTCGCCGATATCGGGATACATTGTACCGGTGCGAAGATTGCGACGCGCGGTGCCGATTATGTTTTCGTCCGAAACAACCAAAACCTCTGCGCCATGCGCTTTGGCGCTTGTCAGGTTCAGTTGCACACGCCCTTTGGCGCGTCTCGCTTGGGCTGGGTTAATCGGTCGATCCGCGCCCCCATGCAAAAGGCCCTTACGGGTCCGCCACGGCCCCCAGAAACCAACACCCCGTAGGTTCAAAGCGCTGCGATTGGCACGCAGGTATTGCTGAAAGCTGGTCGATCCGGTGCGGTGCGCACCGATATGCATGATGACGTCCATTTGGCAACGGCCCTTAACCGGACCTGCGCGACGGATAGCGCAGGCATTTGTAGATGCCTGCGACCCTGCTGCCTTGCTTATGACAATGTCGTTAATGCTAAAATTTTCACAGCCACCGCCACCTGCACCCTGTGCAGGCCGCAAACTTGCACCTATATCTATGTGTATGAACGCATTTTCTCGTCTCGCCCTAGCGGCATTGGTGCCCGTAGCCCTTGGAACTATGGCGTTTTCCGCCACCGAGGCCGAAGAGCCATTTACCCTGATCCATGACGCGTCTGAGACAACGCTTGAGGATTGGGCCTGGCAAAAACGCGTTGTTGTCGTTTTTGCAGACAATCCTAACGATCCGCGCTTTGCAAAGCAGATGGAGCTGATCAATGACCGCCCAGAGGCTTTGCTGGACCGGGATGTGGTCGTGATCACCGACACTGATCCCGCAGCCGACAGCGCGGTGCGGCACAAATTGCGGGCGCGTGGATTTATGCTTGTTGTCCTGGCCAAAGACGGCAGCGTGGTAATACGCAAACCGGCCCCGTGGGACATGCGCGAAATTTCACGCTCAATCGACAAACTCCCCCTACGCCAGCAAGAGATACGCGAACGTTGAGCGATTAAACGTTGCCGCGCAAAAAGAAGGCTAGGTTTTCGGGCGGGTAGACCATCAGCAAGGCATCGCCAGCCGGGTCGTAGACTGTACGCGTCTCGGGAGACATCAAAACAGCGAAATAAGCCGCGGCCACGTCGTCGTCCATACAATCCTTTGCCGGGCCGACCCCGGTGGACAACATGCCAAGGCCCTTGCCCAAATCGCGCGACATCAGTTGTTCGGAAATACTGTTGGGGCTGATGTCCGGTATGTCGAACAACACTGGGATTCCCTTGTGCACACGTATCAGCGCCGTGTCGATAGACGTCGCGCGTGAAACTTTGCTGCTGATCTCGGAACGGGCCAAATCGAAAACCGCAACCGTACAGACCATTTTTGACGTGAAGTACCGGGTTTGCGCCACAAAAATCCAACCCGACAAATGCCGACGCAAATCCGCCTCTTTGTCCAGCGCGCACCCCGCCAGCAGCGCTGAAAGCACGCACACCAGACCAATCAGGTTCAATCGGGCCGCCATCCGCCGTGTCCAATCGCAAATACTCATTCACAGACTGAATAGCCGAGAATGATTGACGCTTGGTTTCCAGCCCTGAGGAGCTGGAAAGATATGTGGCGGCCCGTTTCACTGGATTACTCGAATTCCATGATCACGTCGTCGACCGCAAGGCTGTCCCCCGCAGCGGCGTTAATTTTGGAAACCACGCCCTTCTTCTCGGCGCGCAGGATGTTTTCCATCTTCATCGCCTCAACGGTGCAGAGCGCCTGACCATCCTCAACTTCTTGGCCTTCTTCGACGTTGACCTTAACGATCAGGCCGGGCATCGGGCATAGCAGCATTTTCGACGTATCAGGCGGCAGTTTCTCGGGCATCAGCTTGGCAAGTTCGGCCTGACGCGGGCTGCGCACATGCACCTTGAGATCGGCACCACGTGTCCGCATACGGAACCCATGGGTGATTTTGTCGACCTTCAACACCAAAGGATCGCCATTCACGGTCATCCGGGCAAGGCTATCTCCGGGTGTCCAATCGCCTTCGACCCGCAGCTCAGAACCATCTTCGAACCGGACAGTAGAGCCGCCCTGATCCGCAGCAATTGTCACGTCAAACCCGCGTCCTTGCAGGCTGACATGCCAGTCGGCCCCGACAACCCGTTCGTGATTGTCCAAACGGCCCGACACCCGCGCACGGCGAATTTCAGCCACACGGTTCATGGCCGCCGCAGCCGCAGCAACACGATGGAGCTCCGCATCGGCCAGTGTCACACCTTGGAAACCGTCAGGATATTGCTCTTCGATAAAGGCGGTGGTCATGTCGCCTTTGATAAAGACCGGGTGGTCCATAACAGCCGACAGGAATGGCAGATTATGGCCAATACCTTCGACTTCAAACCCATCCAGCGCCACACGCATCTCTTCGATGGCGGCCTCACGGGTTGGGGCCCATGTGCACAGTTTGGCGATCATCGGATCATAATACATGCTGATCTCGCCGCCTTCATAGACACCGGTATCGTTGCGCACCGCGTGCTCACCAACAGGCGCATCGCCCTGCCATTTGTCATTCTCAACCATCAAGCCAGCAGCAACTTCAGCCGGTGGGCGGTAGCGGGTCAAACGGCCAATTGAGGGCAAAAAGCCACGATACGGGTCTTCGGCATAGAGGCGGTTTTCAATCGCCCAACCGTTCAACTGGACGTCGTCCTGGGTGATGCTGAGCGGTTCGCCATTGGCAACGCGGATCATCTGTTCGACCAGATCGACACCAGTGATCAATTCCGTCACCGGGTGTTCCACCTGCAACCGGGTGTTCATTTCGAGGAAATAGAAGTTACGATCGCCATCAACAATGAATTCAACCGTGCCCGCGCTGGTGTAGCCAACGGCTTTGGCCAAGGCGACCGATTGCTCGCCCATGGCTTTTCGGGTGGCTTCATCAAGGAAAGGTGACGGCGCTTCTTCGACAACCTTTTGCTGACGGCGCTGGATCGAGCATTCGCGCTCGTTCAGATAGATGCCGTTGCCATGGGCATCGCACAGGACCTGAATTTCAATGTGACGCGGCTGGGTCACGAATTTCTCAATGAAAATCCGGTCATCGCCAAAACTGTTGGCCGCTTCGTTCTTGGACGACTGAAAGCCTTCGCGGGCTTCCTGGTCGTTCCAGGCGATCCGCATACCTTTGCCGCCGCCGCCAGCCGAAGCCTTGAGCATAACAGGATAGCCAACCTCGTTGGAGATTTTCACCGCCTCATCCGCGTCTTCAATCAGACCCATATAGCCCGGAACGGTTGACACTTTGGCCTCCTGAGCAATCTTCTTGGAGGTGATTTTATCCCCCATGCTTTCGATCGCAAATTTTGGGGGGCCAACAAAGGCGACGCCTTCGGCCTCAAGTGCCTCAGCGAATTTGGAGTTTTCCGACAAAAAACCATAGCCAGGGTGAACCGCCTGCGCGCCGGTCTGGCGGATCGCGTCCATGATCTTGTCGATCACGATATAGGACTGGTTGGCCTGTGGCGGGCCAATATGCACGGCCTCGTCTGCCATCTGCACATGCAGCGCCTGTTTGTCCGCATCCGAATAGACGGCAACGGTCTTAATACCCATCTTTTGCGCGGTCTTGATAACCCGGCAGGCGATTTCGCCGCGGTTGGCGATCAGGATCTTGTCGAACATGTCTGTCCCTTTCCTTATGTCTCAGGCCCGGCGGCGCAAAGGCGCGCACCAGAACATGCAAAAAGACCGCCCCCAGCCCCGGATGATCTCCGAGGCCAAAGACGGTCAAACCCATTACGAACCGCAGGCTGACGAGGGTCAGCAGCGATCCGGATATTTCTGGCAATAGGCGATGTTACCGGCAGCTCCGAGTGCCGCTCCGATAAGCGCGTCTTGCTCAAGCACAACGGCTGCTGCGCCGCCTGCCCCTGCGCCGACAAGCGCCTGTTCGCCAATTGTGTCACCGCATGCAGCAAGCGCCGTAAGCGCAAGACCAGCGGCCATCCATTTGAAATTTTGCATTCTGCTCTCTCCTCAAGGGTCCTTATAACGGATACCGCCAAGGACCACGAAATCGCACCAACAGTCCACGGCGCTGTGTCACATGAGGAAATCTCGGCAACTCCTTGCCGAACCACAGTTTTACGAGAATGACTGAAAAGGTGGGGCGGCTGGACAGGGGAATGTCCAGACCGCCCCGCAAGGGAAGGGTCACGATGAAAAATGACCGCGTCTTGGGTTCGCGTTTCAATTTTCAACCTTAGGCTGCCAAAGCCATCGGCCATCGCATAGCGCAAAGACAAACGACTGCCTATTTCGGCAGCGTTTTGCGCAAATCGGATGGCCGCAAGCAGGATCATGCCCATTGCCCCGGATTGTCGAAGGATTCAGGGAACGCAGCGCGGGCCGCGGTTTCATCAATCACCAGCAAGGCTTCATAGCTTTCGGGATCAAATGGATCGTCATAAGGCAGCACCTCGCGGCCAAACAGCCAGCTGAGACGCCCCGCATCCAGATTGCCGCGTTCAAACGGCTGGTCACCAAAATGCGTCCACAAGGCCGCCATAAACGCGGCATCCGCCCGGCGATCCGGGGGGCGACGATCACGAAACCGCTCACGCGCAGTGATGGCGGTGACCCCTTTGGGGTTTGGGCGACGCACTGTGAATTGAAAATCTGTGCCCGGCAAACGTCCGGGGAAGCCGCGATGTTTTAGCATAGTGTACCCTCCGATTGGTATTCCCAACGGTGGGTGCATCGCGAAGAAAACTCTTGCAAGAGTTTTACAAAAGCTTTGCAAAGCTTTTTTGCGCCCGTTTCAGATGTGGCGCGGTGCGGAGCGGGCCCAAAGGCCCGCCCCGTGGTACAATTACTTGTACTTGCCGGTGTAGACGGGCTCAACGCTGATCGGCTCTGGATCAACGACAACGAACTCTTCTTCTTGCTGGCCACCACAAGCGGAAACGCCTGCGACGATGGCGAACATGGCAAGCAGTTTGATGCTCTTGGACATCTAAGACTCCTGTCAATGTCAACGAAACGGACACGGTTCTGACGCCGCGCCAATTCCCTTTGCGAGGTAAAGATTGCTTGGGAGCAATCGAGCCTCAAAATAGCCGACAGGGTCTCAAAAAGATACGTTCCCATTCCCGAGAGAAAATCCTGTGACTGCAAAGCCTCAAAAAGTTGTCCACATGAGAGTCGACCCGCAAGATATTGTGTAGTCATTAAAAAACCTCCCAGATACAGAGACCGTTTTCGACGCTGTAACTTTCAAAATACTGGGTGGTCTCGGGCTGAAGCTCGCCAAAATCGACAGGTTCTTGCATCAAACTGATCACGACCTGGGTCGCTGACAGGCCTTGGATTTCAAGCTGCGGAAGCACGAATTTATCGCATAAAAATGCCATATCATCGAGCACATCACTAAAGTCTTTGCCGCCCGGGCCAATTTCAGGCGCAACAAAGCGGAAGCGGTGCGCACCTTGGTCATCCAGCCAATCGTGGAACACAACGTTGAGGCCCGATGGCACGTCAACAGGCTCTTGAGCGCGGGTCACAACAGGCATGAAGGTTATGGCGAAAGCAGTAAGTAAGGCGCAGCCCCGACCCCCATAGGGTCCTCCCGCCGGGGCTGCTAAAATCCCGGGCGCACCCAGGGACGTATTCCAAGTGCGCCAGCTCATGAGCGTCGCACCCGCGCCCAAGTCAGCCAACGCGCGCGATGCGCGGGGCTGTCCAGCAGCGCTTGAATTCTGTTTGAAAGGTTCTTTGGTACCGCACCGCGCACCAAAAACTGGCCGCCTGCCTTTACCGTTACCCCCTCCTCCGTAGCGTCAATGAGTATCACAGGTGAGAAACCGCGCAAGCCCCTAAGTTCGCGCCACAGATCTTGCCTGATTTGACGCGCCAACCGCCCCCGCCGCGCAGGCGGCAGGGTGGTCTCGGCCAACACGTCGAAACGCGCTGGCAGATGCCGCGTAAGCGTCAGTTGCGTACCTTCACGCACCTCATGCCAACCCCGGCGAGCTTTATGTGGTCCCCCAGACATAACGATCCTTACAGCGGAATATTATCGTGCTTTTTCCACGGGTTGCTAAGCTGCTTACCGCGCAGCATCGCAAAGGCCCGTGACACGCGACGGCGGGTCGATTTCGGTTGGATCACCTCATCAATAAAGCCGCGCTCTGCCGCCACAAACGGGTTGGCAAAGCGATCTTCGTATTGCGCGGTGTGCGCCGCGATCTTCTCAGGGTCACCCAAATCGGCACGGTGGATGATCTCGGTTGCGCCTTTGGCCCCCATCACCGCGATCTCAGCCGTTGGCCATGCGTAGTTCACATCACCACGCAAATGCTTGGACGCCATAACGTCATAGGCACCGCCATAGGCTTTGCGGGTGATAACGGTGACTTTGGGCACCGTCGCCTCACCATAGGCGAACAGAAGCTTCGCACCGTGTTTGATAACGCCGCCATATTCCTGCGACGTGCCCGGCAAAAAGCCCGGAACATCAACCAGTGTCAGGATCGGAATTTCAAAGCAATCGCAGAACCGCACAAAACGCGCAGCCTTGCGCGAACTGTCGATATCGAGGCATCCCGCCAGAACCATTGGCTGGTTGGCAACGACGCCCACGGTCTGGCCTTCAAGGCGGATAAAGCCGGTCAGGATGTTGCCCGCAAAGTCCTCTTGAATTTCATAGAAGTCACCTTCGTCCGCGACCTTGGCAATCAGCTCCTTCATGTCATAGGGCATGTTGGGGTTTGCCGGGATCAGCGTGTCGAGGCTGGTTTCGATCCGATCCACATCGTCAAAGAACGGGCGCACCGGCGGCTTTTCTTTGTTGTTGAGCGGCAGGAAATCGACCAAACGGCGGACTTCAGCCAAGGCCTCCACGTCGTTCTCAAACGCGCCATCGGCCACGCTGGATTTCTTGGTATGGGTGCTTGCGCCGCCCAGTTCTTCGGCTGTCACAACCTCGTTGGTTACGGTTTTCACCACATCCGGTCCGGTGACGAACATGTAAGAGCTGTCTTTGACCATAAAGATGAAGTCAGTCATCGCAGGTGAATAGACCGCGCCGCCCGCGCAAGGGCCCATGATCACAGAAATCTGCGGAATCACCCCAGAGGCCAAGACGTTGCGCTGGAAAATCTCGGCATATCCGGCCAACGCATCAACACCCTCCTGGATCCGCGCACCGCCGGAGTCGTTCAAGCCGATGATAGGCGCCCCGTTTTGCATCGCCATATCCATAACTTTGCAAATCTTGGCTGCATGGGTCGCTGAGACCGATCCCCCCAAAACCGTAAAGTCCTGAGAGAACACATACACCATCCGACCATTGATCGTGCCCCAGCCCGTGACGACGCCGTCACCATAGGGCCGATTTTCTTCCATACCAAAATCAGTACAGCGATGGGCGACAAAGGTGTCATACTCTTCAAAGCTGCCCTCATCGAGCAACAGATCAATACGTTCACGCGCGGTCAGTTTGCCTTTGGCGTGCTGGCTATCGATGCGGCGCTGGCCACCACCCAAACGGGCGTTTTCGCGGCGGTCATGCAGTTCCTGGAGAATGTCTTTCATGTGCCATCCCTTTCCTGTCCAAATTGCGCCCTTGGCCTGACCATGGGCCCGACCTTGCAAATCTGCGCACATGAACTGTGCGTGTAGCAAGAGGTGGCCAGTTTGGAGCGCAAAAGCTTTGCGGCGAAAATACAGCCCAAACCCTTTGTCTCAAGGGTTTCTTGGCAAATTTGCAAAGTGAGCATAGAATTCAATTGTAAATTTGCAAAACTGCAAACTCGCCTTTCTTGTCATTGCTATCATGGACAAACGCCCATTTGAGGCATACCGATACCCAAATGGATAGCCGCATTCAGGTCCGTTTTCGCGACCGTACCACCCCGCCACATATTGTCACACTGGTCCTTTTGGCAGGGCTGTCAGCCCTTGCGATGAACATTTTTGTTCCCTCGCTGCCGATGATGACTGCCTATTTCGATACCGAATATCAGGTCATGCAGCTTGCGGTGGCGGGATATCTTGCGGCCAACGCGATCCTGCAAATCTTTATCGGGCCGACATCTGATCACTATGGCCGTCGCCCCGTTTTGCTGGCTGGGATTGGGGTGTTTTGCCTGGCAACGGTTGGCTGCCTGTTGGCACCGGATGTCTACAGTTTCCTCGCCTTCAGAATGCTTCAAGCCGTGAGCGCAACCGCCATGGTTCTGAGCCGCGCCATTGTACGCGACATGTATCCGCAAGATCAGGCCGCCTCGATGATTGGCTATGTCACCATGGGCATGTCCGTGGTTCCGATGATTGGCCCCGTCATTGGCGGTTATCTGGGCGAGCTTATGGGCTGGCAGGCCAATTTCTGGCTGTTGCTGATCGTCGGCGTACTGATCCTGTGGATCTCCTTCGAAGACGTTGGCGAAACCAATGTTCGCAGTGGCCAGACATTGCGCCAACAAGTGCGCGAGTATCCTGAGCTGCTCTCGTCTCCGCGGTTTTGGGGCTATGCGTCTGCATCTGCCCTCTCATCAGGGGCGTTCTTCTCCTATGTGGGGGGCGCTCCGTTTATCGGCACTGAAATCTACGGCATGAATGCATCCGTTCTGGGCTTTTTCTTTGGGGCCCCTGCGGTTGGATATTTCATCGGCAATTACATCACCGGCCGTTATGCAGCCCGGATCGGAGTCAACACCATGGTGCTCTGGGGCAGCTTGATCGTCGCAGTCCCAATGATGTGTTTGATGGCGTTCTTTGCCATGGGCCTTGATAGCAAATGGGTGTTCTTTGGTTTCATGACCTTTGTCGGAGTCGGCAACGGCATGACCATTCCCAATGCGACAGCGGGCATGTTGTCAGTACGACCGCGTCTGGCGGGCACGGCCTCGGGGCTTGGCGGGGCCATCATGCTTGGCGGCGGCGCCGCGATGTCGGCAATGGCGGGCCTTTTGCTCAGTGTCGAAACGGGCGCTTGGCCACTCTTGTACATGATGTCGGGGACCGCTTCGGCATCGGTTGTGGTTATCTTGCTGGTGATCCGCCGTGAAAGACGCCTCAAGGGGCTGGACGTCGTCTAATTAACTTGCAAAGTTGCGATACGTTAATCGCAAAGGTGCAAACATGGCGACGCAAAAACTCTATGCCGGGGCCAAACTGCGGGATATCCGCACCCGGCTGGGCCTCACCCAAAAAGACTTCGCCGCCAAACTCAGCGTCTCCCTGCCCTATCTCAACCAGATGGAAAACAACAACCGGCCGGTCTCGACCACAGTTGTTTTAGCATTGGCGCAGGAATTTGGGTTTGACGTCACCGAATTGGGCCAAGGGGATGCTGAACGTCTTGTCTCGGACATGCGCGAAGCCTTGGCCGATCCGGTCTTTGGCGAAGCGGCCCCGCAATTGGCTGATCTGCGCTTAACCGCGTCCAATGCCCCGGCGTTTGCGCGCGCGTTTCTGGCGCTCCACCGGGCATATAAGCAAACACATGAGCGGCTCGCCTCCTTGGACGAAGCCTTGGGGCGCGAAGACGCCCAGTTGCGTCCCAGCCCATGGGAAGAGGTGCGCGATTTCTTTCACTATTGCGACAACTACATTGATGCGGTGGACCGCGCAGCAGAACACTACGCCCAATTGGGGGCAACCGAGCCAGACATCCGCACCGCCGCCATTGCCCGGCTGGCCCGGCATCGCGTCTCTGTGCGTTTCACCGAATCCACCCCGATGCGCAGCTTTGACGCTGAACGCCGCGAACTGACGCTTAGCGCGCTGGCCCCAGTCGAAACCCAGACCTTTCAGCTCCTGGTCCAAGTTGCCCTTCTGGGGCAAAATCAACTGCTGGATGCGACACTGGATTTGGCCCGCTTCCAATCGGACGAGGCGCGCTCCATCGCCAAACTAGGTCTGGCCAACTATTTCGCCGGGGCTGCGATGATGCCCTACACGGCGTTCCTGGATGCCGCACAAGAAACCCGCCACGACCTCGAATTATTGTCCGCGCGCTTTGGGGCTTCGGTCGAACAAGTCGCCCACCGCCTGTCCACCTTGCAGCGCCCCGGTGCCAAAGGTGTGCCCTTCTTCTTTGTCCGCGTCGATCAAGCCGGGACGATCACCAAACGTCATTCCGCCACCAGACTGCAATTCGCCCGCTTTGGCGGAGCCTGTCCCTTGTGGAACGTCCACCGGGCTTTTGAAACTCCGGGGCAATTCCTGCGCCAGCTCGCTGAAACACCGGACGGTGTGCGCTATATTTCTCTGGCACGGGATGTGTCCAAAACCGGCGGTCATTTCGGAGCCCCATTGCGCCGCTATGCCATCGCGTTGGGCTGCGATGTGCGCCATGCGGCGGCTCTGGTTTATGCAGACGACATGGACTTCACCCGCGCCTCTGCGTTTGAACCCATCGGTATTTCCTGTCGCATTTGCGAGCGCACAAAATGCCACCAGCGCTCAGTGCCGCCTTTGGAAAAACGTTTATCCATCGACCCAGCTTTGCGCGGCGTGCTTCCCTATCGGTTGGAATAAACTACCCGCAAGAGAACCGCCACTCAGCAACAAACGGATCGTCACCTCTCACATCGCGAAAAAAGCGCGCGGAAGCGCATAATGTAACAACCTCTACCCGATCAAATCGGCCCCAGGTCGATGTGGCGACCGATAGGGCCAGCGTGCGGCCAAATCGGCGGCAAGGGCTCGGTCATGCTCATCCAGTGGCCCCTCAGCCCAGGGACGAAACCGCATTCTGAACGCCGCGAGCAATGTCTCTTGTTGCGTCGCATCGGCAACATAGCCAAACCTTGCGCAATCGGCGGTAAAATCTCCCGCGTCTCGGGCCTCGGGCCAGATCGCCAAGCCCTGCCGCGCCAATCGCAACCAGTCAAATCGCCCACCCGGATCTATTTTGCGGCCCATGGCACAGTCGGAATGGCCGATCACCCGCTCGGGGCGTATGTCCCAGCGAGTCATCATTCCGCTCATCAGCCTCTCAAGCACCGCCATTTGCGGCTCGCAAAAAGGGTGTGACCCGGAATTGGCAATCTCGATCCCGATTGATTGTGAATTGACGTCGGTCACATCTCCCCAGGCACCAGCCCCGGCATGCCAGGCCCGCATGTCTTCGCTGACCAGCTGCCACAGGCGGCCATCTTCGGCGATCACATAATGCGCCGACACCTGCGCCTCGGGATTGCAGAGCCAATCACGGGCCCCGATCGCGCTTGTCATGGCGGTATAATGCAGCACAATCAAATCAGGCCGCGCGCAATTGCGCCGCGGCCCGAAATTTTCCGATGGAAAGACAATCGAGTCTGACGATCCAATCACGAGATCACATCACCCGCCGCGTGCGGCCCGAAACGGGCCTGGGTTCCAATCACAGGCAAAGCCATCGCCATCAGGGTCCATGCCCTTGCGATCCTTTTGCGGTCCGCCTTGGGCCAAAAAGGCCTCCTGCGCCAAATCGGACGAGGCAAATGCCGCACAGGCTTTGGCATATTTCACATCAGCCCGAAAGCTTGACCGCTTGTACAGCGACGTGCCAACCGGGTTGTCGGTCCGCAGCGCGTATTCAACGATATTCGGCGCATCGCTGCCCGGACGTTTGGGCAGGTCGGTCGGCGCGATCAACGTGTATTGCGCGCGATTTTGCGCGATCAATGCGGCGTCTGCTTCGATGTCACGCTCGGCGGCAACGGCGTCAAAGTCGTTCTCGCCCGAAATCCCTTCGGAGTTGCGCACAACAGAAGGGGCCGGAGCAGCGGGTGTTCCTGCGTCCAGTGGCGTTGCTTCAACATCCACCGGGCCGGGCACTGTTGCAGGGCCAGTCGCTGGCGCAGTGCCATTTAGTTGCGCTTCACGCTGCGCATCATAGCTCTCGTAATCGCCGAATCCGACGCCGCGGCCCGTATCAACAACACCTGCAGCGCTATCAGGCACCGCTGGCTCACATGCCATCAAGCCAAGAGCTGCCACGCTCAACATCAAAAATCGCATTATCGCTCCTGCCTCACCCTGATTGGGTGTTAACTTTTGACGCCGATTACCACCATTTTCCGGGTTTGGCTACAAAACCGGCGGCTTGCTCAAGCGCATAAGCGGTATTCAGCAGATCACCCTCTTCCCACGGACGGCCAATCAGCTGCAGACCAAGTGGCAATCCCTGTTTGTCCAAACCTGTCGGAATGGCGATACCGGGCAGACCAGCAAGGTTCACCGTCACAGTGAACACGTCGTTGAGATACATCTGAATAGGATCAGCATCGATCATCTCGCCAAGGCCAAAGGCCGAAGATGGTGTCGCCGGCGTCAGGATTGCATCGACCCCCTGCGCAAACACGTCTTCAAAGTCTTTCTTGATCAAGGTCCGCACTTTGCGGGCCCGGTTGTAATAGGCGTCATAGAAGCCTGCCGACAAAACATAGGTACCAACCATGACACGGCGCTGAACTTCATGACCAAACCCTTCGGCGCGAGTCTTTTCATACATTTCAGTGATGCCATCACCCGCGTCCAATGTGGCGCGGTGTCCGTAGCGCACACCGTCATAGCGGGCGAGGTTCGAAGACGCCTCAGCCGGGGCAATCACATAATAGGCTGGCAGCGCGTATTTGGTGTGCGGCAGGCTGATATCGACAACCTTAGCGCCTGCGTCTTCCAGCATTTTACGCCCTTCGGCCCAAAGTGCTTCGATCTCTTCTGGGATACCTTCCATATGGTATTCGCGCGGGATACCAATGGTTTTGCCCTTGATGTCACCGGTTAGCATCGCCTCAAAGTTGGGCACAGCCAGATCGGCTGAGGTGCTATCCTTGGGGTCATGACCACACATGGTTTCCAGCATGATCGCCGCATCGCGCACGTCTTTGGTCATCGGACCGGCTTGGTCCAGAGACGAAGCAAAGGCCACAACGCCCCAACGCGAACAGCGGCCATAGGTCGGCTTGATCCCGGTGATGCCGGTGAAGGCCGCAGGCTGGCGGATCGATCCGCCCGTATCGGTTCCGGTCGCAGCCAAGCACAGGTCAGCCGCGACAGCAGACGCCGATCCCCCCGAGCTTCCACCCGGCGTCAGTGCCGCTTCGTCATTGCCACGACGCCACGGGTTGACCGCATTGCCATAAGCCGACGTTTCATTGGACGAGCCCATGGCGAATTCGTCCATGTTCAACTTGCCCAACATAACAGACCCGGCACCAAACAATTGGCTAGTGATCGTGCTTTCGTATTCGGGTTTAAAGCCGCTAAGAATATTTGAAGCCGCTTGGCTCGGCACGCCTTTGGTACAGAACAGATCTTTAATACCCAACGGGATGCCACACATATCGGGCGCATCACCGGCCTTGATACGCTCATCGGCCGCCTTGGCCTGTTCGCGCGCAAGCTCAGGCGTGTTGTGGACAAAAGCGTTCAAAGCCCCCGCCCCTTCGATCGCTGACAGGCAGCTTTCGGTCAATTCAAGGCTTGTCACATCGCCCTTGCGCAGCGCGTCACGGGCTTCGGCGATTTTCATGTTGTTGAGATCAGCCATTATTCCACCACCTTCGGCACAGCAAAGAACCCTTCACGCGCATCGGGCGCATTCTTCAAGACTTTCTCAGGCTGATCGCCATCAGTCACCACATCTTCGCGACGTTTCAAACGCATAGGTGTCACCGAAACCATCGGCTCAACCCCATCGACATCAACTTCGTTCAGCTGTTCGATAAAGCCGAGGATATCATTAAACTCCTGCGCGAGCGCTGGCAGGGCGTCGTCTTCGACTTTGATACGGGCGAGTTTCGCCACCTTGGCGGCGGTCTCGATGTCAATCGACATGGGCAGGCCTCATAGAAGTTTGGGTCGGATCAGGCTTTAGCCTGCACTTAAAGGGGTTGCAAGCATTGGCACGCTTCTCGCCTGATCGCAGGTCTCGTTTCGCGTCAACCGGTGATCCTGAACAAAACTAGCCGTGATCTTGATGGATATCCCAAGTAAATCGGAGCAACTCACCATTGCTGGTTATCTGGTCCAGAACCGATAGGATAACGTCATGTGATAGTGGTGCCGCGATCACGGTGAAGTGCGAGGTGCCGCCATGAAACCGCCCCCCGCTTGCCACAACTTGGTCGCCAAAGTGGTTCAACGCTTCTGGTGTCGTGACCCAGCACCAGCGATGCTGGCCATCTGACATGTGAATGTCGACTTCGATGGCACATTTGCGCTGTTCGTTCAGCCCGTCCAGGATTTTAATACGCTCAATCTTGAGTTCTGAACTCACGGCATCAATGCGCCTTTGCGGTTATAGGTCACCCGTTCCGTGGTCAGATCGTCATAAATCAACTCAACCGTCACGGTGTCAACCGACCCCAAAGCATATTCGCGATACGGCAACCCGTCTTCAGGCTTCATCACGTTGGGGCTGTTGGTGTCTTCGTGGCACTTGGGCAGCGGCCATTCCTCTAGCGGCTCATCATTGACTGCGTATTTCATCGCCACCAACCCACACCGCCACGACCAGATATGTGTCACATAGACCAAATCCTGCCCGTTATATTCGCGAATCGCGATCCAGGCGTTGCGCGTGGCATTCATGATCGGTTTGACCTCAAGCGCCGTGGTAAAGCGTCCACTGGCGACCTGCTGTTCGGCCTTATAAGGCAACACCTCAGGAACCGGTTCGGCCTTTGGTTTTGCTCCGGGCGGAAGCTCCTCTCCGCCACCACCGGCTTTGGCCGCAGCCGGAGCCGCCTGCACGCCGGTGTCTAAAACCAGGGTTTCGCGATCAGCACCACCTGCCCCGGCGTCTCCGCCACCGCCAGCTATGGCCAAAACAATCAATAAAACGTCGAGCATTGTGCGCTCCTGTTTGGAATTCATGACCTATCGACAGATCAACGCTTTTGGACGCCTGATTTCCTGCCTATAGTACCCGCAAAAGACAAACACGGGCAGCCCCAGCATGGCACGCAACGCGCGCGCACCTCAAACTGTAAATATTTGCATAGTAGGCCAATCTGGGCGATTGCAATACGAGGCCGTGCTGTTCGCTGCTTCTTTGCGGCGCAATACTCCGTCACAACGGTTTCGCCTGCTGATTGCCGAACCTCAGCCCGGACCGCTCTGGCCAAACGATCCGCGCATCTCGGACCCGGCCTGTCGCGCTTTGCTGATGGATTTAGGGGCCGAGTTTGTGCCCTTTGAGAGCCAGCATTTTGGCCATGCCTATCCCTATGGCAACAAAATCGAAGCGCTGGCCGCTCTCCCCCAAGGCGAACCCTTTGTGTTTTTTGACACCGACACGCTGGTCACTGGCGATCTGGATCAGGTGCCGTTTGACTTTGAGCGGCCAACGGCCTCGATGAAACGCGAAGGCACTTGGCCGCAACTCGAAATTTATGGCCCCGGTTATTCACAGATTTGGAAATCGCTTTATGATCGGTTTGAGTTGAATTTCGAAAGTTCGCTCGATCTCAGCTGGCCCGACGAATATTGGCGGCGATACCTCTATTTTAACGCTGGGTTCTTCTTTTACCGCTGTCCAAAAACCTTTGGCGATCTGTTTTTGAAATTCGCGCTGGAAATCCGTGATAACGCCCCGCGCGAATTGGTCTGTCAGAGCCTGGACCCCTGGCTGGATCAAGTGGCCCTGCCATTGGTGATACACGCCTTGAACGGTGGGCGGGATACGCTGCCCGACGGATTGTTGGATGGTGACATCACTTGTCATTACAGGCTGTTGCCGCTCATGTATGCCCGCGAAAGCGATGCGGTGATTGACTGCCTCGAGGACATCACCGCGCCCAATAAGATCAAGAAAGTGCTCAAGGCTTATGATCCGTTCAAGCGGATGATCTATCAATCACGTGGCCAAAAGGTACGGGCGCTGTTTGACCGCGATGACCTGCCCCGCAAGGAACAGGCGATCCGTAACAAGATCAAACGCGAAGGGTTTTGGATGCGTTAACCCGCACCGCTGCGGAACAAAAGTTCCAAACGGCCCCACAAAGATGGAACAATAGTTCCAACTGACACGTTGCTAAATCATTTTCGCAAATGCCCCGTTGCCGGTTGGGCATCAATCCCTTACGCATGCTGCAAAGACTTTAGGGAGAGAACCATGACAGACGCCCCCACATACGGCTTTGACACGTTGCAAATCCATGCCGGAGCCCGGCCAGATCCGGCCACCGGCGCGCGCCAAACACCGATTTATCAAACCACCGCTTACGTGTTTCGCGATGCGGAACATGCGGCGGCGTTGTTCAATCTCCAAGAAGTTGGATACATTTATTCCCGCCTGACCAACCCAACCGTTGCGGTCTTGCAAGAACGTGTTGCAACGCTTGAGGGCGGTGTTGGTGCGGTGGCCTGTTCCTCAGGTCACGCAGCGCAGATCATGGCGCTGTTCCCATTGATGGCCCCCGGTTTGAACGTGGTTGTCTCGACCCGTCTTTACGGTGGATCGATCACGCAGTTTAGCCAGACCATCAAGCGTTTCGGCTGGGAGGCCAAATTCGTTGATTTCGACGATCTCGACGCCGTTGAAGCCGCGATTGACGAAAATACCCGTGCGGTCTTCTGTGAATCCATTGCCAATCCGGGCGGCTATATCACTGATCTTGATGCGATTTCGGCTGTGGCAGACAAAGCGGGGCTGCCGCTTATCGTCGACAACACATCGGCCACTCCATACCTGTGTAACCCGATCCAACATGGTGCAACACTGGTCGTGCATTCTTTGACCAAATACCTGACCGGCAACGGCACAGTCACCGGTGGCATCGTGGTCGACAGCGGCAAGTTCGACTGGTCCGCCAGCGACAAGTTTCCCTCGCTGAGCGCCCCCGAGCCAGCCTATCATGGGCTCAAATTCCACGAGACTTTTGGCCCGCTGGCCTTTACGTTCCACGGTATTGCCATTGGCCTGCGTGACTTGGGCATGACGCTCAACCCGCAAGCGGCACATTACACGCTGATGGGCACCGAAACCCTGTCACTGCGCATGCAACGCCACGTTGAAAACGCCCAGACCATCGCAAGCTGGCTCGAAGCGCATCCGGCGGTCGAAGAGGTGACATATGCTGGCTTGCCATCCTCGCCCTATAACAACCGCGTCGCGCGCATCTGCCCCAAAGGGGCCGGTGGTTTATTCACCGTTGCGCTGAAAGGCGGCTATGATTCCTGCGTGAAATTCGTGGATTCACTGGAAATCTTTAGCCACGTCGCCAATTTGGGTGACACGCGTAGCCTTGTCATTCACTCGGCCTCAACAACCCACCGCCAGTTGACACCAGAGCAACAAACCGCAGCTGGCGCGGGCCCCAATGTTGTACGGATTTCGATTGGTATTGAGGACGCAACCGACTTGATTGGTGATCTGGAACAGGCTTTGGCCAAGGCCAGCAGCTAACCAAAAAGGTCGCCATAGGACGACCTTGGAAAGCAAGGACAGGCGGGGGCTATATCCCCGCCTTTCTTTTGACCTTATCGGGCGATTTCAAAGACCATCGTTACCCTCGCGGTGGCTTCGATTTCCCCCGCCGCCACAGGCACATCAGCCGCCATCGCCTCTAGCATCGGCGCATCACGGTGCATCGAAGTTTGCACCATCGGATCTGCCGTATCACGGATCGAGATCACCGGCCCGAGATCAACACCGGCCGCGTCGGCATAGAGCGCGGCCTTGGCCATTGCGTCCTTGACCGCGCGACGGCGCGCCTCGTCTTCCAAAACCTGTGGGTTTTGCACGCCCCAACTCAGGTTGGACAACGAGTTGGCACCATCCTCCAGAACCGCCGCCAAAACAGCGCTAAGCCGCGATAAATCCTTCACTCGAATCGTCAGGATATTGCTGGCCTCAAAGCCTTCAAAAACCTCGACATCCTTGTCGCGATCCCACCGGGCCAGACGGTTCAACCGCAACGACGACGTCTGAATGTCGCGTTCTTCGACACCTTGGGCACGTAACCGGGCGATCACCGATTCCAAAACCGCCGACGTGCCATTCATTGCCGTGATTGGGTCTTTGCCCCGCTCTTTCGCACCCAATGACAAGGTCGCCATATCCGGGGCGGTGACAACGTTCGCTTCTCCTGAAACAGTGATGAAGGCCTCACTCTCAGCCAAAACCGGGGACGCCAAAAGCAAAGCTACGACAAGTGTAAGGGCACGCATGGGTTGCCTCCTTTAAAGATACCTTCCGGGCATGTTGCGCTGGAACTTGCCACTTACAAGACCCTCGGCGCGAAGTTTCTTTGCGTCGGCAAACAGTTGCTGTATTATATTTGCATCAGGCAATAAGACTCCCATAGCCAAGGCAAGGCTGGTAAAGACGGCTCCATGGTACCAAATTTTGCACTTTCTCTGTCCTTCGAAGGCATCGCGCTGCTGCGACGCACCGGTGATGTTTGGGCACAAATTCAAGAGGTTCCGCTAGATGGCGGTGACCTCGAAGCCGCTGTTCTGGGGTTGCGAAACCGCGCGGAAGATCTGGACCCCGCCGGCGCTCAGGTCACGTTGGTTATTCCAAACGAACAAATTCGATATCTAGATGTCGAAGACTTGGGCGGTGATGCCTCTGCACAGGATGTGGCTGTTCGAACCGCCTTGGATGGGGCGACGCCTTATCCCGTCGATGAATTGGTGTATGATTTTGCGGTTCACAATGGCCGCATTTTCATCGCTGCCGTCGCACGCGAAACGCTTGACGAAGCGGAAGATTTTGCACGCCAGAATGGCTTTGAGCCGGTGGGTCACGCGGCCATTGCTCCCGATGGGCAATTTGACGGCGCGGTTTTCTTTGGGCCTGCCGGGTCTTGGAGCGGCAGCGCGCCAGAGCGTCTTCCCAACACCATCGCGATCGTTCCTGCAAACGACGCGGCCCTGCTCCCCCTTGCGGCTGTTTCCTTGGAAGACGAAGGCAACGGCTGGCCAGAGCAGGACGATGACACAGACCAAGAACCAGAGGTCGATCAACATCAGGATGCACAGCCTGATATCCAACAGCCCGAGGCTGACGAAGCGGAAACCCCAGCGGTTGCAGTAGAACCGGACGCTGAGCCGGAAATCGCCCCCACGCAACTGTCGGCCCAACAACAAGAGTTGGATTTTGCAGAGCCTGCAACAGACGTTGTGATTGCCCCAGAGGGGGACGCGCCTTCTGACACAGCGCTCCAAGCTGACCCTGACGCCCATGAAGACACTGGCGACCAGAGCGATGAGCCTGAGTTAATCGCAGCTGAGTCTTTGGAAAAACGTCAGGACAGTCAGCTTGATCACACAGACGCCCAAGCCGCTTCTAAAGACCAACTGCCTCAGGCCGAAAACTCTTTGGCCGAAAACTCTTTGGCCGAAGCCCCTCTGGCCGAAGTTCCTCTGGCCCAAGATTTTGATCTGATTGAAGAACGTGATTTCGTCTCCGACAAAGAGCCCGATGCAGAACTGTCAGAGCCTATCACCGAAACGCTCGTAGAACCTGCTGAGTCGGAAACGCCGCCTCCGGCCATGTCGTTTTCGACCATCCGTGCCACCCGCGATGGTTCGGATATGCCTGCCCCACTCAAAGACCGAACGGTTGAGACGCAAGAGCGGCCAGCAGCGCAGGTTAAACCTCGGTTTACCCCTGTCGCAACACGCGACACTGCCGTCAAGGAAGCCGGTGTGACATCGGCTCGTTTGGATACTGAGGACGCCAAGCTAGGATCGCCCGTTGCGGCACCAAAGGTGGCTCCCGCCCCGATGTCTCCCAAAGCGCCATCGGCTCCGGTGCGCACGACACCTCAGGATCAAGCTGACGCGGCCCCAAGCACGGCTCCGGCGCTTGCGCGTTTGGCAGCTTTGCGCGCCCGGTCCGACAAACCCGTTCAGGACAACAAGGACGCTGACGGTGCTGCGCCTGACGTAGTACCGCAGCCCTCAAAGGCCGCTTCTGCAAAGGGGCGCGGCGCTTTGGCTGGTCTTGCCGCAGCGCGACAAACGAAAACCACCCAAGAGCCCGCCGTTTCCGCCCCAGAACAGCCAGAGGCGGTTCCGGAGAAAAGTGGAAAATCGGCCCTTGGACGCATCGCTGCCTTGCGCGCCAAGCCCAAGACCGAAACAGCCGACCCAACGCTTGCCGAAACGGCGGCCGCATCGCTGACTTCGCAAAGCGAGCGAGATCGTCTCACTGTTTTTGGCGCACGCAATCACGCTCAGATCGGCGGGAAACCCCGTTTCTTGGGCCTCCTTTTGACTGCGGGGCTCTTGCTCTTTATGGCGGGGGTCGCGGCCTGGGCATCGGTGTTCTTGGATGACGGTCTGGCTGGCCTATTTGGAACCGACCCAGACGAGCCTGCGATTGCTGTCGCTCCTGAAATCGCGCCAGAGGGTGTGGCGACACCCGAGATTCCGACTCTGCGTCCTTCGGATGAACCCAAAGAGGAAGATGCGGACATTCAGCTCGCGGCTCTGGATTTGGGCCCAACCACAGATGCGCCCAAGCCCCGTTCGCTGCCTATTGTACCGCAAATGCTGTCACCCGAAGAGGCCGCAGCCACATACGCTGCGACAGGCATTTGGCAGCGGGCCCCAGTCGCGCCGCATGGGTTGCCCGAAGACAACGTTGATAACATTTATGTCGCGTCGATTGACCCCGCAGTACAAGAAGCCGATGCCATCGCCCTTCCATCACCTTCTGCCCTCGCACAAGAGCCTCTGCTCGAGCCTCAGCGGTTGCCACCACCCGCAGGGCAAGTCTTTGACATGGATTCACGCGGCTTGGTGCGCGCAACCCCTCAAGGGGCCCTAAGCCCCGATGGTGTCAGAGTTTTTGCGGGCCTGCCACCTGTAATCCCACCTCAGCGCAGCGTAGCAGCAGCGCCTCAAGCCGCAGATCCGGTGCCGCCAATCAACCAAGCCCTGAGCAAACTACGCCCGCGTTTGCGGCCTGAAAACCTGGTTGAAACCCGTGAACGCGCGGTTCTCAGCGGCATTTCAAGATCTGAGCTTGCGGCCATCCGGCCTGTTATGCGGCCAAAAACCGTGCAGGAAGAAGCGGTGGTTCAAGAACCGGATGCACCTGCAACTGATCGTGCTGTTACATCTTCGCTTGCCCCCATTGGTCGGCCCCGTGATATGGCTGCAATTGTACGACGCGCCGAGAGGTCAGCCGCTGCTGCCCCGTCTAACGAACCTGTACAAACTGCCGCGATTGCCCCAAGAACAGTGACGCCCGCCGCCCCGACGTCGCGCGGCGTGGCCCAATCGGCAACGGTGCGCAACGCAATTAATCTCAATAAAATCAGCCTGATAGGCGTGTATGGAACCCCCGCCAATCGCCGCGCCTTGGTCCGTCTCCCAAACGGTAAATACAAAAAGGTCAAAGTTGGTGATCGGTTGGATGGTGGTCGCGTTGCCGCAATCGGGGATGGTGATTTGCGCTATACCAAAAGCGGGCGCAATCTGACTTTGAAAATGCCCCGTAGCTAAGTTGACCAACGTCAAACGCCGCCCCGATCTGGGACGGCGCTGTACAATATTGGCAAAATCAGATCACTCTGCGGCGCTGAGTTCACCACTTTCGATTTGCTCACGTTCAATAGATTCGAACAGAGCTTTGAAATTCCCCTCGCCAAAGCCGTCATCGCCTTTGCGCTGAATAAACTCAAAAAAGATTGGCCCGATCACCGTTTTTGAGAAGATTTGCAGCAAAATCTTGGTCTCACCACCATCATCGACACCCTCACCATCAATCAAGATGCCATGTTTCATCATCTTGTCTTTGGGTTCATCATGGCCCACCACACGGTCATAAGACAGATCGTAATAGGTCTCATTTGGGCCGGGCATGAACTTGATTCCCTTTTGGGCGATCTCATCGGTCGAATGATAAATATCCTTGGATCCGACAGCGATGTGCTGAATCCCTTCGCCATTGTATTTCTTGAGATAGGCCACAATCTGCCCCGTCTCGCCCCGGTCTTCATTGATTGGAATACGAATGCGCCCACAAGGTGACGTCAAAGCACGCGACCGCAGACCTGTGAATTTTCCCTCAATGTCAAAGAAGCGAATTTCCTTGAAGTTGAACAGATCACCGTAGAATTTGAACCACTTGTCCATGTTGCCTTTGACGACATTATGCGTGAGGTGATCGAGGTAAAAGAAACCAACGCCACGTGGTTTGGACTCTGCGATCCAGTCAAACTCTTGGTTATAAGGCGACGTGTCGTAATACTGATCGGTAAAGTACAACAGGCTGCCACCGATGCCTCGGATAGCAGGCCAATCAACGGTTTTGTCATCGCCCTCATAGGCTTCCGCGCCTTGGGAAACCGCATAGTCAAACGCCTTTTGCGCGTCGACAACCCGCCACGCCATTGAGGGGGCACAGGGCCCGTGCTCTTCGACAAAACGCGCGGCAAAACTATTGGCTTCGGCGTTGATGACATAGGTGATATCGCCCTGCTGCCATAGCTCAATAGCCTTGGTTTTGTGATTGGCAACATGCTGATAGCCCATAGATGCAAAGAGATCGCGCAATTCCTGAGGCTCTGGATGTGCGTATTCAACAAACTCAAACCCATCGGTGCCGGCAGGGTTTTCAACACTTATTGTCGATTGCGGTGCGTCATGTGGGAATGGGCCCATTGGATGTCTCCTTTAAAAGTTCCACCAACAATATAGCTTTTACGGCCTGCGCTGTTTGCGCATTGTTGCGGCATAATTTCTCATTTCCGCGTCACGATTGCGTAAATTTCAAAAATGACGCTAAATGCCCGCATGAAACTGGAATCCGCCGACATAACGCTACTGACCTTACTGCAAAAGAACGGTCACGCCACAGCCCAGGAGTTGGGTGACGCTCTCAATCTGTCTGCCAGTCAAGCCAGCCGCCGACGGCAGAGGTTAGAAGAATGTGGTGTCATTCAAGGCTATCGCGCTCGGCTAGATCCCAACATGCTTGGCCTATCTGTTCAGGCTTTTGTACAAGTTCAATTGGCCAGCCACGGGCCTGAACAAGGAGCTGGGTTTTCCCGGCTCATGCGGACCCGCGCCGAGATAACGTCAGTTTGGACGATGACGGGTGAAGCAGACTACCTGTTGCGCGTGTGGTGTCCTGATCTTGCCGCACTTAACCGGCTGATCCATGACGTGTTGCTCGCCCACCCCGTTGTCGCGCGTGTGCACAGTCAGATCGTGATGGATCAGCCAAAAGAAGACGCGCCGCTTCCAGTCTTTTAGTCAAAACGCGAGGTCGACACGCACGCTGATCGATTTTTCGCCGAAAAATCGCCGCCCGTTCAAAACGGCACGTCATCCACCGCATCGGCCCCAACGATAAAGCGGGACACAACTTTTTTCAGTCCGGCTTTTTCAAACTCGATCTCAACTTTGTCGCCTTCGACACCGACAACAGCCCCATAGCCAAATTTCTGATGAAACACCCGTTCTCCAACCATAAAGGCTGCGACGGCCTGCATATCAATCACCGTATTGCGGCTCTCTTTGGGTTGGCTCATCGGGCGCTCTTGACTTCGAGCTTGCAAGCGTTTCCAGCCCGGCGAATTGTAGACATTCGCTTCAGCGGCACGCGTTTCCAATCCAGAAGACGCGCCGCCTGCCAGCCCACCCGAAGACATTCCACCAGGAGCCGCCGCTCCATAATTTCCGCCATACAAACCGGGCGGTGTTAAAACCTCCACATGCTCTTCAGGCAGTTCATCGACAAAACGTGACGGCAGCTGGCTTTGCCATTGTCCAAATACCCGCCGGTTGCCAGCAAAGGAAATTGTACACACCCTCTCGGCCCGTGTGATCCCCACATATGCAAGCCGTCGCTCTTCTTCGAGCCCTTTGACACCGCTCTCGTCCATTGATCGCTGTGACGGAAACAACCCGTCTTCCCAGCCGGGTAAAAACACCGCCGGAAACTCCAACCCTTTGGCACCGTGTAACGTCATGATCGAGACCTTAGCCCCGCCATCATCGCTTTCATTATCCATAACCAGCGCCACATGCTCCAAGAACCCTTGCAAGTTCTCGAAATTTTCCAATGCTTTGACCAGTTCTTTGAGGTTTTCAAGCCGACCAGGCGCTTCGGGCGTTTTGTCGTTTTGCCACATGCCTGTATAGCCGCTTTCATCCAGGATGATTTGGGCCAGTTCCACATGGCTCACTTCGGACTTTTGTGGCTGTGGCTGTAACAGATCCTCAACAAGTGAGTCGCCATCCGCCGCAACAGTGGCCCTCATCATCCTCCCCCAGCGGGCGATATTAACCACCAATTCGCCAAGCGCTTTGGCCCCCCGGCCCTTGATCACGCCCTGTTCAATCGCCAGCGCGGCCCCATCCAAAAGCGACACGCCGTTTTCACGGGCCATCAGCTGAATGTTTTGCTGGGCTTTATCACCCAACCCGCGCTTGGGCGTGTTCACAATCCGCTCAAACGCCAAATCATCATCGGGCGAGGTCACGATGCGGAAGTAAGCCATTGCATCACGGATCTCCATCCGCTCGTAAAAGCGTGGGCCGCCAATGACGCGATAGGGCAATCCAATGGTCAAGAACCGGTCTTCAAAGGCCCGCATCTGATGCGAAGCCCGCACCAAAATCGCCATGTCATCAAGGTTAACCGGCTCGGCGCCTCGTGTACCGCGCTGCATTGCTTCGATTTCATCACCGATCCAGCGCGCTTCTTCTTCGCCATCCCAATGGCCAATCAGACGCACTTTTTCACCCTGCTCTTCAGCCGTCCAAAGCTCCTTGCCCAATCGGTTAGAGTTGCCCCGGATCACACCAGAAGCCGCGGCCAGAATATGCGGGGTCGAGCGGTAATTCTGCTCAAGACGAACCACATGTGCGCCTTCGAAATCCTTTTCAAAACGCAAAATGTTGCCAACTTCGGCACCGCGCCAGCCGTAAATCGACTGATCATCATCCCCAACACAGCAAATATTGCGATGTCCCTGCGCCAGCAAACGCAGCCACAAATACTGGGCAACGTTGGTATCTTGATATTCGTCCACCATGATGTAGCGGAACCAGTTTTGGTATTTGCGCAAAATATCCGGGTGGGCCTGAAAGATCGTCACCACATGCAGCAACAAATCACCAAAATCGACGGCGTTCAGTTCCAATAAGCGGCGCTGATACTGATCATAAAGCTCAGGACCACGATGATTATAGGCCCCGGCATCCGCAGACGGGATTTTGTCAGGCGTCAACGCCCGGTTTTTCCAACCATCAATGATCGACGCCAATTGCCGTGCTGGCCAGCGTTTGTCATCAATGCCAGCCGCGCGGATCAACTGTTTGAGCAAGCGCAGCTGATCATCGGAATCCAAAATGGTAAAGTTCGATTTCAGATGCAGCACCGGTTTGCCATCGACAACCGCATCATCGTCATCGGCTCCGACCAATTCCGCATGGCGGCGCAATAATTTCACACAGATCGAATGAAAGGTCCCAAGCCAAGGCATCCCCTCGACCGTTTCGCCGAGCATCCGTCCAACGCGATTCTTCATCTCGCGCGCGGCTTTGTTGGTAAATGTCACCGCCAGAATTTCGTTTGGTCGGGCGCGATTTGTGTTCATCAAATGCACAATTCGCGCGGTGAGCGCCTTGGTCTTGCCCGTCCCGGCTCCGGCCAGCATCAAAACCGGCCCGTCCAAGGTTTCAACGGCCTGGCGTTGTGCTGGGTTCAGCTCATCCAAATAGGGAGCCGGGCGCGCCATCATAGCGCGGGCCGACAGTGACGCGCCTTCGAAGGCGTCCATCTCATCAAAACTGCTCATAGAGAGGAGTTTATCGAAACCATGCCCCGATGGGAAGCGGTGTTCGCACTATGTTCACAAGGCTTTTTTGGCCAGGATCAGGCCGCAAACCGATCGGCATTGGCGCGGGCTGATTGAAACAGCGGCGCTTTGTCACCGGTTTCGGTGTCGAACTGCACCCGTGTCAAAAATGGTTCGGCATCCAGACCAGAACAAACCGTCTTTTCCGCCAGCGACGCCAGCGCCAGCTTCGCCACAAGGTTGGGGTTCACATTGGCACCAAGTACACAATGAACCGAAGGGTAAGCCCTTGGTACTGGTTCAGAATCCCGCTCAACCGTTGGGGTTAGGAACATGGTGACCAGTTGCGAATTTCGCGTTTCCGCCAATCGCAACAAGCGCGCATGGCTGGGGCCTTTGGGGCCCTTGTCGATGACCAAAACATCCACCAAGGACCGGCGCAAACATGCCTCGGCCACTTGCAAATTACCTGTTCCGGTCACCTGCAAACCCGCCTCAAGAAAGGCGATCATCGAAAGGTCAAGCCGCCCAGGTTGCGTATCAACTATCAAACAGTGCATCACATGCTCCCTCAATTCTTGTCCCGACTCAGTTTTCGTCAAAACCATTTAAAATTGGATGAACCGGCATGATCTCTTTTGAGAGGGCTGGACAGTGCGCGCCATCTGTCCACAAATGCCGGAATGGATTTGGATCTTACTTACCCCGCTGTCTCAGACTTGCGCCGACGTGCCCGGCGCCGCGTTCCGCATTTCGCTTTTGAATATCTCGACAGCAGCACCGGCAGAGAGCTTCAGGCGACGCGCAACCGCGATGCGTTGGATGCGGTGTTGTTTATGCCTGACATTCTAAAGGGGGCGATTGATCCCCAGTTTGAAACCACATTCATGGGCCAAACCTATAGCCGCCCGTTCGGGATTGCGCCTGTTGGAATGGCCGGCGTGATGTGGCCGGGGGCGGAACGTTATCTCTCCGGTTTCGCGCAAAAGGCCCGCATTCCTTATGGTCTCTCCACCGTGGCCACCCGCCTGCCCGAGGAAATTGGCCCCATTGCCGGGGATATGGGATGGTTTCAGCTCTATTGCCCTTCTGATCCGGACATCCGGCGCGATATGTTGCGCCGGGCCCGCGACGCTGGATTTACCAAACTGATTCTGACCGTAGATGTGCCCGACGATAGCCGCCGCGAACGGCAACGCCGTGCAAAACTCAGCCTGCCGCCCAAAATCACACCCCGTGTCATTTGGGAGGTTCTGACGCATCCGCAATGGGCGCTTGGCACTCTTAGAACCGGGGCCCCGCGTCTGCGCTTGCCCGAGAGCTATGTTGACACATCTCAGTCCCGATCCTCTTTGGCCCATGCGGGTCATATTATTAGGGGGGCCCCCGACTGGGACACCCTCTCAGCCCTGCGCGACGAATGGAGCGGCGATCTGCTTGTCAAAGGTGTGATGTGTCCAGACGCGGCCAAAAAGCTGGTCACGGCTGGGGTTGATGCGATCTGGGTCTCAAACCACACCGCACGTCAGTTTGAACCCGGCCCCGCCTCGATTGATGCGCTCCCCGATATCCGAAAAGCCGTCGGCCCAGATATGCCGCTGATTTTCGACAGTGGCGTCGCCTCGGGCATGGACGTTTTGCGCGCTCTGGCTTTGGGCGCTGATTTCGTGATGTTGGGACGCGCGTGGCACTATGCGGTGGGCGCGCTGGGGGCGCGTGGGCCTGAGCATCTGATGCATATCCTGACAGATGACATGAAACTCAACATGGCGCAGATCGGGGTTCAGAATTTGGGAGCGCTATCAGAGCGCCTCATTCGGCCACCGGCAAAATAGGACAGTAATTGCGACCTATTGGGAGTTCCTTGCGAATCCAATGATTTTTGGACGAATCCTTTGTCTTCAATGACTTTGCAGGAATTGCAAAGTTTTGGAAATCGTATAGCAAATTTTGCAAATATTCCATTTAGGTAAATAGAGCTGACCTTAAAAATCGGAAATTTCGGCGATTTTTTGGCTTTCTTGATTGCTAATCCAAGATCACCTGCCGATAAAACCGCTGCAATGCGGCAAGGCCGGTCCTATTCCTGCACAAAGCCGCTCGACACTAAGTTCCTAAGGAGCCGCTCCTATGACCACTTTCAACAAAATCCTGATCGCCAACCGAGGTGAAATTGCCATTCGCGTGATGCGCGCGGCAAACGAGATGGGAAAGCGGACGGTTGCGATTTATGCCGAAGAAGACAAGCTTGGCCTGCACCGGTTCAAAGCCGACGAAGCCTATAAAATCGGTGAGGGCATGGGCCCCGTCGCGGCCTATCTGAGCATTGAGGAAATCATTCGGGTTGCCAAAGAATGCGGCGCGGATGCGATCCACCCCGGCTATGGTCTGTTGTCGGAAAACCCTGATTTCGTCGACGCTTGTGAAGCCAACGGCATCACCTTTATCGGCCCCAAGGCCGCCACTATGCGTGCGCTTGGTGACAAGGCCTCGGCGCGTAAAGTTGCTGTCGAAGCAGGCGTGCCGGTGATCCCGGCGACTGAAGTGCTTGGCGATGACATGGACGCCATCAAAGCCGAGGCGGCCGCAGTCGGTTATCCTTTGATGCTCAAGGCATCATGGGGCGGCGGCGGACGCGGCATGCGTCCTATCGAACATGAAGACGAGCTGGCGGAAAAAGTCATGGAAGGCCGGCGCGAGGCGGAAGCCGCCTTTGGCAATGGCGAAGGCTATCTGGAAAAGATGATCACCCGCGCCCGTCACGTCGAAGTTCAGATCCTGGGCGACAAACAGGGCAATATCTATCACCTATATGAGCGTGATTGCTCGGTTCAGCGCCGCAACCAAAAAGTCGTGGAACGCGCCCCTGCCCCTTATCTCTCCGAAGCCCAGCGCGAAGAAATCTGTGAGCTTGGTCGCAAGATTTGCGCCCATGTGAACTATGAATGCGCCGGCACTGTCGAATTCCTGATGGATATGAACACAGGCAAGTTTTACTTCATCGAAGTCAACCCACGTGTGCAGGTGGAACACACCGTCACCGAAGAGGTCACTGGCATCGACATCGTTCAGGCACAAATCCTGATTGCTGAGGGCAAATCCCTCGCCGAAGCCACTGGTAAAGCGTCACAATATGACATTCGCCTCAACGGTCACGCCTTGCAGACCCGCGTCACCACCGAGGATCCGCAAAACAACTTTATCCCCGATTATGGCCGTATCACCGCCTATCGTAGCGCTACAGGCATGGGCATTCGCCTGGACGGTGGCACCGCCTATGCGGGCGGGGTGATCACCCGCTACTATGACAGCTTGCTGACCAAGGTGACTGCCAAGGCGCAAACACCCGAGGCCGCGATTGCACGTATGGATCGGGCCTTGCGCGAATTCCGGGTGCGCGGCGTGTCCACCAACATCGCCTTTGTGGAAAACCTGCTGAAACATCCGGTGTTCTTGAACAATCAGTACACCACCAAATTCATCGACGAGACGCCCGAGCTGTTCCAGTTCAAAAAGCGTCGGGATCGCGGCACCAAGGTCTTGACCTATATCGCCGATATCACCGTGAACGGTCACCCGGAGACACAAGGGCGCGCTGAACCGGCGTCTGACCTGCGGACCGCCAAACCACCTGCGTTGAAGGCCGAGACCCCGGCACCGGGCACCAAGACATTGCTTGAGGCCAAAGGACCCCAAGCCGTTGCCGATTGGCTGTCAGAGCGCAAAGAGCTTTTGATCACCGACACCACCATGCGCGACGGGCACCAATCGCTTTTGGCCACGCGGATGCGCTCAATCGATATGATCGGGGCCGCGCCCGCCTATGCCCACAATCTACCCCAGCTGTTCAGCGTCGAATGCTGGGGCGGCGCGACATTCGATGTGGCCTATCGCTTCTTGCAGGAATGCCCCTGGCAGCGTCTGCGCGACCTTCGCGCCCGTATGCCCAATGTGATGACACAGATGTTGTTGCGGGGCGCAAACGGTGTTGGATACACCAATTACCCTGACAATGTGGTTCAGTTCTTTGTGCGCCAGGCCGCTGAAACTGGCGTGGATGTCTTCCGGGTCTTTGACAGCCTGAACTGGGTGGAAAACATGCGCGTCGCAATGGATGCGGTGCTGGACAGTGGCCGGGTGCTAGAAGGCACAATTTGCTATACAGGTGATATTCTCGACCCGGATCGCGCCAAATATGACCTGAAATATTATGTCGCCATGGGCCAAGAACTCAAGGCCGCTGGTGCCCATGTTCTGGGCCTCAAGGATATGGCTGGCCTGCTCAAAGCCTCTGCGGCTGGTCCTCTGGTTAAGGCCCTCAAGGAAGAGGTCGGCCTACCGATCCACTTCCACACCCACGACACCTCCGGCGCAGCGATTGCCACCATTATCGCCGCGGCCAACGCGGGTGTTGATGTGGTCGATGCCGCGATGGACAGCTTCTCGGGCAACACCTCGCAGCCGACCCTTGGCTCGGTTGTCGAGGCCTTGCGTCATACAGATCGTGACACCGGTCTTGATATGGGGGCCGTGCGCGACATGTCGAACTATTTCGAAGCGGTGCGCGGGCAATACGCAGCCTTTGAAAGCGGCCAACAGGCCCCTGCCTCAGAGGTCTATCTGCACGAAATGCCCGGCGGTCAGTTCACCAACCTCAAAGCCCAAGCCCGCTCTATGGGGCTTGAGGAGCGCTGGCACGAGGTTGCTCAGACCTATGCCGATGTGAACCGGATGTTTGGCGACATCGTCAAGGTGACACCATCCTCCAAAGTGGTCGGCGACATGGCCCTGATGATGGTCTCCCAAGGCTTGGACCGCGATCAGGTCGAAGACCCCAATACGGACGTCAGCTTCCCCGATAGCGTCATCGACATGATGAAAGGCAACCTCGGGCAGCCCCCCGGTGGCTGGCCTAAAAAGATCCAGAAAAAGATCCTCAAGGACGAGAAAGCCTTTACAGAACGTCCCGGCCTACACGCCCAGGCCGTCGATATCGAAGCAACCCGTGCGTCATTGTCTGAACAGCTCGAGGGCAAACCCATCGATGATGAGGATCTGAATGGCTATTTGATGTACCCCAAGGTCTTCCTTGATTACATGGGCCGCCATCGGACCTATGGCCCGGTGCGGACTTTGCCAACACGGACCTTCTTCTACGGAATGAATCCCGGCGAAGAAATCACCGCCGAAATCGACCCCGGCAAGACATTGGAAATCCGCCTGCAAGCGCTTGGGGAAACCGATGAAAAGGGTGAGGTTAAGGTCTTCTTTGAACTCAACGGTCAACCGCGTACGATCCGCGTCCCGAACCGCAAAGTCGCGGCTGAAACCGTCGCACGCCCCAAAGCCGATCCCGCAAATGAGGGTCATATCGGCGCGCCCATGCCCGGCGTTGTTGCTTCGGTTGCGGTCCAGGCCGGTCAATCGGTCAAAGAGGGCGACCTGCTGTTGACCATCGAAGCCATGAAGATGGAAACCGGCCTGCATGCCGAACGTGACGCGGTTGTCACCAGCATCCACGTCACCCCAGGCACACAGATCGATGCCAAGGACCTCTTGGTCGAATTGGACTAAGCGCCATAGGCCGGACCTGCGCGGATGCAATACCCGCATTCAGGTCCGGCCCATCAAACAGACCTATTTTGAACGTCTGACCGGTTTGCTCAATCGTTTCTTAGCGGTGGCAGCAAATTCTCAACACCCTCCAAATCCAAATTTAAGTTCAGGGCCGCTCCGGGCGCAGGTGCCTTGAGGCGTTCCACAATATGGTACCCTGTCGGGAGCCGATCCATCCAATCGCCCATCCATGAAACCCCACATTTTTGCAACGCAATGATGATTGCTGGTGGTGTTTTGGCTCGGCCAACGGCACCGCGCCCTTCGCCCGGTGAATTGATGGTTTCAAAGGCACGGGCCGGTGTTTCGCTTTGATCCAAAATCACAGCCCACGTGACATGCCAGCCCAGCAACCCATGCAAAAAATAAATGTCGGAATCGACCTCGACCCAACGCGCCATGTCAAACACATCGGGGTTCTTCGGTTTGTAAACCGCGCGATCCTCAAGACATTCTAAAACGTTGGGCGGGGCAATCGCCCCGTTTTCAGCACGCGCCGGTATTCCTGCCGAAATAGCCGCCGAAATAGCCAAAGACCAAATGACCCGCGACAAGACAGGTAGCGTTTTCATCGACCAAACCGAAAGAGCGCGAAATACACAAAGGCCAAAATGAGAGCCCCGTTGAAGACGTTCAACTCAAAGCTGCCAAAATAGAAAATTGAACCTATACCAAAAAACAGGAATACTACTCTAGCAGCCCAGTTCGGGCCCATGTTCGGGCCTGTGGTGGGGTCTGTGTTGGGGTCTTTGACAGCCATACGCGGGTTACCTCGTTTGAGAAGGGGCACGGAGGTGCTTAATCTCAACCAGCACGAGTTTAGCGCCCAATATGTATCTGTCCATGGGGGCGGCTCGGAGCCATGGAGCTGCCCCCATCTGAAATATTGAGGTACGGGTCAGTTTTAAACTCAAGGGCAGAGGACAAATGAAAAAACGTTTCGCAGCTGCGATTGTGGCCGGCACACTGGTCGCCATGGCATTGCTTTTTGCCCTCACCAATCCCGTCTCAACCCATTGCCTTGAAAACGATACATCATCCGCAAAAGCCGCCTTGGTGGACGTATTCGCACGCCACGCAGCAAGCCTTTTCCACGTTTCCGCCGCCTCCGCCACGGCATCACTTTGGTCCTCCATCGACGTCACAACGGTAGAGGGGCCTCAAATGTCGTTCGATGCCGACACGACTTTGTATATCAAATACCGCTTTACCGCTTGCGGGGCGGATTTGCGCAGGACAGCGATCTATCACTGCGCAGGTGGTATTTCAGAGGGCTTGCCCGCCTCTGCCGCCTGTTTGTTTGCCGCAGAATGAAACGGCGCTAACCGGCACCATTGACCCGATCATGAGGCCACGCGCCTCGTCCAACGCATTGCACTCTCTTGCGGAACCCCCTAACCTTGCTCCAAGTCCTTATGGGGGAAGGGTTTGCATTGCCAAAAGCATTGAACATCGTTGCAGGGGTGCTGGCTTTGAGCCTGGCCGCAAGTGCTGCGATCGCCGCCCCCAAGCGGGTTGTTTCCTCCAATTGGCAAATCAGTCAGGCTTGGGCCGCCGCGCGTGCCACGCTCCCCAATGCGATTGGCGCAATGGAGAAGCGCAACGGCTGGTTTAGCCCCTCGCTCGCCTTCAAAGTCGCGCTACCGGTTGATAACCCGGATGTGCAGGTCGAAATGGTCTGGGTCGACAAAATCCGTCGCCATGGCGATGTTTTCAAAGCGCGGCTTGCCAGTCATCCCAGCCATATGGCGACAAAGCGCATGGGGCATACCGTCGAATTCTTTCACGATCAGATCGCCGATTGGGCCGTGCAGGCCGTCGATGGGCGCTATTATGGCTATTACACGACGCGTGTTTTGATCAAATCCATGGAGCCAGATCGCGCGGCGAAATACCGGGCAATGTTGGTTGAAAACCCATTGCCGCCCGAATGGCGTTTTAATCCAGACTGATGGCACAACACCTTGCTCTTGTTGCGATTTTGGTGCCGTCCTATGACGAGGGTCTGGCGTTCTTCACCCAATCCTTGGGCTTTGATCTGCTGGAGGACACTGATCTGGGCAACAACAAGCGCTGGGTGCGCGTCGCCCCACCCGGTGCCCAGACACAGTTTCTCCTTGCCCGCGCCGTTGAAGATCAGCGTGCCTTTATCGGTCAACAAGGGGGCGGTCGGGTTTGGTTGTTTTTGCATACCGATGATTTTGACACCGATTACGCCAAGATGACCAAGGCCGGGGTCCATTTCGAAGAATCGCCACGTCGCGAATCCTATGGCACCGTTGCGGTCTTTCGCGATCCATTTGGAAATCGCTGGGACTTACTTCAGCTCAATCAGCCCTGACAACAGCAAATTTATTCCGGTATTCCTGACCCTTGGCACGCCCGACTTCGGGAATACCTGACTGCTCGTGACGTCGCGTCGAATTTATAGTGACGTTATGGAACATTCAAAGCTCACACAGTTTCGTGGCTCCGAGGCCACCCTCCCCGCCCCGCTCTTCAGCTTCTTACAGCAGCTTGGAGACGTGCAAAGCTCGGATCAAGTTTGGGCGAATTTCACACATCTTTGCAAAGCCTTCGGGCTCCCCTCTGTGACCTATATCCAACGCGGCTGTCCATTGGATAACGTTGAGGACACGCCCGACGACACCTGCGGCTGGCATATATTGTCGACCGGTGACGCCGGTCTCGTGGCGCCGCTGCTGTCGCTGCCCTTGCTCAGCCCGCTTTTACAAGGCGCAGGAGCGAGTTTGTCTTTGACGCCCGAATTGTTGCACATGCGTGCGCCACGGGCCTCAGATGCAGAGCATGAGCTCCAATCAGAGATCCTCGCTCAGCTTGGCATGCCAATCGGATTGGCGATCCCGGTTCTGTCGGGTGATGCGCAGGACGCGGCGGTCATGTTGATTGGCTTTCAGCGCTCCGCAGCCGAATGCAATTGCATTTTGGAACGCTTCGGATGCGGTCTGCACCTTGCGGCCATGGCAAGCCATGCCCGCTACAACGCGCTCTATAAGCAGGAATTCATTGCGCGGGTGCAGTTGACGGAAAAACAGGCCGAACTGATCGCGCTTGTGGGCACTGGCTTACTGGATAAACAGATCGCCTATCAGCTTGGCATCTCATTTTCTGCGGTTCGCCAAAGGCTTGCTGCGGTTCAGCACAAAACGGGTGCCCGCAACCGCGCCCACTTGTCGGCGATAGCAATGCGCATTGGGCTCACACCTGATCCCTTGATGACGACCGCTGGGATCGCTGCCGAATAGCCTTTGCGCCGCCCCTTGCGGTGGCAGTGGCCCCAACATCAACGCGCAGAGCACTCGCTGGCATCGGGCCAATTTGAGGTAATTCGGGCTTATTCAGAAATGTCTGAAAAAACTTGCCGCCCCGCGCATTTTTTCCCTTGCGCCCCTCTGCTGCTCGGACTAAACCGCGTCCACCGTTCAGGTGCGGGCGTAGCTCAGGGGTAGAGCATAACCTTGCCAAGGTTAGGGTCGGGCGTTCGAATCGCCTCGCCCGCTCCAGAACGAAACGACAAGATGGTATGCGGGCGTAGCTCAGGGGTAGAGCATAACCTTGCCAAGGTTAGGGTCGGGCGTTCGAATCGCCTCGCCCGCTCCATCTGTCAGTTTCCAAACAAAACGAAACAAAGCCGCGCCTTTTGGGTGCGGCTTGTTTGGTTGTCTGGTTCTGTTGTGCGTCGTTTGCATAGGTGGTGTGACCTATTGGTGTTTTGGCTGGGGCAAGGTCTCCCCTGCCCCTCTTGCAAATAACGCATGCAAATCACTCAAGCTCAAGCGTCACATGTGGCACACCATCCGAAGTCCGCTCCTTTGTGTGCCCATTGGGGCCGATCACCGCCTGTACCCGCTGACGCATCGACGAAAAGCTGTCAAAGCGCACCACATCGACCGGATAATCCAACCCTAGCGCCACATAGGTCCAGCCGTCACCGCGATCCTCTGAGCGCACCACTGTCGCCGCAAAGGGTTGCGACAGATAGTGACCTGTCACGCGCCCGCCCACTGCCAATCCTGTGGCCATCTCTGGCAAACGCGCCTTGCAGGTGTTCCAATCGCGAAACCCATAGCTTTTGGCGATCAGTTCTAGGGCTGCGCCATGAGACAGGGTCACCCCTTCGGCCTTCTTGGCCATCCGCAACGCCTTGGCTTCGGCCTTGGCAGCCGACAATGTTGGCAAAATCCGCGTCATGACTGGCCCTCCACCACAGGATGAAAGACCCCATAGGCAAAGTCACCCTTGCGAGCATTATGTACCAAAACTCCGGCAATCATCAGCGCCAACAGCACTTCCGCCACCGGAGCAGCCAGCCAAATGCCGTATTCTCCGATCACCATCGCCAAAACAAAGGTCAGCGGAATCGCGAATAAGAAAGGTTTCGCCAGCCCCAGCAATGCCGCGCGCCCGGCATCACCAATCGCCTGGAAATACCGCCCAATCATCATTGATGGCCCCGCCAAAACAAACAGCGACACAACGATGGGCATAATCCGCACAACTTCGGATATAACCGCGGGATCATCAATAAAGGCGGCCCCAACCTCCCAGGCAAAAACCGTCAGAATAAACTGTACGACGCCACAATAAACCAACGATGCGATGGTGGCGATCTTGAGACTGCTGTTTGAACGTGGCCAGGCCTTGGCCCCAAAATTATTGCCGGTGATCGTTTGCATCGCATGGGACAAGCCCAACAGCGGCATAAAGCAAAACGTCATCACCCGCGTGAAAATCCCATAGGCCGACACGGTTTCGGCATAGTGCGGCGTGTCCACCAATTGCAGCGCCCCGATCACAACCGCCGACCCAAGCGCAACCCCGATAAAGGTCAGGCTTTGCGGGGCCCCAAGCGCGAGAATACGCCCCCAAGAGCTTGTCATCGGATGGTCAAGCAGGGTGCGCGGCCGCATGCGGGTATCGCCCCGCGTCCGAAAGATCAGGATCACGGTAAACGACACCAATTGCGCAAGTATCGTCCCATAGGCCGACCCGGCAACCCCCATGTCCAGATGGGCAATCAGCAGGTAATTAAAGCCAATATTGGCCAGTGTCACCACCACGCCCAATATGGTCATCAGCGCCACTTTACCCTCATTGCGCAGCGCATCAAAATTGACCGACAGCACAAACATCAAGGGCGAAGCCAGCGCAGTGATACGCAAATAGACGAGCCCCAAATCCGCCAGCTCTGTTTCTCCGGCGGATAGCAACAGCGCAACCCGTTCACCAAACAGAAAAAACAAAGCGATGAGGGTCGCTGCAAGGGCCATGGCCAAACCATGCGCCCCTGCGAAATCAGCCCCGGCCTCATGGTGGTCACCCGCGCCCAAATGCCGGGCAAGACGGCTCGACATGCCGCTCGCGACCAGCGTCGCAAGCGAGACAATCAACATATAGAGCGGGAACATCAACGTGACCGCGGCCAAGGCCTCGGGCCCGACATAAAGGCCCAAAAATAGCGCATCGGCCACGGCCAACGCACCATTCACCGCCATCACAAAGATGATCGGCAGGGCGGTTTTTAGATAAGTCACACCCAATGGCTGGGTGAGATAGGTATTCGTACTGGTGGCAGACATCTATGTCGTCCTCTGTTTAACGCACGCGCCGGAAACCGTTTGGAAGCCGAGTGTTGTGATAGGACCCGCATTGCCATCCGCGTGTAAAAACATGGGAGGATATGTGACAAAATCAAACTGAACTTCACCAAGACATCTGTCTGCGGGTGGCGGGCGTCAGCAGCCCTTGGCGTTTGCTAACCGGATGTGACGCACGCTGTCAACCCAAGTCAATTTCAGTTTAATCCGTTTTCATGGCGCATGCGCCACAGAGTTACGCCGCCCCCCTGCCAACCCTTGGCAGCACGCCACGTGCTTCCTATAACCGCCCCACCAAGGCCCAGCAGATCAAGGCCCACCACACGCAGGAGAGTGCCATGCGCAGCGCGCAAATCAGCCGCAAAACAGCCGAAACCACCATTTCGGTCGAGATCAATCTCGACGGGTCCGGGACTTATGACAACAAAACCGGCGTCGGCTTTTTTGACCATATGCTGGACCAACTGTCGCGCCATTCGCTGATCGACATGACGGTGCGCTGTGACGGTGATTTGCACATTGATGACCACCACACCGTCGAAGACGTGGGCATCGCGCTTGGTCAGGCTTTGGTATCGGCGCTTGGCGACAAACGCGGAATCCGGCGCTATGGCGATTGCCTTTTGGCGATGGATGATGCGTTGGTGCGCACCGCGCTTGACCTGTCCGGCCGCCCCTATTTGGTCTGGAACCTCGACTTGCCAACCCAAAAGATCGGCACCTTTGATTGTGAGTTGGTTCGTGAGTTCTTTCAGGCGTTTAGCACCCATGGCGGCATCACCTTGCACGTCGATGCGCTCCACGGGATCAACAGCCACCACATTGCCGAAGCCGCGTTCAAATCGGTGGCACGGGCCCTGCGCGAAGCCGTCGAATCCGACCCGCGCAAAGCCGACGCGATCCCCTCGACCAAGGGGATGCTCTAAGACAGAGAAGGGGCCAATCGGCCCCCTTCTCACCCCCAGAATCTCACCCTTATTCACGCTGCCATAAGCGCGGGTTTCCGGCTCAAGTACCACTCCGCCACAATCAGGTTGGGCACCCAACAAGCCCAAGCAATCACCGGATAGGCGGCCTCAAACCCCCAAACGCCTACGCCAATTGGCATCTGTAATCGCAGCGTCACGGCGGCCAAAGTTAAGGCGGCGGATCGGATGATCCATCTGCGATGATCCGTGATGCGTTTGTTCATAGCGAACCAAATTGCCAAACCAGTCGACACAAGCCAAAGCGTTGATAGTAAAAAGAAACCCGTTGCTGCAACTGTACCCGTTGCGGCATCAGGCGCAATAATCAGCCCCCCAACACCCGCAATCAAAATCGCCACGCCGTACACACGACCCATCCACCGATGCAGGCTTTGTCGCGACATCCGCAGCCGGTTCGACATCTGAAACGGCAAGATCGCCAAGGCAACCGGCGCAAAGAAGACATGGGCATAAAAAGCCATTTTGGCCCCGTCCATGTGATGCATCATAGCGGGCATCGACAGCTCAACCCCCAGCACCAAAAACCGCCAAGACACAAGCGCGACCAACAAGGACAGGCTCCAAAGCAAAAAGACATTGAGTTTATTAAAGGCAGACATCGCAGGCTCCGTTAAATTTTGACAGTGTAAACTTTCCACTGTCAAAATAGAAAGCAACTTGACGCTGTCAAGGGGGCTGATACGATCATCACAAATGTCTGATCGCACGTCAAAATCCGCCCACCACCACGGCAATCTGCGCGCTGCGCTGATCGAATCGGGCATGGCCATCCTGATCGAAGAGGGATTGAACAAGCTCACATTGCGCCGGTGCGCGGCGCGGGCGGGTGTGTCACACGCGGCCCCGGCCCACCATTTCGATGGCGTTGCGGGCTTGCGGGCCGCGATCTCAGAAGAAGGCTTTCGCATCTTTCGCAACTACATGCTTGATGCCCGCAACAACGTGGGCCCTGATCCGCATGACCGCATCAAAGCGATCTGCCGCGGCTACATTTATTTTGCCACCGACCACCCTGCCCTGTTCGAATTGATCTTTTCGATCAAGATCATATCCGATCTTCAGGATTTTCCCGGCTCCGACAAATTGGCCATTGGTTACGATGTTCTGCACGACACCTGCACCCCTTTTGTCGAAGCTGGCCACGATCCGATTGTTGTCGAAACACAGGTCTGGTCTTTGGTGCATGGCTTTGGAACCCTGATGCTCACCAATCGTTTTGGAGGGCCCAATCCGGACGATCCCTGTGGGCCAGCGTTTGCCCCAGTGATGGCGCTACTTGACCACCTTCCCGTCAAGAGGACTTGACCCCGGCCCGTCTTCGCGGCAATCGAACCCCAACCCTAGACAAGAGGCCCGGACATGCTGACAGCGATCATCGATTATGAAAGCGGCAACCTGCATTCTGCTGAGAAAGCGTTTCAGCGCATGGCCACCGAAATTGGCAACACCGAGGTTGTGATCACAGACGACCCGGACGTGGTCGCCAAGGCTGACCATATTGTGTTGCCCGGCGACGGAGCCTTTCCGTCTTGCGCATCAGCGCTGCGGGCATCGGGCTGTTTTGATGCCATGGTTGAAGCGGTCGAAGTCAAAGGCCGCCCGTTCCTGGGCATTTGCGTCGGAATGCAGCTGATGGCGCGTTTGGGTCACGAATATAAGAGGACCGAAGGGCTGGGCTGGATTGACGGGGAGATTGTCAAAATAGCCCCCAAGGATCGCGCGCTCAAAGTGCCGCATATGGGCTGGAATGATCTGGTGATCGAACGGCCGCACCCGGTTCTTGAAGGCTTAACAACCGGCGACCATGCTTATTTTGTTCATTCCTATCAGATGCATATGGATGATCCCTCGCAACGCGTTGCCCATGTGAATTACGGCGAAGACGTCACGGCCATTGTCGCGCGCGACAACCGGATCGGCTTGCAATTTCACCCTGAAAAAAGCGCCGATGCCGGGCTGCGGATGATCGCAAACTTCCTCAATTGGAAGCCATAATCAAAAAGAAGCCGCCCCGAAGATCGGAGCGGCCGCACTTTGCCACGGGGGCATGGCCCCCAAAATCAGTCAGATTACTTGACGCGGGTCCAGGTTTGGCTCGAACAAATCAACCCACCGGCCACACAACCCTTTAGTTTGATCTTATTGCCGTTCAACTGCATTTTGCCGATATAGATTTTGTCGTTAGACGGACGCCACACTTTGCCCTCATAGGATCCACCGCCGACGGCCTTCATGTTGCGCACCAACTGTTTGCCTTTGTTGGGGGAATCGTATTCGCCTGAGCCGTTAAAAGTCCGCGCAATGGTGCCGCAAATGTTGCTCCCGCAGGGGGCCAGCTTCACATGCGCATAGGCACCATCATCGGGTTGGGTTTTCCAGATGCCTTCGACCGGGTCCGCAAATGCCGCGCCCGCAACCAATGTCAGCGCTGCTGCCAATGCCAATTTCTTCATATCTCGCTCTCCTCCCATTGAGATCACGCCCAGAGTGACGTAAACGTCACCTTTCGATCAAGCCTGACCCAAGGTCGACTTGCATGTTTCGTGGCGTCAGATTAAGGGGCAAACAGGCACAAAGATAGGGACGCAAACCATGATCCTTTACCCGGCGATCGATCTCAAAGACGGCAACGCAGTACGACTGTTGCGCGGTGACATGGACAAGGCGACCGTCTTTAGCGACGATCCTGCCGCCCAAGCGATGGAATTTGTCGCGGCGGGCTGTGAATGGTTGCATCTGGTTGACCTCAACGGGGCCTTTGCGGGCGAGCCGGTGAACGCTGCGGCGGTCGAAGCGATTCTGAGCCAGACCAAAACCCCGGCGCAACTTGGCGGTGGCATCCGCGACATGGCGACAATCGAGATGTGGCTCTCCAAGGGGTTGGCGCGCGTCATCCTTGGCACTGTCGCCGTTGAAAACCCAGATCTGGTGCGCCAAGCCGCCAAGGCTTTCCCCGGTCAGGTTGCCGTGGGTATCGACGCCAAAGACGGCAAAGTCGCCACCAAAGGTTGGGCCGAAGTCACCAATGTCGATGCCACCGATTTGGCAAAATCCTTTGAGGATGCGGGCGTTGCCGCGATCATCTATACCGACATCAACCGCGACGGTGCCATGCAAGGCCCCAATGTCGAAGCCACGGCCGCGCTGGCCAATGCCGTCACCATCCCGGTGATTGCTTCGGGTGGTGTGTCTTCTTTGAAAGACCTCAAAGACCTGAACACCTGCGGCGCGCCCCTCAACGGCGCGATCTCGGGTCGCGCACTCTATGATGGGGCCATCGACCTCAAAGAAGCGCTCGATCTTCTAAAGGCGTGAAGGGCAGCTGGGCAATCCTTGCCACCCTGTGTTTTGCACCGGCGTGGCTTTGGTTGATCGCCCGTGCGTTTGTTAGGTCTGTCATGTTGCTCGACTCAGATTGAATCTTAAACGGTGCTTTGGCAAAGCACTGCAATCTGTTCGGCTGGGATATCAGCAGCCAACTCTTCAACCTAGCGACTTCCTTGAGCTGGGCATTCCTTTATCCTTTGGTCATTCCGTGGCTTGCAATCGGAAGTCTCATCTTCTTGGTCTTTTTGATCCTGCGCTTGGTCAAATTCATCTAACCCGACACCATCTCACGTCATGTGCAGACGGTGACCCTTTGCCGCGCTGCAAAAGGCGCATAGGCAACATAGCTTTTCGATGAAAGGAAAGCTCATGTTCTCCCAAACCTCCGCCTGCCCCCTCCCCGTTTCCAGCGCCTTGCATCAAATGCGTACCCACGGCGACTTTCTCGATTGCTACCGCGTCGCTTCGGACATGGCCCCGCGCGCGGCAGCCGAGATCATCACCGATTTCCCCGGCTGGGCACAGCTTCTGGTCAAACTGCGCGGGATTGTCACCGCCCCCTTTGGCCTTAAACAATCCGGCCCCGAAGACGTCGACAGCGTCGGCTTCTTTCCGGTCATTTCAGACACGCCGACCGAATTGATCGCCGGGTTTGACGACAAACACCTCAACTTTCGCGTCTCAGTGATCCAGTCAGACGGCCATGTTCACCTTGCCACATGGGTCGCCCCTCATAATCTTGGTGGTCGCCTCTACCTTGGCGCGATCCTGCCCTTTCACATCCTAATCGCGCGTAACGCACTGGTGCGGGTACAAAACACCCCATCCTCCGGCCCAACCTTATCCCCAACATGATCACAACTGCTCCCCGTAGCTGCCATTAAACTGCCGCACCTCTGAGAGTATTCAAAAGCAACCGAATAATCGCGTTACGAGGACATTTACGATGTTTGCTTTGGTGATCCTGCTGACCGCTGCCGCCGCGGGCCCAATTGTGGCCACGACCATCTACCATTTCCGCAAGGAAACCGGTGCCGGTGCCATCAGCACAGCAACCCAAATCGGTCTGGTGTTTCAATGCCTGCTTGTCTTGGGCGCGGTCTATTTCGTCAAAACCTCGGGCTGCACCGGCCCCCGTGAGACCGGGATTACATGCTCAGACGCCTCCGACAGCCTCGGCACCATCCTCTTCACCTTGTCTGTGTGGGTCAAAAAAACAGGGCCGATCACCGTACCGCTGATGTTTGTGGTCTACGGCCTGACCTATTTTTACCACGAAGGCACCAAGGATGCGCCAACCAAGACCGGATAAACCACCGATCCCAGTATATGGCGGCGTATATGGCGGTGAAACTGCGATCAAAGGCTTTCCTTGTGGGCGATGTCGGGCCATAAGACCGCCATGTTGAAAACACGTATCATTCCTTGCCTAGACGTCGCGGATGGCCGCGTTGTCAAAGGCGTGAACTTTGTCGATCTGGTGGATGCCGGTGACCCTGTGGATGCCGCCCGCGCCTATGACGCCGCCGGGGCCGATGAAATCTGTTTCCTCGACATTCATGCCACCCATGAAAATCGCGGCACCATGTTTGACGTGGTCACGCGCACCGCTGAACAATGCTTTATCCCGCTGACCGTTGGCGGTGGTGTACGCACCTCTGACGACGTGCGCGCGCTGCTTCTGGCGGGGGCCGACAAAGTCAGCTTCAACTCCGCCGCTGTCGCCAATCCGGATGTGGTCGCCGACGCCGCTGACCGCTTTGGCAGCCAATGCATCGTTGTGGCAATCGACGCCAAAACCGTCGAACCGGGCCGATGGGAGATATTCACCCATGGCGGTCGGAACGCCACTGGCATCGACGCTGTTGAATTTGCAGAAACCGTCGCGGCGCGGGGGTGCGGCGAAATCCTTTTGACGTCGATGGATCGAGACGGCACCAAAGCGGGTTTCAACCTACCTTTGACCCGAGCCATTTCTGATGCGGTTGATGTGCCGGTGATCGCCTCCGGCGGCGTCGGCACACTTGAACATCTGGTCGAGGGCGTCACCAAAGGCGGTGCCAGCGCCGTTCTCGCAGCCTCAATCTTTCACTTTGGCGAATTCACTATCGGCGAGGCCAAGCAATACATGGCCGATGCCGGCATTGACGTGAGGCTCTGATGTCTGTTCTCCACGATCTAGAAACCACCATCGCCGCCCGCAAATCCGCCGATCCAGACAGCTCGTGGACCGCCAAGCTTTTGGCCAAAGGCCCGGAAAAATGCGCTGAGAAATTTGGCGAAGAAGCCATCGAGGCCATTATCGCCGCCGCCAAAAATGATCGCGAAAACCTGACCTATGAAAGCGCCGATGTGCTTTATCATCTGTTGGTCATGTTGGCGGCGCGCGACATTCCCTTGGATGATGTCCTGAACGAACTCGCCCGTCGGCAAGGCACCTCTGGCATCACCGAAAAAGCCAGCCGCTGATCTGCTGCCTGATGGGATGGCGGGCGGGGCGTGTTTGCACCGCAAAAAGCGCCGTCCTCATCACAGTTTTGACGAGATAACTCCAGTGGCAAATCCGCCCATGCGTAGCTCACCAAACAACCGCTGATATTCAATTTTCGGGCAGCGGTTCATCACAACATCCACCCCATGCGCTTCGGCCACCGCAGCCGCATCGGCATTCTCAACCCCGATTTGCATCCAAATCGTGCGCAGGTTGGGAAACACATCCAACGCCTCAGACACAATCGGCGGAACATGTTCTGAGCGCCGAAAGATATCGACCATATCGACGTCTTTGGGGCAATCACGCAGCGATCCAACCACCTCTTGCCCAAACAAACGCTCTCCCGTGTGGCGCGGATTGACCGGAACCACGCGAAATCCTTTCAGTGTCAAATACCGCGCCACAAAATAGCTCGGCCGCACCGGGTTCATTGACACGCCCACCACAGCGATCACACGGGTGCGCGCCAAAACCGATTTCAAAAAATCATCTGAATAGCTCATGTTGTCACCCTAGCCTGAGCTGCAGCCAAAAGAAAAGGCGCCCGGGTCACGACCGGGCGCCAGTTGTGGAACGAGGGACAGTGAAGGCTTCGCAGGGGTTCCGATCCTGCGTCCTGAACAATAAATAGGCATTCATGTCACAGTTTAAACCCCTATCACTCTCTTGTGAAAAAAAATCTTGCTATCCCTGCATTGCGCGAGATCGAACCGGCGTATCCTGTTGTTGCACCGTGTCATGCAGGCTTTCCGACGGGTCTTCGCCAACTCTGCGCCGCCGTCTCAGCAAAAACAGTTTTCCAAACCCCTGCCATGTTCCCACAGAGGGGGCCCCGCGATCACACACAAACCGACCACGCCAATCGGACGGCACATCCAAACCACAGGTTTCAAGCTTTTCTATCATCCAACTCAATGGGATATTGGACAATGGTCGCGATGCTTTGTTGGGCCCGATCATGCCGCCAATGTCCCCATGCGTGCCACGAAACCAAACTTGCTCCACATGCCCAACATAGTCAGGCCGACAGGTCCAAAGCACCGGCGCAAAGGCCATACGGGTCTCATCCAGCGCCAAAGCCTGGAACCCGTGGCGAATCGAATCGCCTAACTCATGATTGTGAAACGCGTGATGCTGGGTTCGAAAACGCCACAGAAAGGGCAACCTTAACCCCAGAGCTTTGACCGTATCCCACACGCCAACCATTTCGATCGGCGCCTCACGATGACAATAGAGCCCGGCAAAAGCATCCGCCGACTCCCCATTGGGCGCATAACGGTACAGCCGATAAATCTGGCGGATGTTGCGTTCGGTCGCATGCTCGGCGCGCAGCAATCCAACCTGATCAATCACCCCAGCCAGCGATCGCACCGCATAGGCCCCACGTGAAAATCCCAACAAGAAAATCCGATCACCGGGCCGATACCGCGATGCCAAATAGCCATATGCCCGACAAATCTGTCTGTTTATGCCACGCCCCAGCACCACCTCATGGGTGTTTTTCCAATCGCGCCATTGAATCCCAGCCTCGTAATACAAGGAGGCCTGACCATGCGCCTTAAGCAAGCGAAACGTCAGCCCGGCATTGGTCTCCTGCCCCGGTTTGAGGGTCGAGGCCGTACCATCAAGAATGATCACATGGTCCCGCGCGCCCCGCTGGGACGTGAGCGCGGAATGATCCGACGCGAATCGCCGCCGGATCCATCCAAAGAACGTGTCAGTCAGTCCGGCTTGTGTTGGCCCCGTGTTCTGCATCCCTCAACATTTCCCACACCCGATGCGGTGTGAACGGCATATCTGCCTGCTTAATCCCTCGCGCCCAAAGCGCGTCTTGAACCGCATTCGCCACAGCGGCCATGGCCCCAACAGTCCCCGCCTCGCCGCAGCCCTTCATCCCCATTGGGTTGGTGGTCGACGGCACCGCTTCGGTTGCAAAGCGGATCATCGGCAGATTATCGGCGCGCGGCATCGCATAGTCCATAAACGTTGCCGTTAGAAGCTGACCGTCCTCATCATAAACAACACGCTCGCTCAACGCCTGTCCAAGGCCCTGCGCCACGCCGCCATGTACTTGGCCCTCAGCCAGCATAGGGTTGATCAGGTTACCAAAATCATCAACGACCGTATATTTTTCCACACAAGTTTCACCAGTTTCCGGGTCAATTTCAACCTCGCAGAAATGGGCCCCATTGGGAAAACTACGCCCAGGAAGCTTCGCGGTGGCTTGCCAGACCAGCAAATCTTGCCGCCCTGCTTCTCGGGCCAATTCAGCAACCTCAAGCATTGTGGGCGACACGTTCGACCCGGCAACCCGGAACCGTTCATCATCAAAGGTCACGTCTTGTGCATCCGCGCCAGCTTGCTCGGCCAGAAACGCGCCAAACCCGGCAACCATCGCCGACACAGCCTCAAGCGTGACATTGGTTTGCACGGTCACTGAACGCGATCCCCCCGTACCACCCCCCTGGGCGATCCGGTCAGAATCGCCCTGAACCACGTCGATATTTTCGGTTGGGATACCGGTTTGATCAGACAAAAACTGTGCAAAAACAGTCTCATGGCCTTGGCCGTTTGATTGGGTTCCAACATAAATGGTTGCGCCACCGTCATCGGTGAATTCAACCTTCACATCCTCATTGGGCGCTCCAAGAATGCTTTCAATGTAATAACAAAGCCCCAAGCCACGCAGTTTCCCCGCGGCCTCAGACGCCTGCCGACGCCCCGCAAACCCAGCAACATCCGCCTCAGTTTCAGCACGGCTCAGCACCAGATTAAAGTCACCAACATCATAGGTTTCACCAGGAATAGTGTCATAGGGGAACTGATCAGGGCGGATGAAATTGCGCCGCCGCAGCTCATGGGGGTCAACGCCCAATTCCCGCGCAGCACGGTCCATGACCCGTTCGATCAAATAGATCGCTTCAGGGCGTCCAGCCCCACGATAGGCATCAACCTGCGTGGTGTTGGTATAGATGCCCTCGCATCGCATATAGGCCGCTGGAATGTCGTAAACCCCTGTCAAAACGCGCGAAAACAGGAACGACTGAATCATCTGCGCAAATTGCGAGTTATAGGCCCCCAAGTTTGAAAACGTATGCAAGCGATAGCCGGTGATCCGGTTGTCCGCATCAAACCCCATCTCGACCATCGTCACCAGATCACGGCCGGCATTGTCTGACAACATCGCTTCGGTCCGGTCTGACATCCACAACACCGGGCGGCCCAATTGTTTGGCCGCAAAGGCCACAACATAATATTCGGGATAGGACATGCCCTTCATCCCAAAGCCACCGCCAACATCGGGGTTGGTGACGCGCACGTCGTCCTTGTCCAGATGCATCACGCGGGCAAGCTCGGCTTTCATGCCCCAAACGCCCTGCCCCCCAAAGGACAGATGCAGCCGACCATCTTGCATTTCGGCAAAACATCCGCGCGGCTCCATGGAATTCACGATGACACGGTTATCGCCAACCTCAAGCCGCACAACACGCGCCGCACTCTCCAACGCCTTGGCCGTCGCCTCTTCATTGCCAAGCCCATAGTCAAAGGCCCGGTTGTCGGGACATTCCGCATGCACCGCTTCGCCCCCCGGCAATGGGTCCACATGAACCGGCAGTTCGTCATAGTCAAAATCAATCAGTTCCGCCGCGTCCTTGGCGATCTCAACACTGTCTGCGATCACAACCGCAATCGCCTCTCCAACAAAACGCACGCGATTTTCGGCCAGTATCGGGCGTTTGGGGCGCGGAGCCTGTGAGCCATCGCGCATAGGTGCCGAGGTATAATCCATCGCGGTGTCAAGCCCAGCCGCGTCCAGATCGGCCACCGTGATCACCTGATGAACCCCCGGCAATGACGCCGCCTCGCTCACATCCAAAGATGTGATTTCAGCATGGGCCACAGGTGAGCGGTAAACAAAGGCGTGCAACGCCCCTTCTGGCGCGATGTCTTCGACATAACGCCCCCGGCCTGTCAAAAGCCGCGTGTCTTCAAACCGCGGCACTGATTGGCTTTTTCCGAATTTGTCCATGGAATCCCCTCGCGCAAAAGCGTGCGAGGGGAACTTTAGTACGATTACCCGCCCTGTCCAGAGCAGCACCGCGACTAGCTGTGCAACGTCACAACTTTATGGGCACCGTAACCGTTAAAACGCGTCGCTTGTGCCAAGGAATAGGCCCCAATTCCGTGGAACAACAGGTAATCCCCCTCTTCGATCCCATCGGGAAGGTTCAACGGGCTTGGGAGCCGATCAATACTGTCACAGGTTGGGCCAAAAACCACCCGGTTGCGATAATGGTCCAAGGGTTGCGCATGGTCATCGGCCATCAGCTCAACCCGCTCTCCGGTCCCAAGGTCACGCCATTCGTTTAGCCCGCCATAAATGCCATCATTCAGGAAAACGGCCTCGTCCGTCACGCATTTGACCCGAAGTGCCAATGTGAAGGCCTCAGAAACCATCCCGCGCCCCGGCTCACAGACCAGATTGGGCCGCGATTCGCCAAAAGACTGTGCAACGGCGGTGTCTATCGCGCCAAAAATCTTTGCAAGGTCCGGCAAAAGCCCGCAGCGATGTGCCGGAAACCCACCCCCGACGTTTAATCGCGCCAGCGTCACCCCGGCTTGTTTCGCCAAATCCGCCGCAGTCTGGATATAAGCCACCCAGGCTTGTGCATCGTGGCACTGGGTTCCGGGATGAAACGTAATCGACGCCACACCGCCGCGCTGCGCTACCTTGCGCAACAACGCCACCGCGGCTTCAGGTTCGGCTCCAAATTTCGAGCCAAAGTCATAGGCCGCCCCCTCGACCGGCAATTTGAACCGCACCGCAATCTCGGCCCCGTCCAAATCGCCCAGCTTGTCCAACTCGCTCATCCGATCCACCGACCAGCTTGTCACACCATAAAGACGCGCCAAAGCGATCTCATCACGCGACCGGATCGGGTTGTGGTAATGCAGCCGCGCATTGGGCAAAACCTGCCGCACCCGCATCATTTCTTCGGGCGAGGCCACGTCAAAAGCCACAATTCCCTGGTCGACCAAAACCGCCAAGACATCCACATGCGGATTGGCCTTGACCGCATAGGTCACTTCGCCGGGAAACCCGGTCAGAAATTCCTGCGCAGTCGCCCGCAACTGGTTGGGGTCAAAGAAAAAGATCGGCTCGTCGGGATGCTCACTCCGCAGCCACACCTGTTTTGAGTCCGCAAGCGGTTCAAAATGTCCCATTTTTCGCGTGTCCTTTGCCTGGTCCCTACAGAATGGGTTGGAAATCCCTCGATTTCACCTGTCGGAACTGCCAATATGTCAGAAAATATTTGTCAATCTGTAAGGCTGGATATGCAAAACGACGAAACAGACCTGAAACTGATCGCATTGCTGTCAGAAAATGCCCGACTTCCAGTTGCGGATTTGTCGCGCCGTCTGGGCATCGCCCGCACCACGGTTCAGGCCCGCATTGACCGGCTGTTGGCGCGCGGGGCCATTGCCGGGTTCACCCTGCGCAAAGGGCCGGGATTGCGCGCCCCTGTACGGGCCACGGCATTGCTGTCTATCGAACCACGCGCCGCTGCGGCCGTTGTGGCGCGGCTCAAAACCCTGCCACAGGTCGAGACGGTTCACACCACCTCGGGCCGCTTCGATCTCATCGTGACGCTCGGCGCAGACACCACCGAAGACCTCGATGAGAGGCTCGACGACATCCGCGATGCGCAAGGGGTGAAAAGCTCTGAAAGCCTGATCCATCTCTCTACCAAGATCGACCGCGCCGGATAGTTCCGGTTTTGGCGGGTGTGGGGTGGGCGGGTGGGCACAGCCGTCAAAGGCGGTGCTATCCGGCGCTTACTCCGCCTTTTCCGTCTCAGCAACAGATTCGTCCGCAATGCTGTATTTTTTGAACAATCCACCCTGGAACATAAAGAATAGGAACACAGAGGCAGGAAGCCCAAACGTCTTGAAATATACCCAGGTTTCAGTGGCTTGCGTGCGCCAGATCAGCTCATTGAGAACAGCAAGCCCCAGGAACAATCCCGTCACGCGCTTTGTCAAAATCATCCAACCCTCATGTTGCAAGGGCATAAGCCCTTCCATCACCGATTTCAGATAGGATTGTCCGCGCATCAGACCCAAGCCCAGCGCGCCACCAAACAGCAAATAAATCAGCGTCGGCTTCATCTTGAAGAAACGTTCATCATTGAACCAAACACTGAGACCGCCAAACACCACGATCAACACCGCCGTCACCACCTGCATCCGGCTCAGATGCCCGGTCAGTTTCCACAACAGCCCGGTAGAGATCAAAAACAGCGGGATAAACCCGGCTGTGACCACGATAAACCCTTGATATTCCGTGCCCCCAAAGGTGAAAATCTCATCCTTTAGTTTGAGATAGGCGATGAAAAACGCCACCAGCGGCCCGTATTCGAGGGCGGCTTTCAACATCGGATTCGGCTCTTTGGTCATAAATGGCGCTCCTTTACGCTTCTTCAGATAGGCGCTCTACCCGCCAAGCTCAACAACCACAGCGCCCAAAGCGATCAACGCCATCAAAGCGATGCGCCGTGGCCCCACTGTTTCGCGCAGCACCAACCAGCCGATCAATGCGGCAAAAACGGTGGAGGTCTCGCGCAAAACCGCCGCTTCTCCGACTTTGTCGAGCCGGGTCGCCATCATCACACAGCCAAAGCTCGCCATCGCGATCCCGGCGCCGACCACGCCGCGCAACATCAGAGGTGGCAAAGCCGGTCGCAGCGCCAAACGCCGCCAGTGGCGCACCGCGATCAGCGGCATCAAAACCCCATCAATAAAAAAGAACCACGCCAAAAACGTAAACGGATCCGCCGTGGCGCGAATGCCATAGGCATCAAATGTTGTGTAAATCGCCACAAACAGCCCGGTCGCCAAGGCCAACAACAACGCCGGGATCAGCGTGTCACGCTCGGTCTCCAAATACAGGTAATTATAGACCGCCAGCCCAAAAATCCCGACCAGCAGGATCGCAACACCAAACCATTGCAGCGGCGCAAAGCTTTCGCCAAAAACGATCGAGGCCCCAATAACCGTAAAAAGCGGCCCCATGCCACGCATCACCGGATAGACAACCGTAAAGGCTCCCCGCGCATATGACGCCACTTGAAGCAGTTTATAAATGCCATGGATGATAAAGACCCCGAGGAAAATCAGCCACATATGGGGTTCGGGCCAGGGCACGACAAACAGCGCAAAGGGCATGGCAATCAGCCCATACATCCCGTCAATCGCCCCGCGCGACAGCCACGGGTCGTGTCTCCCTTTTTGCAAGGCTCCGAAACAGGCATGCAAAAACGCGGCTGAAATTGCCAGAACAAGCGCCAATTGGTGCCCGGCCTCGGTGCCTTCAAGGGACAACAACCAAGCGCTCATGACGACAGCTCCCCAGCAAACAGATGCGACAAGCTCCGCGCTTCCTCGCGCCGCAGGCGCATCCAGAGTTTCGCAAGAGTGAGAAAAATCAGGATTGGTCGAGCCCGGTCAGGGCGGCGGCAAATTCCTCGGGATCAAACGGCGCGAGGTCGTCGATTTGTTCTCCCACGCCGATGGCGTGAATAGGCAAACCGAATTTATCGGCCAAAGACACAAGGACCCCCCCGCGCGCCGTCCCGTCGAGTTTGGTCATCACAAGGCCAGATACGTCAGAAATTTTGCGGAACACATCAACCTGTGTCACAGCGTTTTGCCCCGTTGTCGCATCCAGCACCAACAACGTGTTATGTGGCGCATCGGGGTCTTTCTTGCGGATAACGCGGACGATCTTTGCCAGCTCTTCCATCAAATCCTGACGGTTTTGCAATCGGCCCGCCGTGTCGATCATCAACAAATCGGCCCCATCTTCCTGTGCCTTGGTCATGGCATCAAAGGCTAGGCTGGCCGGGTCTGTGCCCTCGGGGGCGGTCAAGACGGGCACACCTGCGCGCTCGCCCCAGACCTGCAATTGTTCCACGGCGGCAGCGCGGAATGTGTCGCCCGCCGCGATCACCACTTTTTTGCCGGCCGCTCGGAATTGTGAGGCCAGTTTGCCAATGGTCGTTGTTTTGCCCGACCCGTTGACACCAACAACCAAAACCACCTGTGGTTTCGTGGGATACAAAGGCAAAGGTTTTGCCACCGGCTCCATAATCCGGGCCACTTCGCCCGCCAAAAGCCCTTTGATTTCAGTGACCGACAGGCGCTTACCCATACGGCCTTCGGCAATATTAGCAGAGACGCGCAGCGCTGTATCAACACCCATATCCGATTGGATCAACAGCTCTTCCAGGCTTTCGAGCATGTCGTCATCCAACACGCGGCGCACCTCGGTGTCCTCAGCGCCACGGCCCAGCAACCGGCCCAAAATACCGGGCCTAGAGACCTCTCCAGGGGCTGCGGCCACCACGTCTTCAAGAGGATCCGAGGAGCGGACGAGTTCCGGCGCCTCGTCAGAGCCGGCCTTGTCCTCCACCTCGGGCGTCAGGTCCGGCTGAACCTCTGGTTCACTTTCAGGCTGAACCTCTGGTTCAATCTCAGGCTGAACCTCACTCTCAGGCTCAGGCAAAACCTCTGGCTCAGGCACAGTCTCAACCGCCTGCGCGGCCACAGCCTCTTGAACATCAACCTCAGGGGCTGCCTCTTCGCCACCCTCTTGCACAATCGCATCGAGCCCCTCATCCAATTTGGACGAGGATTTGAACAACTTGTTTTTGAGCTTGCCGAAAAAGGACATGTCTGAGCCTGTGTATAACTGTTCCCCTCACCTAATACGCCACGCGCCGCAATAAAAGTCTCAGTTGACGCATGGCGCAGAAACCTCCTTATGTGACCCTATGATGTTACGCGCGTTTCTTTGTTATCTCGTTCTTGCCACGGAGCTAGCCACACCGGCGCAGGCCGACACCGATGAACCCGGCACGATGTGTTCGGACGGAGCCTTTGGGCAGGTGCACTGCATTCGGCCAAGCCATTTTGTCCATGACACCTGTCAGGCGATCGAGGCTTTTGCCAAGGACAGCAACCTTGATCCCGGCTTCTTTGCCCGTCTGATCTGGCAAGAGAGCCGCTTTGACCCCAATGCGCTCAGCCATGCCAATGCCCGCGGCATCGCGCAATTCATCCCGTCTACGGCAAAACTGCGGGGGTTGCGTGACCCGTACAACCCAGCCCAAGCACTTGAATATTCTGCGGAATATCTGGGGGATATGTCTGTTCGCTTTGGCAATCACGGATTGGCGGCAATTGGCTATAATGGCGGTGAACGCCGGGCCAAGGGCCTGATGGCTGGCACCGGAGGATTGGCCAAGGAAACAATAAACTACGTCAAAATCATCACCGGTTTCCCGGCCGAAGTATGGGCCCATACCCCGCCCAAAACCCACGATTATCGACTGCAAAAAGACAAGCCCTTTTTGCCCGCCTGTTATGAGCTGGCCCGCAAACGAAAACTGTCCAAATACCCTCCGCTGGTTCCGCCGGAACCCGCTGTGAAGAAATGGGGGGTGCAGATGGCGTTTGGCGTGACGAAAAAGCGCGCCTTGGAGCAATACAAGCTCCGATCGCGGCGCTGTAGCCGAGTCGTCAAAGGCGAAAAGCCCGATCTGATCTGGCAAAAAAGCCGCGCCAGCCCCAAAGGCGGGTACTTTATGGTCCGCATTGGGCGCAACAGCCGCAACAACGCCTGGGATTTCTGCAAGAAACTGAAATCAAACGGATGTATCTGTGCGGTGTTTCGCAACCGCTAAGCGCGTTGCAGCCAAATCAAGCCGATCATCAGCGCCGCTTGGGCCAAATAATACAGCCCCCAAATTGCAATCCCCTGCCCGCGCCAGTGCTTTTTCAAGAACTGTTCTTGCCCCAGAATCGCGTCGGAACCGATGAACAACAATGCGCCCAGCGTCGCCATGCTTCCCCCCGCACTGGCCGGCAAAAGCAGCGCCATCAGGCCCATCACCACAATAATCACCACATAGGCCCGCACCGGCACCGCCAAAGCGCCCGCATTGCGCGCATAGGCCCGGCCCAAGACACTCCCAAGGCCAAGTATCGCCAGCATCAACAAAACCCGAGGGTTCGTCGCCCCTAAAACCTGCGGCGTTACATGCGCTGCGAATAGGGCGACATAGGTCAGATGCGCCAGGCCAAAAGATACCATACCGATCAAAAAGGCCTTGTCGCCCGGACGCGACAGAGCCAGATCCCCCATCGCCGACAGCACCAAGGCGATGGCCACCCAAGGAAATCCCAACCAAGCCGCCCAAACTGCCAAGGCCCCCACCGCACAGGTCTTGGCCCCGCTGCGGTGCCAGGATGTGCCGCTCAAAAACGGGTAGGCAACGGCACTGACAACTGAAATAGCCGCCAACACCTGTTCGATTGGTTGCATGGCGGCCGGATCAGCCATCAAATCTCATCGGCGAAATGTTTGATCGTCAGACGAATCGGATTCGGAGCCGCCTGCCCCAGCCCGCAAATGGATGTATCGACCATCGCGCTGCTCAACTCTTCGAGAAGACCTTGATCCCAATGCTTGGCCTGCATGAGTTTGACCGCCTTTTCACAGCCCACCCGACACGGCGTACATTGACCACAGCTTTCGTCTTCAAAGAACCGCAACATATTCAGTGCGGCATCTCGGGCGCTGTCTTGGTCCGACAAGACCACAACCGCCGCCGAGCCAATAAACGTGCCATGCGGCTGCAACGTGTCAAAATCAAGCGCAATGTCGGCCATCGAGGCGGGTAACAAACCGGAAGACGGCCCGCCCGGCTGATAGGCCTTGAACACATGCCCGTCCAACATCCCGCCAGCGGCGTCGATCACGTCGGTGATCGTCGACCCGGCAGGCAGCAGATGCACGCCCGGCTGCTTCACGCGGCCCGAGACCGAATAACTGCGCAGGCCCACACGGCCATTCTTTTCAACCGAGTTGAGGCACTCTGGCCCGTCTCTGCAAATCTTGCTCACCCAATACAGGGTTTCAACGTTATGCACCAAAGTCGGGCGGCCAAAGATCCCCACCTGAGCAACAAAAGGCGGGCGGTGACGTGGGAGTCCGCGTTTGCCTTCGATGCTTTCGATCATCGCGCTTTCTTCACCACAAATATAGGCACCGGCCCCACGGCGCAGGTCAATATATCCCGGCTCAACAATGCCCGCTGCTTCCAGAGCCGCGATTTCACGCTGCAAAATCTCCAGAACCGCAGGGTATTCGTCACGCATATAGATGAAACATGTGTCCGCTTCGACAGCCCAGGCCGCGATCAGCATGCCCTCCAAAAACACATGTGGTGTGCGTTCAAGATAGTAGCGGTCTTTGAATGTGCCCGGCTCGCCTTCATCGCCATTCACCGCCAAATAGCGCGGCCCTTCATTGGCGCGCACAAAGCCCCATTTGGTCCCCGATGGGAATCCCGCACCGCCCAAACCACGCAGCCCGGCGGCCTTGACGCTGTCCTGAACAACCTGCCAGTCACCGCTCTCGCGCAAGCGCGTCAGTTCCTTGTAACCGCCAGCGGCCTGATAGGTGTCAAACCCTTCATACTCTGGAATTTTCGGGTGGGTTTCACCGGCTTTTATCGCCGCCAAAATCTTGTCTGGTGTTGCGAAGTCAACATGGTTGTGACCAAGTTCAACCGTGGGGGCGGTGTCGCAACGCCCCATGCAGGGCGCACGTACAACCCGCACCTGAGCTGGGTCCATCCCATCTTCCAAGGCCTGCTGCAACTGCTCCGATCCCGCCAGTTCACAAGACAGGCTATCACACACCCGAATCGTCAGAGCCGGAGGGGGCACCTCGCCTTCTTTGACCACATCGAAATGGGCGTAAAACGTCGCCACTTCGTAAACCTCAGCCTGCCCAACCCACAACAGCTCGGCCAAGGCACGCAGATGGGCGGCCGACAAATGACCGTATTCATCCTGAATCAGATGCAGGAACTCGATCAAAAGATCGCGCCGCATTGGCCGGTCGCCAATCAAGGCCCGAACCTGCGCCAAAGCATCCTCGTCAACCTGCCGCCCCTTGGGGGTGTGGCGGCCTTTGCCTTTGCCAGATTTCCAAACACCTTTGCGTTCATCAAGTGCCATACGCGTCTCCTAAACCTTGCGGCCAGTCTAGCCGCCCGCTTTGCCAAAGCGCAGATGAAAAACGACAGAAAGGCGCGTTTGTGCGCCGCTCTCATCGAGCATGTTTATCCGATAGTGACGCATGGTTCCTATAGAGGTAGGACAAGAGAAGCATGGGCGGAGAGGAACGGGGGGCCAGGATGGGTCGGTTTACCGCTGTAACTTTGGGATTGGTGGCGCTTTTGGCGCTTGCGATGGCGTTTGGCGGGCTCTGGGCGGCGCTGGCGCTGTTCTATATCACTGTGTTCACCTTCTTTATGGACAAGCTGACCGCCATGGCCGCCCCCGATACGCCGGGTGCCGAATTTCCTGCTGGCGATACTCTCTCGGCGGCCCTTGGGCTGCTGCATTTCCCGCTTTTGTTTGGCGGGGTATGGGCCATTGCCGCCTCTGGCTTGCCCGTCTTGGACCGAGTGTTGATTTTCCTGGCGCTGTCTTTGTTCTTGGGGCAGGTCAGCAATTCCAACGCCCATGAGCTGATCCACCGTTCTGCCCGCCCCCTGCACCGGCTCGGGGTTGCGGTTTATAGCTCTGTTTTGTTTGGCTTTCACGCCTCCGCGCATGTGCGCGTGCATCATATCCACGCCGCCACCCCCCACGATCCCAACTCGGCGCGCCTTGGACAAAACTTTTACCATTTTGCCGGACGCGCTTGGATCGGCGCACTGCGCCAAGGCTATCGCGCCGAGAAAAAATTTCGCCAAGGCAAAGGCGGCCACCCCTACGCGATCTATGCCGCCTATGCGGTGGCAGCACTTGCACTTGCCGCGCTGATCGCTGGCCCCGCCGGAATGCTCGCTCTCTTTGGCCTGTCGACTTACGCGCAACTCCAGCTGTTTCTCTCCGATTACGTCCAGCACTACGGGTTGCGCCGCCGCGAAATCAGCCCCGGCAAATGGGAACCCGTCGGCCCCCAGCACAGCTGGAACAGCCCACACGGCTTTTCATCGGCCCTGATGCTCAACGCGCCGCGCCATTCCGATCACCACGCTCACCCCAATCGCCCCTATCCCGGTTTGCAGCTTGATCGCATGACCATGCCGATCCTGCCGCAATCCCTCCCGGTCATGGCGGTTTTGGCGCTGGTCCCTCCGATCTGGCGCAGGGTCATGGATCACCGTGTTCGCCAATTCGCCCCCGCATCAGCGGCCCCCCGCCCATAGGCGGCTTTCCGGTATGCCTGACTTTCGACATGGTCGCGCTTCTGGCACAACAGGCCTCATGAAACAGATTCTTGCCCCCGTACTGAGTGCCCTTCTCCTCACCGCCACCGCCCTGCCCGCTCTGGCAGCCGAGGCGCTGTCGGCCACCGAATTCGAATCCTATGTCAAAGGGAAAACCCTGTATTTCGGCAAAGCCGGACAAGCCTATGGCGTCGAAGAATACCTGAACAATCGCCGCGTGCGCTGGTCCTTCCTCGATGGCAAATGCAAAGATGGCTATTGGTACGAAGAAGCCGGCCAAATCTGTTTTGTCTACGAAGACACGCCCGACCCGCAATGCTGGTCCTTTTTCAAAGAGGGCGAAGGCCTGCGCGCCGTGTTTCAAAATGACCCGTCAAGCACTGTCCTTTACGAAGCTCAGCAAGATGACGAGCCGATGATGTGTCTCGGTCCAGAAATCGGGGTGTGACCTGCGGGGGCCAAACGATGGCATGCTGTCCTTAGACCGCTGCCATCCCCTGACGCAAATACCCGCTCAAGGTATCCACCAACTGCTTTTTGCCGGTTCCGGCATATAGGTTGATCCGTTGCATTCCCAAATCAGGCAGGCTGTTGCTGCCGTCGATCTGATCCAGATACGTCGGCGCATGGCCTTCCAACTTCACCGTCACCGCCAAATCAGCGCTGACCGTGGCATCGACGGCCTTTTCGCTGTCGGAATCCACCGCCATTTCCCATTCCACCCCGGCCTCATCCAACCGCTTGAGCGTGTCTTCGCGAAACACACAGCGGCGGCAAAAGGCAACACGCAATGGGCGGGTTTTCCAAACTTGCCCACCCGGGGCCCCGATCCAGTTCAGCGGCACATGGGTCAGCGTTTCGCCCCCGGTGTCCACCCCGGTTTCGGTGGTCAGGATCACGTCAATCTCACCTTTTGAGAACTGATCCTTGAGCGTTTTGGTGAATGAGCTCACCAGCTGCACCTTGACCCGCGGATGGGTGCGGCCCATGCGCTGCAAGACCTCCGGGATGACCGGATATATAATATCCTCAGGCACCCCCAATAAGATGTCCCCCTCCCAATTCTGGTCGGTGAGCTTGGTATAGGCCTCATCATTCAGATCAACGATCTTTTGCGCATAAGTAAGCAATTGCGCCCCCGCCGGGGTCAGCGACACGCCCCGCCCGCTGCGATCAAGCAACTGCAGGTTCAGCGTCTCTTCAAGCCGTTTGAGCTGCATCGACACCGCCGATTGCGTCAGGTTCAAAAAACCCGCAGCGCGGGTCACACCGCCAGCATTGGCAACAGCCATAAAAGACCGAAGGGTCGTGATGTCCAAATTGCGCATAGATCACATTCCTTGATGGAAGACGTCAAAAACATTCGTTTCCCAAATCAATCATAGAGGCGCATATACATCAACAGAAAAGATGAAAACGCAATGACTCATCACAAACCTTGAAGGAGACCATCATGATCCGTGTTGCCACACGCTTTGCCCCCGCCATTTCACTGCGTCCCCTGACTGTCCTGCGCAGCTGGCTCTCGACAGCCCAACAGCGCAAGTCCTTGGCCTCCCTGGACGCTGCTGCGCTTAAGGATATTGGCGTCACAAAGACCCAAGCCCAATCCGAAGCGGCGCGCCCATTTTGGGATGCGCCCGACCATTGGACAAAAATATAACAATAAGTGTCAGGTTTAGGCGCGGATTTCCTTGAAAAACCGCGCCACATAGCCAATATCTAAACGTGAAACCGTGCATTTGCGCGGCAGGTTTTCGTTACGGAGGCTTTAATGGCTGAATTTGACACGGTCCGCTCCGCAGGCATTGGTGCCCGCGCAGCAGCGATCGACGCAGGGCTTCGCGCCCACATGAACAAAGTTTACAGCACCATGTCGATTGGCATGCTGATCACATTTGCGGCAGCTTGGGCGATTTCCAGCCTCGCAGTGACCAGCGATCCGTCGCAGGCGGCTGGTATGGTTCGCCAAGGCACATATCTCACCGATCTGGGCTACGCGATCTACGCTAGCCCGTTGAAATGGGTGATCATGTTCGCGCCGCTGGCCTTTATCTTCTTTGGCTTTGGCGCTGCGATGAACCGCCTGTCCGCCGCTGGCGTACAATTGGCGTTCTTTGCCTTTGCTGCTCTGATGGGTCTGTCGATTAGCTCGATCTTCCTGATGTACACTGGCTATTCGATCATTCAGGTCTTCCTGATCACCGCCATCGCCTTTGCGGGTCTATCGCTCTGGGGTTACACCACCAAGAAAGACATCTCCGGTTGGGGTTCTTTCTTGATCATGGGTGTGATTGGCATTCTGGTTGCCTCGATCGTCAACATCTTCCTGGGTTCCGGCATCATGCAGCTGGCGATTTCGGTTCTGGGTGTGCTGATCTTTGCGGGCCTTACCGCCTATGACACGCAAAACATCAAGAATGTTTACATCCAGCACGCTCAGCATGGCGATCAGGAATGGTTGGCCAAGGCAGCGATCAGCGGCGCGCTGAACCTGTACTTGGACTTCATCAACATGTTCATGTTCCTGCTCCAACTGCTTGGCAACCGCGAATAAGCGTTATCGCCAGACAATCAAGCCAAGGGCCGGTCATTGCGACCGGCCCTTTTGTTTTTGAGCGTTGCCACACGGGGTACGCGGCCCGGCGGATGACCTAAACGGCAGCACCGCTTGACTGCCCTCGTGCCCTATCCAACTCCATAGGTTGCAGCCTATCAAGCTGTCTCCAAACGATATTTTCGGAACAGCTCACCATTGTAATCGACGTCCCCGACAAACTCTGCCCCGATCCGGCGCAGCGCCGACAGATTGCGCCGTGAAGGGGGCAAGAGAAAGGTCACATAGGGAATATGCGGCTCGCTGCGTGCGACGGCGAGCGCCTGCCGCGCAATCCGAGGCCCGAGCCCAAAGCGCTCAGGGCGCAGAACAAGACCGAAATCCCAGTCGTCCCCCTCCCTCTGGAAACCGCCCCAGCCGACATAGTGATCATCCGCATAAAAGGCCCAATGGCCCAGGCCATCCCGCGCCCAGCAGGCTTCTTTGCTGGCGACAAACTGACGGGCCTGGGGCACGCCCCATTTTGAGGTGAGCAAAGGCATATGCTCCGCCAGTCGCGGATCATTCATATGAGTGAGAATTTCAGTCAGCGGCACCTGTGGCAACCGCGCAAAAGTCAAAGAAAGGGGCATCATCAGCTCCTGAGAAAGTCGAGAAAGACCGCGACCAACACCCTGCCCCTAACTAAGCACACCCTAAAACCATAACGCAACAACCGCGCCAAGGTCTCCCTTGCGCGGCTTGCAGTCTCGGTTGAACCGAAAGAAGGCTTACTTGATTTTGCCTTCTTTGTATTCAACATGCTTGCGCACAACCGGGTCGTACTTTTTGATGACCATTTTTTCGGTCATTGTACGGGCATTTTTCTTGGTCACGTAGAAGTGGCCGGTGCCTGCGGTCGAGTTCAGGCGGATCTTGATTGTGGTAGGCTTCGCCATGGGTCATCTCCTGCAACGCTGGGCGCTTGCCCACGTGAAAATCTTGAACCTGCCTTTTACTGGCCTCTCCCCCCGAGTCAACCGCTACCTGCCACAATTGTGTAGGAAATCGGTCATTGCACCGCATTGCCGCCGGATTTGCGCCAGCCTAACCTGAGATCAACGAAAATGCCCGAGGTGTCGCGATGTTCAACCGATCAAAAACCCTCATTTTGGCGCTTGCAATCGGTGCAGGCCCGGCCTTGGCCGAGGGGTTTACCCCCATCTCAACGATTGATTCATTTCAGGCGCTGGCCATCGGCAAAACCCTCTACTTGGGCGAGACAACGGCCACCGTCCACACCGGCGGCACCATGACTGTGGTGTTCAAAGGCAAAGAAATCAGCGGCACCTGGGAATGGCAAGACGGCTATTTCTGCCGCGTGCTCGCCAGTTATTCCACCAAGGCCGATTGCCAATTGTGGGAACACGATGGCCACGATTTTCGCATCACCCGCGACAAAGGGGCCGGTCAGGCCTTTGTCTATACCCAAGAGCCGTAACACAACAACAGGCCGAAAACGCGCGGAAGGCCTGTAAGCCGGATTCTGTCCCCCCTTGGGTTGCCCCTTGGGATCGACGACCATTCATCTGGGCCATGCGTTGCCACATGGCTCTTGCTGCCAACCCGAACCTCTCAGGCCAAAGCTGCCCTGCCCCGATATCCCCAAGGGGATCAGTCGAACGCGAGGTTCCTATTTGGCATTGCTCCGTGGTGGGGCTTGCCATGCGGGGGATGTTACCAGCCCCCCGGTGGGCTCTTACCCCACCGTTTCACCCTTACCTGCGTCGAAACACAGGCGGTTTGTTTTCTGTGGCGCTCTCCGTCAGATTGCTCTGCCCGGGCGTTACCCGGCACCGATGCTTTGTAGAGTCCGGACTTTCCTCACCCTTGCAGGTGCAGCCGTCCAGCCTTCCGCGCGTGCCCCGCTTACGGGCAGGCTCGGGCGGCGTCAATCCCCCATCGGCACCGCTTTGAGCGCGGTCCGAGGGATGCCCAGAGGCCGTTCAGAGGCCGATTTCCTTAATGAAATATGACCAAGTTGACAGCTGTCAACTTTTCCAAGTCTGACCTGCGTCAGCGCAATACAAGCGGCTCAGTCAGCCATCGTCGTAACGCCGCCCCAACCAAATCGGGCTGTTCAAGGGGCGGCAAATGGCCAGCCCCGTCAATCACCTGCAATTTGGCACCGGGGATCAGCTCGGCCATAAAATTGTGGCGCTTGATCGGCCAAATCGCATCATGCGCGCCGCACATCACCAGCGTCGGCACCGCAATTTTTCGCAATGTTGTCTGCTGGTCGCGGCGGCGCTGCATCGCCCGCGCTTGGCGAATATAACACTCAGGCCCAAGCCCCTGCGCCATATCGGTCAGCAACGCCAGAATCTCGGCCCGGTGCGGCCCCGGTGCCAAATCCGCTAGCTTCACTTCGTCGGCCATCACCTCGTCGAGCTTGCCGGTCTTGACCCGAATAATCTGCGGGTCACGCGCCGCGGCTTGCTGGGGCGTGTCGGCCAAGGGCGTGGTGTCCATCAAGGCCAGACGCGACACCCGGTCCGGTGCCCGGCGACTGATTTCAAGCGCCACGATGCCGCCCATTCCCAACCCGGCCAGAGCAAATCGTTTGGGCATAACATCAAGCAATCCCGAAGCGATTTCTTCAATCCGCTCGCCTTGGGTCACTGGCGCGCACATCACCGCGTGGTCGCGGGACAGATCGGCAATCAACGGTCCAAACAGCCGTGCATCGCACATCATTGCGGGCAAAAACACCACAGGTTCACGCATCGCAGGTCAATTCCTTTTGCCGAAACGAGAAGGGGTTGAGCCGCCTCGCCGCGCGGTTTTACCAAGTGAGGGCACAGTATCAAACTCCTCACCAATGGAAAGATGACAAAAACAAACGAGGCGCATTTCTACGCCTCGTTTCAACGATTTGCCACGTTTCTGGTCAGATGTCAGGTCAGATTATTGACCCAACTTGTCCCAGAAATGCTTGAGGTGCTTATTCACCACCTGATTGTAGCGATCCGATTGGCGCAACTTGGCCAGCCCCGCGTTAAACCGATACATCATCGTCGTGCCACGCCAATGGCGCTTTGAGATGATCATATGCATGGTTTGCACTGACAAGGGGCGTGACATCGGCTCAATCTCGCCGCGCAGCCCCATCTTGTCGACCATATGCGCGCCGTTAAAGACATTGGCAGACACCGCATCAACTTCGCCCGCCATCAGGGCTTCAAAACAGCCCTTGAACTCATTGCGGCGCTCCAACTTGATCTTGTTGTTGGTCAGCCACAAACGGTCAGGGCTATCGAGATCATGCACAAACTGACCAGCGGCCCGGCAGATGGTTTTGCCGTGAATGTCGCTGTCTTGTTCCCACTTGAACTCTTTGCCTTTGCGCACCCAAAGCAGCACCAAAATCTCGATCACAGGATCAGAGAAATGGAAATTGGCGCAGCGTGGTTCGTCTGGTGTGGCCTCGCAATTGGGCTTGAACCACGGGAACCCCATGTCAAAGGTCTTCTCGTCCAGCAATGGAAACAGCTGTTTTGACCAGTCTTCCTGAAACGTCACCGAGTATTTCACCGGGTTTGGCGTTTCTTCCATCACCGCATGCACCAGTTCGGTGGCCATGCCCTGCCCCAGCCAATTCAAGTCAGCAAATGGCGGGCGCCCTGTGCCGGTCAACAGTTTGATTTCAGCCTCGTCCTCGGGAACATGGAACGGCGTAACCTCAGCCTTGATGGTCTCCTGCCCCGGGACACAAGGGATCGTCAGAACATCACCGGGATTGATCTGAAAGACGCTGGATTGCAACATCTGCTGGTTTGCATAGTAGATCAGCGTCCATTTCTCCGGATCGCCAAAGCGTTTTTCCGCGATGCTGAACACGGTTTCCCCCGGCTTAACCGTATAGCTTTCGGCCGGGCATTCCTGCGCAGCTGCCCCAATCGGCAGCAGCAACGCAGCAAGAGTTGTCAATAGACGCTGCATCCGATCAGAACTCGGCCCAGATACGGGTCATATGTTCGTCGATGATACGTTGATAGGTTCCATTCTCTTTGATCATGGCCAAGCCTTTCTCAAATTCCGCCAATAGTTCCGGGCCGTTAGGGTGGGATTTGTGAACAACCATATGGTTGCCGTCCACCGAAATCGGCTGTCCTTTTGCGACTACAATCTGATCTTGTAGCCCCAATTCTTTGATCTTCTTACGCCCGCTAAATTCGTTGAGCACCGCGCCATCCACCTTGCCGGCCGCCAACAGCTCAAAACAATCCGATGGGCTGTCGCCTGTATGCAGAGTGATGTGGTCGTTTTTCAACCAGTTGCGGCCATGCTGTTCAAAGATAAAAGTCGAATACCCTTTGGGCCGACACAGGGTTTTGCCCGCCAGATCTGCGTCAGTGTTAAAGGCAATCGGGTTCTCCTTGTTCACAAAGAGCAGCATCAAAACTTCGAACATCGACTCCGAGAACCTCAGATTCGCGCAGCGATAGGTCTCTGGATCAGATTCACAATCGGGTTTGAACCACGGAAAACCAATGTCCAGCAAGGCGTTAGACAATAGCGGTTCGTGGTGCGACGACCAATCGTTGACCCAATGAACCGCATAGCCCTGAGCGGGTTGCGCGGCTTTCATCGCCTCTTCGACCACATCGGCCAGAATGCCACCCTTGGGCAATCCGCGATCCGTAAACGGTGCGAAATCGTCACCGGTCAGGATGTTGATCTTCTTGCGCGTGGCCGCGTGGCCGGGCGCGACCACCAAAGGCGCTACCGGGGCAGCCGCCGCTGCCTTGATGGTTTCAATCGACGTGCCGCCCTTGAGCCCGGTTGGCAAACCGTTGATGCACGACATCCGCAACGTCATGCCAACACGGATGTTGTTCGGATTTGACCCGATCTTATCGCTGTTGTTGCCCTGGATCGACGTCCAAAGCCCAACATTTTTGTACAGCTTATCCGCGATCAGCGACAGGCTGTCACCGCGTTTCACCGTGTATTCACCACCGCAAGTTTCCTGCGCCGACGCCGACATCGTACCCGCAACTATTGCAGAGGCGGCAAGTGCGCCCAGACGTTTTAACATAGGTATATTCCCCAAAATCCCGTTAACAAATGGTCGCCCATGTTGTGGGAAGGGTCAACGGTCTGCCTAGGGATTGTAGCTTGGCCTATATGTATCAAGGGTTTCAGCCCTGTTCCTAGGTTAAATTTCATCGCCATATCGGGAAATTGGAATACTTATTTGACAGTTATCCACAGAATCGGATGGGGATGCAGGGGCCGGTCGGCCCCCGCCAAGTGCCTGTTTCTGAGCCCGTGTAAAAGCCCGTTTTAGAGCCCGTATTAAAGACCGGCCCAGATGCTCGACATGTGCTTGTCGATCACGCTGAGATATTCGCCGCCATCCCGCATATCGCGTAGTCCGGCGTTGAATTTGGCAATGATCTCTTGCGCCCGTGGGTTGGATTTATGCGCAACAGCATGCAGCCCTTCGATCGCCAGCGGACGGCTGAGCTGCAATGCAACCTGATCGTCTACGCCCATGTCTTTGGAGACAATGCGCCCAGTGAATTCGTTCATCGCCACCGCATCCGTGGTGCCATCAATCAAACGCGCAAAACAATCCTCGGCGGTTTGCGGCGTCTGAAGCCGTGCCCCGACCCGTGTCAAAAAGCCTGCGCCCTGCCCTCTTCGCGTCGTCGCTTCATAGCCCAAGGGCGAGCAGACACGCATCCCCTTGAGGTCCGCTTCGGAGCGATATGTCACCGAGCTGCCCTTTTTGGTAAAGAGCACCACCAGCATTTCAAACATAGGCTCGGAATAGACGTAATCGGTGCAGAGGGCGGTCGTCGAGCCGGGTTGGCAATCGGGCTTGCGCCACGGGAAGGCCAAATCCACCATGCCTTCTGACAGCATAGGATCAAGATGGACCGAGCGATCATTGACCCAGTAAAACTTATGTTTTCCAAAGGCATGAGACGACACGACCACCCGGTTGACGAGATCAGTGATCAGACCGGAATTGAGCTGGAGCCGATTGGTGAAGGGACGGAAATCATCGCCGGCCAGTAGTTTCAGATCGACGTCTTGCTCGCGACGCTGAGCAGCGCGCTGCCTGTCGCGCAAACTGTCAACGGATGTCGCCGAGGCTGCAGCCGGTGCCGCCAGAGCCGCGGTTTTCAGGGGTTTGCCCCCCTTGAGCCCACGCGGCAAACCGTCAAGGCACGGGATGCGATATTCATGCCCGACCCGAATGCTGTCGGGGCTGGTGATTTTGTCGATATTGTTGCGGTAAATCACCGTCCATTGGCTGACATCTTTGTACAAATAGTCAGCGATCAACGACAGCGAATCTCCACCTTTGACTTTGTAAACGCCGCCGCAAGTTTCTTCCGCTTGCGCCGTCCCCATACTGGCAGCCCACAGCGTAGCCGCCAGCGCAAATGCGCTCTTTTTCATAACTCTCTCCCTGCTCGACAGGATCATCTCCCCCAGATCCCGGCACGGATACCGTCGCGTATGTTGTGGTTCGGGTCAACAGTGCCACAATAGATGGTTGATTGATCTAGCAGTTTCAAAGGCTTCGTTTACGTCCAAGCCGCGCTATTCCGACGCAACGGAAGAGTTATCCACAGAATCACTGCGCTCAAAACGTCACATTCAAATTGTCGCACCCAAGGCATTGGCGCGGGCCAAAAGCAGCGTGAAGCCACGACACTCGGGGTCTTCGCGGACAAAGGCTTCGACGCAACAGCCGTTTTGCTCTAGCAAGTCGCGGTACGCGGTTTCGCTCAAGGAGGCATGAAACACCTCATCGTGCCCCACATGCCCCGTTGCTTCTCCCTCGCCCGGACCAACGGTCAAAAGCAGCCGCCCACCAGGGGCCAGATGCTTGGCGATTTTGGGCAAGGCAGTGCGTTGTTCATCGCGGGTCAGGTGAAAGAAACTCCCCCAGCCGATGATCGCGTCGAACCGATCCGGCAAGGACAGGTCGCGCATATCCGAAAACACCGTTTTGGCCCCTGGAATACGGGCCGCAAAGAGTGTCAGCATATCACGAGAAAAATCGCTTCCGGTGACGTCAAAGGCCTGATCATGGAGCCAAACGCCAATCGGATCACCGGCCCCACAGCCCAGATCAAGCACCTTACCGCCACGGGCTACGTCTTGAACAACACGCTCTAACCATTTGTGTTCAAAAAGGGATTTGTCGCGTTTTTGATCATAATCAGGGGCCTGGCGGTCATAAATCGCCTGGGTCGCCGCCGCCAGTTTGGCTAGCCGCTCTTGCTCACGATTTGTAGCCATATCGCCGCCTCGTCATATAGCGTCCATTCCCGGCGCAGCCCCCAAGGGCCAAATTCTGCATGGCTGATCCCCATCACATGAACCTCCGCTCCGGTCGGTTTGCCAAAGGCCCCCCAACCGTCATGACGCCCGCTCAAAGACCACCGTACAGCGGCACGCGGCGGCATCAAGGTCTCTTCCATGCCGATTTTATGATGGATCTCAAACTGTGCTGAGGGGAAGGCCGCGCGCAACCCAAGCCAGAAAGTATCGGCTTCGGTCCAGCCATGAACATCGCGCCCGCCCGGATAGTTCATTTGGCAGGCTTCGTCATATTGTTCAGGAATAACAGACAGTTCACCCTGCATTATCTGATCAAGAATGGTGGCAAACGCCTCTCCCCATTGGTTGGAGTTTCCTCCTCCGGTATAGGGGCCCACTTCGTCAAGGGCGGTGTGGAACGGCTCGGACGCAAGGGGCAATTGGCTGCGCGCCCACTCCTGCGGATCAAGTGCAAGCGCTTGCAAGATCGCGCCGCTATCAGTCACCCGCCATTCATCACAAATCCGATTGGCCTTGGCATAGCGATCGGCAATTTCACGAAACTGAATGCGCGTACCACTGGCGGGGCCATAGGACCCGGTGCCGCGATGGCTGGCGGTGGACAACAACCGCTGAGAGCCAAGCATGCCAATTTGCGGGCTGCCGGACCACACCAGATCTTCGCTCATCATCGACCGGTCAGGAAAGGCCACAAGGCTCTCCATAGCGAGATCGGCGACCGCCTGCACACCAAACCCAATGCCACGCGGGGTGCGGATGATCACATCAGGATGGTAATATTCCTGCATCCGCGACATCAGCCCACGCTTTTCCCAAATCTCTCGGGTAGTGGTCAGGATATAGTCGGGAAAATCCTTGAATTTTTGATCGAAACCCTTCATCGGGACGCGCCTCGTAGTTAACCTATCTTCCTTGCTGAACAATCAAGGTTAATGGCGCGTTTAGATTGACTAATTTGGGTAAGAAATTCCGCGAAAGGGCGGAAAATCGCTATATCTTGCGCGCCGCTGTTGCTTGGACTCAACAGGCGCGTCCCCAGCGCGGAGCAAACATCCACGCGGGGCAATGTAACTGTCGATGCGCTTTTGCGGCTTTGGTCGCCAGACCAGATTGAAGGCGCAAAGCTTGGGAAAAAACCAGATTTCGGAATAGTCGATGTGATCATGAAGCCACCACGCAAGGTCACGCCAATCTCGGCCTTGCGCATAGCGATCCACGAACCACGGGATCACAACGGAGGCTCCGGCGACTTCGGTTTCGGGTAAATCCCAGATGTGACATTCCATCGGATTGTCGTTGCGCGCGCAATTCAGCTTGTTGGCATTTCCAAATCCATTGAGCCGCGCAGACCGATACCCTGACCGGATAAAAACGCGACCAAAGGTATCTTGCAACGGATCGAGCAAGGTGGTCGCCAAGGCCCTCCCCCGCTCAAGCGTCAGATCAGGATTGTCCGGTATATTGCTGATTTCATGAAAATTTCCGATCTCAGACATCAGAAATTCGCGCATCCAAAAATGCTTGGACAGGCGCTGCCGTCCCAAAGTCTCAAGGCTCCACATGGAGGCGGGACGGCGCATTTAAACGCCACACCTTAAGCTCAATATCCCGACCAACGAAACGCTCCATCTTCGGCCCGCAGCGGGGAAAACGGGTTATAGGCGATTTCCCAAATATGCCCGTCCGGGTCTGAGAAATAGCCGTGATACCCGCCCCAAAACACGTCCTGAGGCGGTTTGAGAACCTTGCCACCCGCAGCTTCGACCCGTGCGAGCAACGCATCAACATCTTCTTTGGCGCGCAGGTTTTGGCCCAGCGTCATCGCGCCATGCCCCAGATCTTGGGGGCTGAGGCCGATGTCCGCCGCCAAGGCCGCTTTGGGATAGAGGCCGATCGCCTGACCAAGCAAGTCAAAGACCACGATATTGTCTGGGGTTTGCACCCTGTGCCAGCCCAGCGCGTCGTAGAATTTGGCCGTCTTTTCAACGTCAGTCACCGCCAATGTAATCAGGCTGATACGCTGTTCCATCATTGTGTCTCCTGCGCCCAGGTGATGATTATTTCCGCCTGCGGCTGTGTTTGGGTCGGCGACATGATCCGCCCCGCAATCACATGCCGTCCGGGGTCACCATCTGGCCCGGTGTCGACCGAATGAAGGGTCACAGGCCCGCCCCAGTTTGACGCGATCTCGCGGGTGACGGAATGATCAATCACCTGATCGAGGTCGTCAAAGATAAAAAGCGCTGGCTGAGTGGCTTGGTTATGCGCCAACGCACGGGCAGCTTGGACACTGGCGGCCATGGGCAGCAAAGCGGAGGTTGGATATTGCGTCGTCCAAAATCTGGCGTGATCGTCGTTTGTGGGGGTGAAATTGCGGTCCGCCCCCGCGACCAGCGGCAGCCACCAGCGCGCAGCCGGCCAGGTGAGAAGCTGCGAGGCGGGTGCTTTGACCCGGAAATTTGGGGAAATCATCACCACTGCAGACACCGGTTTGCCAAAGTCCTGATGAAGGGCCAAAGCCGCCAGCGTCGCGCCGGTGGAGGTGCCGATGACCAAAACCTTTTTGCCGATCCGATCCGCAATGGCCAGGGCCTCAGCCACATCGTGCATCCACCCCTCAACGCTGGCCTCTGCCATCGCGTCGCCGGTCCGACCATGCCCTTGCAGGCGGGTGAAAACCAAATTGGCCCCAAGCCCCTGCGCCACAAGGTCCGGCAAGGGGCGAACCTCTTGGGAGGTTGCAGAAAACCCGTGAATGTAGACAACCGCCCAGTCGGTTTTGGTCTCAGGTTCGGCGGCCCAGATCACCTGTTTGGCGACCCCATCGGTGATGTCGTCAAAGCGTGCCTCTTGGGCAGACAACCATGGATCAATTCCATTGTTCAGATTTGAGGCGTCAAACTGCACGTCCGTGACAACAGGCTCGCGTGGCCCAAACATCCAAAGCCCGCCAACCGCGCAGATCATCAGCGAAAGCCCCCAGAATAACAATTTCACAATCGCCCCCTTTGCCCGTTCAGACCACGCTAAGCCAGTGGTCCTGCACAGGATCATGGGGGCAAGAAATGGCCCTGCCAAGATGTTCCCTACGTCACAGGCTCTGGCAGCTAAGCGGGCTTGATCGAACCGAGGGTTTAGGCGATCTCAGACAGAACGCGTTCGATCAAATCGAGGCATTGTGGCGTTGAGAAGCGATGATCCGCATCTTTGACAAAGGTCAGACGCATATCGTCGCTTTTGATGTGATCCAGCAGTTTTAGCGCGGTTTCACGGGCCACAGCCTCATCCGCAGTGCCTTGAAGCAAGCGCACGGGCCAGGGCATATTCAAGGGGGTGCGCAGCACAAGATGCTCACGACCGTCGCTGATCAGCTTTTTGGTCACCCAATAAGGATCTTCGTACAAAGAAGGCATCTCAAGATGGCCTTCTTCCATGACCTGGCGCCGTTCGACAGCATTGAACCCAGCCCAAAATTCTTCTTCGGTGAAATCAGGCGCGGCGGCAATTCCGACAAAACCAACGGTCTGCGACAACCGTTTGGACAAAATACAGGCAATCCAACCGCCCATAGAGGAGCCAACCAAAACCAGAGGTCCTGTAATCACTTCTTTGATGATCAAAGCAGCATCAGCCGCCCAATCGCCGATGCAGCCCTCTTCGAAGGAACCGCCAGATTTGCCGTGGCCGGAATAATCTAACCTGAGAAACGCACGACCGGTCGATTCAGCCCATTGTTCCAGATGAACAGCTTTGCTGCCCTCCATGTCAGAGCGATAACCGGGTAGGAAGACAATGCAAGGCCCGTCTCCTTCGGTATAGGCGTAGGCCAAAGGCCCACGCGGTCCGTCGAGATAAGAAACCTCTGCCATCCAATTCTCCGCTGTTCCTGCCTAACAATAGCGACGTAATACAAAATCCCAACTGAATTGTAGTTGTATTTATAGACAAGCTACGAACACAACCTTAACCGACACAAATTTTTCGGTTTGCGCTACCCAATACTTTGAGCAAGCACCCGGCTTATCAGTGTCAGAGATTGTCCGCTTTGCATTTTCCACGTATTAAATGCCTTTTGCACGGCGGCTTTGGCCTTTTTTGATGTTGGCGCTTTTTCAATCACCCCCTCGGCGATCAGGCGTGACACAACGTCTTTGGACAAAATAAAGCTCTCTTTGCCCATGCTGCGCAACATATACGATCCGGTGCTTCCCCCCAAACGCGACCCGTTCGCTTGCAGCCAATCCAACAGGCTCTGGAAATCATCCGCGGGCCAATCACCGATCCTGCGCCCAAATGACCCGGCGTCTTTGGCGACATCCTGTATAAAGGCGGCGTTTTCCTGAATAGCGCGGACTTTGGGAGGGCTGCGCACAATGCGTTTGTCTTCGATCAGCTCATAAAACCAATCTTCGGGCATAAAGGCGACGCGGGCCACATCGAACCCGTGAAAGGCCTCTTCGATATCTGACCATTTGTTTTCGACCACTTTCCAGCTGATCCCAGCCTGAAAAATCCCCCGCGCCATAGTCGACAGCCAGCGATCATCAGGGATCGCGGCAAGCTCATCCGCTGACTTCGGCGATGTGATATCCGCCAGCACAGCCTCGCGCCCGCCTTTGCGCTCGGCCGCGATATCAAGGATTTCGTCGAATGTGCGCATACTCGCCTCCTGATTGGTCCGACATAGAGTGACGGTTTCTCGTGGCAATCAAAAGCGAAAAAGCTAAACTATCAGCCATTTGATGATTGGTCCGAAGATGTCTGCCCATGACGAAAATCAATTGCTGAACCTTATCATGGCCGACGGGTCGCGGCATTTTTTCGGAGTACCCAACGCATATTCCTGTAAATGGTTGAGACGCAGCATTTCCCAGCTTGAACAGACCCAACAGGGGGAGTTCATTCAGGACATCGTCGAATGCTGGTTTGACTTCAGCTACAAAGGTCGCCCCTATTGTGTCCATGAGACATTTGGCGAGTTTTGGTTCTTTGCAAACGAAACTGACACGCCCGAAGACGACCTCAGAGAAATTCAGCACCATGTCCTGTCATCCATAATGGCACAAAGCCAATCCCGCCCCCCTTGGACATCATATCTTCACCGTTTTGGTGCATGGCTGACACGAACGTTTCTACGACGCTGATCACCGCTTGACACAGGGCGGGCACAGGCGCAAAACCGCGCCGAACCATATACCCGCAACCGGGCGCTTCGTGGGCGCCAAACTGACGAGGAGAGCCAACAGATGGCCCAAATCTCTCTCACATTTCCTGACGGCAACGCACGTGATTACGATGCAGGAGTCACCCCTGCCGAGGTCGCAGCATCCATTTCCAAATCGCTGAGCAAAAAAGCCATTTCCGCCACCGTTGATGGTGAGCATTGGGATATGGCCTGGCCGATCCATAACAACGCATCCATTGCGCTGCACACCATGCAGGACGAAGAACAAGCGCTCGAGCTGATCCGGCACGACTTTGCGCATGTGATGGCGCGCGCTGTTCAGGCGATTTGGCCTGACACCAAAGTCACCATCGGCCCGGTGACCGAACATGGCTGGTTCTATGACTTTGATCGCCAAGAGCCGTTTACCCCGGAAGATCTTGGCGTCATCGAGAAGAAGATGAAAGAGATCATCAATGCCCGCGATGAAGTGCGCACTGAAATCTGGGACCGTGACGTTGCGCGCAAATTCTACGAAGATGCGGGCGAAGGCTATAAGGTTGAGCTGGTCGATCGTATCCCCGAAGGCGCGGATATTCGCATGTATTGGCATGGCGACTGGCAAGACCTGTGCCGTGGTCCGCACCTGCAGCACACCGGCCAATTGCCCGGCGATTCCTTTAAACTGATGGGCGTTTCGGGCGCGCATTGGTTTGGCGATACCTCGCGCCCGATGTTGCAACGCATCACCGGCATTGGCTTTCGCAACCGCAAGGAACTGCAGGCGCATCTGAACTTTCTCGAAGAGGCCGCCAAACGCGATCACCGCAAATTGGGCCGCGAGATGGACCTGTTCCACATGCAACCCGAAGCCCCCGGTCAGGTGTTTTGGCACCCCAATGGCTGGACCATCTACACCCTGCTTCAGGACTACATGCGCCGCCGCCAACATGCGGGCGGCTATGTTGAAGTGAACACACCTCAGGTGGTTGATCGCAAATTGTGGGAAGCCTCGGGCCATTGGGAAAAATACCAAGACAATATGTTTATTGTCGAAGTGGACGAAGAACATGCGCGCGAAAAGGCGGTCAACGCCCTCAAGCCGATGAACTGCCCCTGCCATGTTGAGATTTTCAAACAGGGTTTGAAATCCTATCGTGATTTGCCTTTGCGCATGGCCGAATTTGGCTCCTGCGCACGTTATGAGCCCTCGGGGGCCTTGCATGGGATCATGCGGGTTCGTGGTTTTGCCCAGGACGACGCCCATATCTTTTCGACCGAAGAACAGATCGAAGCGGAATGCGCCGAATTCATCCGGTTTCTCAGCGCCATCTATAAAGACCTCGGATTTGCCGACTATAAGGTCAAATTCTCGGATCGGCCGGAAACCCGCGCCGGAGAAGATGAAGTTTGGGACAAGGCCGAAACCGCGCTGTTGCATGCGACCCGCGCCGCTGGTGTTGAGCCTGAGCTGAACCCCGGCGAAGGCGCGTTTTACGGACCCAAGCTTGAATTTGTGCTGACCGATGCGATTGGCCGTGATTGGCAATGTGGGACATTCCAGGTTGATTTCGTTCTGCCTGAGCGGCTCGACGCGACATATGTCGGGGCAGATGGTGACAAACATCGCCCCGTTATGTTGCACCGCGCCTGTTTGGGGTCGTTTGAGCGTTTCATCGGTATTCTGATCGAAGAGCATTCCGGCCGTTTGCCGTTCTGGATTGCCCCACGTCAGGTGGTTGTCGCCTCGATCACATCCGAAGCAGATGACTATGTGCATGAAGTTGTGGCCGAGCTTAAGGCCGCGGGCATTCGCGCCGAAGCCGACATTCGCAATGAGAAGATCAACTACAAGGTCCGCGAGCATTCGGTTGGCAAAGTGCCGGTCATTTTGGCCGTGGGTCATCGCGAAGTCGAAGAGCGGACCGTCACCGTGCGCCGCCTTGGTCAGAAGCAAACTTCGGTTACAAGCCTGACAGAAATCGTGAGCGAGTTGTCAAAAGCCTCAACTCCGCCCGATCTTCTGTAACATTTGACAGGTTTTTCCGTCACAAAAGGCCCCGATTTGTTTCGGGGCCTTATTCGTTCGGGCCTAGTTTCAGGAAAAATACGCATTTCGCCCTCACGTAATGCGCACGGCTCCTAACGCCCCCGTGATGCACGCGCCCGTGATTGGCGAAATTGGGTCTGATTGGTCCAATCTGTTTTCACCGGACGGCAACAGCGTCGCTCGGAACCAGTTTTTGAAACCAGAGGAAATCACCAATGTCCAACACCATCAAAACCGTTGCTCTCGTTAGCGCCGTTGCAGCTTCTTTCGCCGCCCACGCAACCACTGCAGCCGCTGATGGCGCCAAGGAAAAGTGCTTCGGCGTTTCGCTGGCCGGTAAAAATGACTGCGCCGCAGGCCCAGGCACAACATGCGCCGGTACATCCAAAGTTGACTATCAGGGCAACGCCTGGACCCTTGTTAAAGCCGGGACATGCGCCGACATCGAACTGCCTGCCATGGCAGACGGCACAGCACGTATGGGGTCGCTCGAAGAGCTGGATCGCGACCTGCCAATGTCCTAAATCTCTGGTTGGGGCGGGATTTCCCGCCCCTTACCATCCCTAAAGGTTCCCAAACCTACCCCTTCTGCCCCGCAAACATCCCCGCCGCACATATCCCTGCCCAACGTCGCTGAGGCCACAATGTTCGATCATGTAAATGCCCTGCCACCCCGTCCCGGAGTTGGCTACAAACCCCAGCATTTTTCGGATATTTTGGACAATCCCGCCCCGGTCGCTTGGCTCGAAATTCACGCGGAAAACTATATGGGGCTTGGCGGGCGTCCCCTGGCGCAACTGCGTGCGCTCTCAGAAAAATTCCCGATTTCCGTGCATGGTGTCGGTCTGTCGATCGGCGGTGAAACCCGCCTTGATCCCGACCATCTTGCGCGGCTCAAACACCTGGTTGATTGGCTCAACCCAGCAAGTTTTTCAGAACATCTGGCGTGGTCGACCCATGACAGCCATTTTCTAAACGATCTGCTCCCCCTGCCCTATACGCAAGGCACAGTTGATCGGGTCTGTGATCACATTGACGAACTCCAAGAAGCGATTGGCCGGCCCATGCTGCTGGAAAACCCATCCTCGTATTTGGCGTTTGAGCAAAGCACTCTGAGTGAAACCGATTTTCTACGCGAAGTGGCCCGCCGTACGGGCTGTGGATTGCTGCTTGATGTGAACAACGTCTTTGTGTCGGCCACCAATCTTGGCTATTCTCCGCAGGGGTACATCAAAGACTATCCGCTTGACCACGTTGGGGAAATTCATCTCGGCGGTCACGATGAGGACCATGATGAACATGGTGCCCCGCTGCTGATTGACAGCCATGGTCGCGAAATTGCCGATCCCGTTTGGGCATTGCTGGATATTACGCTGGCAGCCTCTGGTCCAAAACCGTTGCTGATCGAATGGGACACGGATGTGCCCGACTGGCCTGTGCTTGCAGCCGAGGCCAATCGCGCCGAACAGGCTTTGGCAAAGGTTACCGTATAAAAGCTTCGATCAAGGGCTAGGGCATGGGCGAGAGCATGGGCTCGGCAATAGTTTGGAACCGACAACAGGCATGATGCGTTCGAGGCCAATTTGACCTTGGCCGTGTTACGCCAAAAGACACACAAAGGGCGGCGCGATGAGCACACAAACAGACTTCAGAGCCGCTTTGCTTGATGCGGCACAACCGGTTCCCGAGGGGCTCTTGGATGGCCAAGGCCGCCCTGCTGGACGCCGTTTCGCGGTGTATCGCAACAATGTTGCGGTGTCCTTGGCCGAAGCCTTGGAGACCGCGTTTCCAGCAGTGGCCAAGCTGATCGGAGCCGAAAACTTTGGAACGGCGGCAGGGATGTTCTTGCGCCAAACCCAACCGGCTTCGCCTTTGATGATGCACTATGGTGCTGGATTTCCTGAGTTTTTGGCCTCATTGGAGCCGCTGAAATCAATTGGATATCTGGCCGATGTGGCCCGGCTCGAAATCGCGCTGCGCCACAGCTACCACGAAGCCGATGCCCCGCCTCTCGACCCAAGCCGATTGCAAACGCTCAGCGAAGACGACCTCATGTCAGCGCGTTTGGTTTTGGCTCCGTCGGTGCGCATGCTTCGGTCGCGTTGGCCGGTTTTGGCGGTCTATCATTTTACGATGACAGAGGGCAGCCCAAAGCCCGAAGCCACAGCCCAAGACGTTCTCATATGTCGCCCCGACTATGACCCGACCCCGGTGTTGCTACCGCCGGGCGGGGCCGATTTTGTGGACGCTTTAGACCGGAAACGCCCCTTTGGTGAGGCGCTTGCCGCCGCTGGCGAGGGGTTTGATCTTGGGCCGACATTGTCCGTGCTGCTGTCTGGTGGCGCCTTGACTGACATTATTTTGACTTAAGGAGCCATTGCTATGGACCGTCTCATTTCTCTTCATTCTGGGGTTTTTGGCTGGGTCGAACGCGTGTTCGACGGTGTTTTGCCGCTCCTGTCGCGTCTGGCTTTTGCCGGTGTTTTGTTGGTCTATTTCTGGAAATCAGCTGTGACCAAGCTTGGCGACGGAGTCTTTGGAATCCTGTCGCCGTCAACCGGGGCCTATGCACAGATTTTCCCCAAACAGCTCGAGGCGGTGGGTTACGACAGTTCGCAGCTTGGGGTGTTTCATTGGGCTGTGGTGACCGCAGGGACATGGGCTGAATTCATTCTGCCGCTGTTGATCGTCATTGGTCTGTTCACCCGTCTGTCCGCCCTTGGGATGATCGGGTTCGTTGTGGTGCAAAGCCTGACCGACCTTTATGGGCATGGCGGCATTGAGCATGTGGAAACGCTGGGCGCTTGGTTCGACGGCGCGCCTGATTCTGTCATCCTGGACCAACGCGCCTTTTGGATGATGGTTCTGATCACCTTAGTCGTCAAAGGCGCTGGCGCATTGTCCTTGGACCGGGTCCTGCAAATGAAATTTGCAGGACAGACCGCCACCGCCTGACAATCCTGACGGTTAGGTCAAAAATGCGCCTTTGGCTCGTCGGGTTTCCCGGCGGCCAGGGCCAAAACCCCACCAAGACCCGCAAAGGCAATCGGGAACATGGTGAACACGTTGAAGCCAAACGCGTAATACATACCGCCCGCTGACAACAACAAAAGCACACCGCCCCAAAGAGCCCGCGCCTTGGCCATAGCCCCACCCGCGATGGCCAACATCGGTGACAAGACCGAAAAGACCCGAACCAATTCAGGGTTTTTGAAGGTGCCCAGCACCTCGCCTACTTCGGAATATTCCCGCACGATTTCGGTATATCCAAACCCGAAAAAGCCGACGATCATGCCGAAAACACCGGCGATTATTCCCAATGTCAGTGCCGCGTTACGCATTTAAAAGAGCCCCTTGAACAGATCGGTCCCACCCCAGCCACATATCATCCTCGGCAACGATCAAGGGCCGTTTCATCAAGGTTGGATGGGCGACAATCAAATCCAGCGGTGCGCCAGATCGTTCAGAGTCAGGCAGGTTGCGCCATGTGGTTGAGCGTGTATTGAGCAATTTTTCGCCGAAGCGCTCATAGGCCGCGTTTAGAACGTCACGCGGGACTCCGTCTTCCCTAACGTCAACAAAATCTACCTGATCCAAGGCATTACGTGCCTTTCTGCATGTATCACACGTCTTTAAGCCAAATAAGATCATGGTCACTCCTGTGCTTATTTTCTTCACATATGCGCCTGACGCCTGAAATACGAGGGAGTTTTTCTTGCTTTTTTCACGCAACCGGCGAAGCTAATTGGCGTAGCTGTCGATGATCACGCGGGCCGGACTATTTCCCGTCCCGTTTGAAAGGCGACTGTGAAACGCGGGGTCTGGCGCTTTGCCAGATCAATAAAACAGACTTGGAAAGGAGCACGGGGATCATGCCGACAGGCACCGTGAAATGGTTTAACACCACTAAAGGCTACGGCTTTATTGCGCCCGACGATGGCGGCAAAGACGTTTTTGTACATATCTCAGCAGTCGAACGCTCGGGGCTTACCGGCTTGGCTGATGATCAAAAAGTTCAGTTTGAATTGCGCGAAAACCGTGATGGTCGCGTGATGGCGTCGGACCTCGAACTCGTCTGAACGTTTTAAATGATGATGCGATAGGTAACGGGCTGTGCGCGGCCCGTTCTTTTTGTAAGTTTTGTCGGTCTGGGCACCGGCAGTTGGTCGCATTTGAAGCAATTGCGAGATGGTATTTCAGACAGAATTTTGCGGTGCTGTGTTAATCATATGTCCACACAGGCAACTTGTGAGGCATGTTATGAAAGACCATATCATACGAATCGGCATTGCGTTTGCGATCTGCGCCGTGATTGTTGGCGGCGCTCAAACCCTGCCTGCTTTGACAGAACCCACGCACTCTGTTGCTGAGATCATGAAATCCTCCAGGCAAAACAACTTCCGACCGATGCATTACTGTAACTCAGCTTTGAGCGGTGTAGATTGCAATTGCTTTGCCCAAAAAGCGGCTCAGGTTCTGGTGGACAAACGGACGCGGATTTGGGGTTGGGAATACACAAACAAGCTTGATCTGGCGATTGATCAGGGACGCAAAGCCTGTTCCTAGGGGCTGGGGGGCAAGCTGGGAGAGTTACGCCTGTTGAAGGCGCAGCGCTTCTTGTCCGGCACTCTGGATCAGCTCTTGCATATAGGGTTTTTCCAAATCGTCGCTCCGCGTCGCCGCATAGAGGCTGCGTGTCACACCGTCTTTGGTCAGCGGCCTGGTGACATAATCGGAACTGTATTTCACCTCGCGCACCACCCAATCAGGCAACACCGATATTCCGCGATTTGACGCAACCAGCAACAAAATCACAGCCGTTAATTCAACCTGCCGAATAGACGCTGGTTCAACCTTGGCAGGCGTCAAAAGCTGGCTAAAAATGTCGAGCCGGGCGCGATCAACCGGGTATGTAATCAGGGTCTGACCGCGAAAATCCTCGGCTTCGATAAAGGGTTTGTCGGCAAGAGGATGGCTTGAAGCGGCCACAAAAACCGGGCTGTAATCAAAGAGCGGTGTAAAAGTGACGCCCGGAATGTCTTCTGGATCCGAAGAAATCACCACATCGACCTCCTCTTTGAGCAATGCAGGGAGCGCATCAAATGCAAGACCGGGACGGATATCAACATCCACATCCGGCCAGCTTTTGCGGAACCCTTCGAGCACCGGAAACAGCCATTCGAAACAGGCATGGCATTCAATCGCGATATGCAAACGCCCCGAACTTCCGGCGCGTAGCCCCATGAATTCTTCTTGCAGAGCTTCGATTTGGGGCAAAATTTGATTGGCCAATCGCAAAAATCGCATCCCCGCCGCCGAGAGTTTCAACGGCTTGGAGCGACGCACAAACAGCTCAACCCCGGCTTGATCCTCAAGGCCTTTGATCTGATGGCTCAACGCAGATTGAGTAATATTGAGCTGATCTGCTGCCTTCGCGAGGCCACCACATTCATGTATGGCTTTGACCGTGCGCAGGTGGCGAAACTCGATATGCATATTTGCCTCATGTTTGTGATGAGAATTATGAATTTGCTTCACCAATGCCAAAATGCGACAAGCAACGCAAGTAAAGCGACCTCCGCCCGCCCTCGTGGCACCTAAAACAAGCACAGGACCAATTCCATGCGCCCGCAAATTTCCTTTGAGTTCTTTCCGCCCCGAAATGTTGAAGGCACCTTTCGGCTCTGGGATGCTGTTCAGGTTCTTTCGCCTTTGGACCCGCGTTTTGTGTCGGTGACGTATGGGGCCGGTGGCACAACCCGCGACCTGACCCGCGATGTTGTCGCGACCCTGCACAAGCATTCGGGCCTGCCAACGGCCGCGCATTTGACCTGTGTCGATGCCACCCGCGCCGAAACATTGGAAATTGCCCAAGGTTTTGCCGCTGCTGGTGTGTCTGATATCGTGGCGCTGCGCGGCGATCCTCCCAAAGGGGCCGACAAATTTGAGCCACACACCGATGGTTTCGCCAATTCGGTTGAGCTGATCGAAGCGCTCGCCGACACCGGTGATTTCAACATTCGCGTTGGGGCCTACCCTGATATTCACCCCGAAGCCGCCAATGCGCAGGCCGATATTGACTGGCTCAAGCGTAAATTGGATGCGGGCGCGTCCGAAGCTCTGACGCAGTTCTTCTTTGAGGCCGACACGTTCCTGCGCTTTCGCGATGCCTGCGCCAAGGCGGGTATCGACAAACAGATCATTCCCGGCATTTTGCCGATCGAAAACTGGAAAGGCGCACGCAATTTCGCCAAGCGCTGTGGCACGCATATTCCGGCATGGGTTGATGATGCCTTTGTCAAAGCCGCGCGGGATGGCCGCGAAGACCTTTTGGCAACTGCGATCTGCACAGAGCTGTGTAGCGAATTGTTGGATGAAGGCGTTGAAAACCTTCATTTCTACACGCTCAACCGCCCTGAACTAACCCGCGACGTTTGCTTTGCTCTGGGGGTCACGCCAAAGACGAAACTGGAAAATGTCGCCTGATCTAGGCGATGCCTTATGATTTAAAGCTGAACTGAATTGACGCCCCGGTCCATCAACCGGGGCGTTTGCCGTTTGAACCAGACTTAGACCGGTGCCCGCTTGGTTAGCCCAAGCTTTTCGCGCACCTCAGCGGGGCCAATCACCCTGGCCCCCATCCCTTCGATGACACCGCGCGCGCGCGTGACCAATTGGGCATTGGTCGCCAAAACCCCTTTTTCGAGCCATAGGTTATCTTCCAACCCAACCCGGACATTGCCGCCCGCCAAAACAGCCGCCGCCGCATAAGCCATTTGATTGCGCCCCAAGGCAAAGGCGCTAAAGGTCCAATCGTCCGGTACATTATTGACCATCGCCATAAAGGTGTTGAGATCATCCGGCGCGCCCCATGGAACCCCCATACAAAGCTGCACCAAGGCCGGGCTGTCAAGCACACCCTCTTTCACCAGCTCTTTGGCGAACCACAAATGCCCGGTGTCAAAGGCCTCGATCTCGGGCTTGACCCCCATGTCGGTCATCATCTTGCCCATCGCCCGCAACATGCCCGGCGTATTGGTCATGACATAATCGGCTTCGGCAAAGTTCATCGTGCCGCAATCCAACGTGCAAATCTCGGGCCGACACTCTGCAATATGCGCCACGCGCTCTTCCGCTCCGATCATGTCGGTTCCGGCTGCATTCACCGGAAGCGGCGCATTGGTGGGGCCAAAGACAATGTCACCGCCCATACCCGCCGTCAGGTTGAGCACAACATCAGTATCCGACTCGCGCACCCGATCCGTCAGCTCGCGATACAGCTTCAAATCACGCGACGGGGTGCCCGTTTCGGGGTCGCGCACATGGCAATGCACAATCGCCGCCCCGGCTTTCGCGGCCGCAATTGCACTGTCAGCGATCTGCTGGGGCGAGCGCGGAACATGTGGGCTGCGGTCTTGCGTCCCCCCCGACCCGGTCAATGCGGCGGTGATGAAAACATCTTTGTTCATGGTCAAAGGCATAACGACCTCCCTTTTTTCAATATCGCAACGCGCTGTGGGATGGTGGGTGGGGCGACGCTTGCAAAGCGAGCGGCAAACACCATCACCGCCCCTTCCAAACCGGATCGCGCTTCTCGGCAAAAGCCCTGGCCCCTTCCAGCTGATCCTCAGAGCGATACAGTGTTTCAACTGTTTCAAACTGCGATTTGGTGATCTTGTTCAGCGCGTCTTGAAATTTCATATCCTCGGCTTCGCGCACAACCTCTTTGATCGCCGCAAAGACCAAGGGGGGACCAGAGGCCAATCCATCGGCCATCTCACGCGCTTTGGCCATCAGATCGTCAGCCGGGAAAATCTGGTTGATCATCCCCCAACGCGCGGCTTCCTCAGCATCAAGCCAACGCCCGGTAAACAACATCTCCATGGCAATATGATACGGGATCCGTTTGGGAAGCTTGATGCTCGCCGCATCCGCTACTGTTCCAGACCGGATTTCCGGCAAGGCAAAACTGGCATGATCCGCAGCCAAAATAATATCGCCAGACAGCGCCAATTCCAGCCCACCACCACAGCAAATCCCGTTCACAGCCATAATCACCGGCTTGTTCAAGCCGCGCAGCTCTTGCAGACCGCCAAAACCGCCAACCCCGTAATCGCCGTCAACCGCATCGCCATCGGCAGCCGCCTTTAAATCCCAGCCGGGGCAGAAAAATTTCTCGCCCGCCGCTGTGACCAGCGCGACCCGCATGTCGGGGTCGTCGCGAAACTCGGTGAACACCTCGCCCATGATCCGACTTGTGGCCAAATCAATGGCATTGGCTTTGGGACGGTTCAACGTCACCTCAAACACGTGCCCACGCCGCTCAACATGAATCGGGCTATCCATCCATTTTCTCCAATCTGATCAAAGCATCCACCGCAACGGCCCGCTCAGGCCCGCATAACACGGGGTTGATTTCCACCTCAGCCACCGCCTCAGCATGGGCCATAACAAAATCTTGCACAGCCAAGACCGCCGCCACAATCGCCGTCTCCCGCGCAGCCTGTGCGCCCCGGTATCCAGCGATCAGCGGGGCCAGCCGCAGTTGTCCCAGCCCCGCCAAAATGTCAGCCTCACTCACCGGCAGCAGCATCGACACGCTGTCTTGCAAGACCTCGGTCAAAACCCCGCCGGCCCCCAAGGTCAAAACAAAGCCATGCGCCGGATCACACAGAACCCCGATCAACAACTCAACAACAGCCTCCGGGATCATCTGCTCAACCAAATAGCCCTCGGCCTGCATGTTTTGTGCCGCCGACGCCACGTCTTCGGCGCGCTCCAACGCCAAACACACAGCCCCAGCATCGGTCTTATGGGCAATTCCCTCCCCTTTGAGAGCAACAGGAAACCCTAACTTCACGGCCGCTTGCGCAGCGTCTTGTGCCGATGACACCCGCTTTAGCACCGGAACATCAAGCCCGAATCGCGCCAGCGCCCGCTTTGCAGCGCCTTCGGGCACCACGCGCGGCCCGTCCTCTGGTTCATACAGGTCTGGGAAAACTGTTTCTGGCGATGCGGGCCGCGCCCGATCCTGCGCAAACGGCAACAATACGGGTGCCGCTGTTTCACGCGCCGCACGCGCAGTGCCAAGCCAAACCGCGACGTCCAACGCGTCCAGCCCCTCAGTGACCCCACTTAGTGGCACAACACCTTTTGACATCAAGTCCTGCGCCATCTGCTCGGGCATCGTCTCTGGCAAACTTGCCAATACGGCCATTGGCTTACCTGTCCGTTTCGAGGTTTCCACAACCGCTTGCGTGACAATGTCCCACTCTTGGACAGCGCAACGATCTGGCCGGGGTACGTCCAGAACAACGATGCCAAGAGCCAAATCACTTTGCGCCATCATCCCCGAAAAGCATCGCAAAAGCGCATCGTGATCGCCCCAAATATAGGTGTGGTAATCCAATGGGTTCGCCAAGGCGACCTTGCCCCCCAACGCGTCTCGCAGGGCACCAGTTTGCACCGATGTCAGCGCGGGAAACCTTAGGTTGGTGCCCAAAACGCTATCGGCCATCAGGCTCGCTTCGCCCCCCGAACAGGACATTGACGCAATCCCACCATGGGGCAGCGGCCCGATGGTATGCAGGAGCTTCAAAACCTCCAACAGGGACGCCAAAGATGTGACTTGGGCGATTCCGAGCCGGTCCAAAAGCGCACGCGCGCCCGCATCCGATCCCGCCAAAGAGGCGGTATGCGAAATCGCCGCTGCGCTGGCCTGCTCTGACGCGCCGACTTTGATGGCAACGATGCTCTTGCCCAGTTCACGCGCCTTGGCGGCCAAAGCTTCGAAACCGCGAATGTCGGAGATGCCTTCGATATGCAGCCCCAATGCTGTCACCCGCTCATCCTCCAACACCGCCATGCCAAATTCGGCCAGATCGGTCTGGGCTTGATTTCCCACCGTGCCAAGATAGGCAATCGGCAAGCCGCGCCTTTGCATGGTCAGGTTCAAAGCAATGTTTGAGCTTTGGGTCAGGATCGCCACGCCGCTCTTGACGCGGGTCATACCATGCTGGTCCGGCCACAGCGCCGCTCCATCTAACGCGTTGATAAAGCCATAACAATTTGGACCGAGCAACCGCATTTCACCCGCACAGTCCAACAGCGCCTTTTGCAAGTCCGGCCCATCTGCAAGCTCGGCCTGTGCCTCTTGAAACCCGGATGCGAAACAGACCGCACCGCCCGCGCCGCGCCGGGCAAGATGCCGGATGGCCTCGACAGTCACCTCACGATTGACGCCGACAAATGCTGCGTCCGGTGTGGCGGGAAGGTCTTCGATTGACTTGAAAGTCGGCAAACCGCCGAGCGTGTCCCGCTTGGGATGTACCGGCCAAATCTCGCCTTCAAAGCCAATTTTGCGACTTTCACGAATGACATTCTCGCACCAGCTGCCGCCGCCGATCACGGCCATGCTGCGCGGCTGCAGCAGGCGTTTCAGGTTATCCGTCATAAACGCCGCCCCCTATCCCGCGCCCCTCAGGCACGGTTCACGCCCCCAACGGGCGAAACAGATCGCGACTGATGATGTGACGCTGGATTTCCGACGTTCCATCCCAGATTCGCTCAACCCGCGCGTCGCGCCAAAAGCGTTCAATCGGGAAGTCATCCATCAGCCCCATACCGCCGAAAATTTGCAAGGTCGTGTCGGTGACCCGCGCCAACATCTCGGATGCATACAATTTTGCAGAGGCGATTTCGCGGTTTGCCGGTAATCCTTGGTCCAAACGCCAAGCCCCTGATAACGTGAGCCAATCAGCAGCATCGATTTCAGTAATCATATCCGCAACCTGAAAACTGACGCCCTGAAACTTGGCAATCGCCTGGCCAAATTGTTTGCGCTCGGCGGCATAGGCAACCGCATGATCAAAACACCGGCGGGCCCGGCCGACACAAAAGGCCGCAACGGTCAGGCGCGTGGCATATAGCCATTCATTCATCACCTCAAAACCACCATCAACCTGCCCCAAAACCTGTGCGTCAGGCAGGCGGCAATCATCAAAGGTCAGAATGTAATTTTTGTAACCTTTATGACTAACGGACTGGTACCCGTCGCGCACCTCAAACCCTGGATGCCCGCGATCAACCAGAAAACAGGTGATGCGTTTCTTGGGCCCCTTGGGGGTATCGTCGACACCGGTCGCGATGAAAACAATAAAGAAATCAGCGTGTTCCGCACCAGAGATAAAGTGTTTTGAGCCGTTGATCACCCAATCGCCACCGTCCCGCTGCGCCTGACATTTCATGCCTCGGACATCCGAGCCAGCGTCTGGTTCGGTCATTGCCAGCGCGTCCATGCGCTCTCCTCGCACCGCAGGAAGCAGATACTTTTCACGCTGCTCGGCGTTGCAGGCCATCAAGATATTTTGCGGACGACCAAAGAAATGCGTCAACGCCATCGAGCCACGCCCGAGCTCCCGCTCAACCAATGTGAAATCCACATGGCTCAGGCCCGCGCCGCCAACCTCTTGGGGGAAATTGCAGGCGTAGAAGCCGAGATCAAGGCACTTTTGTTTGATCTCCATGCCCAGTTCATGGGGCACTTGGCCGGTCCGCTCCACCTCGGCTTCATGCGGATAAATCTCATTCTCCACAAAACTGCGGACGGTTGAGACGATCATTTCTTGCTCTTCCGACAGACCAAAATGCATGGGGCGCTCCTCGTGTTGCCCCCAAAAGGTAACTTTGGCTCGCCTGTTTTTATCCTGCGTGATACGGCGGTGATCATGCACAAGTCGAATCTTGCTCCCAAAACGCGCCAAGTTGGGGTGCTTCTTTTCCCTGACTTCTCCAATCACGCGCTTGCTAATGCCGTCGAACCGCTGCGCGCCGCCAATTTTTTGGCGCGCCAAACCCTGTATGAGTGGCAGTTTTTGGGGATCACCAAGGAGGTCGTGAACTCCTCAAGCGCCTTGCCGGTGACGCCCGATGGAACCCTGTCGCAACATCCGGGCGGTGATTTGTTGATTGTGATGCCAAGCTATGGGTTTCAGGATCAGGGATCGCCGCAGACTTTGCGGGCTTTGCGGGCCGCCAAATCGCGCTTTGACCAAATCGCCGGGCTTGATATGGGATCGTGGCTGTTGGCGCAGGCAGGGCTTTTGGATGGGCAGCGGGCAACAATCCATTGGGATGAATTCGTGCAATTTTCCGAACGGTTCCCAGAGGTCGACGTTACAGAAGATCGTTATATTGCAACAGGTTCTATCCTGTCTTGTGGCGGGGCAAGCACAACAATGGAATTGATGCTGGATCTCATCGGACAACATCATGGCACCATGTTGCGCCTTGAGGTGGCCGCGCTCTTTATGCATGGCGAACGCGACCCAACCGAAATCGTGCCGCTACGCATGGGCGACAATCAGGTGGTTCAGGCGGCGGTGGCCATCATGCGGCGCACCACCGAAGCCCCGCTTCCGCTTGACGCAATCGCCAAACGATTGGGGTTGGGATTGCGGGCGATGGAAAAGCATTTTCTAAGCGCAACAGGGCAAAACCCGCGCAGTGTTTACCTGTCGTTGCGGCTTGGAGTGGCGCGGCGCATGGTCGAACAGACCCGGCTGTCGGTGACCGAAATTGCGACCCGTTGCGGATACGAGGACCCAAGCGCTTTGACACGTGCTTTTAAGCGCGAGTTTGGCATGACGCCGCGCGACATACGCAAGGGGCTAGCCTAGACGGTTTCGTCTTCAACCTCTTGATAAAACTGTCTGATCTGTTGTTTTAGGATGCTCAGATGGTTGCGCAGCTCGGCCTGAAACGCCGCCGCATCGCGGGCCCGGAGCGCGGCCATGATCGCCTGATGTTGCGCAAATACCCGATCTTGGTTACGCCCGGCCCGCGACCCCAAAAACCGCGCCCGCCAGAGCCGCGACAACAAGGATCGGTGGGTTTCAGCCAGCGGAATGTTGTGCGAGGCACGCACAATCGAGACGTGAAATTCCATGTCGATTTCAAACAGGTCAATTTCGTCAATCGATTCGGCTTCGGCCTCCATTCGCGCTTGGATGGCCGCGATCTGTTCGATCTCTTCGTCGCTCGCCTTGGCGCAGGCCAATTCGCCCGATAGCAACTCAAGTGCGCGCACCAAATCCATGCAATCCGAGATTTCTTTCCAGGATGGATCGGCGACAATCGGGCTGCGTGACGGCCGTAAAACCACCAGACCTTCGTTGGCCAATTGACGGATCGCTTCGCGCATCGGGGTTCGGCTCACCCCCATTTCAGCAGCGTTGTCGCGTTCCTTGATCGGAGACCCCGGAGCCAGATCGCCACGCAGAATCGCACGTCTCAGACGGTTGGAAATATGCTCAAATCGGTTTTCTTCGGCCATTGTTCCCCTGCCCCACTCAGCCCCAGTTCTGGCCCCGCTCTGGCCCTGTTCTGGCCCCCGCTCAGCCTCACACTTAGGCCCCCGCTCAGGTCCTTGCTCAAGTCCTTACTCAGGCCATTTTGGCTTCAGCCCTTGTTCTGAGCTTCGGTCCAAAAGTCGAGTGCAAAATTTGGTATACCAAAATCTGTTGATTGTCGACCACGCTTTCGCTAGCGTGAGGCGCAGATGGTATACCATCTAATCAAAGGGCAGTTTATTTTGCCTTAAAAACAAAGGTGACTGGAGGAGAGTCGCCTCGGGGAGGAAAGAATGACACTTAAGAAAACGATTCTAAATACGGTTGCGGCCACCGCATTGACCGTAGCAGGCGGCGCGGCCATGGCGGCTGATGTGACCTTGCGGATCCAAACACATTACGCGCCAGAAACCGTATCTGGTCAGCTCGCTCAGCAATTCGCCGACGATGTTGAACTGATGTCGAACGGCTCAATTGATATCGAGATGTTCTTCTCGTCTTCGGTTGTGGCGTCGGTTGAAACCTTTGACGCGGCGGCCAACGGCATTCTGGACTGCGACATGACTGGTGGCGGTTATCAGACCGGTAAAAACCCCGCGTTCCAGTTTGTGGGCGACATCATGGGTGGCTACGACACGCCCTACCAACAGCTGAGCTGGCTGTATCACGGTGGCGGTTACGACGCGGCACAAGAACTCTATAACGGCTTTGGCATGCAGCTTGTGGGCTGGTGGGTTTACGGTCAGGAATCACTGGCATCATCCAAGCCAATCGACGGCCCTGCCGCCTTCAAAGACTGGAAATTCCGTTCGCCTCCCGGCATGGAAACCAAAATCTTTGAAAAGCTGGGCGCCAAGCCGATCGTGATGGATTTCACCGAAATCTTTACCGCGCTTGAAACCGGCATCATCGACGGTGCGGATGCGTCTGGCCTCGCAAACAACGTTGGTCTGGGTCTCTATGATCTGGTCAAGCACGCCAACTATCCCGGCTTCCACTCCATGCCTTCGGATCACCTGGCCTGTAACAAGATGGTTTGGGATGGTCTGAGCGACAGCCATCGCGCCATCATGGACACCGCGATGCAAAAGCTGGCGCTGCAAACTGCGCTGACCTTTGAAAAGAAAAACGCCGAAGCCGCGGCTCAGCTGCGCGCCGATGGTGTGACGCTTCACGCGTGGTCTGATGAAGACCTGCAGTCTTTCCGTGACGCTGCTCAGGCCACATGGCCCGAATTTGCCACCACAGACGAAGCGAAAGCGCTGGTTGCCAGCCACCTTGGTTACTTGACCCAGCTTGGTCTCGTTTCCGAATAAGCCCTTGGGCTGACTGACTGCCCGGCGCGAAGCCCACCTTCGCGCCGGGATCAGTTTTCCTGTCATTCAAGGAAACACACTTATGTCCTCACCTTCTGTCTGGCTCGGCTCTGCCCGCCAGCCCGTGCGATTACTGATGATCGGATTTGGTGCCGCCACCGCCCTGCTGGTTGGCGGCCTTGCTTTCTCAAATGCCTTTTTGGGAAGCGAAATCGGCATGCATCAGATGTTGCGTCCCGAAGGCCGGTTGATCGTTTATATCACGCTCGCCGCCGTTCTTGGTGCCGTGTTCTTTGCCTCGGTCTATCTGTCCGACACGGTTGGCGCCATTGAATCTGAACCCTCGGGCTTCTTTGACATTGTCTCATTGATCTGTGCGCGCCTCTCTATGATTGCCCTGCCCTTGATCGTGGTCGTGATGTTTTACGAAGTCATCTCGCGCTATGTCTTTGCCTCAGGCACGCTTTGGGCCAATGAATTGTCGCTTTGGCTTGCTGGCTTTTTGTTTTTGTTGGCAGGGCTTTACGCCATGCAGCAACGCAGCCACATCCGCATCTATATCATCTATGATATGATGCCGCGATGGATGCAAAAACTGTCTGATTGCATTTCGGTCTTTTTGATCTGGGTCTTTACGATCTGCCTGTTCTGGGGCGGATACAACGAGGCCAAGGCAAAATTCCTGCGGATGGAAACCTTTGGCACGGCCTGGGATCCGCCCATTCCTGCAACCATCAAGCCTGCGATCATTTTCATGATCATTCTTGTGGCCATCCAAGCCTTGTCAAATCTGATTTCAGATTGGAACAAAGCCCCTGAACATCACTCTCCTGCGGATGAAATTGACGAGACAGAAATCGAAAATATTCGCCGTACGTTAGACTTATCCGAGGAGGATAAATAATGGTTGATGTAGGCACACTCAGCCTAATCATTCTGCTCGGCATGTTTGCATTGCTGGCAATCGGCATGCCGCTTGGCTTTGCCTCAGCGTTTCTGGCGGTGGCGACTCTGCTGCTGAAATTTGGGCCTGACCTGATGTTTGGCCGCTTTGGCATGGGGCCGTTTAACGTGCTTGGGCAGGCGGTTTACCGACAGATGACCAATTACGTCCTCATATCGGTGCCGCTCTTCATATTTATGGCCGCGCTACTGGAACGCTCCGGTATCGCGCGGGATATGTATAGCTCGCTCAACGTTTGGATGAGCCGGATGCGTGGCGGTATTGCGATTGTGACCTCTATCATGGCGGTCATCATGGCGGCGATGTCGGGCATTATCGGCGGCGAAGTGGTTCTGCTCGGCCTCATCGCTCTGCCCCAGATGCTACGTCTTGGGTACAACCAGAACCTTGCCATCGGAACGATCTGCGCCAGCGGCTCATTGGGAACAATGATCCCGCCCTCAATCGTCCTGATCTTTTACGGGTTGGTGACGGAGACCTCGATCAAGGCGCTGTTCACAGCCTCCTTCTTGCCCGGGTTTATGTTGGCGTCTTTCTTTATCGTCTACATCATCATCCGCACACAGATGGACCCCGATCAGGCCCCCTTGCCACCCGAAGAACCGGGTGCCCCGGCAGGGCGTGAAAAGGGTTTGATGTTCCTTGGCTTCCTCGCACGGTTTGGCATGTGGGTCACCGGCGCTATCTTTCTGCGTGCTCTGTTCTTTACCGTCACAGGTGAAAACAAGATCACCGAAGGCGTCGATCCGATCCCGCTTGGCATGGTGTCAAACATCCCATGGATCATAGGCGCATTTGTGCTCTGTGCCGCGGTGGTCTTTGTCATTGTGGGGCGTGAGCGCACTGCTACGGGCTGGGAAATGGGCAAAGGCCTGATCGCGCCCACCGTGGTGATCGGCGTTGTTTTGGGGAGCATCTATGGTGGCATCACCGGAATCACCGAGGCCGCAGGCATGGGTGTTGTTGCGGTGTTTGTCATCGGGTTGATCCGGCGTGAAATGACGTTCGATATTGTTTGGGACGCGGTGATGCGGACCATCAAATCGACCGGCACCATTATTTGGGTCACCATTGGTGCGGCGGCTCTTGCGGCGGCTTATACTTTGGCTGGCGGACCGACCTTTGTGGCCAATATGATCGTTGGGGCAGACATGCCGACAATGGGAATTATTTTGGTGATGATGGTGGTGTTTTTGATCATGGGGATGTTCATGGACTGGGTTGGCATTGTGTTGCTGATCATGCCTGTGTTCCTGCCCATCGTTGTCAAATTGCCCCCCGAAGAGATTGGTTTCCTGGGCTCGGTTGATCCCAAATTTATCCCGATCTGGTTCGGTGTGGTCTTCTGTATGAACATGCAGGTGTCCTTCTTGTCGCCTCCCTTTGGTCCTGCGGCTTTCTATCTAAAATCCGTTGCTCCGGCGCATATTTCCCTGACGGACATCTTCAAAGGGTTCCTGCCCTTCATTGCGCTGCAATTGATGGCCCTCTCGGTTCTGCTGATCTGGCCTCCCATTGTGACGATATTCCTGTAAACTCAAAGAACGCGGCCAAAACACTGGCCGCGTTCTTTCCCAAGATTTGAGAATTTGAGACCTAAATGACGACCACTCGACTTTCCCCCGATGACAATGTTGCCACGGCATTGACCCCCCTGAAACCGGGTGAGCATGGCGCGGTTGAGCCAATCCCGCGCGGTCACAAGCTGGCACTGCGTGATATTGCTGCTGGGGAAAAAGTACAAAAATACGCTCAAACCATCGGCTTTGCCTCCGAAGACATCGTTGCAGGCGCCCATGTCCACACCCACAATCTCGCCTTTCGCACGGTCGAGGCGACCTATGAATTTGCCACCAACCTGCGCCCCGTAACCCCGGCTGAAACCCAAGACACATTTATGGGCTATCGCCGCGACACCGGCCGGGTGGGCACCCGCAATTATATTGCCGTGCTGACATCGGTGAACTGTTCGGCCACCGCCGCGCGCATGATTGCCCAAGCCTTTACACCCGAAATTATGGCCCAATACCCCAATGTCGATGGTGTCGTGGCCTTTGTGCATGGCACAGGATGCGGAATGGGCGGCGATGGCACCGGCTTTGAAGCCTTGCAGCGGGTGATGTGGGGATACGCCCGCAACCCCAATATCGGCGCGGTTTTGATGGCCGGATTGGGCTGCGAGATGAACCAGATTGATTGGCTGGTCGAGGCCTATGGCCTCAAACCCGGCCCGTTTTTCCAATCCATGAACATTCAGGATGTCGGAGGATTGCGCAAAACCGTTGATATGGGCATCGCCAAAATCAACGCCATGCTGCCCTTGGTCAATGAGGCCACACGCACCCCCTGCCCCGCATCCGAATTGATGGTTGGGTTGCAATGTGGCGGATCTGATGCGTGGTCGGGCATTTCTGCCAACCCTGCGGTGGGGCATGCCTGCGATCTGTTGGTGGCCCAAGGCGGCACCGGAGTTCTGGCCGAAACCCCCGAGATTTACGGTGCCGAACATTTGCTCACCGCGCGCGCAGTAGACGAGACCGTCGGCGGCAAACTGATCGAGCTGATCGACTGGTGGGAAGATTACACCACCCGCAACAAGGGCAGTATGGACAACAATCCATCGCCCGGAAATAAAAAGGGCGGCCTGACCACGATCCTAGAAAAATCACTGGGCGCTGCGGCCAAGGGGGGCACCTCGCCTTTGACTGGCGTCTATAAATACGCCGAAGAGGTGACAGCCAAAGGGTTCACTTTTATGGACAGCCCCGGCTATGACCCCGCCTCGGTCACCGGGCAAATTGCGTCGGGCTGCAACCTTGTGTGCTTTACCACCGGGCGCGGATCGGCCTTTGGATCCAAGCCGTCCCCCTGTATGAAAGTCGCCACCAACAGCCAGATGTATGACCGCCTGACCGACGATATGGATGTCGATGCAGGCAAGATTTTGACCGGCGCGGCCACGATCGAAGAGGTCGGGCGCGAGATTTATGAAATGTGGCTTCGGATGGCCAGCGGCGAGGCCACGAAATCCGAGGCGCAGGGCCTTGGCGATTTCGAATTCGTGCCGTGGCAGATCGGCGCGGTGATGTAATGGTTCGTGTTCCCATTTGTGTCATTGGTGCCGGGCAAATTGGGATGCGCCACATCGGCATCGCACAATCGCTGCCCGATGTAGAGCTGGTCGGGGTTGTTGAACCCGATGCTTACCGCCGTGCGGATTTGGATGCGCGTGGATTGCCGATGTTTGCCACGGTCGAAGATTTACCCTCCGAGACCAAGGCCGCCATCGTTTCCACACCGACCCCCGCCCATTTTCGTGCTGTGCGCGCGGCGCTTGAACGTGGCTTTGCCGTCTTGGTCGAAAAGCCGATTGGGGCTTCGTTGGATGAGGCCAAGGGGTTGATTAACTTGGCGGCCTCTTTGGGGCTACCCTTGTTCACCGGGCACCATCGCCGCTGTCATCCTTTTAGTATCGCGGCGCGGGACATGCTTCCCAAAATCGGGCAACCTATTGCGTTGCAAGGGTTTTGGTCACTGCGCAAACACGACACCTATTTCGATCTGCCGTGGCGTTGTGCCCCCGGCGGCGGCCCCTTGATGACCAATCTCAGCCATGAGATTGACCTGCTGCGCTTTCTCTTTGGCAATATCACCGAGGTCTCGGCGATGCTGTCCAATGCGTCACGTCAGCTCCAGGTCGAAGACACCGCGACGTTAAATATCCGGTTTGCCTCGGGGGCTTTGGGATCCTTCATGATCTCGGATTCCGGTGCCTCACCTTGGGCCTTTGAAGCGGCCTGCGGTGAAAACCCGGAACTGGCCCAGTCCGGGCAGGATTATATCCGTGCAACCGGAACCAAAGGCGCGATTGAGTTTCCATCGCTCACCCTCTGGCAAGGCAGCGACGGACAAGCGGTGAACTGGAACCACGCGATGACGCGCACCCATGGGCCCGATTTCACCGAGGTCGACCCTTTACGCGAACAAATGCGGCGCTTTGCAGCGGTTGTTGACGGGGGACAGGATGAGTTGCTGTGCTCTGCCAATGACGGGCTTGCAGCGCTGGAAATTGTATTGGCTGCAACGCTGTCAGGCCAGACCGGGATGCCGGTCCGGGCCGGCGGCGTTCCTGGCGATTATATAGGAGCTTGAGATGAGCAAAGAACATATTGGATTTATTGGCCTCGGTCTGATGGGCCGTGCCATGGTGGAATGCCTGCAAAAGGCCGGTTACCCGGTGACGGTTTTGGGCAACCGAGATCGCACCGGTGTCGAAGAGGCCGTCGCACGCGGCGGGTCCGAAGCGGCGAATGCCCGCGACGTGGCCAAAGCCTCGGATATCGTCATGTTGTGCATGGGCACCTCTGAACAGGTCGAAGGCCGGGTTTACGGCGATGACGGGGTGTTGGCCGGGGTGAAAGAGGGTCAGATCGTCATTGATTTTGGCACCTCCTTGCCGGGTTCGACGCTCAAGATTGGCGGCGACATGGAGGCCAAGGGCGCGATCTATATGGACGCTCCGATTGGCCGTACCCCTGCACATGCGGTCGATGGATTGCTGAACCTGATGTGTTCGGGCGACAAGGCAGCGTTTGATCGTGCAAAACCGGTGCTGGATGTGTTGGGCGAAAACGTGTTCCATCTGGGCAAGCTGGGAAGCGGGCATACGATCAAATTGATCAATAACTTTTTTGCTCAAAACGTGGCAATGGGCATGGCAGAGGCCTTTGTCACTGCGGATGCGGCTGGCATTGACCGGCAGGCTCTTTATGAAGTGATGGCCGCCGGGCCGCTGCGCTCGGGCATGATGGATTTCATCCGCAACTACGCGGTTGATGGCAAATGTGATTTGGCGTTTTCGGTGAACAATGCTGGCAAAGATGTTGGCTATTTCCGGGAAATGTCGGCAGAACTGGGGTTGAACAGCCGCATGTCTGCATGCGTCAGCGGGACCCTGAACGAAGCCCGCGACGCAGGTGAAGGCGAAATGATGGTGCCCGAAATGGTCGACTGGATGACCCGCAACTTGCCCAAAGGCTAACTTTATGAACACCGCCGCCCCGCGCGAAGAGCGCACCCCAGTGGGGATTTTGCTCATGGCTTTGGCGGTGGTGTTCTTTACCTGTATTGATACGACAGCAAAGTGGCTGATCCTGGCTGGGCTACCCGCGTTACAGGTGGTGTTTGCGCGCTATCTTGGCCATTTTATCTTTGCTTTGGTGTTTTTCACCGCCCGTCAGGGGACGGCGGCTTTTCGGACCCAATCCCCCGGACAACAGGCGTTGCGCTCGGTCTTCTTGATGACCAGCACGATCTGCAACTTTATTGCGCTACAATATTTACCGATCACCGTCACCACGACGATTATGTTCGCCGGGCCGATTGTGATCACCTTGTTGGCGATCCCACTGCTGGGGGAACAGGTCGGTATTCGGCGTATTCTGGCCGTCTGTGTAGGGTTTATCGGGGTCATAGTGGTCATGCGGCCTTGGGGGACCGGGTTTCATCCAGCGATGTTGTTGAACGTGGTCGCGCTCACGCTGGCATCGCTGTATTTCATCATGACACGGCGCATGGCTGGCAAGGAAAGCAATTCGTCGCAACAGCTATGGGCCAGCGGATTGGCCACATTGGTGTTGCTGCCGGTGGTTTTGCCATTGTGGACATGGCCCGAGGGCAGCGTTTGGATCGGGTTTTGTATCATTGGCCCCTTTGGGGCATTTGCCCACATCAGCGCGACTACCGCCCATCGCTTGGCCGATGCCTCGATCCTTGCGCCGGTGATCTATATCCAGATTTTTCTGGCGGCGTTGGCCGGTGTGTTGGTGTTCAACACCTGGCCAACCATTTGGACCTTGGCAGGCGGTCTCATCATCGTTGCGTCGGGCCTTTATATTTGGCACCGCGAACGGGTCAAAACCGTCTGAATTCGTCCCGAGGATGCCCCCGGAACCACAGCAGACTTACCCGCGTCCAATATACTTACCCGCGTCCAATATAAGGCATCGCCGATGCCATCACGGTCATGAACTGAACATTGGCCTCGAGGGGCAGGTTGGCCATATGCAACACCGAGCTGGCCACATGGGCCACATCCATCACTGGCTCAACCGCAATTGACCCGTCGGCCTGTGGCACACCTTGGGTCATGGCCTGCGCCATATCCGTCAGAGCGTTGCCAATATCAATTTGCCCGCAGGCAATGTTAAACGCCCGTCCATCCAAGGAAATTGTCCGGGTCAAACCGGTAATCGCATGTTTGGAGGTGCTATACGGGGCCGAGCCCCAACGCGGCACATAGGCCGACACCGATCCATTGTTGATGATGCGCCCCCCCTGTGGATCCTGGGCCCGCATCCGCGCAAATGCGGCCCGCGCACAGATGAACGACCCGGTGACATTGATGTCCATACAGCTGCGAAAGTCATCAACGCTGACTTCGTCAATTGGCGCGCCTTTGACGCTGACACCGGCATTATTAAAGAGCGCATCAATACGCCCCCATTCCGCCAGCGCCCCGTCAAACGCCGCATCAACCTGGGCCTCATCAACGACGTCACATGGCAGCGGAAGCGCTGATCCGGCATAGCGATCCGCCAGAGATTCAAGCGGCTCAGGTGAACGGCCCACCAATCCAACGCGCCATCCCGCGTCCAAAAATGCCTCTGCACAAGCTTTGCCGATGCCACGCCCGGCCCCTGTGATAATAATGCTCTTGCTCATGTTGCTTCGCCCTGATTTGTCTTGATCCAAATATCCCGCGGGAGTCGCCTCTGGCACTGCCTAGGCATCGCTGAGACACAAGGGCCAACGCCCCCTCCCCCACGTCTTTAAAACGCCCCCGCTTTGCGACGGAGGCGTTAGAGATGTTGTTAGTGGTTATCGCGCGCCAACGTGCGGCCGATCTTTTGATAGGCTGTTGCCAACTCAAGGCACCCCCCTTCAGCCAATTGCCCGACATGTTTGCGGTAAATCTCTTGCCACGGCGTCTGGTGCTCAAGCTCTGGGGCCTCCCAGGCGTCAATCCGTGCCTGCCATTCCGCATCCTCGACCAGCGCGTTCAAAGTCGACTGGTTCAAATCCAGGCGCACCATGTCGCCGGTTTTGAGATAGGCCAGACCGCCGCCAACCACCGATTCAGGCGAGGCATTCAAGATGGACGGGCTTTCGGATGTCCCAGATTGGCGGCCATCGCCAACTGTTGGCAGGTGGTTGATACCGCCTTTGATCAGTTCGTCCGGCGGCTGCATATTCACCACTTCGGCCGAACCGGGATAGCCAACACAGCCGACACCGCGAATAAACAGAATGCAGTTTTCGTCAATCTCGAGCGCCGGGTCGTTCAGACGGTCATGGTAATCTTCGGGGCCTTCAAACACGATAGCGCGGGCTTCGTGGACACCTTCTTTGCCGGGATGTGACAAAAACCGCTGTTGGAAATCCGCCGAAATCACCGAGGTTTTCATCAATGCGCTGTCAAACAGGTTGCCTGACAGAACCTTGAACCCTGAATTTTCGCGCATCGGAGCGTCATAGGTTTTGATCACATCAAGATCGACACTTTCAACGCCGTCCAATGTCTCGCCCATGGTCTTGCCCGAGGCGGTCATTGCGCCCTCATGCAAACGACCAGCCTTTTTCAGCTCGCCCATGATCGCAGGAACACCACCAGCGCGGTAGAATCCTTCGCCCAGATATTCGCCAGCTGGCTGCACATTGGCCAACAAAGGCACGTCAAAACCAATTGTTTCCCAATCCTTGACGTTCAGCTCAACACCGACATGGCGCGCAACGGCCTGCAAATGCGGAGGAGCATTGGTCGACCCCCCAATCGCCGCATTGGTGACGATGGCGTTTTCAAAGGCTTCACGGGTCATGATGTCAGACGGCTTGAGGTCATCCAACACCATCTGAACAATACGTTTTCCGGTCAGGAAGGCCATCTCCATCCGCTCCCGGAATGGTGCAGGAATGGCCGAGCTTCCGGTCAGCGTCATGCCCAGCGCTTCGGCCATGGCGTTCATGGTTGAGGCTGTGCCCATGGTGTTGCAATGGCCCATCGACGGGGCCGAAGCACAGGCGCGCTCCATAAATTCTTCGTAATCAATTTTGCCTTCTGCCAACAACCGGCGACCTTCCCAGATCACGGTGCCAGACCCCGCGCGTTTGCCTTTGAACCAACCATCCAACATCGGGCCGCCATTGAGCGCAATCGCGGGGAGGTCAACCGTCGCCGCCCCCATCAGCATCGCCGGGGTGGTTTTATCGCAGCCAGTTGTCAGCACGACACCGTCAATCGGATAGCCGTGCAGCACCTCGACCAAGGTCAAATAAGACAGGTTGCGATCAAGCGCCGCCGTCGGGCGTTTGCCGGTTTCCTGGATCGGGTGAACCGGAAATTCCATAGGAATACCACCGGCTTCGCGGATGCCGGCCTTGATCCGATCCATCAAGAAAACGTGGATTTTATTGCATGGCGCGAGGTCGCTGCCGGTTTGGGCGATACCGATAATTGGGCGCTCACTTTGCAACTCTTCGCGGGTGAAGGTCGCGTTTTGATAGCGCTCAAGATACAGCGCGGTCATTCCCGGATTGTTTGGATTATCGAACCATTCTTGTGAACGGAAACGCTTGTTGGCGCGTGTATCGGACATGTTTTCTCTCCCCTTTGGCGACGGCTGCGCAGGATCGCGACACGGTCAAAATTCGATCCGCGATTCGATACTGGCAAGCTCCGTGGCTTGCGGTAGCATTTCAACTTGGTATACCAAATGCAAGGGAGTGTCGCCGAATAGGGCGGCAGGGAGGGATTTCATGAGACAAAACATGAAGAGATATCACACTGCTGCCTTGGTCGCGCTCGCACTTGCAGGCCAGGATGTAGCGGCAGAGATTGACGTTCACAAGGTCGACTTGGCAGCTGTGGATGGCTGTATTGCGAATGCGATGACCTTGGAACAATCGCCGCTAAGCTGCATCGATGCGGCCCATACGCCGTGCCTTGAAATTTCGGCTGAGACCCCAAACGTCACCACGCTGTGTTTCAAGCAAGCGCAGGATCAGTGGTCGCATGGCATCGCCCGTCATATGGAGGTCTTGTCTCAGGAAGCCCCCAAGGAAATTGTCGCGATTGCCCGGATCGAGGTGAAATACGACCTGCTGGCTAGCCTGTTGCAATGTGATCGAATGGATGAATTGGCCGCCTTGCGCGGCACCGCCAATGAAGAGCGGCTCAAACAAAAGACACGCTGTCGTGCGACGGCAAGCGGATTGGCCTTTGCCCGGATGGTTTGGCGGTCACCGATGCGGCAAGAATAGACTGCGCCCTGCTCTGGTGCCTGATCTAAGTATTTGGCCTGAGCATCCATGCAAGGTATCTGGCCCAAGTATCTGGCGTATGGCGGCGGAAAAATGGTATACCAAATTCAGGATCACCTTGACCCGAGGGCTTCAAACATAGAACTCCCCCATACCGAAAACACGTAAATAGGATGCCAGAATGCCCCATGACACCGCGATTGCCGAACTGAAAACACTGTTGGGAGATCGGCTTGTGAGCACGCAGGCGGATCGTGATCATCATGGCCAAAACGAAAGCTATCATCCGAAGATTATCCCCGATGCCATTGCCTATCCGACCTCGACCGAGGAAGTGTCGCAGATCGTGAAAATCTGCGCGGCGCATAATTGCCCGGTCACGGCCTATGGCGCAGCGAGTTCGCTTGAAGGGCAGCATCTGGCGCTTGAGGGCGGCATCAGCCTTGACACAAGCAAGATGGCCAAGCTGTTGAAAGTGAACGACGAAGACCTGAACGTGGTGGTGCAACCCGGTCTCAACCGGATTGAACTGAACGAAGAATTACGCGCCACTGGGTTGTTCTTTCCGCTGGATCCAGGGGCGAATGCCTCGCTTGGTGGCATGGCGGCGACACGGGCCTCGGGCACGACAGCTGTCCGATACGGCACCATGGCCGATTGTGTGCTGGCGCTCGAAGCGGTAATGGCCGACGGCACGATCATTCGCACCGGATCACAGGCGCGCAAATCCTCGACTGGATATGATCTCACCCACCTGCTGATCGGGTCCGAAGGCACCTTGGGTATCATCACCGAACTGACCCTGAAGTTGCAAGGCATTCCCGAGGCGGCCTCGGCTGCAACCTGTCGGTTCGACAGTGTTGAGGATGCGGTCAACTGCGTGATCCTGACCATTCAAAGCGGCCTTCCCATGGCGCGGATTGAGCTGATTGACGAAGCGATGGTGCGTGGCTTTAATCTATATAGTGACGCTGGTCTGCCCGAAAAACCGCACTTGTTCGTCGAGTTCAACGGCACCCCGAACGCTGTCGCCGAACAAGCCGCGAGCTTTGGTGAAATCGCCGAAGAGTTCGGAGCAACCGGGTTTGAACGCGCCGAACGCACCGAAGACCGCACCAAGCTTTGGAACATGCGCCACAATGCTCATCACGCCAACAGAGCGCTGGCCCCAACCAAAGAGATCATCACCACCGACGTGTGTGTTCCGATCTCAAAACTTGCTGAAGCCATTGTTGAAGCGCAGGAAAAGTCCCGCGAAATGGGTCTGAGCTGTGCCATTGTTGGCCATGTCGGCGACGGCAACTATCATTGCGGACTGAATGTGGATGCCAGCGACGCCGAAGAAATGAGCCGCGCCAAGGCCTTTGTCGGCTTGCTCAATGACAGTGCTTTGCGCCTTGGCGGAACCGTGAGCGGAGAGCATGGCATCGGCATGGGCAAAACAGCCTATATGCATGCCGAACACGGCGACGCGCTTGCATTTATGCGTGCCATTAAGACGGCTCTTGATCCGCAAGGCATTCTAAATCCGGGCAAAATCCTGCCTGCCCTCAACCACTAAACACGACGGAAAAGAACAGTTATGAATCGCTTTTTATGCCTCGGAGAATGCATGGTTGAATTGGCCCCAACCGGGGATGGCCTTTATCATATGGGCTATGCCGGGGACACGTTCAACTGTGCGTGGTATGCGCGGCAATTGCTTGGCGATGAATGGACGGTGCAATATGGCACGGTGGTTGGGCAAGATGCGGCATCCGATGGGATGCTGGATTATATGCAAACACACGGTGTCGATACATCGACGGTGCGGCGGGTGTCGCACCGGACTGTTGGGCTCTATTCGATCCAGCTCAAGGAGGGCGAGCGTAGCTTTTCCTATTGGCGCGGAGAGGCCGCGGCGCGGCTCTTGGCCGATGACGAGGATTGGCTGGACAGCATCTTGGCGGGTCGCCAGGTGATCCAGTTTTCCGGCATCACATTGGCGATTTTGCCACCAGAAAAACGACAGGTTTTGGCCCGCGCCTTGACCAAAGCCCGCAAAGGCGGGGCGCTGGTGGCGTTTGACACCAACCTGCGCCCCAAGTTGTGGGAAAGCGCACAGGCCATGCGCGAGGGATTGGTGCTTGGGGCATCGGTCTCTGACGTGGTCTTGCCAAGCTTTGACGAAGAAGAAGCCTGTTTTGGCGATAAAACCCAAGCCGATACAGTTGCGCGATATCGCGATGTAGGGGCCAAAATTATAGCCGTCAAAAATGGCGCAGACGCATGCCATGTTTGGGCCGACGGCGATGGTGAAACAGAGGTACAGCCCGCCAAAGTGGAGACTGTTGTCGACAGCACGGCCGCTGGTGACAGTTTTGCCGGCGGTTTTCTTGCGTCTTTGGTTCAGGGCGCAACGGCGGCCGAGGCCACCAAAAACGCGTCGCAATTAGCGGCGCAGGTCATTCAACGACGGGGCGCGCTTGCACCCGATATTTTTGTCAAAGGACATGCGAAATGAAAGTACTTATTCTCGGTGGCGGTGGTTTCTTGGGCCGTAAACTGGCCTTATCCTTGGCAGATCGGCAAGAATTGCGCGGGTCGAAAATCGATCAAATGGTCTTGGCTGATATTGTTGATCCCAAGCCAATTGATGCGCCCTTTGAGATGGAGTACCAGCGCTGCGATATTTCCGATCCGGCATCTGTGGCGACATGTGTTGATGCTGAAATTGATGTGATTTATCTGCTGGCGGCTGTCGTTTCGGCCCATGCCGAACAGGATCTGGATTCAGGGATACAGGCCAATATTATGGGCGTTCTCAATGTTTTGGAACGCTGTAGAGAGCTTGAAACCTGCCCTGTTGTTGTCTTTACATCCTCAATTGCAGTGTTTGGCGGCGACACGCCCCAGCCGTTTAACGATTACAGCCTGCCCAATCCACAAACCAGCTATGGCGCGCAAAAGATGATCGGTGAATACCTGATCACGGATTATTCGCGCCGCGGGTTGATTGACGGGCGCGGGTTTCGCTTGCCCACCATCACAGTGCGCCCCGGTAAACCGAACCGCGCGGCCTCTAGCTTTATGTCCGGCATTTTCCGTGAGCCACTGAACGGCGAAACGGCCAACTGCCCGGTGGAACCGGATTTCAAACAGCTCTATCTCAGCCCGCGAAAATGCGTTGAGAACTTGGTCAAAGGGGCCGAATTAGACGCTGTTGATCTGGGCCAAAATCGGTGTTTGACGATGCCAGGCAAGACCTGGACGATTGCGGAAATGATCGAGGCCATGACCCAAGTCGCCGGTCCTGCCGCTGCCACCCGGATCACCTGGAACAAGCAGCCGGAAATCGACGGCATCCTTAAGGGCTGGCACATGGATATTCACCCCGAGCGTGGCCTGGCATTGGGGCTTGAGGCGGATGAGAGTTTCGAGGACAACATCCGTATCTATCTCGAAGACGACGCCCCAAAATCCTAAAGGATCATACCATGTCCCAATTCGCCCAATACCCGTGCCTGCAAGGGAAAACCGTGTTTATCACCGGCGGTGCGTCGGGCATTGGTGCTGAACTCGTCACCGCCTTTGCCGCACAAGGGGCCAGGGTCGGTTTCGTCGATAAGGATGTTGCTGGTGGCGAAGCTTTGGCGGCAAAAACCGATGGCGACGTCGCCTTTGAGGCCTGTGATCTGCGCGATATTGACAGTCTGAAAGCGGCCTTTTCCCGGCTGTCGGATAGGATTGGCAATGCGCAGGTGCTGGTCAACAATGCAGCACGCGATGACCGCCATGATTGGGCCGAGGTGACACCGGAATACTGGGACGAGCGTCAGCAAACCAACCTGCGCCACATGTTCTTTGCCATGCAGGCCGTGGCACCTGCAATGATCGAAGCCGGCACCGGGTCGATAATCAATATGGGGTCAAATTCGTGGTGGGAAGCGGTGGGGAATTTCCCGGCCTATGCCACTGCCAAGGCGGCTGTACATGGTCTGTCGCGAACCATGGCGCGCGATTTGGGTGACAGCCGGATCAGGGTCAACACCGTCGTGCCCGGTTGGATTATGACGGACCGGCAAAAAGAGCTTTGGGTGACGCCCGAAGGTCTTGCCGATCATCTGAAAAACCAATGTTTGCCCGATCCGATTGAGCCGGTTTACGTCGCGCGTATGGCGCTGTTCTTGGCGTCCGACGACGCGGCCATGTGTACGGGTGGAAACTTCTTTGTTGACGGTGGGTCGGTTTAACCGCCCTCTTCGGCGAAAGGGGTGGGGCATCCGGTTTGGGTGCCCGCTTTTCTGCCCAGCTTTTCTGACCAGCTTGTCTGGACCATTACTCTGGTCCGTTACTGTGGCCCGTTACTGTGGCCCGGTTATCACGGACATCGCTCTGATCAGTTTCTCGATGTCATTTGGTCCAAGGCGCGCCACGTTCACGCGGCCGCCTTTCACCACATGAATGCCGTGATCCCGCGTGAGTTCGGTTTCCTGCGCGTCGCTCAGCGGTAAAAGTGAGAACATGCCGGATTGATTGGCGATATAGGCAAGTGTGTTTGTGCCAAACATCGCCTGTTCCGTGGCAACGATTTGTTGCCGCACTTCGGCCACACGCCGTCGCATCTGCCCCAGTTCATCCAGCCAGATACGTTTCAAGCCCGCGTTCTGAAAGATCGTTCGCACAACCGATGGCCCGTGATCGGGTGCATGGGACGCACCAGAACGCACGATGGCAGAGACTGCGCGTTGCATACGCTCCCTGTCGCTTGGGCGGGTTTTCACCAGCAGCGCCCCGGCACGGTCTCGATAGATCCCAAAGGATTTGGACAACGTGACACAGACGATGCATTCGCTGAACCGCGCGGCGATTTTGCGGGCCATTTCGCAATCGTCGTCCCAGCTTTGCGCGAACCCGAGATAAGCCAGATCAATCCAAGGAATGATCCCGCGCGCCGCCAGCACATCCAAGAGAAGATCAAACTGCTCGGCGCTCATCTCAGCCCCGGTGGGGTTGTGGCAGACACCCTGCATCAGAAACACATCGTCCGACTTGGCAGATTTCAAACCATCCATCATCTGATCAAAGGTCATCTTGCGACCGATTGCATCATAATATGGCACATGGGCGAACCGGGCCTGGGCCGCTGTCAGGATTGGGACGTAATTGCCGTAGGTTGGCGTTTGCAGCCAAACGGTCGGGGGTTTGGGTATCTGGGCCAGCAGGTCGGCCATGACCCGCAAAGCAACCGCGCCCCCCGCAGTCTGAGCCGCCACCCAACTGTCATCATACGTCGCGCCAAAAATCTCCTGCCCCAACAGGCGGCAATATTCTGCGTCACCGGTCAGAGCGAGATAGGATTTGCTGGCCTGAGTGTCGACCAACCGCTGTTCCGCCAATTTCACAGCTTGCAGCACAGGTGTTTGCCCCTGTGCGTCTTGATAGATGCCCACAGTCAGGTTGAGCTTATCCGCCCGTGGGTCCTGGGCGAAATAATCGGCACCGATCATGATGGGATCAACGGGGTAGTCTTCGACCTGTTCAAACATGGCCAATTCCTTTTCCGGCGGTACGGTGCCCTCGGCTTGGGGGATGACCACGCGGCAGCCCCCTTGTTTCATCGCAAAATTGACCGCATGGTGCGCGGCTTTCGGCAGGCAAACGTGGGCGTGACACTCTTCTGGCGCGACTCGTCATCCCATCATCAGGGCGGCCAATAATGGGGCCATATTTCCGACCATATGTGCCGCACCAAGCGCAGCTTGCCATGTCCCGGCGTTGGCCGCGTCCATCGTCACGGCTCGGGCCAAGGGGTATCCTAGCCCGGACATTCTCTTTCGTTTTCAGGAAAAAGCACGCCGGGTTACCGCCCCCAATTACCATGAGAGCGCCCTGGTGATCTTGACCTGCAGCAATCAAATCCGGGTCGTCGATGTCGAAGCCCCCCTGCCCCACCGCGCATTGCGGTTCGGGTGTCCGGTCCGTCACAGAGCCCACCGGCGCAGCCCGCTCCAACAAGGCAGGCGTGGCCCCCAGAAGGCTATTCCTAAGGTCGATCTTCACGCTGTCGCTATTCTGCGGCTTTATCCCCTGCGCCATGGCATCTGCAACCGCATGTTTGGCGAGATCATCCAAGTCGTTCCAGCCAAAGCCTCGGGCATGCTGCGCGCCCGGCGCAGCATAAGGGGCGATAATCACCATATCGAGCGATGTCAGCGCAGGCGTTACCGGTGTGCAGGACCATACAATCTTGGACATGGCTCAGAAGCTTGTGATGACGGTTGCGCCGATGGACTGGAATTTATCCATATTCATCAATGCCTCGGGGGCCGCATCGAGGCTGATCTTGTCGCCGACCAACCGTGCGGGATCAAGCTTGCCGCTTTCCACCATATCAAGCATCGCGCCATAACGATGCGCCTGCATGCCATGCGAGCCGAGCAGTTCGATTTCCTGTCCGACAATTTTGGGCATGGGCACAGTGGGCGCGGCATGCTCGCCTAGCATGAGACCCACTTGGATATGCTTGCCACGCGGGCGCAGGCACAGGATTGAATTGGTCATCGTGATGGGGTGCCCCAAAGCATCAAGCGAAACATGCGCACCGCCTTTTGTGATGTCTTTGATCGCCTCGACCACGTCACCGGAGCCATCAATCACCGCCACCGCGCCGAGATCTTTTGCAAGCGCCAGCTTGGCCGGATCGAGATCCACCCCAATCACATTGGCCCCAGCAGCCGTGGCAATCATCACCGCCGACAGACCCACACCGCCGCAGCCATGCACCACCAGCCATTGGCCTGCGCTGACCTTGCCTTGGTCGATCACGGCCCGAAACGAGGTGGCAAAACGGCAGCCCAGACTGGCTGCGGTGGCGAAATCCATGCTCTCTGGAAGGGCGACGACGTTCAGATCAGCCTGATGGATCGGCACATATTCCGCGAAACTGCCCCAATGGGTGAAACCCGGCTGTTCCTGATGCAGGCAGACTTGCTGATGACCGGCGTGACATTCGCGGCACGCGCCGCAGCCACAGATGAACGGCACTGTCACCCGATCCCCGACGTTCCAGTTTTTGACGTCTTTGCCGACCGCCTCAACCACACCGGCCAGTTCGTGACCGGGGATATGCGGTAATTCGATGTCGCTGTCGTGCCCCATCCACCCATGCCAGTCACTGCGACAGACCCCTGTGGCTTCGACCTTCAGGACAACGCCATGCGCCTCGGGGGTAGGATCAGCAACCGTCCTCACTTTGGGGGCTTCTTGGAACGTCTCGAACAGGACAGCTTTCATGGTGGGGTCTTTCGGATTTGGTCTTGGTCAGGCCGGATTTTACCACATGACGTCGAAATATACTTGTTATTCCACCCGCTTTAGAAGCATTTTAGGGCAGAAAACACGCGTTTCAATCTCATACTGAGGGCATTCCACTCATGTCGGATATAGACACCGTCAACGCACAAATTCTTGAGCTTTTGCAAAGCGACGGGCGGATGACCAATACCAAGTTGGCCGAGCATCTGAATATGAGCGAAACCCCGTGCTGGCGGCGGCTCAAAAAACTCGAAGAGACCGGCATTATCGAGGGCTATCAAGCCAATATAAATAGGCGCAAGCTGGGGCTTGGGGTCATGGCCTTTGTGCAACTCAGCTGCTCGGAACATGATCAAGCCGCCACAGATGAATTCCAACGCATCATAGGCGAAACGCCCAATATCCTGGCCTGTCACAACACCACTGGCGCAGATGATTTCCTGCTTGTTGTTGTCGCCCGCGATCTGGATGACTACAGCGCCTTTGTCGACAGCACATTGAGGCGATTACCGGGAGTGACCAGCATTCGCTCGAACCTGTCACTTAAGGAGATGAAGGCGTCGAGCAAGCTACCGGTTCGTGTGTCATCGCAATCATCCTAGAGAGCAAGACTAAGCGCCTAGAACGTCCCGGCCTTGCGGTATCCGGGTCCGCAAAGTCGTTTTGTCGGGCCAATGAGACATCACAGCCCGACAAACCAACAGACATTCGGGTTCATTCACCCTCTTAATTTACCCTCTTAATTCACCGGCGTAAGCAGATCCTGCCCAGAGAGAAACGCGGCGATGTTATCGTGTTGAAGCACAGCCATCGCAGTGCGGGTTTCAACGGTGCCCGAGCCTTGGTGCGGCTGCAAAACCACGTTCTCCAGCGCGGCAAATCGGGGATCGATGTTGGGTTCGTTGAGGAACACATCCAGCCCGGCCCCGGCAATTGCCCCGCTTTCGAGTGCCTCCAAAAGCGCCGCTTCATCCACCGTCGTCCCGCGCGAGATATTGATCACCACGCCGCGGGGGCCAAGGGCGGCAATGGCTTCGGCCGAGACGTGTTTTTCAGTCTCTTTGCCGCCGACCAAAGCGATGACAAGGAAATCAACAGCCGTCGCCAAGGAGACAACATCAGAATGATAGGTCCAGCCCGGCGTCTGTTTTTCCGACCGTGAGCTGTAATGAATGTCCATTTTGAACGCCGCCAAACGATCGGCGATTTCGCGGCCGATGCGCCCCAACCCGACGATACCAACACTGGAGCCCGAGGCTTTGCGGTTCAACGGCAGCTCGCCCTCGGCAGCCCATAGACCAGAGCGCGCTCGCGCCTCGGCGACGATCATATTGCGCGACTGCGCCAAGAGCATCGCCACAGCCAAATCGGCCACGTCATCATTGAGCACATCCGGCGTGTTGGTGACTTTGATGCCGCGTTCCGAAGCGGCAGTCACATCAATCGCGTCATAGCCGACCCCGAAATTGGCAATCACACCAAGGCCCGGCAATTGATCCATGATGGCAGCCCCGAGCGGCAAATGGCCCTTAAAGGCCACCGCTTTGATCCCGGCGCGTGTGGCGGCATCTATTGCGGCCAGATCGTCGGCCTGAGCCGCCGATACAGTGTCAAATGCACCCGTCAGACGGGCGCGTTCTTGGGCAGTGAACCCTGCCCCCAGTAGCAAAACATTGGTCATAACGCCCCCTCAGAGCAATTTGGAAATGCGCGACAGCGCTTCGGTGATATTTTCGGCGGAATTGGCATAGGAAAAGCGCAGATAGCCTTCGCCCCATGCCCCAAACGAGGTGCCTGCGACAGTGGCGACGCCCGCCTCATCCAAGAACCTGTCTTGGGCCTCTTTGGCGGTGAGGCCCGTCCCTTCGATATTGGGAAAGGCATAAAACGCGCCACCAGCATCGGCGCAGCGCACACCGGGCAATGCGTTGAGACCTTCAACGATGATCTGACGCCGTTTGTCGAACTGGGCAACCATGTCACGCACAGCGTCTTGGGGGCCATTAAGCGCAGCAATTCCAGCAAATTGGGTGGCGGCATTCACGCAGGAATGATCGTTGATGCACAGCCGGGTGACATGATCAACACAGGCATCCGGCCAGACCGCATAGCCCAAACGCCAGCCGGTCATCGCATAGGTTTTGGACCAGCCATCCAGCATGATCAACCGATCCCGAATTTCGGGATATTGCAACAGGCTCACATGTTCGCGCCCGCCATAGAGCATGTTGGAATAGATCTCATCCGACATCAGCGCGACACCGGGATGAGCCGCCAGCCCTTTGACAAGTTTGTCTATTTCACTGCGAGGCGTGACACCTCCTGTGGGATTGGCTGGCGAATTGATGATGATCAGTCGGGTTTTTTCGGTGATCTGCCCAAGAACTTCGTCTGCGGAAAAAGCAAAACCGTTTTCCTCTTTGAGGGCGATTGGCACCGGAGTCGCGCCGGAATAGCGGATCACGCTTTCGTAGATCGGAAAGCCCGGATTGGGGTACATAATTTCTGCGCCCGGCTCGCCAAACATCATCACGGCAAAGAACATGGTCGGCTTGCCACCCGGCACCACAACAACATTGTCAGGGTTCACCTCAACGTTGTGGCGGCGATGCAGGTCCGCAGCGACCGCTTCGCGCAAGGCAGGCAATCCATTGGCGGGCGTGTAGCCATGATGGCCGTCGCGCAGTGCTTTGATACCGGCCTCGACAATGTGCTCTGGTGTTTGGAAATCCGGCTGACCGATGCCCAGGTTAATGATATCCTTACCCTGAGCTGCCAGTTGTTGCGCCCGCGCCAAGACCATAAAGGCCGATTCCGTTCCCAGCCGTGATAGGCTGCTGGCGAATTTCAGCTGTGTCATTCCACTCCCCCGTCTGTCTCGCGCGTCTCGGCGCTTTAGATTTGGTATACCATTCTGCTTTATGATCGCAATTGCGAAAAACAGGTTGCTCCCGGTCCGGTCGCTGCGGCCCGTCGCCCCTGACCACGGTGCCGACCATATCTGAGTGCCCCCCAAATCAGAGAGGAAACCGCGATGACATTGCCACGTGTGCTGATTGCCGGAGGCGGTATTGGTGGATTAGCGTTGGCCCTGGCGTTGAATGAAATCGGTGTTCCGTTCAAAGTCTTTGAAAACTCCCCCAGGCTGAGCCCTTTGGGTGTTGGGATCAATCTCCAACCAAATGCCGTGCGTGAGCTGGATGATATGGGGTTCGGCGACGCGCTTTTGTCTCAGGTGGGCCTGCATCTCAAAGAATGGGCTTTGGTGGGTTTGAATGGCAAAGACATCCATGTTGAACCACGCGGACTGGAGGCCGGATATGACTGGCCGCAATTTTCGGTTCATCGTGGCAAATTTCAAATCGCCCTTCTGAATGAGTTGATCGCACGCGCCGGTTCACATGTTGTGCGGCTTGGCTCTCGGGTCACGGGATACAAGCATAAATCCGATGGCACAGTCAGTGCCACCATTGAAACAAGCGATGGGTTCATCACCGAAGAGCACGGCACATTGTTGATCGGAGCAGACGGGATCCATTCGGCGGTTCGCGCCCAAATGCACCCCGACCAGCCACCGATCCATTGGGGCGGCGTTGTGATGTGGCGAGGGACAACCTTGGCCAAACCCATCCGTACTGGGGCATCCTTTGTTGGGCTTGGCACACATCGCCAACGTATGGTGATGTACCCTATTTCAGCTGCCGACCCAGACACCGGGTTGGCCGAGATAAACTGGATCGCCGAAACAACCACTGACACCGCGTCGGAACGAAAAAGAAACAGTTGGTTCCGATCTGTTGAGATCGACAGTTTCGCACATCACTTCAATCACTTCCGGTATGATTGGTTAGATGTCCCGGCCCTGATCCGCGGTGCAGGCGAAGCATTTGAGAACCCGATGATCGACCGGGACCGTGTTCCAACATGGGTGGACGGCCCGGTTGCTTTGCTCGGGGATGCGGCCCACCCTATGTATCCCACCGGTTCAAATGGGGCCAGTCAGGCCATTATTGATGCGCGCATTATAGCCCGGAAGTTTTTGGACATGGGGCTCAATCCCGGCGCTTTGAAGGCCTATGACGATGACCTGTGCGCACCGATCTCAGAGCTGGTCTTGCGCAATCGTGGCGCGGGCCCCTTTGGTCTTTTACAGATCGTAAACAGTCGCTGCCAAGGTGTTTTTGACGACATCGAAGAGGTGCTCCCAGCCGCTGAGCGGGATGCCTTTATGAAGCGTTACAAAGACGCCGCGGGGTATTCACGCGATAGGCTGAACGCCGCCCCCCGGCGCATTGCCAAGGGGGAGCGTTGGGATGCGTCACGATAGATTGGTTGCCTTTAGGGCCAGATCCAACTTGTCGACCAATTCGTCCAATTGCCCATCCGTGAGGATAAAGGGCGGGGCCAAAAGCACGTGATCACCGGTGCGCCCATCAACGGTGCCGCCCATAGGATAGCAAATGAGCCCATTGGCAAAAGCGGCCTTCTTGAGCTGGGCATTGACTTTGAGAGAGGGATCAAAGGTGGCTTTTGTACTGCGGTCCTGAACCAGTTCCAGCCCCAGAAACAAGCCGCGACCGCGAATGTCACCAATATGGGGATGCTGGCCAAAACGGTCTTTTAACCGTTCCATCAGCGCGGCCCCCAACGGTGCGACCTGCGACAGGACATCTTGGTCAATCAGCCGCTCCAGCACGGCACCGGCGGCGGCGCAGGCTGTGGGATGGCCAATATAGGTGTGGCCATGCTGGAAAAACCCACTTCCTTGCGCAATTGCATCATAAATTTTGCCTGAACAGAGCATCGCGCCAATGGGTTGATACCCGGCACCAAGCCCCTTGGCGACGGTACAGATATCGGGGCTGATGCCGTCTTGTTCACTGGCAAAGAGCGTGCCAGTTCGGCCCATACCGCACATGACTTCGTCGAGGATCAACAAAATACCTTCGCGGTCGCAAATGTCACGGATGCGTTTGTAATAGTTTCGCACAGGCGGCACGCCCCCCAGGGTCGCGCCAACCACCGGTTCGGCGACAAAGGCCATAATGGTGTCGGCCCCGTGTTTGGCAATCTCGGCTTCAAGTTCAGCAATGAGCCGGTCGCAATAATCCCCTTCGCTCTCGCCGTCGTGCTGGCCGCGATAGGCATAGCAGGCGGACACATGGCTAACGTCCATCAAAAGCGGTGAAAACGGTTCGCGTCGCCATGCATTGCCGCCAGTTGCCAATGCGCCAAGCGTGTTGCCGTGGTAACTTTGTCGCCGCGCGATGATGCGGCTGCGCTCTGGCTGGCCGATTTCAAGAAAATACTGCCGGGCCAGTTTGAGCGCGGCTTCGACGGCCTCAGACCCGCCCGACACAAAATACACCCGATCAAGCCCGCTTGGGGCATGACGGATCAATTTTTCGGCCAGTGCCTCGGCCGGGTCCGAGGTGAAAAAACCGGTATGGGCAAAGGCAACCTTGTCGAGCTGGGCACGAATCGCAGCTGTTACATGGGGGTCGGAATGGCCCAGACACGAAACAGCCGCCCCGCCAGATCCATCCAGATAGGCCTTGCCCTGTTTGTCAAAAAGATAGGGCCCATCGCCATGGGACACCAAGGGGGGCTGATTTTGAGTGTGTCGCGAAAAAACGTGGCTCATGCGGTAGTTACCTTATAGCGGCGGGGGGTGGCAGCCATTCGAGTGGTGCCAATAAACTGGATGGGCAAAGGCGAATACATCTTAGGATTGCGATCTGAAGACCTATCGGAAACGAACCGTGAAACAAATGTTTCACTTGTTGACTTGAGGTAAAACAAGTGGAAAGTTCATGTCAAGTGGGAGGGATTCGCGCTTTTGACGAGTCGTATTGAAGATCGTATCGGTGAGAATTACAGCGACCTGAGTGCCAAACTCAGGGACGCCGCTGATTATGTGGCCGCCAATCAACTCGCGGTGGCGACACGGTCTTTGCGCGCCGTATCCGGCGAAAGCGGAGTGTCCCCGGCGACCCTGTCGCGATTGGCTCGGACGCTTGGTTTTAGCGATTACGAAAGCCTGCGCGATCTGTGCCGCACTGCGATGGAAACCCGCAGCACCCCCTTTGCGGAACGCGCCGAGCTTTTGAAGCAAGACCCGCAAGCCAAAGCCACCATCCCAGACCGTCAATTCGCCGCTTGCATCGACAATATTTCGAAATTGGCGGAAACGGTGGATCGAAAACGGCTGCAAAGCGCCGTCGACACGCTGCAAGACGCGCGTCAGGTCATTTTGCTTGGGGCATTTGGATCGACGGGTATCGTCGAATACATGGCGTATTTGGCCGATTACTTTAATTCGAACTGGAAACTTGCCGGCCGCATGGGCGCATCTTTGGGCCCGACACTCAGCGATCTGGGACAGGGCGATGTACTGTTGGCAGTCACCAAATCGCCCTATGCGCGTCGAACGGTTCAAGCGGCTGAATTGGCCCAGGGTGCTGGGGCGCAAACGATCATTGTCACCGACAGCCATGCCTGCCCGGCGAATAAGTTCGCTGATTATTCTTTCATCATTCCTTCCGAGAGCCCGCAATTCTTTTCGTCCTATGCGGCGACACTCTCGTTGTTGGAAACCATGGTGGCTATGCTGGTGGCACAATCTGGCGACAAGGCCAGCCAAAAGATCAAGGATGTTGAACGAAGACATCAACAGCTTGGAGAATTTTGGGGGGCCTAACGCCCTCTGAATAATAAAAATACTCATCAATTAGGGAGCTTATAAAATGATGAACAAACTGAAACTGGCAGGGGCGGCTTTGGTCGCATCCGCAACTTTCACAACAGGCGCAGCCGCTCAGGAATTCATTTCCATCGGCACCGGCGGCGTGACTGGCGTTTACTATCCAACAGGTGGTGCGATCTGCCGTCTGGTCAACAAGTCGCGCAAAGAGCACGGCATTCGCTGCGCCGTGGAATCCACTGGTGGGTCCGTTTACAACATCAACACCATCAAAGCTGGGGAGCTTGAGTTTGGTGTTGCGCAGTCTGATTGGCAGTACCACGCCTATAACGGCACGTCGAAATTTGCCGACAACCCGTTCCCAGAAGTGCGCGCCGTCTTCTCGGTTCACCCTGAGCCCTTCACTCTGATTGTGCGTGCTGACAGCGGCATCACCGATTTCGCAGGTCTTGCGGGCAAGCGTGTGAACGTTGGCAACCCTGGGTCAGGTCAGCGCGCAACCATGGAAGTTGTCATGGACGCCCACGGCATCGCCATGGACGATCTGGCACTGGCGACCGAGTACAAAGGCTCGGAAATGGCCAAGCAGCTCTGTGACGGCAACATCGACGCGATGATTTACACCATTGGTCACCCAGCCGCGGCGATCAAAGAAGCCACCACCACATGTGATGCGGTTCTGGTGTCGGTAACGGGCGAAGCGATCGACAAGCTGGTTGCGGATAACCCATTCTACCGCAAAGCCACCATCCCCGGCGGCATGTATGCGGGCACAGATGGCGACACCGAAACATTCGGCGTTGGCGCGACATTTGTAACGTCGGCAAAGGTGCCTGAAAATGTGGTTTATGTTGTTGCGAAATCCGTGATGGAAAACATCGAAGATTTCCGTCAGCTGCACCCTGCATTCGCCAACCTGAAGGCCGAGGAAATGGTCAAGGATGGCCTGTCTGCACCTCTGCATGATGGCGCGGCCAAAGCCTACAAAGAACTGGGTCTGGTTGACTAATCCGATCTAAACTTACCGCGTCCGGGGCCACGTGCTCCGGGCGTTTAACTAATGGGGCCGGGCAACGTATCCGGGCCTTGGCGTTTTATAAGACCTCACAAGCCGCGCACCGAATTACGTGCACGGAAATTGCGAAATCCATCAATGGATTTGGGGCAAGTCACGCCGTAACAGCATAAATTCGACAGGGGACATTATGACTGACGAAAGCCAAGTTGCCCGCAGCGCGGATGATATGGTTGCCGAAGCCGATACCGGCGCACGCAACCCGTCCATCGCCTGGCAGGCCAAACTGATTATCGGGACCTGCATCGTCTGGTCGCTTTTCCAACTGTATATCGCATCAAAACTGCCCGGTGTGATTGCGCAATCCACCGGGATGAACATCTTTGCCAATATCGTAGCGCAGGCCCGTTTTGTGCATCTTGCCTTTGCTATCATGCTGGCAACGCTGGCCTTTCCGCTGACATCCTCGGCCCCAAAAGACCGTATCCCCGCCTATGATTGGGCGCTGGTGATCCTTGGGGTTGCGTCGTGCCTATACCTTGTGGTGTTCCGCTTTCAGATCGCAGATCGCCCCGGTCTCTGGAGCACATCTGACATCACCATGTCGGCCATCGGCATGTGTGTGTTGATGATTTCGGTCTATCGCTCGCTTGGGTTGCCCTTGGTCATCATCGCTTCATCCTTTGTGCTGTTCGCCTTCTTTGGCGGCTATTCGGAATGGGCCCGCAATATCACCAATTATGGCGGCGCGTCCTTGTCCAAAGCGCTTGGCCATTACTGGATGCAAACCGAAGGCGTGTTCGGCGTCGCGCTGGGTGTGTCGACAACGATGATTTTCTTGTTCGTCCTGTTCGGCGCATTGCTTGATCGCGCTGGCGGCGGCAACTGGTTTATCAAAGTCGCCATTGCCCTATTGGGTGCCTTGCGCGGTGGGCCTGCCAAAGCCTCGGTTTTGTCTTCGATGATGACCGGTATGATCTCAGGGTCCTCCATCGCCAACACCGTAACAACCGGCACATTCACCATTCCGCTGATGAAACGTATCGGCTTCCCAGCCGAAAAAGCGGGCGCGGTTGAAGTCGCCTCTTCCACCAATGGCCAGTTGACCCCCCCCGTTATGGGCGCTGCGGCCTTCTTGATGGTTGAATATGTCAACATTCCCTATATCGACGTTGTAAAACACGCCTTCCTCCCTGCGGTGATCAGCTATATCGCGCTGCTCTATATTGTTCATCTAGAAAGCCTGAAAATGGGTCTTGAGGGGCTCAAAAAAGAAGGCCGCAAGATCGGCGTGATCATGATTATGATCCTGTTCTTGTCGGGCTTCATTTTCCTTGGCATCTGTACCTTCCTGATGATCGGTCTGCGCGCGATCCTTGACCCTGTTATGGGCGACTCGATCTATGCTGCCGTGGCCTTGGTGGCTGTGATGTATGTGTTTTTGGTGGCCGTGGCCGCCAGATACCCTGACCTTGAAATGGATGATCCCAACGCACCGGTTCCAGCCGCTCCGCGTCTGACGCCAACCCTTTTGGGCGGGCTCTACTTTGCGTTGCCGATTTTCATTCTGGTGTGGAACCTGATGGTACGCACCGAGCATCTTGAGCGTCTGTCCCCTGCCCTATCCGCCTTTTGGGCAACGATCTTTATGATCGTCGTGGCGCTCACTCACCGCCCTCTCAAGGCGTTCTTTCGCGGCGAAGGTCATGCCGCTGAAACCGTCGCGGGCTGGGGCGATTTTGTTCAAGGTCTGATCCTTGGCGCGCGCAACATGATCGGGATCGGTGTTGCCACCGGGGCCGCGGGTATCATCGTTGGCACTATCAGCCTGACCGGTGCCCATCAGGTCATCGGGCAGGTCATCGAAACGATCGCGGGCGGCAACCTGATCATCCTGCTGCTGCTGGTGGCGGTTCTGTCACTGATCCTAGGGATGGGTCTGCCGACCACGGCGAACTATATTGTTGTGTCTAGCCTGATGGCCCCGGTCATCGTGTCGGTCGGTGCCCAGTCCGGCCTGATCGTTCCCTTGATCGCAGTCCATATGTTTGTGTTCTATTTCGGGATCTTAGCGGACGATACTCCGCCCGTGGGGCTTGCCGCCTATGCGGCGGCGGCCATTTCACGCGGCGATCCGATCAAGACCGGTATTCAGGGCTTTGGCTATGACATCCGAACAGCCTTGCTTCCGTTTCTCTTCATCTTCAACACTGACCTGTTGTTGATCGACGTCGGCTTTGCCAAGGCGATATTGGTGTTCTTCATCGCACTGATTGCCATGCTGATCTTTGCGGCTGCGACCCAAGGCTACTTCATCGCCAAATCGCGCAAATGGGAAAGCGCGGCCTTGTTGTTCATTGCCTTCATGCTGTTCCGGCCTGACTTCTTCCTGGATCAAGTCAGCGCGAAATATACCGCGGCCGAAGGCCCGGCTGGCATTTCGCTGATGGGTGAGGCTCCAAATGATCAATTGGTGCGCCTGACGGTTGCGGGCCCAGACTTTGACACGGCAATTGTGCGGCCGACCACGATCACCGTTCCAGCGATCAATGGTGATGCGATGGCAGCACTTCAGGCCCAGGGGCTGACGGTCATGGAAGAAGATGGCAAATTGCTGCTCGAAGAGCCGTTCCCCGGCACACCGCATTTCGGCACCATCGGGTCTGAATATGACTATTACGGTGACGATCCTGTGGTTGTGACCATGGTTCAGGTCGAAAATGAGCGGATGCCCAAGGAGCTCTTCTTTATCCCGGCATTGTTGCTTTTGCTGGGTGTTGTGATGATCCAACGCCCACGCGCCACCCAACCTGCATTCTAAACGAGGAAGACCCATGTTTGAGAAAATCCTACTTGCCGTCGACCTCAATCAGAGCAAAGGCAAACGGCGCACAGCAGATGCGGCGATCCAGTTGGCGCAGGCCAATGGTGCCGAGCTGCATGTTCTGACCGTCCTACCCGACACCGGACTGCCGGTGGTCAGCATGTCATTGCCCAAAGATCACACAGATCAAATCAAAACCGAGGCCGCTCAGGCCTTGGCGGTCTGGGGCAAGGACGTGATCCCATCCGATGTGAATGCGGTTTTTCACGTTGGGCAGGGAACGATCTATGATCAGATCATCAAGTTCTCGGATGCCTTGGGCATTGGCGCGATTGTCATTGGTGCCCACCGCCCGGAACTCAAGGATTATCTGGTTGGCCCAAATTCGGCGCGGGTGGTTCGCCATGCGACGCAATCGGTCTTTGTGATCCGCTGACACAGCACCATTGAGCCCGCTTGACCTGCGCGTCAGGAGCGATAAAAATCAAGAGACCCCGGCGAAAACCGGGGTCTTTCTTTTGCGCCAGAAAGGTCCGCCGTTGTCTTTTGTCTTTGATCCCGCCCCCACTCCTTCGCTTGCCATTGCCGGGGCGGACGCCCGCTTTCCAGTGCGCCGTATCTTTTGTGTTGGACGTAATTACGCCGCTCATGCGCGTGAAATGGGCAAGGATCCCGACCGCGAGCCGCCATTCTTTTTCACCAAACCCGCCGATGCCGTGGTGGATTGTGGCCAATCACTCCCCTTCCCCAGCATGACCGAAAACCTGCATTTCGAAGCCGAGTTGGTTGTCTGTCTGGGGCGGGGCGGCAAAGACATCGCTGAGGATCAGGCGCGGTCCCATATCTGGGGATATGCTGCCGGGAATGACCTGACCCGCCGGGATTTACAGGCCGAGGCGAAAAAGATGGGACGTCCATGGGATATGGCCAAGGGGTTTGATCAGTCTGCTGTGATTGGCCCGGTCCACAAGGCTGAGGACAGTGACCCCTTTGAGACCGGTGTCATTACCCTGAGCGTTAACGGAGAAGAACGTCAACGCGGAGATTTGTCTGAGATGATTTGGACCGTCCCCGAAGTGATTTCGATCTTGTCGGGGTATGTTGCGCTACACGCCGGAGACCTGATTATGACCGGGACACCCGCAGGCGTTGGCGCGCTGCAACCGGGCGACACTTGCGTGGTCACGATTGAAGGCCTGCCAGATATGGGGTTCAGTTACGACGGCTGAAACCGGCGAGATATGAGCGCTGTACCTTTGATACCGCGCTGATCGCATTGCTTCCAGGTTCAAGTTAATCAAAGGCCCCCACGGCGGTTCTTTTGACCTATAACCGCCGGGCGACAGGTTTGTTTTGAGGGCTTGGAAACCACCTCTGACGTGACGGGCACTCACTCGTCACTCACTCCTGCGCAGAGGACGTGTGTGGCACCGATGAGTTGCATCTATCCATACGAAACAGGCAGCCTCCGCCTGCTTTCATCAGTTTCAAGAAGGCCGTCGTGGTTTTATCGGAGGCAAGATGAGCGATCTTCTATGCCATTTACACAGGGCTTATTGTTGGGGGCCAAATCGGTGTGGATCAAAGGGGGACATGTCCATATTTGCCGGTTGCCCGGCAATCATGCTGGCGATGATCCGTCCGGTTTTGGGGCCGCCGGTCAGGCCAATATGTTGATGGCCAAACCCTGTATAAACCCCTTTGCGTTGCAGCTCACCTATCATTGGCAAACTGTCCGCCAAGGTCGGGCGATGCCCCATCCACGTGTCTTCCCCCGACCAAGTCACATCCGGCAAAGCTTGTTTCATTTGACGGCGCAACAAGGCAAAGGGGGCCTCAGACGGGCCCGCCTCGATCCCACCAAATTCAACAATACCCGCGCAGCGCAATCCGGCTCGCATCGGGGTGGCGACAAACTTGCCCGAGGAAATCATCGTCGGCACTTTGGGCGCGCCCTGAGCCTCTTTGAACAAGACATGATACCCCCGCTCACTTTCCAAGGGCGGGTTTAGACCCAGCTTGCGCATGATGGGCTTGGACCAGATGCCAGCGGTCAAAACAACGGCGTCACATTCTATCGGGCCTGCATCGGTTTCAATCTGCCGAACCTGACCGCTCTCCAGGGTGATATCGCGCACATCCGCTTGGCGGAACCTGCCGCCCAAATCCTCAAACGCTTTGGCCAACGCCGTGACATACCCGCCCGGATCGCTGATAAAACCGTGCTCTTTCATCACCGCCAAACACGAAATGGACGGCCCATAAGCAGGGTCATATTCCTGCACGGCATTGCCTTCGATCACGCCAGGAACAAAGCCGTTCTCATGCCGCAGCCCCCATCCGTAGGCCTCCTTTTGAAACACTGATTTGTCTGCATAGGCAAAGACGTAATCGGAGGGATGCACATAGGCGCGGGCTCCGGGCAAGCCGTCTGTCAGGCTCAGATGCTGATCCACACTGTCACCGATGAGGCTGGTCAGCGCGCCGGTGATGCGTCGCGTTTGCGCATCTGTGGCATTGCGCAGGAATTTCACCAACCACGGGGCCAATTTCGGCAGATAAGACCACCGCATAAACAGCGGCGAATTCGGATTGAGCAAATAGCCGGGTGCCTTGGGGATCAGACCGGGTTCCGTCACGGGAACCACTGCACAAGACGCCAAAACGCCAGCATTGCCAAAGGAGGTGCCCTGCCCCGGATCGGCCTTATCGACCAATGTTACCTGGGCCCCCATGCGCTGCAACCAAATGCCGGTCGACACACCAACAATCCCAGCGCCGATGACCAAAACATGTTTGTCCAAACCCGTTCCCCCGCCATAAAAAAAGGGCACCCCGATATGGGACGCCCGATTAGACTTACGAAAAACCTGAGTTACTTCAAGGCCGCATCGGTGATCATGTGTGTCCAAGCGCCTTCGGGCGTTGCGGTGATAACCGGATCAGAGCCACCTTTAAGCAAGGTCTGAACGGTGCGCTCATAATCGGCTTCATTCAGCTTGCCTGTGGACCCAGCGGTCAGCTTGGCGATTTCACGCATCATACGCTGTTGATGTTTTTCGGTTTGGGCACCGGTGGCATCGTTTTCGAGAACGATATCCGCGGCCTCATCTGGATTTTCCTCGGCGTATTTCCAGCCCTTCATCGACGCACGTACAAAGCGCACCATTTTGTCTTGGAAGGCCGGATCATCGAGGTTCTCTTGCAGCACATACATGCCGTCTTCCAGCGTCGCGACACCCATTTCTTCGTATTTAAAGGTCACAAGGTCGTCTTCAGTCAGACCCGCATCAATCACCTGCCAGTATTCGTTATAGGTCATGGTTGAGATGCAAGCTGCCTGACCTTGCAACAGAGGATCGACGTTAAAGCCCTGTTTCAAAACGGTAACACCGTCATCGCCGCCATCGGTCGACAGGCCAATTTGGCTCATCCAGCTCAGGAATGGGTATTCATTACCAAAGAACCAAACGCCAAGTGTCTTGCCGGCGAAATCTTCTGGGCCGGTGATGCCCGTGTCCTTACGGCAGGTCAGCATCATGCCCGAAGAGGCAAATGGCTGAGCGATGTTAACAAGGTCGAGACCTTTTTCACGCGACGCAAGCGCCGATGGCATCCAGTCCAATACAACGTCTGCACCGCCACCCGCGATCACCTGAGCCGGAGCCACATCCGGGCCACCGGGCTTGATGGTGACGTTGAGGTCTTCTTCGCCATAAAAGCCTTTGTCCAAGGCCACATAGTAACCCGCGAATTGGGCCTGTGTGACCCACTTGAGCTGAAGCGTTACGTCATCAGCGGCATGGGCCATGCTGGCCCCCATCGCTGCAACGCCGGCTAGGGCTGTTTTCAAAAATGTGTTCATGTCAGTCTCCTTGCTGTCTTTGTTTTCTTTGGTGTTATTGTTTTTATTGGGCGGGTTCAGAGAATGGCCCCTGTTCGCCTGTGTCCTTGGCTGTCACAAAGCTAAACCCCGGCGGATAGATGTGAAATCCGTCGAAATCGCCTTTGCCGACATCTAGCCCCATGCTGCGCAGGATCGCGTAGCCCATATTCATATGGAAGAAGAAATTCGGAGCGCCGTAAAGCGCAATATAGTCGTAAGGGGCCTGTGAAAGCGTGGCTTTTCCCGCAACATGGTGAATGTCACCGACTATTTGAGCATCGGTGCGCGCCAATGTCTCCAGTGTCTTTCGAACAAAATCTCCCCGCGCCCGCAGGCCCTGAGCGGTTGTGACATCGTCCAACTGCGGTACGTCTTTCCCCACAAGCGGACATAGGCTGCGTAGCACGTACCCCTGTGCGGTGGCAAAATTTTCAAGCGCTGACAAACTGTCAGGTGCCAGACGCGCAGCCAGTTGCCCGGTGTCGGCGCGCATCACCAGATGGTCAATCTGGTTTAGGAAATGCCTGAAAACAGGCAGGTAATGCTCAACAAGCCCTCGTGTCATCGCTGCTTCCTTTGCGATGGGTGCCAAAAGGTCATGCGCTTTTCCGTTAACGCGACCACACCGTAAAAGGCCGACCCAAGGATCGCCGCAACTGTGATTTCGGCCCAGACCATATCAAGCGAGAGGCGTCCAACTTCGGTTGAAATCCGAAACCCCATCCCCTTGATCGGAGAGCCAAAGAATTCGGCCACAATTGCCCCGATCAGCGCCAAAGTGGTCGAGATTTTCAAGCCGTTAAAGATGAAAGGCATCGCCGCGGGCAGACGCAGTTTGAGCAAGGATTGCGAATAATCCGCCGCATAGGTGCGCATCAGATCGCGCTGCATATGATCGGTGGCTTGCAAGCCCTGAACAGTGTTGACCAACATGGGAAAGAACACCATTGCCACGACCACGGCCGCCTTAGAGTGCCAATCAAAGCCAAACCACATCACCATAATCGGGGCCAACCCGACAATCGGCAAGGCGGCGATAAAGTTGCCAACGGGCAGCAAGCCGCGCTGCAAAAAGGCCGAGCGATCAATGGCAATCGCGATCAACACCGCTGATCCGCACCCGATAATATAGCCGGTCAAAGCCCCCTTAAAGAAGGTCTGAACCAAGTCTTGCCACAGGATATGGGTTTTGCTGACCAGCGCTACACCGACGGCTGATGGCGGGGGAAGCAACACAGGGCTGATCTCCAACCCGCGCACCATTCCTTCCCAGATGACCAGAATTGTGATGCCAAACAGGATCGGCACCAAAAACGCGGCTCCGGGCGTTTTGTGACGCACCATGTAAACGTTGACGGCGATGGCCACGCCCCAGAACAGGAGGCTTCCGACAATCCAAATCATTGCGCCATCCCCATACGTTTTAACGTGACCTTTTCAATCGCGCTTAGGGCAAATACCATCAGCGCAGCAAGCGTGGCAGCCGCCAAAAGCGCCGACCAAATCTGGATGGTTTGGCCGTAATAGCTCCCCGCTAAAAGACGCGCGCCCAAACCGCCGTTTTGACTGAGCGACAATTCTGCGACCACGGCCCCGATCAGGCTCGCGGCGACGCCAACCTTGAGCGATGCAAACAGATAGGGTGTGGAAGACGGCAAGCGCAGTTTCCAAAATGTCTGGGACGAAGATGCGCTATAGGTCTTCATCTGATCGAGCAACATTGTGTCAGGACTACGCAGCCCTTTGACCATGCCGACAACGACCGGGAAGAAGCTAAGATACATCGAAATGACGCCTTTGGCGACAATGTCATCCACCTGCAAGGCCGCCAGAACCACCACAATCATGGGGGCAATTGCCAGAATGGGCACGGTTTGGCTGGCGATGATCCACGGCATGACGGACATATCCATCACTTTGTAATAGACAATTGCCACAGCCAGAAGCACCCCCAAACCGATGCCAAATGCAAAGCCAAGAGCGGTGGCCTGTAGCGTGATCCAACCATGGTAAACCAGCGACCGTTTCGAGGTCACTTTCTTTTCCACCGTGGTTTTCCAGATCTCGATCCCGACCTGATGCGGGGCTGGCAGGCGCGGTTTCTCTTGCACCATCGTATCGGCGACCATGTCGGAAAAGGACAGCTCAATATCGGCGCGTTCGGCCTTGGAATAGGCCCAAGGCGCATTCAAAACGACGGCAAAAATATACCAAAGCGCAAAGATCGCCGAGACGACCGTCAAAACAGGAAGGACCGATTTCATGCGCTATCTCCCTTTGCCGTCACAATCAGTGCCACCGCCACAAGGCCCAACGCGATCCCGGCCCATTGCTGCATATTCGGCCTTTCGCCAAACAGCGCCACCGCGACAGCGTTGGCCATCACCAATTGGGTGACCGCTGCAACCGACATCGCAACCGCCATGCCCTCGCCGCGCATCAAGGGCACCATCATCAAATTGCCCAATGAATACAAAACCAAGGCGACAGCGATCATCCAGATCGCCGCATGGTCCACATAGGCCCGCAACAGGGATGCTGCGGTCAAAAACGCGATGGTCGCCGCTCCGAGCCAGCCAAGGTTTACGCCACTCACATCGCCCCCTTGGGGCACGTCGCCCGCGCTTGGTTTCGCCGGTTCAACTCACATCCGACACCGGGTCGGGCGATGGGCTCAATCATCATATGCATGCCCTTCGCGCAAACCTTCGCGGACTCGATGCGCCACGTCGAGGAACTCGGGCGTGTCGCGAATATCCAATGGGCGCTCACGCGGCAGCGGGCTGTCGATCACGTCTGTGATGCGGCCCGGACGCGGGCTCATCACCACGATCTTGGTCGATAGATAGACCGCTTCGGGGATCGAATGGGTCACAAAGCCGATGGTTTTGTTGGTCCGCGCCCAAAGTTCCAAAAGCTGTTCGTTCAGGTGGTCGCGGACAATTTCATCAAGCGCGCCAAAGGGTTCGTCCATCAACAAGATGTCCGCGTCAAAGGCCAGCGCGCGGGCAATGCTTGCGCGTTGCTGCATCCCGCCCGACAACTGCCACGGGAACTTCTTTGCAAAACCGTCGAGATGAACAAGTTCCAGCACCTCTTCGACACGTTCGGCCATATCGGATTTGGGATAGCCCATGATCTCAAGCGGCAGACGGATGTTGCCGCCGATCGTGCGCCACGGGTATAGACCAGCCGCCTGAAACACATAGCCATAGGCCCGCGATTGCCGCGCCTGTTCCGGTGTCATGCCATTCACAGTCAAGGTGCCACCCGTGGGTTGTTCCAGATCGGCAATCGCGCGCAAAAACGTGGTTTTCCCACAGCCCGAGGGGCCGATGAAGCTCACAAAATCACCCTTGTTGATGTCCAGATCAACGCCCTTGAGCGCATGCACCGGCCCATCATTGGTCTGATAGGTCAGGTCCAGGTTCTTTGCCTGTATGACGATTTCACTCACTTGAGCCAACTCCTTGGGTCTGAAAACATCGGCGTTCATTCAGTGCCCTACTCTTTCTTTTTCTGTCTCAGCTCTTCGCAAGGTCGAATTCTCCCGAACAGCCCGTTTCACATACCCACCAAAGCACGCCTCCAATCAACCCGGCCAGCGCATGAACGACAGTCAGCCCTAAAGGCGCGGTGTCAAACGAAAGGCCGGGATACATGGCCGGATGAAGCACTGGGATCAGGACCGCACCAATAGAAACACCGCAAATAGCAGCGCCAACAAGAGGCGTTGCTACGACACGAGACACAGCCCATCTCAAGAAAAGCCCCAAAGGTAGGCTGACAACGGCCAAAACCAAAAAAATCAATCCGCCCCCAACCGTCTTGGCTAACCCTGAAACCAAACCCATGGGCCCAAAAAGCAATGCTTCTGTACCCGCCATGATCACGGCAGTTCCTGCCAATACGGCAGCAAGATGTGCTATAATCTGGCGAAGCATTTTAGATCCCCGCCGGAATGTTCTGCGGATCGCGGTCAATTTTGCGGGGGGTGTTGAGGGCCTTCCACTGGCTGAGCGCCTTTTGTGCCGAGCTAAACGCTGGGCGCGGGACGAAACGGCCACGGCCCGGTTGCGGTTGGCTGTTTTGACCCCAGGCCCAGATCACTTCGCCACGGCTTAGGGTGTAGCGGGATTGGGCTTTGACCTCAAAACCTTCGAACACGTTGTAATCCAAAACGGAATGATGGTTGGCCGTGCTGATGGTTTTGGAGATTTTTGGATCCCAAACCACGATATCCGCATCCGCGCCCTCAACAATCGCACCCTTTTTGGGATAGATATTGAGGATTTTCGCCACATTGGTCGAGGTCGCCGCGACAAATTCATTTGGCGTCAAACGACCCGTTTCAACCCCTTCGGTCCAGAGCACGGCAAGCCGTTCTTCAAGCCCGTTCGAGCCATTGGGAATGATCCGAAAATCGTCTTTTCCAGCGCGTTTTTGAGCGGTGGTAAAGGCTGCGTGATCGGTCGCAACCACTTGCAAAGACCCCGCTTGCAACCCGGCCCAAAGGCTTTGTTGATGATCCTTGGAACGGAACGGAGGCGACATAACCCGGCGCGCGGCATGGTCCCAATCCTTGTTGAAATACTCGCTTTCATCCAAGGTCAGGAACTGGATAAGCGGCTCGCCATAAACACGCATGCCCTTTTGACGGGCCCGGCGGATTGCCTCATGTGCTTGCTCACAAGACACATGCACGATGTAGAGCGGCACCCCCGCCGCATCAGCAATGGTGATCGCGCGGTTGGCGGCCTCGCCCTCCAATTCCGGTGGACGGCTATAGGCGTGCCCCTCGGGTCCAGTGATGCCTTCGTTGAAGTATTTGGTCTGCAGCTCGGCCACCAGATCGCCGTTTTCCGCATGAACCATCGGCAGCGCGCCCAGTTCGGCACAGCGTTGAAACGACGCGAACATTTCATCGTCTTCGACCATCAACGCGCCTTTGTAGGCCATGAAATGCTTGAAACTGTTAACGCCCATATCCACGGCGTCTTTCATCTCGTCAAAGACGTTTTCGTTCCAACCAGTGATCGCCATGTGATAGCCGATATCGGAACAAATCTGTGGTGCGCTTTTGCGGTGCCATTCATTGATGGCATTTTTGATCGAGCCATCCGCGCCGGGCAGGCAGAAATCAACGATCATCGTGGTGCCACCGGTGGCCGCCGCCCAAGTGCCGGATTCAAATGTTTCGGCGGCGGTGGTGCCCATGAATGGCATTTCCAAATGCGTGTGCGGATCGATCCCGCCGGGGATCACATAGGCCCCTTCGGCGTCGAAATATTCATCACCAACAAGATCTTCACCGATCTGTTTGATCACCTCGCCTTCGATCAGCACATCCGCCTTGTAGGTGCGGTCCGCCGTGCAGACCATGCCGCCTTTGATTACCTTAGTGGTCATGACGTTTCCTCTTCTGTCGGCAGCGCCTGAACGCGCCATTGATTTTGATCATCCAGTTCAGCTTCGAAACCAAGCGCCAGTCTCAGCTGCCCAATACGCGAGTTCCGGTCCAGCTTGAGACCAAAACCTTCTACCTTGATGTTTCCAGCGTCGCAGACATGCATCTCTTTATTCCATAGACGGCGCATGTCCCATTATGCCTCAACATGGTCGCACACAAAGGACCGCATGTGCCTTGAAAGCGGGCCAAGAAAAACGCGGCTCATATATTCATCCCCCAGTAGATCATAACGGAAAACCAAGCGACGACCGGCAGGATCGCAGCAAATAGCACCCCGAGCGCCAGCGCATTGCCAAGACGTCTCTTTGGCGTATGCCTGCGCCTATTCCAAAGCCAACCAACGATCGCCCCCAACACAAACCCAATGAATACGACACCAAAAACGAGCACAGGCTTTACTCCACCACCTGTGCGGTCTTCAGCACCGCATGCATCAAGACATTTGCCCCGGCGGCGGCCCAGTCTTTGGAAATGTCTTCCGCTTCATTGTGCGACAGCCCATCAACACAGGGGCACATGACCATGGCCGTCGGCGCAACATCGTTGATCCAGCAAGCGTCATGCCCGGCACCCGAAATGATGTCGCGATGGGAATAGCCCATCACTTCGGCCCCTTCGCGGATCGCCGCGACACAGGTTTCGTCAAAGGCGGGCGGATCAAACTGACCCACGATTTCGGCCGAGAATTCCACGCCAATCTCCTCACAGAGCTTGGGGGCTTTCTCCATAAGCTCATCCACCATCCCATTGAGTTTATCGAGCAGATGCGTACGCATATCGACGGTAAAGACCACCTTGCCGGGGATGATATTGCGTGAGTTCGGGTAGACATCAATATGGCCGATGGCCCCTACCGCATTGGGCTGGTTTTTCATCGCGATCTCATGCACCAGCTCGGTGATCAGCGCCAACCCCCGTCCGGCGTTTTTGCGCATATGCATGGGGGTTGACCCGGTGTGGCTTTCTTTGCCGGTCACGGTGATTTCGATCCAACGCAAGCCCTGCCCGTGGGTCACAACGCCAATGTCCTTGCCCTCCGCCTCCAAAATCGGGCCCTGTTCGATATGCAACTCAAACATCGCGTGCATTTTGCGGGTTCCGACTTCTTCGTCGCCCTTCCAACCAATGCGCTCCAGCTCATCACCAAAACGCTTGCCCTCGGCATCAACGCGGTCATAGGCCCAGTCTTGGGTGTGCTTGCCCGCAAAAACCCCCGATGACAGCATCGCTGGGGCATAGCGCGTGCCTTCTTCGTTGGTCCAGTTTGTGACAACGATTGGGTGTTTCGTCTTGATGCCTTGGTCATGCATGGTGCGGATCACTTCGAGGCCGCCCAAAACGCCAAGCACGCCATCATATTTGCCGCCCGTCGGTTGGGTATCGAGATGTGAGCCAACATAGACCGGCAGCAGATCGGGCTCTGTTCCCTCGTATCGGGCAAACATATTGCCCATCTGATCAAGGCCCATGGTGCAACCGACAGCTTCGCACCAGCTTTGGAATAGGGCGCGTCCTTCGGCGTCTTCGTCAGTTAGTGTTTGGCGATTGTTGCCGCCCGCAATGCCCGGCCCGATTTTGGCCATCTCCATCAAGCTGTCCCACAGCCGATCTGCGTCAATCCGAGTGTTGGAGATGTTTGACATGGCGAGCCCCTTTGCTTTGTCTTTGGTCACGTCCTGATGACAGCGCACAGTACAGGCCCCTCCAAGCTTGCACCGGCCGCACCCTGACCATATGGTCAACTATCGACACTACTTGACCATTTGGTCAAGAAATTTCTGAAAAAGGATGTGTTTGCGCTATGTCCAATAGCAATGGCTCAAAATTGAGGCGCCAAGAAAAGGAAAAGCAAATCCTTTTGGCAGCGGAAAAAGTGTTTGCTGAGGCGGGTTTCGGTGGTGCGACGATGCAACTGATCGCTGATGTGTCGGGCCTGCCAAAAGCAAATATTCACTATTACTTTTCGACCAAAGAAGATCTGTACCGCCGCGTCGTGTCGAATATTTTCGACATCTGGCTCCAGGCGGCCGAAGCATTCGACGAATCATCGGGCCCCGCCGAAGGCATTGGCGGCTATATTGACGCCAAAATGGAGATCTCACGACGCCACCCGATGGGGTCCAAAGTCTGGGCCTCTGAAGTCATGCACGGTGCGCCTGTGATCCAGGATTATCTTGAGGACGTCCTGGTCGCTTGGACCGACGACCGCATTAGCGTCATCCAAAACTGGATTGACGAGGGGAAAATGGTGCAAACCAACCCCCGGCATCTACTCTATATGATTTGGTCGACGACGCAGCATTATGCTGATTTTCAACATCAGATTGAAACTTTGAATGGCGGCGCGCCGCTAGATGACGCACAATGGCAGGCAGCCAAACAGAATGTTCGCGGGATCATCCTTCGCGGTTTGGGGATTGACGACACGAGCAGCGAGACCAAGAAATGAACAATCCGCGCCCCATGGGCACCACCCGTATTCAACGCGAAAAGCGTCAAGCAATTTTTGATGCTGCGCTGGATGTCTTCTCGGAAAACGGGTTGCGTGGTGCCACATTGGATCAAATCGCGGCGCGGGCCGGACTGTCAAAACCCAATGTCATTTACTATTTTGAAGGCAAAGAAGCGATCTACAAAGAGCTTCTCGAAGGGCTGTTGGACATCTGGATTGCTCCGCTGAAGGAGTTATCTGAGAGCGACGACCCCGTCGAAGAACTGTTGGCTTATGTGCGCCGCAAACTGGATATGAGCCGCGACATGCCGCGCGAAAGCCGGTTGTTTGCCACCGAAATGATCCAGACCGCTCCGCGTATTCGCGACGTGCTCGCCGGGCCGCTCAAAGCGTTGATGGATGAAAAAGCCGCTCTTATTCAAGGGTGGATGGATAAAGGAAAGTTAGCGAAATCAGACCCTTACCATCTTATTTTTGCGATTTGGGCCACCACACAACACTATGCTGATTTTGATGTGCAGGTGCGCGCGGTGCTGGCCGGACAAGATCCATTCGACACCGCGCCTGAGTTTGTCGAAACGTTGTTTCGGCGGATGTTGACGCCCTAAGCAGCCATGTTCGTCGGAGCGGAATGCACCGCGCGAAAGGCAATCGACACCCTGTTCCAGACGTTGATCATGCCTATGAGGCTGGTCAATTTCATCATCTCGGCTTCGTCGAAATGCGCCCGCGTTGCCTCGTACAACTCATCCGTCGGGCCCTTATCGCTAAGGAGCGTCAACGCTTCGGTCCAGGCAAACGCGGCGCGTTCACGCTCGGTAAACAGAAAACTGTCATGCCATGCAGACGTCAGAAAGAGGCGTTGCTCGGTCTCGCCATCATTGCGGGCCTCGCGGGTGTGCATGTCCACGCAAAACGCGCAGCCATTGATTTGTGACGCGCGAAGTTTCAATAAATGCCGCAGACTGGCCTCCAGTCCACTCTCTTCTAGTGCTGTGTTAAGCGTCTGCAGTGCTTTGACAATATCTGGCGCAGCCGCCCAGAAGTTCATTCGGGGTTCCATGGGTCTCTCCTTGTTACATCGGGGGGGTTAAGGTCGTTGGTTTAGGGCAACAAACGCGCATCCCCGCTGGTTCAGGCGCGGATCGGACGTGGCCAAATGTTGTGAAATCAGATCGGAAATCAGCGTTTCGCGCAGCGCAGCACGATAAACGCGTTCGGCCCCAAGCATGGCAGCGCTGATCCCGCAGGGTGCAGGAAACGCATTGTCTGGCAAAGGGTTGGGGCCATTGCGTCGGATTTCCTTGCAGCGAAATGCCGGCTCCGGCCCCTCAACCGCCAAGACCACATCCAACAATGTGATCTCATGGGGTGGTTTGCCCAGCCGATAGCCCCCCGTTGGGCCGGGAACGGATTTAAGCACGCCAGAGCGGGACAAAGCCTTGAGATGTTTCAGTAAATAGCTCGCGGAAACACCATGAAATTCCGCCAGTGCCGCGCCTGACAGCACTCTCTCTTCGTCCAAAACAGCCAGCATTGTCACACAATGAATCGCCGCTTCAACACCATCACTCAGTTTCATCTCGCACCTCCGATTCGTGGATAGTTTATATCCCGGATATTTCATATGCACAATAAGGTCGAAAAAACGCCCGGCACAAAGGCCGGGCATAGAGAGAATTATTCCGCCGCAGTCGCGGACGGGTTGTTGGGATGTGTTGTCCAGTTTGCATAGTCTTTTTCGACGGGCTTGCCTGTCCGTTCATCCATCGCGCCGGGTTCCAAAACCTCCATCGTGATGCAGTTTTCGACCGGGCACACGTTGACACAGAGGTTGCAGGCCACGCATTCGTCATCTTTGACGTCAAACACCCGGTCTTCGGTCATCGAAATCGCCTGATGCGAGGTGTCTTCGCAGGCGGCATAACAGCGACCACATTTGATACAGGCATCCTGATCAATGCGGGCTTTGGTGATGTGGTTGAGGTTGAGATACTGCCAATCGGTGACATTTGGCACGGCTTTTCCGATGAAATCTGAGGTGCTGTTATAGCCTTGCTCATCCATCCATTGCGACAGGCCAGAGATCATTTCCTGAACAATCTTAAAGCCGTAGGTCATCGCGGCAGTACAAACTTGAACGTTGCCTGCACCCAGAACCATAAATTCTGCCGCGTCCCGCCATGTTGTGATGCCGCCAATCCCGGAAATCGGCAAACCATGTGTTTCAGGATCACGGGCGATTTCGGCAACCATGTTCATGGCAATCGGCTTCACCGCTGGTCCGCAATAGCCGCCATGGGTGCCCTTGCCATCAATCATCGGCTCGGGGGACATGGCATCAAGATTCACGGATGTGATCGAGTTAATCGTGTTGATCAGGCTCACCGCATCGGCCCCCCCCGCTTTGGCGGCACGGGCCGGAAAGCGGACATCGGTGATATTTGGGGTTAGCTTTACGATCACTGGCTTGTCGTAGTACTTTTTGCACCACTCTGTAACCATCTGAATATATTCTGGAACCTGCCCCACGGCCGAGCCCATGCCACGTTCGGCCATTCCATGTGGACAGCCAAAGTTAAGCTCAATCCCGTCACAGCCGGTTTCCATGACCCGTGGCAGAATGGCTTTCCAGGCAGCTTCTTCACAAGGCACCATGATCGAGGCAATCAGCGCGCGATCCGGGTAATCCTTTTTGACCCGCGTCATCTCTTCGAGGTTGGTTTCGAGCGAACGATCCGTGATCAGCTCGATGTTATTCAAGCCCAACAAACGCCGATCGGCCCCATGAATCGCGCCATAGCGCGGGCCATTGACGTTGACAACGGGCGGCCCTTCGGACCCTAAGGTTTTCCAAACCACCCCACCCCATCCGGCCTCAAAAGCGCGGCGCACGTTGTATTCTTTGTCGGTGGGAGGCGCAGAGGCGAGCCAAAAGGGATTGGGGCTTTTGATGCCAAGAAAGTCTGTCGTCAGATCAGCCATTATGCCTCTCCTACCAATGTTGCATGGATATCCATCGCGGCGTCGCGGCCTTCGGCCACAGCCGTAACCGTCAGATCATCTCCGCCCGAAGCGCAATCGCCCCCGGCCCAAACACCCGACACTGAGCTGCGCCCAAGGCCATCAACCTTGATCTTTCCGCCTTCCAGAGTCAGCGCATCAGGTGCCCCTGACAAGGATTGACCAATGGCCGTGAACAACTGGTCGGCCGGCAAGGTAAAGCCGTCGTCCAATGTCACCAGTTTGCCGTTTTGAGTTTCCGTATAGGCAAAGCGAACACCTGTTAGGCTGCCATTGCCTTCGACGCCGATTGGGGCTGCGTTGTGAATGATCCGCACGCCTTTTTGCGCCGCGAGATCTTGTTCAAACTCCGACGCAGCCATGGCGTCTTGTCCGCGACGATAGACAATCGTGACGTCCTGTGCGCCGAGCAAACGTGCCTGTGCGCCGGCGTCGATCGCGGTCATGCCGCCGCCAATCACCACGACGCGACGGCCGATTTTCATTCCCGACAGATCACTGGCCTGGCGCAACTCTTCGATGAATTCGGTCGCGGGCTGAACGCCAGCTTTGTCTTCCCCCTCAAGGCGCAGCGCGTTCACACCGCCAAGGCCCATCCCAAGGAACACCGCATCAAAGTCGGCCTGCAAGCTTTCGAGCGTAAGGGTATCGCCCAAACCCGCGTCATAGCGGATTTCGATCCCGCCGATTTGCAGGAGCCAGTCCACTTCGGACTGTGCAAAATCGTTGGTGGATTTATAGGCTGCGATGCCAAATTCGTTGAGACCACCGCCCTTTTGACGCGCTTCAAAGATCACCGCATTGTGGCCATTCATGGCCAGACGGTGCGCACAGGCCAAACCGGCAGGCCCCGCCCCGACAATGGCAACCTTTTTGCCGGTCTCGGCAGCGCGCGTAAAGGGATGGGTGCCCGTGGCCATCACTGTATCGGTCGCAAAGCGCTGCAAACGGCCAATTTCAACCGGCTTACCCTCGGCGGTTTCACGCACGCAAACCTCTTCGCAGAGCGTTTCAGTTGGGCATACGCGGGCGCACATGCCACCAAGGATATTTTCCTCAAGGATCGTCCGCGCGGCAGCTTCGGGCGTTCCCGTCGCGATCTGGCGGATAAACAATGGAATGTCGATGGATGTCGGACAGGCGACCTGGCATGGCGCGTCGTGACAAAAATAGCAACGATCTGCAGCGACCAGTGCCTCATGTGGATCATAGGCAGGATGCAGATCCGAGAAATTGGCATCCAGCGCAGCAGCGTCAAGACGCCCGGCGGTGATCCCGTCCTCGAATTGTTTGGAACTCATGGCTAACCCCTGTTGTCGGTTTTGCTTAGGGGTAGCCTCCCATAATTCTGAAATTTATCAAACGATTATTTTACCAAACGGTCCACTTTGGCTGCAATGCATTGTAAATATTCAATAAAAAGTTTCTGTACCTTGCCTATTCAGCGGGGAAACAGGACTTCCGATCCGAGAACCGTTGTGCGCCCGGCATCCCGATCCAAAACCATCTTGGCCGCCAACTGGCCAATCTCGCGGCGTGGTGTGCGTGTTGTGGCCATCGGAACCGGCAGGGCCTCGACAAAGTCCAGACCGTTGAAACCGGCCAGTTGCAGCCGATCAGGGATAGGTATCCCCTCGGCAAGACAATGGAATTGCCCCCCGGCGGCCAAGTCATCGTTGGAATAATAGATCGCATCCAAATCCGGGGCTTCGGTCAACAATTGCCGCGTCAACTCCCGCCCAGCAGGCACGGAAGACGGGGCATTTGTGCGTTTCATTGCAGCAATGTCGCACCCATGGAGATGCAGCGCCTCTTCAAAGCCTTCACGGCGTTTGCGCGCCCGAATGTCGTAGGATTGGGTGCAACATATATAGCCAATCTTGCGCCGTCCGGCCGCATATAAGGCATTTGCCATATCCGCCCCTGCCTGGCGATGCGAAATCCCGACACAATTGTCGATTGCGTCGCCGTCGACATCCATCACTTGCACCAATGGCTCGGTGGTTTGCGAAAGCAAGGCATGCGCCGTGTCGGGATGATCGACCCCGGTAACAATCAGGCCCGCCGGGCGCCAGCTTAGCATATTGCGTAGCACGTCAACTTCGGTGTCCGCGTTGTAATTTGTCACGCCGAAGACCGGCTGCAACCCGCTACCCTCAATGGTTTCTGCGATCCCCGTTACCATTTCCGCAAAGACCGTATTGGTCAAACTGGGCACAACAACGCCGACCAGCTGCGTGCGCTGCGTCGACAAGGACGCCGCCAACGGGTTGGCGACATAGCCAAGCTGGTCAGCGGCTTTTTGAACTTTGCCCAGACTGCTTTTGGAGACATCCGCCGCGCCCCTCAACGCCCGCGACGCTGTCATTTTGCTGACCCCCGCAGTGGCAGCTACATCTGCCAATGTCACTTTGCGCGCCATTCAGTCCCCCTGACCTACCCAAATCCTACCCAAATTTCACCATACATGACCCTAGAAGATTGACAAACCGGTATCGATACCGTTACCGATACCAGAAATTCAGCTAGAGAGGACTCACCATGTCACAAAACGTTGCAGTCATCGGTCTCGGTTCGATGGGGTATGGCATGGCTTTGTCAGCACTTCGCGAGGGAAACCGCGTTTGGGGACAAGACATTTCCCCCAAGCGCAAGGCAGAGTTTGTCGTCGAGGGTGGTGAAACAACGCCTTTGCCGGACTCGTTGGATGTTGTGATGGTCGTTGTTCTCAACAGCGCCCAAACCGAAGAGGTCCTGTTTGGCGAAGACGGGATTGCCGCGAAACTGCGCAAAGGGGCCGTAGTGCTGGGATGTGCCACGGTCGCGCCAGAATTTGCCAAGGACATGGAAGCGCGCTGTAATGCAATGGGCATCTTGTATCTCGACGCCCCGATTTCGGGAGGGGCCGGAAAAGCAGCTCTCGGGCAGCTTTCCGTGATGGCCTCGGGCAGTCAAGACGCTTTTGATGCTGCGCGCCCCATTTTGGCAAGCGTGTCGGAAACTGTTTTTGAACTCGGAGATCACGCGGGCCCCGGCAGCGCCATGAAAGCCGTTAATCAGCTTTTGGCAGGCGTTCACATCGCGGCCATGGCCGAGGCGCTCACCTTTGGGATGACGCAAGGTGTGCAGCCAAACCAATTCGTTGATGTGATCAGCAAATGCGCCGGAAGCAGTTGGATGCTAGAAAACCGCGCGCCGCATATTGTAGATGGCGATTACAGCCCACGCAGCCAAGTTGCGATCTGGCCAAAAGATCTTGGAATTGTGCTGGATATTGCCAAAACGACAGGCTTTGATGCCCCCATCACGCAAAGCGCTCTCGCTCAGTTCAAGGCCGCCGCAGATATGGGCCTATCGGGTGAAGACGATGCCGCTGTTGCAAAAACCTATGCCCGTCAAGCCGGGCTAACCCTTCCGGGAGAGTAAGATGGCCAAGATCGCCCTTGTTGCACATGACGCTAAAAAGGACCTCATTGTTGAGTGGGCAACCCGAAATAAAACGGCACTGAGCCAGCACTATATCTATGCAACCGGCACCACCGGTGGGCGACTTCACGTCGACGCCGGGCTGGAGGTTGACCGTTTATTGAGCGGCCCCTTGGGGGGTGACGCTCAGCTTGGGGCGATGATTGCCGAAGAGCGGTTGGATGCGTTGATCTTCTTCATCGACCCGCTCTCGGCGCTCCCGCATGACGTTGATGTTAAATCACTTTTGCGGCTGGCCATCCTGTACAACACACCGCTGGCGATCAATCGAAGCACTGCGGATGCGGTGCTATTCAATATGACTGAGGGCGAAAAATGACGACGATTTTTGGGGCCATTGCCGACGATTTCACCGGGGCGACCGATTTGGCGGGCTTGCTTGCCCGCTCTGGCGTGCGTGTCAGCCTGCGCATGGGGGTGCCTGACCAGCCCGCCAAAGACCCCGCAGCCTTTGAAGTAATCGCTCTGAAATCAAGAACCGCCCCGGTGGCCGAAGCCGTGGCCGAGACCCGCAAAGCTCTTGCCTGGTTGCAAAACGCGGGGGCCAGGCGGTTCTTTTGGAAGTATTGCTCAACTTTTGACAGCACTGCCGAGGGCAATATCGGCCCGGTGGCCGAAGCATTGATGGCGGATTTGGGTGTCGACCAAACCATCTATTGCCCGGCTTTCCCCGAAAATGGCCGATCCATATTCATGGGGAATCTGTTTGTCGGGCAACAGCCCCTTGCCGAAAGCCCGATGAAGGACCACCCATTGACCCCGATGCAAGACAGCAACCTTATGCGGCTTTTGCGCCCTCAGGTGACCAAGCCCGTTGGTCTCGCAGATCGGTTGACTGTCGCACGCGGGGCCGCTGCATTGCGCGCTGCTTTGGATGACCATAAACGCCAGGGAACAGCGCATGTGGTTGTCGACGCTGTCGCGAATTCAGACTTGGAAATTATCGCCGAGGCCTGCCGCGATATGGTGTTGATGACAGGCGGATCTGCGGTCGCGATGCCGTTGCCTGCGTTGTATTTGGCAGACGGAACCCTTTCGGCAGACGCCCCCAAGGCGCAAACACCCAAATTAGGCACGGGCGGCATTGTATTGTCGGGCAGTTGTTCGTCCATGACCAACAAGCAGGTTGCTGATTATCTGGCACGCGGAACAGCGGCTTACCAGCTCGACCCGTTACAATTGGCTGAACAGGGAATACAGCCCGTCTTGGACTGGCTCAAATCACAGGATTTAAACGCTTTCCCAATGATTTATGCAACCGCCTCCCCCGCGTCCGTTAAGGCGGCGCAGGCCAAGCTAGGCGTCGCCACAGCTGGCGAAATGATTGAGAACGTGTTGGCGACATGTGCGCTCACCGCACGCGAAATGGGCGCGCGCCGCTTCATCGCAGCCGGGGGCGAGACCTCAGGCGCAATCACCAAGGCGTTGGATGTCGCGCAGCTTGATATTGGCGCTGAAATCGCGCCCGGTGTCCCCTGGTGTTTCGCGACATCGGACCGCAAACAGATTGCTTTGACCTTGAAATCCGGCAATTTTGGTACCGAGACATTCTTTGCCGATGCATTGCGGATTTTGGAGGCATCATGAGCACCGAGGCACACCTGCGGGAACAGATTTGCCTCTTGGCCAAGTCGATGTTTGATCGCGGTCTGACGGGCGGATCGACCGGCAATATTTCTGCCCGAACCGAGGATGGTGGGCTGTTGGTCAGCCCGACCGGCACCAGTTTTGGCCGCCTTGATCCGGGGCGGTTGAGCCGCTTTGATGCCGCGGGTTTGCACATTGAGGGTGACAAACCGACCAAGGAAATGCCGCTGCATTCTGCCTTTTATGACACCAGAAGCACAGCCGGCGCTGTGGTCCACCTGCATTCATGTCATTCGGTCGCTTTGTCGATGATGCCTGATGTCGACCCGGACAATTTCCTGCCGCCCCTGACCCCCTACGGTATTATGAAACTGGGCAAAGTTCAGCTCCTGCCGTTTTTCATGCCCGGCGATCCTGCGATGGGTGATGCGGTGCGCGGTTTGGCAGGCAAACGCAGTGCTGTCATGTTGGCAAATCATGGGCCGGTGGTTGCGGGAAAAGATATCGAAGCCGCCTGCAATGCGATTGAAGAACTCGAAGACACTGCACGACTGGCGATGATGACGCGCGGGATGACGCCACGCGGGCTGTCCCCGGAACAGGTGCAAAACCTGGTGACGAAATTTGATGTGGAATGGGACGGATGAAATTTTCAGCGAACCTTGGATTTTTATGGTCTGACAGGGGCTTACCCGATGCCATTCGCGCGGCCCATGCCGCAGGCTTTGACGCTGTGGAATGCCATTGGCCCTATGAATACGACGCCCAATCGGTAAAGATCGCCCTTGATGAAACAGGTCTGCCGATGCTGGGATTAAACACGTCGCGCGGCGACCTGAGCGCCGGTGAAAATGGTCTCTCCGCCTTGCCCGGGCGCGAAGAAGACGCCCGCGCCGCCATTGACGAAGCCATAACCTATGCCGCCGCTATCGGGGCGCAAAACATCCATGTCATGGCCGGATTTTCCAGCGGACCCGACGCACACCAGACGTTTGTGACCAACCTGCGCTATGCCTGCGCTCAGGCCGCCAAACTTGGGTTGACCATATTGATTGAGCCGCTCAATCGGCATGATGCGCCGGGCTATTTTCTAACAACCACCGACCAAGCACGCGCCTTGATCGAAGAGATCGCTGTCTTCAATCTCAAATTGATGTTTGACTGTTACCATGTGCAGTTGATGGAAGGGGACCTAAGCCATCGTCTGCCTGATCTGCTGCCGATCATCGGCCATATCCAGTTTGCCTCGGTTCCTGATCGCGGCCCGCCTGATCGCGGCGAGCTGAACTACACCCACGTTTTTCGGGTCATCCGGGAGCTTGGATATGAGAAGCCTTTGGGTGCCGAGTACAAACAGGTTGGCAACGCAGATTGGACGCTGGGCTGGCTCCATGATGCCCGAGACCTGTAGCGCCCCGTCATAGGAATTCGCTGGTTGTCCGAGCATCATGGACACCGGCGATCTACATTGCCATGTGTCCAAGAGGCAAAACGATATCGGACATCTCCTTTAATGGCACCACCAAACGAGACGTCGTGGTCAGGATCAAGTGTCAGCGCAGAACGCGCTAAACATTTGTGATCCTGACGCATGAGTGCGGCGTTCGGTCGTGATCAGATTTCCCGAACCTCCCCCGACACAAATACCGGCGCTCCTGGCTCTGATGGAATTTGCACCTTCAATCGCGACGGGCTGCCCATGTCTTCACCTTGGATAATTTCAATTGCACCCTCATGTGGCCACCCCATATCGCGCAAATACCCCGCCAAAGCCGCTGCAGCAGCCCCTGTCGCGGGGTCCTCAAGCACGCCCCCAATGGCAAAGGCATTTCTGCTGTCAAATTGGCGTGGGGTCTGCGCATGAATGAGGCTTATGGTCGTCAAGCCAAAGCGTTTCATTAACGCGGCCCCTTCCTCCAGATCATAATCCATCGCGGCCAAAGCCCCCCGGTCCGACAAGCCCAAAATCAAGTGATCATTGCCTGCATTGGCAATCGCTGGCGGCACGGCTGGATCCAGATCGCGCACATCCATCCCGAAAAGGGCCAGTGCGCTCGCGACGATTTCCTGCCCTGCGGGGCGGCTATGGGTTGCCGGAGAAGATAAAACAGCGCGCAATCCGGCATCTGTTTTCACTCCAGAAACTTCGATTGCACCGTCATTGAGCATCAAGGGGTAACGCCCTTCTCCATGTGCGCGCGTCAAGGCCGCGCCAAGCGCAATTGTCGCGTGCCCACAAAAGGCGACTTCACATTCGGGCGCAAAATAGCGCACGCGCCAGCCATCCTGAATCGGCGCTGCAAAGGCGGTTTCTGAAAGCCCAAGTTCCGCAGCCAGGCTTTGCATTTCACCGTCTGGCGGCATTTGATTGGCCAGCACGACTCCGGCTGGGTTCCCACCTTCGCCGCCCTTCGAGAAGGCGGCATATCGTCGAACTGTCATGGTTGTCATTGTCACTTGCTCCAGCTGATTTGGGGAGGAAGGCGCAGCACTCTCCACTGCTACGCCTATCGTTTTAAAGCGCTTTCGGACTAGCGCACAGAGCGCGCCAGAAAATCCAGCATTTCAGCGGCAATCACGTCGCCGTATTCCTCAAGGGCAAAATGCCCCGTATCCAGCAAGTGAAACTCAACATTAGTGAGGTCCTGCTTGTAAGGATGCGCCCCTTCCGCCGGGAAAATCATGTCGTTTTGCCCCCAAACGATCAATGCTGGCGGCTGATGCTCCCGAAACTGGGCCTGCCACTTGGCATATTCACCAACATTTGTGCCGTAGTCGAGAAACATCTCAAGTTGCACCTCCTGATTGCCTGGCCGATCCAAAAGATACTGAACATGCCAAAAATTATCAGGGTTAATGGTTGAGACATCGCCGACGCCATGCGTGAACTGCCATTTGGTGGCGTCCATGGTCAAAAATCCGCGCAACGCATCTCCGTTTTCCTTGGACGGATCCGCCCAATAGGCTTTGATCGGATCCCAAAAGTCACGCAGACCTTCTTCATAGGCATTGCCGTTTTGAATGATGAAACTGCTGACACGCTCAGGGTTATGAGAGAACATCCGATAGCCAACCGGCGCGCCGTAATCCATTAGATAGACAGAATATTTGCCGACATTCTTGCGATCGAGAAGCTCAGTCATAATTTCGGCGGTGTTGGCAAAACTATACTCGTAGCTGTCGGCATCAGGCATGTCAGACGCCCCAAAACCGGGATAGTCGGGGGCTATCACATGATAATCGCTTGCCAATTCGGGGATCAGCTCACGGAACATATGAGAGGATGTTGGGAACCCGTGCAAAAGCAAAACCGTCGGATTATTTGGATCACCGGCTTCACGATAAGCAATTTTCATACCGTCAATTTCCATCGTGGTCATATGGACCGCAAATGGGCTTTCAGCCGCCCGACCTTGGCCGGGCATCGTGATCGGCAGCAACAGGCTCCCTGCTAACAGGGCGGCAACGCTTGAATGCAAAATTTCGAGTTTCATGGCAGTACTCCTAATAAAATTGGAAAAGGTTAGGTCGTTGGTATCGCTGCTTTGCGAAGGGCATTGATTTCAGCGCGCAAAGTCGCATTCGTCTCTCGCAAGGCGTCGATTTCGTTTCCGGCTTCTTGCGAGGTCAATCGCTGCGGAATATGGCGTGGGCAGTTCCAGTCAAACGCTTCGACTTTGATCGAAACAATGCGTTCGGCGGGCGTGTGTTGTAGTAGAGGTGCCAAAGCATCTTGGGTGCCATGACTTACATCCGTGAGAATGGCGCGCCCCCAAATTTTGAGCCGCCGCGCATTCGGGTAATCCATCAAAATCAACGAGATGCGATCGTTTTCCCGTAGGTTTCCGGTACTGAGATATTGCCGGTTTCCTCGTAAATCTGCGTAAGCAATCGTGGTGTCATCAACGGCCTTTAGAAAGCCCGGCGCACCACCACGAAATTGAACATAGGGCCAGCCGGTCTCAGAAACTGTCGCTTGATAAAACCCGTCTCGTGCTTCGATAAATGAACGTTCTTCGGCCCCCAAAACATCACCGCCGCTGCGATCTGCTTCTAAAAATCGGGCATATTGGCCAGCGCCATTTCGTTTCTGTTCGTCCAGAACATTTGGCGTAAAGGCAATTTTTGCAAATGCATATGGCATAGGTTTTCTCCTTAAAGACCAAGCTCTTCTAGATTTGGGTGGTCATCGGGCCGCCGCCCCAGAGGCCAGTCAAACAACCGGTCGGCCCTATCGATGGGCTGATCATTGATGCTGGCAATTCGGCGACGCATGCGGCCATCAGCAGCAAATTCCCAATTCTCATTCCCAAACGAACGCCACCATTGGCCGCCCACGTCATGCCACTCATAGGCGAACCGAACAGCAATCCGATGATCCGCAAAGGTCCATAAGTGCTTGATCAAACGATAACTGAGTTCGCGTTGCCATTTTTGGGTCAAAAACTCGTGGATTTGATCATGTCCAGTCAGGAAGACGGACCGGTTCCGCCATATGCTTGTGACACTATAGGCCGGAGTAACGATATCCGGATCACGACTGTTCCAGGCATCTTCTGCGGCCCGCACCTTTTGACGGGCAAGCGCCAGAGTAAAGGGGGGCAAAGGTAGGCGATTATCAGGCGACATTTCCATCTCTTCCAACATGTACCGATCAGTAAACTTATGACAGATACATGCACCGATCAGTGCACCTTGGCAAATCATTTTTCATGATGAAGGAGATCACAAACAGAGAAGACCCCCGTAATAACCTAAATTTATTGATGATATTGACTGTCGGAAAATTTCAGCAGATAAACAGATCAGTAAATATGAGGGCGAAATGAGCCACAACAAACGCGCTGAGTTGATTCGGAAATCATTGGATTTGTTTTACCGCAACGGGTTTCATGCCACCGGAATGGACCTGGTGGCCAAGGAAACCGGCGTTTCGAAAACTTCGATTTACAAGCATTTCCGGACAAAAGAAGAGCTCATCCTTGCGGTTCTGCGGCTCCGAGATGAAAATTTCCGAAACCGATTGTTCCGCCGCATGGAAGAGATATCGGACACGGCAGAGGGGCAGCTTTTTGCGCTGTTTGACGCCTTGGAAGAGTGGTTCCAACAGGACGGATTCCAAGGCTGCATGTTTATAAAGGCCAGCGCTGAGTATCAGGAAAGGGAACATCCGATCAACGCCCAAGCCTTGGAACACAAACGGCTTTTACTAGAACACTTCACTCAGCTGGCCACAGCGGCCGAGTACGAAAACCCGCGCGCGCTTGCCTGTCAGATTTTGGTTCTCAAAGAAGGGGCAATCGTTTTGGCGGCCATGTCACACAGCTGCGACCCCGCGAATGATGCCCGCAAGGCCGCCAAGGTTTTACTGTCTCATTACCCAAAGACGAATGAAGATCGCAGTTGACCGATCAGTTCATAAACTTGCACACTTAGATGTCTTTGACCAAGCGCAGCGCATCGTAAATCGCCGCGTGGGTATTACGGGCGCTCACGGCATCACCGATCCGAAACAGTTGAAATGCGCCGTCTCGGTTGTGTAAAACCGCTTGTTTTTGGCCGGAGATCAGGGCGTCATGATCCACCGCACCGTTATTCGTTGAGAACGGTTTCAGATCAAAATAGAGTTCCGCAAGGGGGAGCGTACCGTAGTTGATCACGATTTGATCATATTTTTTGACCTTAGTAAAATCACTATAATCGGTGCCAATTTTGGCCTCAAGTAAGTTGCCTGTGCGGGTCACGTCCAACAATCTTTGCGTGACTGTAAAGGTCACATCTTTGTCCTGCAAATTACGCATATAGGGGACAAGGTTCATGCCCATAATGTCCGAGGCAAAGACGCGGTCCGGTGTCATCACGTCAACTTTGGCCCCCGCATTGGCGATGACTTCGGCTGCCATCAGGCCTGGGTGATCACCGCTTTCGTCATAAATCAAAACGTCGTTGCCCGGTTTGACATCGCCTGAAATGATGTCCCAGCTGGTCGCGACCAGATCCTGTTCCTTTCCACTCTCGAACAGCATTGTGTTGGGCAACCCACCGGTCGCGATTAGAACGACGTCGGGGGATAAGGCCGTCACATCAGACACCTCGGCCCATGTGTTAAAGTGAAACTCAACTCCACGGGCCGCGCATTGCACCATGCGCCAATCAATGATGCTGATCATTTCGCGCCGTCTCTCGTTCCGGGCTGTCAAGCGAACTTGCCCGCCGGGATCGGGTTGGGCCTCGAATACAGTCACCTGATGCCCGCGCTCAGCTGCGACACGCGCCGCCTCTAATCCGCCGGGACCAGCGCCCACCACAACAACCTTTTTGGCCACGTCGGCAACAGGCACGACATGAGGCATGCTCAACTCTCGCCCGGTGGCTGCGTTATGCATGCACAACGCATCGCCGGCCTCATAAATCCTGTCAAGACAATAGGTTGCGCCAACGCATGGGCGGATATCCTCCTCTCGCCCTTCAACAATCTTGCGGACAATATGCGGGTCGGCCATGTGGGCCCGCGTCATTCCGACCATGTCCAGCAAACCTGCTGACACCGCATGGCGGGCCGTGGCGACATCCGGGATTTTGGAAGCATGGAAGGTCGGCATTCCGGTTGCCGCACGCACCGAGCCAGCAAAATCGAGATGAGGGGCGTTTTTCATTCCCTGAACCGGGATCACATCGGTCATGGCCGGGTCCGTGTGAATGCGGCCGCGGATCACATTGAGAAAATCGACCTGCCCAGTGTCTTTGAGCATCTGGGCAATCTGCAGCCCCTCTTTTGGCGTCGTACCGCCAGGCTGAGCTTCGTCAGCGGTAAAACGGACCCCGACAATAAAGTCAGGCCCAACGCGCTTGCGAATGGCAGACAGCACATCCATCGAGAACCGAAGACGATTTTCCATGGTGTCCGCGCCATAAGGCCCATCGAGTTGATTGCTAAGCGGCGACCAGAATTGTTCCAGCAAATGGCCATAGGCCTGAAGTTCAATTCCATCCATACCGCCCGCTTGCATCCGCTCAGCCGCATCGGCGAAATCGGTTATGATACGGTCGATATCCCAATCTTCAATCACTTTGGGAAAGCTACGATGTGCCGGTTCCCGGTGCGGTCCCGGTGCCACCGAGGGCAACCAATCACCCTTGGCCCAACCGGTTCTACGCCCCAGATGTGTCAACTGGATCATCACCGCACAGCCATGGTCATGGCAGGCATCGGTGAGATCCTTGATCCATGGCACCACCTCGTCCTTGTAGGCGAGGATATTGTTAAAAACCGGCGGGCTGTCTTTGCTGACCGCAGCCGACCCCGCCGTCATGGCAAGAGCCACCCCAGCCTTGGCACGTTCGGCATGATACGCGGCATACCGCTGTTTGGGCATGCCGTCTTCGGGATAGGCCGGTTCATGACTGGTCGTCATAATACGATTGCGCAAAGTGAGATGTTTGAGCTGATAGGGCTGCAAAAGCGGGTCGGTCGACATCTGTTTTGTTCCTTAGTACCACATATCGGTCATGCTGGCCTTTTTACGCGCCATAAAATCCTTGAGCGCCTCGTCGGTCGCGATATCCAACGGCGGTGCCTCATATGTTTGCAAGGTCGCTTTCCAACGTTGGTTCGACCGGCTCGCCGCGTCAATCCCCCCCTGTTCGTCCCATGTTTCAAAGGGTTGATCATCGTTCAAACCGCTATCCCAATAGGCGGTTTCATAGTGGCGCAGGGTGTGGTCGGTTCCGAACAAATGCTCGCCCGGACCATTCTGCGCGAGGGCTTCCACACCCAAACTGTCCTGATTGACCTCAAAACCGTTCAGATAGGCATGCAGGGCCCCGCACATATCTGTATCCATGACGAATTTCTCATAGGACATCGACAGCAAGCCATCCAAAAACCCCGCCGAATGCAAAATGTAATGCCCGCCGCTTTGAATGGCGGACATCATCGACATCATGCTTTGCTGCATGGCTTGGGCATCGGGGAGCTTGGAGGTGCTAAAGCTGCCTGCGCATCGTAGCGGCATGTCCAAACGACGGGCCAATTGCCCCATGACAAGCGACCCCAGCGCAGGTTCAGGTGTGCCAAACGTCGGAGACCCCGAGCGCAGCGACATAGAACTGAGAAATGCCGCCAAAATCGCAGGCGCACCGGGGCGAACGAGTTGCGTCAATGCACAAGACACCATGCTTTCAGCCAAGGATTGTGCGCAAGCGCCTGCCATTGTCAAAGGTGAGACGGCCCCGCCAAGCAAGAAGGGCAAATGGATGCTCCCCTGCCCGGCTGCCGCGTATTCACGAATGCCTTTTGTGGTGACACCATCAAGAACCAACGGCGACGTGGTGTTGAAGTTTCCCATGATCACGCAGTTTTGGTCAACGACGCTTTCGCCAAATAAAACGCGGCACATTTCGATACTGTCAGCTGCACGTTCTGGGGCGGTGATAGACCCCAAAAATGGCCGGTCAGAATAGCGCATATGGGCATAGACCATGTCCAAATGCCGCTTGTTCACCGGGATGTCCGTTGGCTCGCAAATTGTACCGCCTGAGTGATGTAGCCAAGGTGAAGATTGCGCCAGTTTCACAAAATTCTCGAAATCCTGGATCGTGCCATATCGCCGCCCCTGATCGAGATCCATCACAAACGGAGAGCCGTAGGACGGTGCAAAAACTGTGGCGTCACCTCCTATTTCCACCGACTTTTCAGGGTTACGAGCAAGTTGGGTAAACCGCGCCGGCGCAGTTTTCAGAAGATCGCGCACCATGCCCGGCTCAAAGCGCAAGTTCCATGCGTTTTGCGCAACCGGGGTGACATCTGCCCCAGCCTTGCGGAACAGATCGACCGCCTCGGGATCATCGCGAAACTCCATGCCGATATCCGACAAAATCCGATCACAGGCCGCTTCGATTTGGCTCAGCCCTTCGTCTCCCAGCAGGTCATATGGCGGAATTTTCCGAGTGATATAAGGCACATAAAGGTGCGGATTTTGGCCGGGCGCGGAACTGCGCTGGGGCTTGGAGCCCGATCTGCGTCGGCGCCGAACTTTTTCCTGGGTCTCTAGTTGCATGTCGGGCCCTCCCTCGGCTGAGTCTCTCATGACATGAGCGTCCTTCAAACTTGACACATGTGTCAAGAAACTTGTGAATACGCGATGTCACTGATAAAAAGAGATCATGACCGAACATCCCCGACAAAAAGGCAGTGAAGCTGTCTGGCTCGACGCTGCGTATGAGTTGCTCACGCAAAACGGAGTTGATGCGGTCAAAGTCATGCCGCTTGCCAAAAAGCTCGGCTTGGCACGCACCGGTTTCTATTGGCATTTCAAAGATCGAGATGCGCTTTTGGATGCCATTGTCAGCCGGTGGGAAGAGAAAAACACCGGTAATTTGATATCCAGAGCAGAGGCTTATGCGGAAAGCATAACCGAGGCGATGTTCAATCTGTTTGACTGTTGGCTGGATGAGACCCTCTTTGATGCCAAGCTTGATTTGGCGATCCGCAACTGGGCGCGCAATGATTTCGGCCTGCAAAAGCGTTTGGATGACGCGGATGCCGCCCGCGGCAAGGCTATTCAGCAGATGTTTGAACGGTTTGGGTATTCAGCGGCTCAGGCCAAGGTCAGGGCGATGACAATCGTCTACACCCAGATCGGATACATTTCGATGCAGGTTTACGAAGACCGCTCTGAGCGCATCAATGCCATGCCGGATTATATTGAGGTCTATACAGGGCGTCCTGTGGAAGACACCGACAAACATAGGTTTTTTGCGCGACACAATCACAGCGGATAGCTGATGCTTGTTGGCTCAACCCGTTAACCATTCTTAACGGTTAGAATTGTAACAATTCTTTTCGGCAATATACTGTCACAAATTGTGTCAGGTCTGCCAACCTATGAAAACCAAAATTATGCGCCCCGCGCGATCAATCACCGACCGAGTGTTTGACAACCTTTTCCAAGCCATCACCAAATTGGATTTGCGACCAGGGGAACGGCTTTCTGAAGCTGATATCGCAGAGCAGCTTGGCGTCTCGCGCCAGCCCGTACGCGACGCCTTTTTCCGGCTGTCGCAACGTGGCTACGTCGAAATCCTACCACAAAGAGGCACTCTGGTGTCTCGAATTTCTGAAGAGCAAGTGTTAAACGCGATGTTCATTCGGAGGGCTTTGGAATGCGCCTGCCTCCAAGAGCTACCGCCCCTGAGCGCGGATCGTCTCAAATCTTTGGCAGATATACTCGACCGTCAAGAACAAGCCATGCTTGAAAATAATGGTACTGAATTCAATGCTCTGGACGAGTCATTTCACCACAAGCTGTGCGATCTGGCTGGCCGTGGGCATATTTGGTCGCTGATATTGGAGCAAAAGGGCCACTTGGATCGTGTGCGCTGGCTGACCCAAGCGTTCCACCGAAAAGACTCTCTGAAGGAACATCATGATATCCTTGACGCATTGAGCTCTGGCCAGACTGATTGCGCGAAATCACTGCTCAAAACGCATCTGAGCAAGGCACAACAGGTCCTTCCGCAGATACGTCATGACAATCCTGCGCTCTTCTCTCAGTCTGAGTAATTCACTCAGGCTGACAGATTTCCCCACGCAGTACAGCAAGGCCTGTTCGCCAGATCAAACCTAAGACGACCAAGACCAAGACGATCAAGAACGCAACGGCAAGGATTGAATGGGGTTGTGATGAGCTTAGGTCAGCGTAGCGAAAGGTGGCAAGTGATAGGGCCGCAATTGGAAAGCTAAGTGCCCAGAATGACAGGGCAAAGGGCAGTTTCAAAAACCCGCGAGCCTGAACAGACACAATCGCAAAAAACGTGATCGCCGCATAAAACAGAATGCGGGCGAAGGGATCGAGCACGCCACCATTAAGCTGGAGCCACGCCAAAAATCCGACGGCTGGTGGGGCAATTAGGATAGCCAATGTCGGCAAGAGCCGACCAGGCAAGGGATCGTGAAAGATGAGGCGGTTCATCACGAGGGTCAAAAGCACCACCCAAAATATCATCCCGGTCGCGAAAAACAGCCAGCTGAGTTCGACAAAGCCCAGTGGAATACCTGCAATCGGGGCGACCACATTGCCTACCGCAGGAATAAACCAAGCAGGTGAAATATGCATGGGTTGGAAAGGCCGCCGACCTATCCAACCAGAAATCACGGCCAATGTCAGCCCAGCTTGCAACGCCGCACCAAGGCACCAAAGCCCACGTGCAACAAGGGGCGCATCGCCGCGCATGGCAGTTGCCAGAAGCAAAAGCGATATCGAAATCGCAGGAAAAAACGCAAGCTTGACCGGGTGGAGCCATTCTTCGGTGATCGTTTTGGGGAACCGGATTGCTTTCAGCCCATAAAACGCCAAGATCACAGCGAAATCGAGCACCGTCATCCAGAGGAGACTGCGCGACATCGCATGACCAAACCCCATCTGGGTCTCGGCCATGTGCAGCGCCAAAGATGTACCAGCAAGGCCCATGACCGTAGCAAACAAAGTCACCGGAAGATGTTGTAATTTGCTCTCGTGAGGCGCGTCATTTTTGGCCGTCATAGCAATGCCCGATCCATATCTTTTCATATATTAATTTCAGAATATTTCTTTACCCTTCCTAGCATGTCTGGTCAAAGCAAAAAGCCCCCCGTTGCCACGGGGTCAGACTGGTTCAGACGTCTCTAGGGACTCGGAACATGCTCTCGTATTGGAGGCCGACAACTATGTGGGGGTTGGTCCTATAGTTCACCAGTCCCCTCGCTTAGTTGGACAAGATCAGACGTAGAGCCGGCAAAAAAGTATCCTGACATATACTCGAAGAAGGCATCATCTAGGTCAGTGTCGAGCCCTGTGAAGCTGTCATTGGGACTTTATTCCGCCCGTAACATCGTCATCACCGCCGCGCCAGGTTAGGGTGTCGTCCCCTGCCCGCCTTGAAGAGAATTGTCTTGAAGACTGCCATCGGTTGAAATGTCAGCTGACGTTTTGACTCTCCTCAACTGCGCTCAGGCGAACCTCTTACAGGTTGAGTTCACTTGAACCGCACCCGCGAATCTCTTGAAACGGCAAGGTCGTCACATCCAACAAAAAAGCCGCATGACTAATCATGCGGCTTGGTCTGCTTTATTTGGTCTGGCTTAGGTGTTGAACAGAAAGTGCAACACATCGCCATCTTTAACCAGATAGCCTTTGCCTTCTGCCCGCATTTTGCCAGCATCCTTGGCACCGTTTTCACCGTTGCATGACAAATAATCGTCATAAGCAATTGTTTCGGCGCGGATAAACCCGCGCTCAAAATCACCGTGGATGACACCAGCGGCCTGCGGGGCAAGGGTGCCTTGCTTGATCGTCCAAGCGCGCGCCTCTTTGGGGCCGACGGTAAAGTAGGTTTCAAGGTGCAAAAGCTCATAACCCGCCTTGATAAGCCGATCCAGGCCAGCTTCCTCAAGACCAAGTTCGCTCAGGAACATCTCGGCTTCGTCGTCCTCAAGCTGGCTAATCTCTTCTTCGATCTTGGCCGAAATCACCACATGAGTGTTGCCCTGTTCAGCCGCCATTTCAGCCACCTTTTCAGACAGATGATTTCCGGTTGATGCTTCGCCTTCGTCCACGTTGCACACATAGAGAACCGGCTTGGTCGACAGCAATTGCAGCATTTTCCAGGCCTTCATGTCCTCTTCGTCGACCTCAACCAAACGTGCTGGCTTGCCTTGTTCAAGCATCGCCATCGCATCTTTCATCAGGCGTTCTTGTTGGACCGCTTCTTTGTCGCCACCACGTACTTTGCGGGTGATGGTCTGAAGTCGTTTTTCCAGCGATTCCATATCCGCAATGATCAGCTCTGTTTCGATGGTTTCCGCATCTGCAACAGGATCAACGCGACCATCCACATGGGTCACATCCTCATCTTCAAAACACCGCAGCACATGTGCAATCGCATCGGTTTCGCGGATATTTGCCAAGAACTGGTTGCCCAGCCCCTCGCCCTTGGACGCGCCTTTGACCAGACCAGCGATGTCCACAAAGGTCATGCGTGTCGGAATGATCTGTTTTGAACCGGCAATTGCCGCCAGTTTATCAAGACGCGCATCCGGTACGGCTACGTCGCCGACGTTCGGCTCGATCGTACAAAACGGAAAGTTCGCAGCCTGAGCGGCGGCGGTTTTGGTCAGCGCATTGAACAAGGTCGACTTACCCACATTGGGCAGACCCACGATTCCCATCCGAAAGCCCATGCTGGCAGCTCCTTTGTTATGACGGGCTGCTTCTAGGGCCTATCTGTCGGCAACTCAAGCGGTTCCGAAGCGTGGCACCGCATGGGTCCAAAAACGCCACGCCAAAAGCACCGCCGCAAGGCCCAAACCAACCACCAACCCGATCCAGATTCCAACCGCCCCCCAGCCGACAACAAAGCCGAAAACATAGGCGGACGGCAAGCCGATGATCCAATAAGCAAAAGCCGCCATAACCATCGGAACCTTGGTATCCATCAATCCGCGCAACAAACCCAAATGGATAACCTGCATTGCATCAACCAATTGAAACAGCGCCGCCAAAGCCAATAAGATGGTACCGATCCGCAGCAATTCGTCCAAATGCGCCTCGTTTGGATCAAAGAAAATTCCCAAGAGGGCTTCGGGAAAGATCAAAAAAGCCGCCGTGGCAATCGCCACAAGGCACAGGGACATAAATATCACCACCTTTGATCCCCTCACCAGATGAGGCGGATCACCGCGCCCTTTCGCATTGCCTGCTCGGATCGTGGCGACATTCGACAAACCGACATGCATCATGAAAGTCGCGCTTGCGATCTGTAACGCGGCACCATGCGCCGCAAGCGGCACTTCACCAAGCCAGCCCATCAACACAGCCGAAAAGGCGAAAAGCGCGACCTCGGCCAACGTGGTAAGCCCAATGGGAAAACCAAGTTTAAAGACCCGCATAAACATATCAGTATCCGGCTTCCAAAACCTGACAAACAATTGATGATGCGGAAGTTTTCTAATGGCATAGAGGATCGTCAAGGCCACCCCGGCCAAAGTCGACAAAACCGACGCAATCGCTGCGCCCTGGAGGCCAAGCTCAGGGGCCCCCCAATTACCAAAAATCAAGGCATAATTGGCGATTATGTTGACGACAGCCGAAGCCAAAGTGATCCAGAGCACAATCCGAGTATGCTCCAACCCTGCCAGATAGCTCTTCAAAACCATCACGCCCAGCGCCGGCAACATCCCCCAACCAGCAATACGCAAATAGATTTGGGCATTTGCCGCCACATCAGGTTCCTGCCCCATTGCTCCTAGAATCGTGCCTGAAAACCACATCAGCGGCATGACCGACGCAAAAAACAACAGCGACCACCACAGAGCCATACGCGTCGAGCGCCGAATTTGCTGATCATCGTCTTGCGTCGCAAATTCAGCGACCATCGGCATAACCGCAAAAGCAAAGCCCGAGCCAAACAAAAGCAACGAAAAGAAAAACGACCCGGCCAAGGTCATGGCCGCCAGCTCAGACACTCCGTACCAGCCCATCATGATCGTGTCGGTCAAACCGATCGCAAACTGCGCCAAATGACCGCCCACAAGCGGCAAGCCCAGCACCAGCACGGAACGTCCGTGCTGCACATATGTCATCTCTGTTTTTGTCATTCTCAGCACCTAAGCCTGTGCCCTGAGTTGCGCAAGGATTCTCCTGATGACGCAAGAGCAACCAGGCAGACATCCATAAGATGTGCTATGCAGAGGAAAGTATTTCGAGCATGTGAGGTGTAAAATGTCTGCGACTGTTGAGACCAAAAATTTATTCGATGACAGCCGAGCATTCCTCGCGGAGCTAGAAGCAAACAACAATCGGGATTGGTTTCATGAACACAAGTCGCGGTGTGACGCGCTTTTGAAACGGCCTGCGGAAAAATTATCCCACGATATGGGGGCATGGTTCGACGAAACCAAAGGTGTCACACCAAAGGCCAAGGTGTTTCGTCCGCATCGCGATGTGCGGTTTTCCAAAGATAAGACTCCGTATCACACTCATTTGCATGTGCTTTGGTCTTTGCCCGATGGACGCAGTTGGATGCTTGGACTGTCGACGAGCTATGCAACTGTGGGCGGAGGGGTGATGTCTTTTGAGAAATCTCAGCTAGATCGATACCGATCAGCCGTTGATGCGGATAAGGACAAAGAACTTTCAACACTTTTGCAAGCCGGTGGATGGCGCTTGGATGAACCGGCGCTCAAACGCGTCCCGGCACCCTACCCGTCCAACCATCCACACGAAACGCTTTTGCGCTGTAAGGGCTTGGTTGCTTGGCGGGATGATCTGGAGGAGGCCCTAGCCGCTGATCCGATGCAGGCTTTGCAGACGGCCTTTCGCGAAATGAACCCTCTGCACGACTGGCTGGGCCGCGCCCTAAACGAGGCACGGCCCGACTGAGTTAAGAACTCGATTTGCGCGTATCAGGATGAAGCGCTGTCCCGAGGATGTGATCCGAGCGATGGATCACATGGCTTGCACCGCCCACAATCAATGGATCAGCAGGCTGAGCGATCGAGAGATCCTTGCCCGGATAATCAATCGTCGACAGGAAATGACGCATGCAATTCAATCGGGCGCGTTTCTTGTCGTTCGACTTGATCACAGTCCACGGCGCATCGGCCGTATCTGTATAGAAGAACATCGCCTCTTTGGCTTCGGTGTAATCATCCCATTTGCCAAGCGACGCCTTATCAATCGGGCTCAGCTTCCACTGTTTGAGCGGATCCATTTCACGGCTGTCAAAACGCGCTTTCTGCTCCTCTTGGGTGACCGAGAACCAGTATTTATACAGCTTGATCCCAGACCGTACCAACATCCGTTCCAGATCGGGTGTTTGGCGCATAAACTCAAGGTAATCATTGGGTTCACAGAACCCCATAACCCGCTCAACGCCGGCCCGGTTATACCATGACCGATCATATAAGACGATTTCTCCGGCCGTTGGCAGATGATCAATATACCGCTGGAAGTACCACTGGCCGCGTTCTTCGTCCGTCGGCTTATTGAGAGCGACAACGCGAGCATTCCGAGGGTTGAGGTGTTCGGTAAAACGTTTGATTGTGCCGCCTTTACCGGCCGCGTCACGACCCTCGAACAGCAACACAAATTTTTCGCCGGTTTCTTGCGCCCATAGCTGAACCTTCAAAAGTTCGGCCTGCAGCATGGCTTTTTCTTTTTCATAGCTTTTGCGCGACAGCTTGTCGGAATAAGGGTATTTCCCAGATTCAAAGGCTTGGCGAATAGCTTCTGGCGACGGTTGCTTACTAACATTTGCCGCAGAACTAGGGGCCCCAACAACCGGTGTCTGCGCTGTGGCGGCAGGCTCCGCAGCCCCGTTGGGCTTTTGCGACGGTTGGGCTGACGTCTTGGCGACAACGGGTTTGGTGGCGTTGGTTGAGGTCCGTACTGTGGTCATAGAGAATCCTTTCACTGTCTTTGCGCCTAAGTTAGCGACCTCTCGACCACCCCGCCTTGACCCCTGTCAAAAAACTGTCACAAACCCACATCTATTGTGTTCGCCCCGGTCTATTTTCCAGATGGCATTGATTTTCTGCTCTGCTTCCGGCAACACGGCCTGACCATCCTGCGGAGAGCCCCATGACTCGTATCGACACCAAATTTGCCCAGCTCGCTGAACAAGGGAAAAAAGCCTTTGTCGCCTACATCATGGCCGGTGACCCCAATGTTGAGCGGTCCCTTGAACTGATGAAGGGGATGCCAGAGGCGGGTGTGGATATCATCGAGCTTGGCTTGCCGTTCACGGACCCTATGGCCGACGGTGAAACCATCCAATTGGCAGGTCAACGTGCGCTTGATGGCGGCATGACGCTCAGCAAGACATTGGACATGGTTCGCGAATTTCGCAAAGGCGATAATTCAACCCCGATCGTTTTGATGGGATATTACAACCCCATTTACTCGCGCGGGGTCGATACCTTTCTAGCTGACGCCAAAGAGGTGGGGATTGACGGCCTGATTATTGTCGACCTCCCCCCGGAAGAAGACGAAGAGTTGTGTATTCCAGCCCAAAAGGCCGGGTTAAACTTCATTCGTTTGGCAACGCCGACAACAGATGACAAGAGGCTACCAAAGGTGCTCCAAAACACCTCCGGTTTTGTCTATTATGTGTCCATCACAGGAATTACCGGTGCCGCAGCCGCCCAAGCAGGGGATGTTTCGCCAGAGGTGAAACGCATCAAAGCCAAAACCGATCTGCCGGTGATCGTTGGGTTTGGCATTCGCACGCCCGAAACATCGCGCGATATCGCCTCTGTTGCAGATGGCTGTGTGGTCGGCTCAGCAATTGTAAGTGAGATGGCGTCGGGCAAGCCTGTGAGTGACGTACTCTCCTTTGTGAAATCCCTAGCGGATGGTGCTCACTCGGCGTGATTGTCTAACAAGCGCGCCATACAATCAGCAAGTTCTTCCCGTCGTATCGGCTTGGACACATGCGCGTCCATTCCCCGTCTTAAGTAATCGGAAACTTGATGTGTCATAGCGTTGGCTGTGAGCGCAATTATCGGCACGGGCTGCATGCGCTTGGCGCGCTCATACACGCGAATTCTGGCCGCCGCTTCGAGGCCACACAGGATAGGCATGTTAACATCCATTAGGATAATGTCGGCTGGGTCTGCCTGAAAGGCTTTGACCAGCTGAGCGCCATCATCAACGATCCGAAGGTCGAAATTGTACCGTTTGAGAAGCAGTTCCAAAACTTTTCGGTTTGTTTTATTGTCCTCTGCCGCCAAGACACGCCAAGTGCGCCGGGCAAGGATCGCGTCGCTTCCAATTTCAGTGGTACTTTGGCCGGTTTCGCTCTTCTCACTTGGGGTGACGTGCATCGTCGCAGTAAAAACGGAACCACGCGTCTTGTTCGGCGCATAGGTCAAGTCGCCCCCCATCAGGATGCACATCTGACGAGAAATCTCCAATCCTAATCCTGTCCCGCCAAACTTCCGCGTGATCGACGTATCAGCCTGCTTAAAAGCCTGAAACAACTGATCTTGCCCAACGTCGGAAATACCAACCCCGGTATCAGTTACGGTCATGGTCAAAACGTCCTCTTCAACCGATGTATCAACGCTTATCCCCCCGGCTTCTGTAAACTTCACTGCATTGGACAACAGGTTGGATAGGACTTGCCGGACCCGTGTCGGATCGCCCCGGACATGACCGCGCATACCAGCGCCAAATTCGAGGTCAAATTGCAGGCCTTTCTGCGAAGCCTTTGACCCAAACAGTTTATGCGCCTCTCGGATGACTTTAGATAAATTGAAGCTGACATCCTCAAGCTCCATCTGGCGAGCTTCGATTTTGGATAGGTCCAACAAGTCATTCAGCAAATCCAACAGCGCGTCAGCAGAAGACTGGATCACACCAACCATATCCGCACTTGTGTCATCCAATCCGGCTTCCTGCAGAGCAGTCGACATTCCAAGAATACCATTCAAAGGCGTCCGAATTTCATGGCTGATCATTGCTAGAAACGCGCTTTTGGCGTCATTTGCGTCTTCTGCCCGTGACTTTGCATCTTCAAGATCGGACGTCCGGGACCGAACGGTTGTTTCCAAACCCTGAGCCTGCGCCTTCAACTCTTGGTAAGCGTCATAAAGCTCTCGGCTTTTGTCTTCCAAGAGCTTTTCTGCCTGCTCTCGTGCTTTTCGCTCTCTCAGGTACCTTTGGCGCGAAACGCGGTCGTCCGAGGCCTGAGAATCAACCATTGTCATGATTATGCAGCCATTCGCACCAAGAACACCGCTTGCCCTGCGTTATTTTCGCTTTGGTCATCGACGATCACATCCGCAGCATGGCCAAAATGGGTGACACATTCCTCGATGAGACCACGGCAAAACGAGACAAGTGGCCGACTGGACTTATAAGTCATTTCCAAACTTCTCTCATCTGGGCGACGGGTTTCAAATTGTGGCAGCTCAGCATCTGGGTAGAGCTTACGAACCTCAACGTGGACTTCGTTTTCAATCGAATCAAGCATATCTAACACGTTGCTTTTGGACGAGAAAAAGTCCGGATAGCCTTGAGAAAATCGCCGCAGCATCCAAGCCCCAAATTGGCGCTGTAACTCCTCCACCGAGGCACCGCTATAATCGCTGACCGCACCAACGATCTGCATTAGTTCCTTACATGGATAGTTGCCGACAGCTGTATAGGCCGCGTCACTTTCAAGATTGAGTGCCGCTAAAATTTGATCCATCGCCTCTTCGCCCAAGGCGTTTTCGGCCATCTCTAACAATTCTGTAAAAACCATGCCCTTCATAAAGAAGTTCCCAATTGCCACTTTGTCCTATCGGTAACGCAAAGCAATGAACGCCTCCTTAAAACTGCCGTGGTGACGCAGGCATGAACTGTTCTATTGCAAGTTTTTCGCCGCATTGGTAACCGTTCCTTACCAATTCGACCAATTCGTGAGAGCGCCATGCCTGTCATTACCGAAATCGAAGACCTCAAACGCATCTATCGACGCCGTGTCCCCAAGATGTTTTATGACTATTGCGAGTCCGGGAGTTGGACTGAGCAAACCTTTCGCGAAAACAGCTCGGATTTTGACAAACTCTATCTGCGCCAACGTGTTGCTGTCGACATGGCCGGCCGCACGACCCAAACCAAAATGATTGACCAAGATGTGTCGATGCCGGTGGCTCTGGCCCCAGTCGGCCTGACAGGAATGCAGCATTTTGACGGAGAAATCAAAGCCGCCAAGGCCGCAGGCGATTTCGGCGTTCCCTATTGCTTGTCGACAATGTCAATTTGTTCCATCGAAGATGTGGCTGACAACACCGACAAGCCGTTTTGGATGCAGGTATATACACTGAAAGACGATGATTTTATGCAGCGTCTGTTCGATCGTGCCAAGGCTGCCAAATGTTCAGCAGCGGTGATCACTGTAGACTTGCAGATGTTAGGCCAGCGGCACAAGGATTTGAAAAACGGTCTCTCGGCCCCGCCAAAATTGACCCCAAAATCCGTGGCCAACATGATGACCAAAGTCCAATGGGGCCTTGGAATGTTGCAAACCAAAAGGCGGTTCTTTGGCAATATTGTTGGGCATGCCACTGGCGTAGAAGACGCCTCTTCGCTGTCGTCCTGGACGGCTGAAGCCTTTGATCAATCGCTGAACTGGGACCGTATTCGCGAGTTTCGCAAAATGTGGGATGGCCCGTTGATCATCAAAGGCATCATTGATCCGCGCGACGCTCTGGAAGCCTGCAACGTTGGGGCGGATGCGATTATTGTATCCAACCATGGCGGTCGCCAGCTCGATGGCGCGTTGAGTTCGATCAGAGCCCTTGAACAGATTATGGATGCGGTTGGCGACAGAATCGAAGTGCATCTTGATAGTGGTGTGCGCTCTGGTCAGGACGTGCTTAAGGCCGTCGCGATGGGGGCCAAGGGGTGCTGGATTGGTCGGGCCTATGTGTATGGGCTTGGTGCCATGGGACAGGCGGGCGTAACGAAGGCGTTGGAGGTTATCCACAAGGAACTGGACGTGTCCATGGCGCTGACCGGTCACACCGACATCAAAAACGTCGGGAAAGATATCCTCATGATCCCCAAGGACTTTTCAGACAACTGGAAATAAAGAGAAGGCCGGGTAACACCCCGGCCTTTTACATTTGCGATAGCGTATGGCGATTAAGCTCAGGCCCTTAGGGACGATACCGAGACACCATTGGGACAAGCACCAAAGGGACCAGCAATAGCAGGATGGAAATCGCGGTAAACGACACGGGCAACCCAAAATTTTCAGCCAAGAAGCCCATCATAGGAGGCCCAATAAAGAAGCCTGCGTACCCCAACACAGCAATGCGCGAAATTGCCAAGGCTTTCTTTTCTGACGAGACCATCCGTCCGACCCAGGCAAACGCCATTGGTGCGACCACCGACACCCCCATGCCAAGCAGGCCAAAGCCTAAATAGGCCACCGCCAAATTAGGAGCCCAGGCGGCCACGACTGATCCGATCGCCGCCAAAACAGTCGCGGCACGGATCACCACGGCCTCAGACCAGTAATGCACGATCACTTGCCCGGACAAGCGTCCAATCGCCATGGTGATCCCTAATATTGCCGGGCCAAGTGCGCCTTCTGCCGCCCCTGCTCCCAATCCGCGTTCAAGATGCAAAGCCGACCAGCCTTCGGTGGCCTGCTCAGACATAAAGGCAAGCAAAACAATCAACCCCGCAGGGACGAGTAAGACCCAAGACAGACGACGCGGTGCGAGATCTTCTTCGCTTTGCTCTGGATCGGGCACCGGGGCCGCGATCATTTGGACGATCAGGAGCAAACAAACTCCGACGAGGGCTGTGAAAATCATGGCAGGCGACCAGCCCGCTTCGCGTCCGAACCCGCCGGCCAAAGCGGACATCGCATATGAGACCGAGAAAATGCCATGGGCAAGGTTCATCAACGGGCGCCCTGAGGTCCCTTCCAGCACAGAAATACGCGCGTTCATGGCCACATCCAGCGAACCGGATCCAATGGTTGCCGCCATCATCGCAATCGCCAGAAACGCTCCGGTGTTGGCATGACCCGGAAACAGGAATGCAGTGGCCATAAAGGCTGCCAGCACCGGCAATGTCCAACGGCCAAGCTTCTGTTCCGCCTTAGGCGCGAGCCACATCGCGCAAACGGCCCCAAGGGCGGCAATAAGCATGACAACGCCAAATTCACCATCGCTCAGCCCAACCTGAGATTTAATGACCGGTACCAAAGAGGCGAAGCTACCCCAGAACAGACCTTCGGCGGCAAAAGCGGCCAGAGGTCCGCGAGAAATATAAATATCACGTAGCATGGGGCGAGTGGTGACACGGCTATTCGTTAGCGTCCAAACACGATTTGCAACGCTCTGTGTCAAAGCGCTTTGAGCATTCCCCGCAAAGAGCCGATTTAGAAGGTTACAAAGCCCCTCGTTCCGCGCAACCTGTTAGGTTGAGCGGATTGAAAAGGAACACCGCAAACCTAATGTTGCCGGGAATCGGCGTGTCTTTGGGCAGTATAATATCTGGATCTTCGGGGATCATGCTGACGACAAAGGCGCTCACCGCTGGTTTCCCTCTGGCGCAGCGCTTAAGTTCAAAGAAGCCACGCCGGTTGTCCCCACCCAAAAAGCCGTCTTGGTCTAATTTCTGAGCAAACCAGTTTTCCAAAACACCCTTCGCTTCCTCAAAACCGATCAAATTTTTCCCATCCGGCTCAGGGTATGTCAGCATAGAGCAGTCAAACAATACCCCCTCTCGAACCAAGGCTTTCAACTCGATTTCTCCATATTCGGTGAGCTGTGTTCCTGTCCAAATTGTATTGACGGCCCCGTCTTCAAGAACGTCCTCTTTCTGGAACTCCAGATCAAGCCAGGCGAAGACGTCTGGATCCTGCTCGGACACAACAGCCCAACACGCTTCCAACACGGACGCTAAGCTTTTCTTTTGCTGCGATGATGCGGGCTGCGCCAGACTCAGCGCCAGTATTGTGAGGGCAAGATAACCCATCTTTTTCCAAATCGAGACCATTCAGAGCACACCTAATAATTTTAAACGCAAACTCTTTCGGAAAAGATTTTTGCGAACTGCGATTAAGCCCCACCGCCAAACCAAGTAGCAAGATGCTTTCTGGCAAGGAAACATCTTGCAATCCCACCCAATCCAGTCTACGCGCACAGCTTCAACGCGGGGTGACAGCCTTGGAGGCACCCTGCCCTATCTTATGGAGAATACAAATGGCTAAAGAGATTCCTAATCTCACAGCTACGGAACGCACGGGGACAGGCAAGGGCGCCGCTCGTCAGGCACGTCGTGACGGCCAGGTTCCGGGCATCGTTTTTGGTGGTGACGCGGAGCCACTTCCGATCAACGTCCCATTCAACGTTTTGCTGAAAAACCTGAAAGCCGGTCGCTTCAAGTCCACACTTTGGAACCTGCAAGTTGAAGGCCAAGAAGACGTCCGCGTCATCTGCCGCGACGTTCAGCGCGATGTTGTCAAAGACTTGCCAACGCACGTTGATTTCATGCGCCTGCGCCGCACATCCAAAGTGGCTCTGTTCATTCCAGTTGAAGTCATCAACGAAGAAACAGCACCTGGCATCAAAAAAGGCGGCGTTCTGACACTGGTTCGCCCCGAAGTTGAGCTGGTTGTAACCGCGGGTGACATCCCTGAGAAACTGGTTGTTGACCTGACCGGCCGCGAAATCGGTGATGTGATCCACATTTCTGATGTGACACTGCCCGAAGGCGCAAAAGCAACCATCGACCGCGACTTCGTCATCGCCAACCTGTCAGCCCCATCTGGTCTGAAATCGTCCGATAGCGACGACGAAGGTGAAGCAGAAGAAGCGGCAGCCGCCGAAGAATAAGCCGCAACACTTGTTGCGCCAAAAGCCCCGCTCATTCGAGCGGGGCTTTTTTGTTTTTCCCAGAGGTCACACTCTCGGAAAACAGATGTGAGCTTGAAGATTTACTCGCCAGTATCGAAAATTAGCGAAATCGGCAGTGAGCCCAAAATTTCGGATGCTGCGCAGTGCATCGATGAGCATAGTGCGTTCCGAAGCAGGCACGATTGTAGGCGCGGGAACACAAACTATGGTTGTGCGCATTTCGCTGAATGTGGGATGGTTTCGACTCACGGAGCAGTCGTGCTGTTGCAGCGACGAACACGCTCGGCCTCTATGTCGAGTGGCGCAAATCTGTCTAATTGAGTGTCTCAACTTAGACGAGATGAGACAGTTTTTCCGACTCGGCCCGCTGCCCTGGGAAAACACTACTCTCCTTGCAAAGAGTCCATCAGCCTTTCCTTCGTTAAGGAGGAGAGAAACAATGCAGCCAGACAAACAAACATTGGCGTGGATGTACGAAAAGATGGTCACAAGCCGTCGCTTCGAAAATGCCATCGAGAAAATCTACATGGAAGGGAAGACGCCCGTGTTCAACATGGCGGACGGGCCCATTCCCGGCGAGATGCATCTGTCGGACGGGCAGGAACCCGTTGCAGTCGGCGTTTGCGCCCATCTCGAAGCGGAGGATATCGTTACTGCGACACACCGTCCTCACCATCAGGCGATTGCGAAGGGCGTGGATCTGAAAAAAATGGCCGCTGAGATTTTCGGCAAGGCGACCGGCCTGTCCGGCGGGCGCGGTGGTCACATGCATATCTTCGATGCGGATGTGAACTTTGCCTGTTCCGGCATTATCGCGCAGGGTATGGGCCCCGCGGCAGGCGCGGCACTGTCGCGTCAGATTCAGGGTAAAACGGGTGTCGCCGTGTCTTTCATCGGTGAAGGTGCCGCCAACCAGGGGGCTTTTCATGAGGCGATGAACCTGGCTGCGGTCTGGAAGCTGCCGATGGTGGTGGTGGTTGAAGACAATGCCTGGGGCATTTCCGTGTCGAAAGAGGCCTCGACCGCAATCCAACGCAATTCAGATCGTGCGGCAGCCTACGGAATTCCTGGCCATTTCGTACCAGATAACGATCCTCTGAAGATTTACGAAGTCGCGGGTGAAGCGATTGAGCGGGCGCGCCGCGGCGAAGGTCCGACGCTGATCGAGATCGAAACCTATCGATTGGCCGGCCACTTCATGGGGGATGCAGAAGGCTACCGTCCTGACGGTGAAAAGGACGGGCTATTTGAGAAGGACCCGATCCCGACAATGCGCGCCAGACTACTGGCTGACGGCAATTTCACCGACGCCGAATTGGATGAAATGGAAGCCAAAGCACAGGCTGCTGTGGACGAAGCGATCCGTTTTGCCCGCGAAAGTGCCGATCCGAAACCGGAAGACGCGCTGACAGCCGTGTTCGCCTAAGCGCAGAGGGAGGAAAGACAATGGAAAACGAACGTAAACTGACGATTGCGCGGGCGATGGCCGAGGCCACTGCACAGGAGATGCGCATTGATGACGGTGTTTTTGTCATGGGCGAAGACATTGGTGAACTCGGCGGCGTGTTTGGCAATACGCGCGGCTTGCTCGAAGAGTTCGGCAAGGAGCGCGTACGCGACACGCCGATTTCTGAAACCGGCTTTATCGGCGCGGCCGTTGGCGCGGCGCAAGACGGTATGAAACCCGTGGTCGAGCTGATGTTCGTCGACTTTTTCGGCGTGTGCTTTGACGCGATTTACAACCTGATGGCCAAGAATACTTATTTCTCGGGCGGCAAGTTCAACGTGCCGATGGTGCTGATGACATCGACCGGGGGTGGCTATTCCGACGCGGGACAGCATTCGCAATGTCTCTATGGCAGCTTTGCGCATTTGCCGGGCATGAAGGTGGTTAGCCCCTCCAACGCTTATGACGCCAAAGGTCTGATGACAGCGGCGCTGCGCGACCCAAACCCGGTAATCTACATGTATCACAAGGGGTTACAAGGCATGGGGTGGCTTGGAACGGAAGCGGGTGCCATCACCCACGTCCCCGAAGAAAGCTACGAAGTGGAAATCGGCAAAGCCGCCATTGCCCGCGAAGGGCGCGACGTGACCATCGTGTCGATTGCCCAAGGCGTGCATCACGGGTTGAAAGCCGCCGAAACGCTTGCGGAACAAGACATCAGCGCCGAAGTGGTCGATTTGCGCTCTCTGGTGCCTTTGGACCGTGACACGGTTCGTGCCAGCGTGGCCAAGACCGGGCGCTTGATCGTCGTGGATGAAGATTATCACAGCTACGGCGTCTCGGGCGAGATCATCGCCACTGTGACCGAGAGCAACATGGCCGATCTGAAGGTGCCGCCCAAACGCATCGCCTATCCCGATGTGCCGATACCCTTTGCCCGTGTGATGGAGCAACATTGCCTGCCAAACGCGGACAAGATCGTAACAGCGGCCCGCGATATGTGTAAAGACCCGGTCCCGGCCTGATCCCATCAACAATTCCAGACAACCCAACCTCCCCGATCCGTCGGGGAGGCAACAATAGGAGTATGCCAAAATGGCAACGGATATCATCATAGATCGCGATCTTTGGGAAGGTGACGACGAGTGCGTCATCACAGCTTGGTTGGCAAGCGATGGCGCTCAGGTCTCCGAGGGCGCGTTGATCGCCGAGATCATGACCGCAAAGGTTCAGTATGAAGTGACAGCGCCCGCGAGCGGGACCCTGAGCATCGCAAAAGCACAGGACGAGGTCGCTGGCAAAGGCGATGTCATCGGGTCAATCTCATGACGCTCGAGCTTACTGAACAGACGATCGTCCCCCTTCGCGGTGCGCGGGCGATGATCGCAGACAAGATGGTTGCGTCGCTCCAAACGGCGGCCCAGCTGACCCACCATGCACGCGCCGACATGAGCGCTGTGCTGGCCGCCAAAGCGCGGTTCAAGAGCGACGGGATATCACTTTCGGTCGAAGACCTAGTGATGGGCGCGGTGGTTCAAACACTAAAATCGCACCCGGACATCAATGGAACAATGCAGGGGCGCGAGATAAATTTGTCTGCGGACATTGATCTTGGTGTGGCCATCGCCCTGCCGGGCAACCTGCTTGCCGCGCCTGCGATTTTCAGGGCGGGCGAGATGGACTTGCAACAGCTTCGGGCGGCACGTCGCGACCTGGCCGAACGGGCACGCACGAACAAGCTGACAGTGCCCGAAATGACGGGCGGCACCTTTACGGTGTCCAATCTGGGCCTGTCCAGGGTTGAGCAATTTACGCCGATCATCAATACGCCCCAGATCGCGATCCTTGGCATCGGCCGCGGTGTCGAAACGCCGGTTCGGGAGGGCGGTACACTGGTCTGGAAATCCTATGCCGGGCTGTCGCTAACCTTTGATCATCGCGCCATCGATGGTGCCCCTGCGGCCGATTTTCTGACCCATCTGTGCAAGACGATCGAGGACTTCTCACCATGATCATCGCGCCCTTCGCCTCAGCCGCCGATGGTATCGCGCGTGAGGCCGCGCTGTTGCAGGCCGGGCGAGCCGCCTTGCTGCTGTGGCAGGCAGATGAAAGCGCGCTTGTGCTGCCCTCTGCCATTGCCCGGCGCACGGGCACCCAGTCGGTGATGCGTGACATCAAACGCGCGGGGCTTGGTGTCGTGACGCGCGGCACGGGCGGCGGCATCGTGCCGCAAGGGGCCTGCACTCTGAACCTGGCCATGGTTTTGCCCTGTCCATCTGGCTTTACCCTTGAGGACGGGTATCGTCTGATTTGCGGGACGCTCACCGAGGCGCTGAGCAGATTTGATATCTCGGCTCATACGGGCGCATGTCCGGGGGCCTTTTGTGATGGTGCGTGGAATGTGCTGGCCGGTGAGCGCAAGCTGGCCGGCACCGCGCAACGCTGGCGCAGCACGCGCAGTGGCCGGGTGGCTTTGCTGCATGCGGCAATCCTGCTGCATCTGCCTGACCCCGGCCACTGGGCCGAGCTTTGCCTGCTGCACCAGGCGGCTTTTCCGGACGCACCGGTGCTACGCCCCGAAGCCCATGCGCCGCTTTTCGCACTTATGCCCGAAAATATGCACCAAACCAGCTTTCCCGGAGCGTTGATCAGAGCCGCGGAGGATCGGCTTTCTTCACTTTCGCTGCGCGAAAACCAAGCGGCTTGACCGCAAACAAGAACCCAATTGGGAGGAGACGACATGACTATACCCATTCACCGGCTGAACAGATCTGATGAGACGCACGAAGGCATGAGCCGCCGAATGTTCCTGATGACAACCACCATGGCTGGCATCACGACAAGCGCAATGCTTGGCGGCGCGGCCTTTGCGGCATCAAACGTCTTGAACGAAACACTGGGCGCAAGTCTGCTGCGCATGGTACAGGATATTTACCCGCACCCCGATATTCTGCAGCTGTCGCACTACAAGGCGATTGTCGCGACCGTCACCTCCAATGCCGTGTCCAATTCCGACATGGCCAAAGACCTGACCGAGGGTCTTGGCAAAATTGATGCCAAAGCGCAGGAGCTTTTTGGTGTCCCCTATGTCGACATAGAAAATCCCGATGCCCGCGAGGGTATTCTCAGGCACTTCCAGCATGCCAGCTTTTTCCAAGGAGTCCGCTGGACCGCCTATTTCGGCATCTACGACAATAAGGATGTCTGGCCGCTGCTCGGCTACGAGGGATCCTCGGTCGAGCATGGCGGCTATATCGACCGTGGTTTTTCCGACATCACATTCGTTCCAGAGGGTCCAACCCTCGAAGAACGCATGGCTGAAGTCCAATAGCGGGAGGGCGGAAAAATGGCACAATTTGATCTGAACGACGATAGCGTCGTTGTCATCATCGGCTCTGGCGCGGGTGGTGGCACCTTGGCAAACGAACTGGCCCAAAAAGGTATCAAGTCTGTGGTCCTCGAAGCGGGTAAACGTTTCGACATGGGCGACATCGAAAATGACGAATGGGCGATGTTCAACAAAATCTCCTGGCTGGACAAGCGCTATTCCGGCGGGGGCTGGCACGGGTCTGTGAACCACCCAAATCTGCCCGCCTGGATCGTGAAGGGCTATGGCGGTTCAACGGTCCACTGGGCAGGCGTTGCTCTGAGGTTCAAGGACTATGAGTTCAAAACCCGCAGCACATACGGCAGCATTGACGGGGCCAATGTCGAAGACTGGCCCATCGATCTGGCGGAAATGACGCCTTGGTATGAAAAGGCCGAACTGAAGATGGGCGTGACCGGCAAAACCACCGGCATGCCGCACCTGCCTTGGAACAACGGCTTTCGTGTGCTGGCCGAAGGTTGCCGCCGTACAGGCCGCAGCGATTATCGCTCCGGACCGATGGCGATCAACTCGGTTGAGCGCGACGACCGGCCGGCGTGCCATCAGATCGGCTTTTGTATGCAGGGCTGCGCTATTGGTGCGAAATGGTCGACCATGTATACCGAACTGCCCCGCGCCGAAGACACCGGCAAGTGCGAAATCCGCACCGACGCCATGGTTCTGCGGATCGAGCATGATGACGCGGGCAAAGCGAATGCGGTGGTCTACGCCGACAAGCAGGGCAACCAACATCGTCAGAAGGCGCGTGTGGTCTGCGTGGCCGGGAATTCCATTGAAAGCCCGCGCATGTTGCTCAATTCCGCGTCCAACATGTTCCCCGATGGCTTGGCCAACTCTTCAGGTCAGGTGGGCAAGAACTACATGAACCACACCACAGGTGGGGTTTACGCGGTGCTGCCCGAAAAGGTGCATATGTATCGCGGCACATCCGTGGCCGGGATCGTCGGTGACGAGGTCTATCACGACGCAGGGCGCGGCTTTGCGGGGGGCTATTACCTTGAGTTCCTGTCACTGGGCCTGCCGTTCATGGCGGCCTTCCTTGAGCCGGGCAATACCGGCTGGGGCCGCAGCGTGGCTGGCGCGTTGGAGAACTACGACCGGATGTCCGGCGTCTGGGTGCTCGGCGAAGATCTGGCGCAGGAGCGCAATGGGATCACCCTACATGACAGCGAAGTGGACCAATACGGGTTGCCGGTGCCGATCGTCTCGAAAACGCCGCATAACAATGACTATGAAATGACGTCGCATATGTATGAGACATCCGCTCAAATCTACGAATCCGTTGGGGCCACCGATGTCTATGAGCTGCCGGCCTATCCGGCGACCCACAACATGGGCACGAACCGGATGCATGCGGATGCGTCCAAGGGGGTGGTCAATGCTTTTGGGCAGGCGCATGACATTGACAACCTCTTTGTCTCGGATGGCAGTCAGTTCACGTCGTCGGCGGCCTGTAATCCGACCCTGACCATCGTGGCCTTGGCCATACGGCAGGCGGCATATATCGCGCAGGAGATGAACGCGCAGAACATCTGAGCGATCTGGAGTTACCTCCCTCAATACGGCCGGGCTCTGATGCCCGGCCGTATTTGTTTTGTGATCCCTATTCTGGCCGCTGCAAGCCTTCGGAGGCGATCCAGCGATTTACCGTTGCACGGCTCTTGCCCAATAGCCGCGCGGCCTTTGAGACGTTCCAGTTTGAACTGTCGAGTGCATCCTTGAGCGAAGCGCGCGTTTGGGCTTTGGCGTTTTCTTCGCGCGAGGCAAGCAAGCGCGCCGGTAAATCAGTCACATTGATCCGCTTGCCATTGCCGCAGATCACGGCCTCTCGTATGACGCTGCGCATTTCGCGCCGGTTGCCCGGCCAATGATAGCTGACCAACACATCACGGGCATTGTCGGCGACCTCGAGCGGGTCTGCAAACCCCTCCGCGATCACGTTTTCAAGCACGGTTTCAGGGTCCCGTGCCGCGATGGGCGGCAGTTCCACCACCGATTGACCCAAGAGGTAGAGAAGGCTTTTAGGAATGGTGTCGGCGGCTTCCAGCTCCGCCCAGTTTTTGTCTGTTGTGAACAGCACCGCAGGGGGCTCTGCCTTCGTTTGTGCCTCCATCGGGTCAACATCAAGAAAGCGTTCTAGGGTGATCTGCGCTTGTGGCGGCAGGCTTTCAATATTTCGCAGGATCAATGTTGGAACCACGTTGTCGACAGGATATTCACTGAGAAAATCTAGGCTGTTCAGGGCGTCTTCCAGGTCAACCTCGGCTTGGCTGTTGGCCGCATCGAGTGTTAGCCCCATGGGCGAAATCAGGGATTGTTCTTCCAGCAGGGCTCTTGCAAACCCATCCACGCCAACACCCGGTTCACCACAAATAAGCAGCGGTACGCGATGGGCAACGAGTTTGCGGGCCCGTTCAGCAAGAATTGCAAGCCCACCGCCCTCTGAAATCAGACGGCCCAGTGTTGTTTCTTTTTCCACACGCGCCGCGATGCGTGGCGTATTCGGCTGCGTTACCCTGCGTTGTGGTGGCACAGTGGCTGGCCCACGGAGGGTAATTTCCAGACCTTTAATATCAGATATGTGTTGCCCTGTCAGATTCTGATGCTCTGCAGGGCGTGCGCGATCGCGCCATAGCGGCAAATGCGAGATCACAGTTCCGTCTTCGTCACATGCCACCAGAGTTTCGAAACTTCTGCGTGCCTTAAGGTCGCGCGACAGCACCCGTCCCGTGAGTTTATCGGCATGAAAATTGCGGAAGAGCCGTGTTTGAAATTGCCGCGACGCGCGCCTGACGACCTGTTCACATAGAGCATGTTCTTCTTGCCGGCGGCGTGCTGAGCCGACCAGCGTTATGGTGCCAATCAGATTGTTTTCCGCATCGGCCAACGGTGCGGAACTGCAGCTGAAGTCATGAAAACAATTGTAGAAATGTTCCTCGCCGAAAACTGTCAGAACGCGCCCGCTATGCAATGACATCGCGATACCGTTTGTACCGGCAACACGTTCATCCCAAACCCCACCTCGGACAAGTCCGCTTCTTTGAAACTCCATCTTTAGACCTTCCGGCGCATAGGATTCGATGACAATGCCATCGGCGTCGGTAATCAGCAGACAATATCTTGACCGGCTTGGCAGCACGGCGGAGTTGTCGACCTCAGACACAGCCCCGCCAATCTGATCAAGAAACTTCTCGTTGCGATAAGCGATTTCATTGGCCTGCAATCGGAGGATCGGCGATTTGGTGCTCGAAGACAGGTTATGCAGGGACCGGCTCCGGTCCTTAGAGGACCGAAGTAGATTGTCTATCGATGACCTGTCCATAGACCCTGAAATCGTAAGTTCCTTTCGATTTTCAACTGTTCAAACGGCTTTGTCTTCACTGATGATTGTTGTTCATATATTGCGCTCTGTCCAATCTGGCGTGTCTCGGGCAGGCGATCACGCCAGATCCTCAAGCGCTTCCAGCGCACGGCCACCATAGACCACCGACGGGCCGCCACCCATTTCAATCGCGACCGAGATTGCTTCGATCACCTCTTCCCGGCTGGCTCCATGGTTTAATGCTGCGCGCAGGTGAAACACGATGCAGTCTTCACATCTAATGGCAATCGATATTGAAAACGCGATGAGCTCTTTGGTCTTACTCTGCAAAGCGCTGTCAGCGGAAGCCGCCTTAACGAGCTGGCTGTAGGGCATCATGACCGACGGCGCGGCCTTAAACAAAGCCCCCACTCGTTTGTCTATTGATGTTGCATTGTCTTTATAAGTCGCCGTCACTTTCCGTTCCCCCATCAGACTTATGAGGCCACGATGCAAATGCACATCGCATTCGATTGCGCCTCCCCTTACTACCAAGCATTCGAAACGAGTATTATCGGAGGCTGAAAATCGCGAAACCTCTGAAATGAGTTTCGCATTTGCACACTGAAAACTGTCTCATTCAGCACCAAATGAGACAGTTCTTCAAAGCCGCATGTGCGCCCGGACGCAGAAAATTATAGTAGCAGTCATCTTCCGTCCTAAAGAAATAGCGATGTTTGGCGCGCTCAAATTTTCGTTCGCGCAATGTCTGTTGCCTACACAATCTGTGTTTGGACGCCGTGCGAGAAAAGCGGATTATGACAACAACGAATTGGAGAATCGCGAGAGCGGACTCTCGTCTGAGGGCCAGAAATGTCGGCTTCGTCCGCTGTGCCACAACTCGCCTGTCAAAAATGCTGCAAGATGCTCAAACGGCAGTAATGCGAAAGCTGCATCGCAGCGTTGAAACACTCAGCCAAAGGCAGCTCCGGGCCGAAATTGATTGCTCGTCACTCGCGTCAGCCGAAAAACCAATGCCCCCCCAACATATCTCCTTGATAGTTCACAATATTGCATTCAGGTTTTCGAGGACCCTTGTCATCGTGAAAATGGGATCTGATGTACCTTCTCGTTTTAATTTTTTGCGTTAGCCTGATAGCGCCAGCTTCTGCGTGGGCCATGGATTTCTCGATAGAGAGACTTGATCTGCGGCCCATCCGCCAGCCGACCTTGCACATCACCGCCACTGGAGAAATCCAAACGGGTGACACCGACAAACTAAAGGCCAAGATCGAAGAAGCTGATGTTTCAGACGTCAGGGACGTCCTCATTATTTTCGATAGCCCAGGAGGTTCCTTGATGGAAAGCCTCAGGATGGGGGACTATGTCGCCGACATCCCAGCAATCGTTTCAGCTCAGGTGGGCGCTTCAGATATACCGGATGCGATCTGTGCAAGCGCCTGCGTGTACGCGTATATTTCTGCCGACTACCGCTACATCTCTAACGGTGCGCGTATCGGCATCCATCGGTTTGGATTCACGGAGACGGATCTTGATGGCAATGAGGGTGCCGCAATCGGACAAGCAGTCTCCGGAGTTCTCTCCGAGTACATTCGGAGCCACCGGGTGGAGCCAGATCTGTTCGAGACGGTGTCCTCAATCGATCACAACGATATCCTTTGGGTCTCGCAGAAGGATTTGGAAAAATGGCGTGTCGTCACCAATGGCATTTACGACGAACAAGCCTCCTACATCAACCTGAACGGAAAGATTGCACTGCGCATGAAGCAGGTTGCGATCACCGGAGACAGTTTCCTGACGCTCTTCTGCACGGAAACCGGGGTTGCTGGAGTGGCTGATCTCCATGAGCCTGAACTCGCAGTCTACGGAACTTTCGATCTGGGGATCGATGGTTCATGGTACCCAGTAGACCGCTGGGACCTCCTCGATCGGTCAGACATGCGCGGCAAAGTCGTATTTAATATACCCTCCGAAATGGTACAGCCTGCGATGAGAGCAGAGAAATTCGGCGCGAGGATTGTCTCGCCGGGCGGAGATTTGTTCTTCGGCTTCCAACAGATCATACGAAGCGGATTGCTGAACGAAATGATCCGTAGTTGCCCGACGCAAAACCAGATCGCGGTCCGAACAATGATCGATCAGCATGCCACAGACTATCCAGGGGCAGATCTAACAACTGACGGCATTCGCAATGTCAGCTTTGCACGGTGCAAGTCCATTTGCATGGAGTATGAACAGTGCAATGCAGTGTCATACGTTCAAAACAGATCATGGTGCTGGCCCAAATCTGGCGTAGAGCTCCAAAGGCCTACAGAGGGGGTGATCAGCGCATTCAAGAGATAACGCACGATAATGGCTTCAACCCCGCCCCCCCCCGCCGCGTGCGAGGGCACCGCAGGAAGGTGCCATACAGGTAATCCAGGCATCGCCAGGTGGCATTGACAAGATGAGTGGAAAAGTGTCCCGCACTGCCGAACTCAGTCAAGGTGTTGATCGCGCGAGCGCAGCGAAAGGCCCGTTCGGTGAAACTGCATCCGGCGCGTCCTCACCTGATGAATGTCTCTTATGGGCCGTTAGTGTTGATCGACACCAAGGGCGGAAACCAGACACTGGTTGCAACGGCACCGTCAATTACAGGGCGAAGGCGGTCGTTCAAAGGCCCAGGCTGCAAATGTGTTTGCTGCAGCCTGCATCAAGGTCCGCAATGCGCAGAGAGCTAAGTTTTATTGAGCTGGCGTTGCATCCGCCAAAGGCAGGTTTTCAATATTCGTTTCGACCCAGGTTGCCAGTGCTTTTACGTGCAACGAGACGCCTTGACCGTGTGATGTCAGGCTGTATTCGACATGCGGGGGCATCACATCAAACGATTGACGATGAACAAAGCCGTCCTTCTCCAACGTTTTGAGCGTCTGGGACAACATCTTTTCACTGACGTTCCCAATGATGCGGCGTAATTCACTGAATCTCAGAGGCTTTTCCTGAAGCGCGATCAGTGCCAACAGCCCCCAGCGACTTGTGACGTGGTTGAGCACAACACGAGACGGGCACATTTTGTCCATCACATTCGGCTCAATCTTTTTCTCAATGCTCACCGTGGCTCTCCATACTTACAAAATGGTGCGTACTTTCTTTTTGTTAGCTAGATGCTATCAGGACTTACGTCAACACAAACACGGAGCCCTCCATGAAACATACTTTTAGGACCGCCATTCTCTCGCTCGCGGTCGGCATTACCCCAATCGCGGCCTTTGCTGAAACCGCTCGGGATGTTGTGGTCAAGGCTGTGACAGAGATTTTCGTAAACGGGAACGTTGAGGCCATTGATACCTATTTCGCCGAAGACTACCTGCAACGGAATCCAACCATTCCTTCTGGCAGAGCAGTCATCAAGGAACTGTTTGGGCACATGCCACCAAATTTCAAATACGAGCCGGGAATGATCATCGCGGAGGGTAATCTGGTTGCGGTACATGCGCGCATTACCGGGTTCGGCCCTGAGCCACTCATCGGCGTCGATATTTTCCGCGTTGAAGATGGTCAAATTGCAGAACATTGGGATGTACTGCAGCCAGAGGTTCTGGACACGGCGTCGGGTTTGCCGATGTTCGACCCGATGTCAGAAATCAACTAAAGGCGGCCCGCCGAGGTTCGGATCTTCCGGCTCACGTTGGAGCAAGGTCAGCCCGGCGGCTACGTCATCGGTGTGCCTGCGCGCTACGATGCAATGCGGATATTGGGGGGGGGGCGAAGCTCGTCGACGCCGCAACGCGGAGATCGGGCGGATTGCTGATGGGATGGATGGCTCCTGCTTCAACCGGCGTCGCAATGCGCCATATGACAGCAACAAAATCAGAACCTTGCTGACCAACCAGAAGATCAAGCCATGCACCCACCGAAGAAAAACCGTAAAGAAACAATCGATTACTGCAAGAAAACCTACAAAACCCAGCACAAGGTGGAGAACTTGTTTGCCAAGCTCAAAGACTGGCGGCGTATCGCAACTCGATATGACAGGTGCGCACTTACATTCAAGTCGGCCATCTACCTCGCAGCAACGATCATTTTCTGCTTATCAGTCCTGACCCAAGTAGATGGCATTCCTTCGCCAGACCATCAACGCAAAGTGCCTTCCATCTCCAAGATAATTTGACAGCGAGACGCAATGTCGAAAACCTACCTGGTAGGAAATTCCAGTCGGGGCCAGCCCTGAACGTACTTGATGGTGCGGTTCATCGATGCATGAGCGTTGGAATGCGGTTGTGCCGGATCTTTCTCTTAGGCCGGGGAACCGTGTCGCAAACGCTACTCCTGCTAAGCCCTGTTTGACCGCCAAATCTTGTAGTGCGGTCAGAAGTGGGCCAATCTCTTTCGATACGTGGGCATGTCCCGGACCAGCTGTGTAGGTTAAGCGACTGACATACAGCCATTTCCCTCTTTTCTGATGGCCTAAAGTTTTTTCGCCATCTGTGACATCTGACCACGCGATTGGTTCTTCTATGGCCTTTGTAGAAGTACGAACTGCACACGCAAAACTGATAATGCGCTCGCCTTCTTCGCTTACGAAAATACCTTGCGGGTACATCGAAAAATACGCTTGTAGCGTTTCCTTGCTGTGGTTTGGGTGACAAAATGCCAATGATCTTGACCCGACGGAGTTACGGCCAGGTCGCTTTGTCACGCGTGACATTTCGGCCAAGTCTTCCAATTTTGCCCTTCGCGCAGCCGTGTACTTTGAAGGCATAGATTCCCAAGCTTGTCTTTAACAATGTACAAACAGCTTAACGATTTGATCGACCGAAGAAAGCAGACGTTGATTTCTTCGGTTCCAACGAAGGCTTTGTCCCGCTAAGCCGACCTTTAATACAAGGTTTCATCGACTTGCCCGACTGAACTTGTCAGATGTCGGCAGTGAGCCCTTATTGCAAATTTCTGCGTTTTGCATCAATGTCTGTTTTCTAAGGGATAGCCAATCGGATCGGTGGCATGGCATTACTCTGGCACAAACTGTCGAATAAGCAGAAAACCAAGAGGACAATTATCTTCGGAAGTTTGGCAATTGTTGCATGCTTGATCTGGTATGATGACATTCTTCAATGGCCTGGCGGGAGAGGTCCCTTGTTCTTAGCCACTTGTTTCATCGGTGCCCCACTACAAGCATTGTTCTTTTGGTTCAAATGGCACAGAGAGCGGAGCGGCTAAAGTCAAATCGGCTCAGTCTGTTTCTAATTGAACCTTGGCCAATTTCCCGAACCAAAGCCGACCTTCGTGGTGAGATATGAACGGTAGAAAAGTCCCGCTAAGCCGACAATCGCCCTTGAAAATCGGAAGTTTTCCCGATTGGTGTTGTCGGATGTCGGCTATAAACTCATATTACCGAATGCTGCGACTTGTACCCGTGTTCTCTTCGGCAGTCAGCCTGCCGTGAAATAGTCATGTGCTTGCCGCGTCGGGCTTGACCAACTGAGCTTGGTGCGCGCCCAGAGACTTGCCGCGACGCCATTGTTCGAAAGGATCGCAATTGCTCTCTCTTTTTCAGGGCAAAGAAAAAGCGCGCAGGTCGATCCAGCAGTTCCGCCGTTGGCAAAAAGACTTGTTGGGCCAGATGGGTCTGGCTTCATAGACATCCAGCCAGAGCACTGTGCGAATAGGTGTGAGCTCCCTCTTCGACCGACGCCAAAGATCGGTTTGGCCGAACGCTTGATCGCATAATCTAGAACCGTTTCCGGCGCATTGATCGCTTGGACAACGCTACGAGAGAAACGCGCGAGATCGCGCGCTGTCGAGCGAAGATAGCCTGCCCCCGCCAAGGCATCGAAGGTCCAGGGTATAACGGGTCTATCGGCCGTGTTTCGAGGAAACATGAAACGGGACCGTTGGTCGCCGTCCAAGTCACCGGTTGTGTCCGTCAGTCCAAGTGGATGGATGACCCGTTCCGCGAGCAGTTCGGTGAATGGTCTTCCCGCCTGCATCGCCATGGCCTCGCCCAACAGCCCTGCGCCGAGGTTTGAATAGCTGTGGCGCAGATTGCCACCGGAGTCTTTGGCATGCCAGTTGTGCAACCATGTGAACAGGTCTCTGCGCGTAAAGCCGGCATAGGGACCATCGGGCCGTTGTTGGAACAGAACTTTCCAAATCGGAGCATAAATATTGGGCAGGCCGCTGGTATGAGACGCCAGGCGCTCTGGCGTGATCGAGCTTGGCACATCAGACAGTGCATCCGACAACTCGGAGAAAGGCGCATGGGGATCGATTTTCCCTTCTTCCACGAGCACGCAAAGCAAGATGCCCGTGAACACTTTGGTGATCGAGCCGATCTCGAAAATGAGGTCCTCCCATGGTGCCTGCGTATCATTGGGACCCGACCCTATGATTTGAGGTTTGCTGGCAATCAGGCTGAAGGCAACGACTGTGTGCCGCGGGCTCTCATAAGGCATCATCATGCGGTGGAGTCGAGAGGTGTCTGTCTGATCGTTCATTGTGCAAGCGCCTCAGTCCAGAAAGGCGCGGATGGTTGCGAGCGTTGCGTCCGCGTTGTCCCAGACGACGTCGTGGCCGGCGTCAGGAATGATCGCCAAATCGGCGTTTGCGAACTGGGAAATATGCAGGGTTTGCAGCGGCCCGAGCCAATTGTTGCACTCTCCGGCGATCAATAAGACAGGACCTTTAAACGCGACAGTATTTGACCCGATCTGATCCACCGTTGCAGCCGACGCGCCCCGCCATGTGGTGCTGGACTGCGCTCCGAACCGCCAGTTGGGCGCAGAATACCCATTACCACAATGATATGGATTGTCGGGGTGATTGGCGAACGTGCGAACCATATGACCGATGAGAAAATCATCCGGCGCAGCGGCATCTGGACCGGACACATGTTGCGCGCGAAAGCCCGTGGTGATCGCCATCATGCCATAGCCTAATCCAGACATGTAGGTTGCACTTTCCGCCTCCCAAGCCTCGCGGCCCGCAGCATCGAGGTAACCCGGTTCGATCAGCACAGCGCTTTGAACATCGTTGGGATTCCGGCCGATGTAAGCCGCCGCCAGCATCGCCCCCCAGGAATGGCCAATTACGATCGGCGCTTGGCTTGGTGAAACGAGATCTATGACGGCCCCCAATTCGTCCAGATGGCCATCGAGGGTCAGGAAGTCCGCTGAAACACGTTCGGACAGTCCGGCACCGCGTTGATCGTAGAAAACCACACGATATTGATCGGACAGGGTTTCCAGTGCTTGCAGAGATCGGAAATCTCCGCCCGGCCCGCCGTGCAGAACGATAATCGTAGGCGCACTCTGCGGCCCGTCAACGACGCGCATGTGCAGTTGGACGCCGTTGACGATCTCTGACGGCAAGGATGGGTCGTCCGTCACCAGACGGGCGACCGCGTATTCGCCGCGGGTTCCCACATACAATGCGCTGACGGCGAACAGCAGGCAAGTTACGATGCTGACGATCCACTTTAATAGCGTTTTCATGACAATACTTCGTATTTAGCAACCAAGCGCATCACCTCAAACATAAAGCCGACGGGCCGACGTGGTGCATCTGTCTGATTGAACGTGCCGACCACGTATATGTCCCGCTCGGCCGCATAATAGGCAAACGCCCCGCTGGCCCCTGAATGCCCGATCAGCTCGGGGGTTTTGCGAAAAAGGGTCATCCAGCGGGGCAGCTTGATCCGCATGAGGCCGTACCCATAACTCATTGGGAAAAAGAGCCTGTTCCACTGACGCATTTGCTCAGCGGTTTGGGGAGAAAAAAGCCGGTTTTGCATGAAGGCGCGCAAGAAGGTCATCATCTCGTCCAAGGTCGAGATGATGCCGCCATCTGCCGACATGCTGGTCAGAAGCTGCGGAATGTTGAGCAATTGGTCCTTGTGGTAAACCGCAAGGCCCACGTCCGTTCCGCGCAGAACTTTCGTTTGCGTCAGCCCCAGCGGTACACAAATGCCGGTTTGCAAGGCTTGGTCAAAGCTCTGTGCTGTCACGCTTTCGATGACGGCACCAAGAAGTTGGAAGTTCGTGTCGGAGTAATGGGATCGCCCGCTGTCCGGTGCGGCCTGCGGCGGCAAGGCGCGCGTCATCTGCAACACATCTTCCAAACCGTAGCTGCGGTCATTGCCCGCCTTCAAATCTAACGCCAGGTCGCTTTCGTAGTAATCCGCCAACCCAGAGGTTTGGTGAAGCAGATGGCGGATGGTCAACTTGGACCCGTAATCCGTCCCACTCACCACATGAAGACACGACAAGTCCACATGTGGCAGGATGCTCTGGACGGTCTGGTTCAGGTCAAGTCGACCTTTCTCCACCAATTGCATAATCAGCGTTGCCGTGAACATCTTGGTGATGCTTGCAATTGGGAAACGCGTGTCGTCCGTGACTTCACCGGCGCTGGCTTTGACGTCCACGCGTCCATCGCTGGATCTGAGGTGCAATATCAAGGCATGGGTATTCGCCTTTGCGGCTTCCGCGTCGATGAGCTTTTGCAGGTCTTGGGCGAGCGTCATAGGTCTCTTCCTTTTGTACTTGGAACACTCAAGCGTCGCCGCGGCGCAAAGCCAGCGCCAGACCAACCGCAATAAACCATGCAATCCCGCTGAGCCCAAAGACCGCGCCGGCAATGTCTCCGATCGCGGGAAACAGCGTCAGCAACCCACCGGAACCAGTCAACAAACCAACGACGACAGTCACTTTGCCAAGGCTGCGCGCGATCAATCCTGCGATGCTGACGCAGCCGATCCAGACGCCGCCTGCAATCTCATTCCCGCCGCCCAAGCCCAGTTCGACCGCGTGCAGCGTCTCCCAAAGCATGACCGCACGATCGAGATCAACCGGCGCTAGTCGGGCTGCCTGTTCCACGGCGACATTGGCAATCATCCCTGCCCCGATCACAAGGGTCGCCCAGATGAGACCGAACGCGCGGGTCACCGCCGCCCAACCCGGAGTTTTCAGGCGCAGCCTTGCGTGAATGGCGACAACAAGAACAGCCAGCGCAAGCGCATTCAGGATGTAGATCACCGTATTCCACAAAATCAGAATTGCGGGATTGGCCTCGATAAAGCCGACAACGGCATGGGCGTCGATGTCGCTCGAACCAAAGCCCAAGGGTGCAAGCAGCGTTACGAGCAATGTGAACCCGAACAGATAGGTTGCCGCGCATGTGAAAGCAGCAAGGCCGCCGAGTGTTTGAAGTGTCATGTTAGCCTCCGATTAGATTGTCCGGTTATTGAATCAGTTGGAACGGTCCACCAATGATTTGAAATGATCTACCAGCTTGCGTGTCCCTGAAGGTGGGGCTGTCATATTCATCGCCCCCGCAGTCAAGAAGAACTGCGCGGGCCCTGCAATCCTGCGTGGTGCAAGGCGCGGCAAAAGATGCAATGCCCCCCGCCGTAGAACGTCCGGAAGATGCGTGATGCGGGGGGGCGTGCCCAGGGTTTCGAAACAAAGCTTCGCCAAGTCGTTCTGTGTAAACGTATCCGGCCCGCCGATCTCTGCCAAGGCAGCACCATCTTGCACCGCGTTGAAAAGCGCGGCGGCGAGGTCGGCCCCATGGATTGGGTTTATCCTTTGTTGTCCGCTTCCAAACAACCAGACGCGACCGGCCATCGCCATTTTCAGGAAATCACCCATATCAGAAAAATAACCGGTAGGTGCGATGACGCTGGTTTGAATATCTGCGGATCGAAGCTTGCGCACAAAGGCCGCTTTTGCCGCAACGAGGGGCACGCTTTCCATCCGATCCGCATTCAAGACATGGACAAAAGCAAAGCGCGTGACATTGCTGCGGAGCGCTTCTTCCAACAGGTTCACATTGGCCTGATAATCCACTTCCCAATATCCAACACCGTCCGCCTGACGTGTGATTCCCAAGGCCGACACCACCAAATCAACATCTTTCATGGTCCCAATTAGGGTCTCAGGCCATGTAGCCTCTGCCTCAACTATCCGATCCGCCGCCAGGTGAACATCCTTGTTGGACTTGCGCACCAACGCGGTGACATGCCAACCGCGGGTTTGATATTCCTTGCAGATGAATTGACCCAGATAGCCGGTCGCTCCTGCGATAAAAACACGCTTCATTGTGGGGTCTCCTTGTTTTGGCGCGCTGCTACAGACCAAGTGGTTTGGTTGTAATCGTCTCAAGCCGAGCGATCGTCTGACTGCGTCGGTGTTGCTCCGGTAATCCGACATATTTTTTCGGCTTGTCTGAGACTTGGTAGGGTATGGGCAGCTCGTGATGAGCCGCCCCTGTGAGGAGTAGATAGAGCGCGTTGAACCGGCGCTCTCGAAGGCGAATGATGTCAACCATGATGTTTCGCCTTACCCGACGACGCGGTGGCCACGGTTACGTAGGCATTCCACGACAATAGATTCACGCCGCTCGCTCGCGTTGACGGCACCGGCGGCACCTCCTGCAATTGCACCGACGATGGCCCCGCTCAAAGCATCGCCATCTTCATCAAGCTCACCGAGGACCGCGCCAGCACCGCCCCCGACGACAGCAGCACCAAGGGTTTCTTGGTCAAACTGTTTCTGATTGCGAGCCAGCGATTGGCAAGCGGCAAGATCAGATTGGAAGGCCGCAGATGGCGGCCCATCCAGAATGGGTTGATAACTTGCCCCACTGTCGGCGCATGCGGCGACGACAAGGACGGCGGGAAGTACGATCAGATGTTTCATAAGTCAGGTCCTTTTCAACATATTGGCAACCACGCCTGCCGGATGTTCCCAACAGCGCATTGGCGATATGAAAAGGGGTAGCGGCGGCCCGATGCCTTCCGCGACCGAACAGGGTGGCCCGAACGTTCGAACAAACTGGATCGAACCAGTTACATGTTTTTGTACTTTTACTTCAGACGCTTACATTCGGGTGATTTTGCAGCGCCGAGCCCGTTCGGCCAGCGCATCCGAACGTTTGCGTCCCTGCCTATGGCTTATGGGCCGCCCGCCATTGCGAGGGCGTTTGGTCAGTAATCTTTTTGAAGCTCGTGTTGAAGGTCGATTTCGCGTTGAAGCCTACGGTCTCGCTGATCTCGATGATGGTATCATTGCTGTGGATCAGCAGGTCACAGGCATCGCGGATACGGCATTGGTTGACGTAGTCATAGAACGACATGCCGACTTTGGTATTGAGGACTTCGGACAGGTGAATGGGTGGGATCGCGATTTGCGACGCGAGCCCGCGGAGGTTAAGCCCGTGATCGCGCCAAAGTTGCCCATCCGCCATCCGTTTCTCCAAACGAGCTGCAAATCGATCAACGTCCGCCTCCGTTAAACCGGACCGAGCATAGCGCGACGATGGTTTGTCTTGCGGATCTGGTTCTTCCGGCCGAGGGACATCTTCCAGGACGGCTTCGGTCCACTCAGGCAATGGCGGGTTCGCCCGCAAGGCAAAAATGCCGAACGAAACGGGCATGATCACATCAAATAACAACGACCAGATGCCGTCACGCAGGGGCCTCTGCCCCACCAATTGTCCAATTTCGTCGATGATGACAATCAGTGCGATGATCAGAATGGTCGCGACCAAACCGTCAAGCCAGCGCAGGGTTTTGCCTTCGAGGTCAGAAAACACATCGCGAATGTTACGCTTGTGCAGGATCAGCCGTCGAATACAAATCGCCCCGTAAACCGCTAATGTGACCACCCAAACAATCCAGAACGCCGTCTCGCCAATGTCGACGAGCGCCGCGTGTCCATCTGTGACTTCACCCTCGACGAGGCCGAGCCGCACCTCTCCTGACAAGAGCAAGGCTGGGGCAAGGCAAAGAAACCCTGCAAGAAAGGGCAAGAGATGGACCAGGTCGACCGCGAACAGCTTGGGCGCAGCACTGGTGAGTGCCCTCACATAGAAATAAAGTGCAACCATGAACCCGGGGATAATGACATCGTTCCACCGGTAGAGCGCAGGCGGGCCATTGAAGGTATCGGAATAGGCAAATGAGTTCAGCCCGTCGCATATGTTAACCGTAAAAAACGCGATCATGGCCCAGATGTGCATGCGAGGCTGCGGTGTCTCGCGCAATCGGAGCATCAAACCCAGGAAAACAAATGCCGATACGGCCAAGGCACCGGCCACGCCGAGATGTTCCGAATAGAGACTTTCGCTAATTTCCATCATCCCGCGCCCCCACTTGACGTCTTTCTAACACCTGCATCGGAAAATAAAAGGCAGCGGCGTTTCGTCAGCCCTTTGTAAAGTGAGGATAGTTTTTAATGCCAAGCCCGTGCCCAGTGTGTCGACGCTTGTGATGATCTGGATCGTCACTATCGGTCTTGCGGCCGGGCGTGTGCAGCCTGAGGATGTCAGCGAATGGATCGGTATTCCTGCCGTCAGTTCTCAAACAACAAGGTGGGCGCATCGTCGGCTATACACTCAATACCCTCGAACGAAAGCCTTGTCCCGCATAGCAGACCTTCGACACGAAAAACCATCGATTTGACCCACTAAACTTGTCGGATGGCCGGAGTGAGCCCGAAATGACCTAACGTGTTTGCCCTAAGGACATGCGGGTGGTTGAGGGCAGCTCGCCGAACTGACGGTGGTATTGATTTGTGAACCGGCTCCAATCCCAAAATCCGTGCCTTGCCGCAATGTCCCCGATGGAGTGGTCTTGAAAAGACGCATCAAGGATCACCCGCCGAACATTGTGCAGTCGGACAACGCGCATATAGGTCAACGGCCCCATTGAGACATATCTGGAGAAGGAGTGTTCAACGGATCGCCGGGACGCGTGGGTGATATCGAAAATATCATCGTTGTTCACCAGCAGTGTTTCGTTTTCGCGCAGCCAACGCCGACACAGATCAAATCGCGCGTAAACTTGGTCCTCGGCTGCGCCGTCCCCGCTGATCGTGTCGTTCCATTCCAAAGCAAGCCGCGAAGTGATACTGGCCACCAGCGCTTGACCAATCAGTGCGCAAGAGGCCGGGCTGTTATTTTGTGCGAGACCTTCGATTGCGGTCAATGCGTCTTCGCGCACCCGTTGTGCGAATGTCTTGGCATGAAGAATTCCAATGTTGCTGTCCAACTTCAGAACCCAGTCCATCATGGCTGGCGAAATCACGGGCTGGTTCAGAAAGAGACTTTTTTTGATCGCGATTGCCATGACGACCCCGCAGTTCGGGCTGATAAAATGAAGGTTCCCATTCGGTGGCAGCAAAAAGACATCACTGTCACTGAAGCACCGCCCCTTACTTGTGAACCCGGCGGCTTCCTCAAGTATCACACCGAAAGTATAATGGTCCGGTGATCCACAGACCTCCTCTTCAAGCGCCTGATTGCAAAATTCCAGATGAACCGAAACATCCGGCCCTAAAAAGGCAGACAAAAACCGCCCGTGAAAAGCACCTGGCGTCAGTTGCAGATAGCTTTGATCGTGCCCGGAAAGCTGTTCGGCCTGCTGGTCGAAATCCTGGTACACTTGGTCGCAAAGCCCAGCCTGACCTTCGCAATACCCATAGGTAGGAAACCAACGTGTTGATATTGCGTAATTTTCCAAAATCACCTCATGTGAAAGGTTTGCGTTTCGTGCATAACGGCCAAGTCTGGTTCCGGCTTAACCTTGGATCAGGTCCATTAGGACACACACAAGGTTGGAGAGCAAAATGTTTTCAAAAATACTGACCCTTGCTGCGTTTTTCGTCGCAAGCGCCGTTCATGCTGAGGATCGCTGGATGTCGATTCCGGCCGCACCTGCAATGCCGGAAGCGGCAAGCAGCGGCACAAGTACCCTCAACGGGATTGAGATGTATCACGCCGTATATGGGGACGATGATGGAACGCCGATCCTGATGATCCACGGCGGGCTGGCACATGCCGACATCTGGAGCGCACAAGTTGCTGATTTGATGACGGATCACAAAGTGATCGTTGCCGATACGCGTGGGCATGGCCGTTCCACGAACGACGGAAGCGACTATAGCTATGATTTGCTGGCCGCTGATTATCTGGCGCTTCTTGATCAGTTGAACGTCGACAAGGTGCATCTTGTGGGTTGGTCAGATGGTGCGAATATCGGTTACGTCCTATCGCAAACCCACCCAGAACGCCTGGCGAGCCACTTTGCACACGCCGGAAATGTGACGTTGGATGGAATTGATCCGAACGTCGAAACCAACGAGGTGTTCGGTGGGTATATCGAAATGATGGCAGCTGACTATGGCGCGATGTCCCCAACCCCTGAAGAGTTTGATGCCTTTCTTAGCGGCGTCGCAACCATGTGGGGGACCTCTAAACCCGGCGGAACCGAGGCGCTTAAATCGGTTGCGGTGCCGACATTGGTGGTACAGAGCGAATTCGACGAGGCGATCCTGATGGAACACTCCGTTATGATTGCTGACCTCATTCCCTCTGCTGAATTGCAGATCCTTGAGAACACCAGCCACTTCGCAGCCTTTCAAGCGCCGAACGAATACACCGCAGCGATCAGGGCGTTCATTGAGTAACAGTTAAAGTCGATAAGACTGCGAACGATAAAGACAAAGCCGTCTTAGCAATGACGACGGCTTTGTCCGCCGACCCGTCTTTCAGCCACAAATGGTGCGACTTTCTCAGATCAAGTTTGTCGGATGTCCCCTGTGAGCCAGTTGTTTCGGATGCGGCCCAGTGTGCCATCGCCAGCCTTCAGCTTGAGTTAGTTGGTCCGTTCCTTCTATTAATTGTCTTGTGCAAGACCCAAGTAAAACATTGAAATAAAAGCTCAGTCCTTTCGCTGTCGCATCAGTCGTGGTTGAACTTTGGGTTATAGCCAGCCAGACAAAGGCCGCCCCATCAGGGAGCCATACCTGCAAGAAAAAGGTTTCTGATGGACGCGGAGGCGGAATAACTCAGAGCATATGTCTTTGGTTTTATCGTGTTACAAATGCCGTTCTTGATGAAGGCGTGAAGGTTTTGATCTTCGACTCCTGGTGCAACGGGACGAAGAAAATTCATACAATCAGCAACTTAGCAAAGAAAATCGAGTTCCAAGCCAGCTTGGCCCCCTTCAACTTTCCTGCACAGCCGATTGTGAATGGTCCCAAGGCGCAATTCATGAAAGTTCAGAAATAAAGCGACGATTTCCAAAAATTTGGCCATTCGACTGGATGTCGCGACCGTCGACTTTTGCCCCCAGCTCAGAACTCAGAGGCATTCTGACTGCATTGTCATCGACGTTGCGCGGCCCCCCGCCCCATCATGCAAAAATGCGGCTCCCAAGCAGGAGCCGCATCTTGTCTTGGACAAACGAAGAACCGACTTAGCCGATAGTCGCGCCATCTTCACGCCAAACGGCGACCACCGAAGACCGTGGTTTACCTTCACCATCCGGCCACTGGCCACCTGGGTGCTGTACGCCAACAAACGCAACAGTCTTGTCCAAGTTCCAGCACAGTCCGGTCACTTCGGCACCGTAAGGGACAGTCATGAAGCGTGCGATCTCACCGCTTTCCGGATCACCAACCAGCATTTGGTTGTTGCCCATACCGGCAAAATCGCCTTCGTTCTTGTAGTTCCCGTCTGTCTGGATCCACAGCATCCCCGTGCTGTCGAAAACCATCCCATCGGGTGAGTTGAACATGTTGCCTTCGTTCACGTTGTCAGACCCAGCATAGTCATTGTCATAAACGGTAGGGTTACCGGCCATGACATACAGATCCCATGTGAACGTGTCGGAGGCATGATTTTCTTCGGCTGGGGTCCAGCGCACGATCTGACCGTAGTTGTTGGTCTCGCGCGGGTTAACAGCATTGACCGATGTGTCATCGCCACCCGCGTTCGGCTTAACACCACGGTTTTTGTTATTGGTCAGAGCACAATAGCTTTCAACCTTGATCGGGTTCGTCGCAACCCATTCAGGACGGTCCATTGTGGTCGCGCCAACAGCCGAGGCCGCCATACGGGTGAAGCACAGGATATCAGCAGCGTCCATGCCGGTTGTTTCCGGTGTCAATGCCAGCCATTCGCCAGATTGGTCATCGTTGAACTTGGCTGCGAACAAAGTGCCTTCGTTTAGCAGATCACCGCCGTCAGTGCCTTTTTCCCAAACACCAGCAGACACGAATTTGTAAAGGTATTCGCCACGCTCATCGTCGCCCATGTAAACAACAACACGGCCGTCCTTGGCATGCGCCATGGATGCGTTTTCATGCTTGAAACGGCCCAGAGCAGTGCGCTTTTTCGGGGTTGAGGTTGGGTCTGTCGGGTCGATTTCAGTGATGAAACCGTGACGATGCGGTTCATTCGGCTCTTTAGAAATGTCGTAACGCTCATCGAACTTTTCGTACGCATAACGACCTTGGCCACCGATACCGTAACGGGCATAGCCTTCGCCCTCTGGCATGTCACCAGTGGCCCCAAAGTAACCGTTAAAGTTCTCTTCGCAGGTGAGATAAGTGTCCCAAAGTGTGCGACCTGACCCACAGTTGTTCATAGTTCCTTTGACGGTCATCCCCTCTGGGTCAGCGTTGGTTTGAACCAAGGCGTGACCCGCCAACGGACCTGTCAGAACCATTTCGGTTTCATGCGTGATGCGCCGGTTCAGCGGGCTGTCTTTGACAACGGCATAACCGTTTTCTCCCTTGGCGATTTCCATCACCGTCACGCCCTGCAGGTTCTTAAGCAGCTGAACTTCTTCAGCTGTCTGCGGGACACCTTCGGACGCGGCAGGCAAATTGATTTTTGGGTTCACATATTCGGAGTTCACGGTGATGACTTCTTTGCCATCAACGTCAAACAGCTCCATACCGTCGGTGTTTTCGCCAAAAACCTTGTCAGACATGTCAACGGACACACCGGTCTCGCCATTGTAAGCGCCGTCGGCTTCGCTCCAAAGCGCGTCACCCCAGCGAACCAGAATCTGGCTCTGATAGCCTTCGGGCACATGAACGGCGGCGTCTGTGGCCGTCGCAATTGGCTTGAAGGCGAAATGCATGTGGCCATCCGCGCGAGCGGCCGTTGTTGAGGAAAACAGACCCGTGCCAAATACGGCGGCACCTGAACCAAAGGCCAAAGCCCCGCCCAGAAAACCACGGCGGCTCACGGCGCGGTCGACCACTTGATCAAATTGGTTTGTTTCAGGGCGCGGGTCACGGTGTTCGTCGAAATCGTCCCACGACAGGTCAACCAGAGTTTTATCGGCCATGTTTTCAGTTCCTTGCTAACAGTAAGTTTGCTGGGCGCGCGGCGGTCGTCGTGACCCAACGCACAGTTTTCCTGCGCGGGTTTGAAGGTTCTTTGTATATTTGACATGTCGGTTTTGTAACGTTTTAACGACGAGGTCTGGAAAAGAGCATGCCCTTTACCTGCCCACAGCGCCTGTCGTATATCTGCGCCGACATTTAACCGGAGACGATCCATGCAACTTTTTGTCGGCCTCGGAAACCCTGGCAGCAAATATGCCAAAAACCGGCATAATATCGGCTTTATGGTTTTGGATCAGATTGCTTCCGACCACGGTTTTTCGCCTTGGAAATCAAAATTTCAGGGGCAGATTTGCGAAGGTCGTCTGGGCGGCGACAAAGTCCTGCTTCTCAAGCCCGAGACCTTTATGAATCTATCTGGTCAATCCGTTGGCGAGGCGATGCGCTTTTACAAATTGGAGGCTGGCGATGTGACGGTGTTCCACGACGAGCTTGATCTCGCCCCTGGGAAATGCCGGGTCAAACAGGGCGGTGGACATGCTGGTCACAACGGCTTGCGGTCGATCCATGCGCATATCACCGAGAATTATCAACGTATTCGGCTTGGCATCGGACATCCGGGGCGCAAGGAGTTGGTGTCCGCCTATGTCCTGCATGACTTTGCAAAAGCCGATGATGACTGGCTGAATGACCTGCTTTGGGGGCTAAGCGATGGTGCCGCATCTTTGGCAGATGGGGACACAAGCAGGTTTCAAAACGCGGTTGCGCTTCGTGTGAACCCACCGAGATCATCGACCTCCGCAAAAGCCAAGGACAAACCCAATAAACCGGTTGAAATCACGCCGCCCGCAGAACCGGATTCCCGATCAACGCTACAAAAGCTGGCTGACAAGTTCCGTTAGGAAAATGTCTCTGAGGGCTTGCCCCAACGTGATGCTGCGCGCACTCTGAAGCCCTTGGAGGTGGCACATGTGGAAAACAATTTTGCGCGGTTTGGCCGGACTGGTTTTAATCGCGGTGGCTTTGGGCGTTTGGAAACGAGAAGAACTCGTGCGGTTAAATGCGGTAAACACGCTATTTTCGGAAGAAAAGATCGTGCACAACTTCAGCCATATGGCTGACCTGTTTCACAGCAAACCCATCGAAATTTCCGGTACCCCGACTCCCCTGTTGTCTTCCCAAGACATGACCCCTCCGCAGGGGTGGGAGGAGTGGCTGAACAGACGCTCTGTCACGGCAATCGTGGTTCTAAAAGACGGTGACATCCATTACGAGAGCTATTACCAAGGCACCGGACAAAACGATCCCCGCATCAGCTGGTCAGTCGCGAAATCCTATCTCTCAGCCCTTTTCGGCGTTGTCCTGGCAAATGGCGATATCGCCAGCCTAGAGGACACGGTCACCACTTACGCCCCGTCGCTCAAAGGCAGTGCCTACGAAAACGCGACTATTCTCAATGTCTTACAAATGTCATCGGGTGTCACTTTTGACGAAGACTATCTCGATTTTTGGAGTGACATCAACAAGATGGGCCGCGTTCTGGCATTGGGTGGGTCCATGGATGGCTTTGCGGCCGGCCTGACGGAAACCTTTGAAGCCCCCGGTGCGCAATGGAAATACGTGTCAATCGACACACATATTCTTGGAATGGTGCTTCGTGGGGCAACCGGCCGCGATATCCCGGATCTTCTGGGAGAATACGTTCTTGGCCCCCTCGGCACTTATGGCGCCCCCCATTATGTGACAGATGGTGACGGTGTTTCATTTGTATTGGGTGGATTGAACCTAACCACGCGCGACTATGCTCGTATGGGCGAGATGTTTCGCAACGATGGCGCGTTTCAAGGCCGGCAAATCATTCCCGCAGATTGGGCAGTGCAAAGCACAACCCCTTCGGCGAAAACCAAACCCGGAAACCTAAAATACGGCTATCAGTGGTGGATGCCCGCAGACGCGCAGCCGGGTGAATTTCTCGCACGCGGGATCTACGGACAATATGTTTATGTAAACAAGGAGGCTGGTGTTGTGATTGCGGTCAATGCGGCGGACCGGGCCTTTCGCGAAGAGGGCGCAAATGAGGATAGCATCACCATGTTTCGTAAAATCGCCACTCACCTAAAGGAGCGAGAATCATGATGAAACAACCTTCTATCAATGCCTTGGGAGGCACCCTTGAAGCCTGCTCGCACGATCCTTTGACCGGCTATTATCGGGATGGGCATTGCAATACCTGCGCCCAAGATGCCGGAAGTCACACCGTTTGCGCCGTTATGACAGCTGAGTTTTTGGCCTATTCGGCCTATGTTGGAAATGATCTGTCAACGCCCCGCCCCGATTTTGGCTTTGCTGGATTGAAGCCGGGGGATCACTGGTGCTTGTGCGCGGCTCGTTTTTTGCAAGCCCATGACGAAGGGTGCGCGCCAAAGGTGAACCTCTCTGCAACCCATCGGAATGCTTTGGAGATTGTTCCACTCAAAGTGCTCCAAGAACATGCGTTGCCGATGAATGAATAAGGGCGACACGTAACGCGCCGCCCTTGGTTTAAGGCTTATCCGCCAAGCGAACCAACCCGTTCATCAACCCTTCTGTCCCGTTATGCACGGTCAGCTGGTCAACCTTGCCAGCAATGCTTTCCAATGCCTCAAGCTCTTTGAGGCGCAGCATCACAGGGTTTTCAGCCATCACCTTGGCGGTGTTCAAAAGCGAACGGGTTGCGTTCGTTTCTTCACGACGCCGGATGACATTGGCCTCGGCTTCTTTTTGCGTTGCAACAACCTTGTTCAAGATGTCGCGCATCTCACCGGGCAGGATCACATCTTTCAATGCGATATCGCCCACTTCGATGCCGATCTCGGCCATTTCGCCACGCACCTTGGCGGCGGCTTCTGCATCGACACTCACCTTATCGGCCAACATCTGATCCAATGTCAGCGCGCCAAGGGTTTTGCGAAACGCAAGCTGCAAGGCCCGGTGCAAGGATTCGGCAAAATCCCCGACGGTCGACACCGCACGCACAGGGTCCGTGACACGGAAATCCGCGCTCAGATTGACCCGCAATGAGACGCGATCCTTGGTCAGGATCTCTTGACCGGTCACATCCTTGGTCTGCCAACGGGTATCCACCAGCTTAACCAAATGTTTGCGACCCAGCTGCCAGAACCAATACGTTCCGGGCTCGAGCACCGTCTGATGCACTCCGTCAATCGACCAAAGACCAACCCGTCCCAGCCCAATCTCGACGCAAGTCATATTCCGCATCAAAACTTGACCGCGTTCGGTTTGCCCCAAACGACGGACCAAATCTTTGGGCACGTCATGTGTGTCGGACAAGGCAATGCATTCGACCTTCCAGTCCCCCGCATCGCGCCACAAAAGCAAACGCTTGTCAGGCAAAAGCAGGTCCCAGACCCGGCCATTTCGGCTCAGAACAGCGATCTCATTTGCGCCGGTTTCAACCGCCATCACATGAGGTTCGGCCAGATCGGGCCGCGTGCGCATCAGGGCATCGGAATATTGCGACGTGAAAACGGGAGTTGTCAGGTCAAATACAATCACCTCGGCCTTGTGCGCACTCAGCCGGTGTTCGCCGGGGCCAAGCACAGAGTCAAAGCAACCATTCAACAGGACAAGTGCCCGTTGCGTTTCGGTCAGGGTGAGACGCTGCTTACCTTGCAGCTTATCAATCAACATTTTCATCATATTCTCCAATACGTCTTCATGCGCGCAAAACGCGTTTTCTCCTTTTGGTGTTTGGGGTTGCGCCGGGATTGGCGGCAGGTGTGACGCGCCGGCACGATTACCAAAGCGTGAAATGAGTGGGTCCGAAACCACCCCATTGCCAAGGCAAGTGGCGGAGGATGGGGCGAGCGGTGCCGCGACCCCATGGTGCGCCCTGCCCCATTGAGGCGTGGCGGGCCAACAGGTGGCGGCACGTCTCCCGATCCCCGGCCAATGGCCTGAGCGGGGTTGGGTCAGGCGCGGGTCGTGACCTTTGCCATGATCCACCCCCGCGAGGATGGTTTCGGAACCCGATGTGTTGGACCGCTTAACGCGGGCCGGCGTGATAGGCCGGTGCTCACTTAAGAGCTTTGAAAAACGACAGGAGTCGAACCTGCGACAACCAAATTATGAGTTTGGGGCTCTACCAGACTGAGCTACGTTTGTGGATATGTTGACGGGAGTCGAACCCATGACCTGCGGAACCTAGCCCCGCTGCTCTACCTGACTGAGCTACAACACACTGTGCAACCCCACTGTCTCAGCCTTGGCATACGGGAATGGCAGAGCCAACCGCACCGGGTGAGCAACAACTCAGCCCGCAAAGGTCTGATCCATCAGGACCACGAGGGGGAAATAATCCGCAAGAGATGAGTCGTTCAACCGGTTGGTTGAATGTCCCACAGGGGCGTTGCGCCTGCGCAACATTATTACCCACCTGCGCAACAAATGAAAAAGGCGCTCCGAACCGAAGCGCCTTTTGCCAATTTCCAAAGCGGTTGCGCTTTGCAAAAATATCAATCCGATGTGCGGCCTTCGGTGTCTGACATGTCAAAGCCAAGGTGTTTGGCGACGGTAAAGATATCTTTGTCGCCGCGCCCACACATATTCATGACAATAATGTGGTCCTTTGGCAGGTCAGGCGCGATTTTCATAACATGAGCAAGGGCATGGCTTGGCTCAAGCGCGGGAATGATACCTTCGGTCTCGCAGCTTAATTGAAATGCGCTCAGCGCCTCTTTGTCGGTGATCGCGACGTATTTGGCGCGGCCAATATCGTTGAGCCATGCGTGCTCTGGTCCAATGCCCGGATAGTCGAGACCCGCAGAAATACTAAATCCTTCAAGGATTTGACCGTCATCATCCTGAAGAAGATACGTGCGGTTGCCATGTAAAACACCGGGGCGACCACCAGTCAGCGATGCGCAATGCTCCATCTTGTCATTCACGCCCTTGCCACCGGCTTCGACACCAATGATGTTGACGTCCTTGTCATCAAGGAACGGGAAGAACAGGCCCATCGCGTTGGACCCGCCACCAATGGCGGCAATCAACGTATCGGGCAAACGCCCTTCGGCCTCCATGATCTGCTCTTTGGTTTCTTTACCGATGATGGATTGGAAATCACGAACCATGGCCGGATACGGGTGCGGCCCGGCAACGGTGCCGATGCAATAAAACGTATCATGCACATTGGTAACCCAATCCCGCAAAGCATCGTTCATCGCGTCTTTGAGCGTGCCGCGACCCGAGGTCACCGGAATAACTTCGGCCCCCAAGAGCCGCATACGAAAGACATTGGGAGCCTGGCGCTCAACGTCGTGCGCCCCCATGTAAACCACGCATTTCAAACCGAATTTGGCACAAACGGTGGCGGTTGCCACACCATGCTGCCCAGCGCCGGTTTCGGCGATAATCCGGGTTTTACCCATGCGGCGCGCCAAAATGATCTGGCCGAGCACATTGTTGATTTTATGGGCTCCGGTGTGATTTAGCTCATCCCGTTTGAGATAGATTTTTGCCCCGCCAAGACGTTCTGTCAGACGTTCTGCATGATAAAGAGGCGATGGGCGACCAACGTAATGCTTCCACAAGAAGTCCATCTCATCCCAGAAGGTCTGGTCGGTTTTGGCACGCTCGTATTCTTCTTCAAGTGACAAGATCAGCGGCATCAGGGTTTCAGAAACGAAACGCCCCCCGTGAATGCCAAAACGCCCTTTTTCGTCAGGGCCAGTCATGAAGCTGTTGATGAGGTCATCCATCGCGTCTCTCCCACATGGTCTGAGGGCTTAAATAGGGCAAATCGCAGGGCAAAGACCAGAGCCAAATCACGCCTCTGCCTCTGTCGCCCGCTCAAGGCTTGGATAGCGCGCACCCAAGGTGAGCGCACGCACAACAAATGACACCATCAACGCCGCCCAAAGACCGTGATTGCCCCACGCGGGCAACATCAAAGACACAGCAATGAAATAGGCTGCCGCAGAGATCACCATCATGTTGCGCATATCGCGTGTACGGGTTGCTCCGATGAAAATGCCGTCAAGCATCCAACTGGGCAGGCCCAGGATCGGTGTCATCGCGATCCAGACAAGGAAGAGCCGGGCGTTTGATTGCACCTCGGGGTCTTTGGTGATCATGTCGATGATTAGCCCGCCGCCGAACCAAAAGCCCAAGGCAAAACCGAAATTGCAGATAAACGCCCAAAGCGAGCTCATCACAGCTGCGCGGCGCAATCGGCCTGCCGCCTTTGCGCCGAATGCTTGTCCGACAAGGGCTTCGGCGGCAAAGGCGAACCCATCCAAGGCGAAGGCCATGACTTGGATAAATTGCATCAACACCTGATTAGCGGCGAGCATAACAGTGCCAAGCCCAGCGCTGTAATAGAAGGTAAAGGACAGAAATACCGCCTCAAGCAGCAAAGATCGCAGCAGAATGTCGGTGTTGACCAGAGCCATGCGGCGCATGGCGCTTGTGTCAAAGATCCGAGGCCAGTCTCGGGCCGATGGATGCTTTAGGGCATTTCGACAGAGCCACAAGCCAAGGGCCAATCCGCTCCATTCGGCGACAAAGCTGGACACCGCCACCCCTTCGACGCCCCAGCCAAGACCGGTGACAAAGAGCAAATCCAAGCCGACATTTATAAATGTCACGCAAAGCTGCAGCACAAGCACAGATCGCGCCCGCTCGCGGGCTATGAGCCACCCAAGGATACCGTACATGGCCACAGCCGCAGGGGCCGACCAAATGCGGATTTGCATATAGCGGCGTGACAGGTCTTCGACCTCTTGCTCAACAGGGGAAACCCCAAAAGCCAGCGCAAGGATCGGCTGTAACAACAGGATCATGGCCAAGCCACCGAGACCGCCGATCATCAAAGAACGCACCAACAGTGCGACGACTTCACCGCGATCCCCTGCCCCTTCCGCCTGCGCCGTGAGCCCCGCCGTGCCCATGCGCAGAAACCCAAAAACCCAATAGATGGCTGATAAAACGATGGCCCCGATGCCAACCGCTGCGATCGGTTCCGCCCTCGGGATTTGCCCAACCACGGCTGTGTCCACCACCCCAATCAATGGCACGGCAACATTGGCCAACATGATTGGGATCGCAATTTTCAGGATGCGCGCGTGGGTAATCGTGTCGCTAGATGACATGCCGGGCACTCATTGTTTTGTGGGGCGCAAGAGAACAATTCTTGCTGCATCCTTAAGACAGGTTCCAGAATGAAGCAGGCCCAAAAGTCAAAAAGGCCCAAAAGAAGCAGGCCCAAGAGTTTTCGAAAGGAAAATTCCCAACCGTGGAATTCGCATGCAACGTCTAGGTGTTATGGTCCTTCTGCCTTGGCATTAAGAAATGTGCCGTGGCTTGGGCGATTGGGCGATCTTTGTTGTCTTGCCAGGCTTCGGCTTGAACGGATGCATACCGACGCCCCGACCGAGTGACCCGCGCCCGTGCATAGGCATCACGAGGGAGACCCGAACGCAAATAGTCGACCGTGAAATCAATGGTTTTAGGCAGGCGCGGCAGATCCCCTCGTGCCAATGTATCAGGATCCAAATTGCCGTTTTCGATGTCTTCCCACAGGTAGGACCAGCTCAGTGTGATAATGGCCGCCGTTTCCAAAAACGCCGCTGTGACACCGCCATGCAAGGCAGGTAACAGCGGGTTCCCGATCAGTTTCTCGTCGAAGGGAAGGACGGCTGTTAGCTCATCACCATGGCGTTCAAACTGAATCCCGAGGTAGCGCATATAAGGAACACCTTCGACCAAGGCGGCAAGGGCCGAATCGCGGCGCTGTTTGACGATTTGAACCGGTTCAGGGGGTCTGCGCGCCATTATTTCGCCTCCACGGTAAAGGCTCCGGTCGCCGTTGCGACCGGGTTCTCAAAATCGTCGTCAAAGGCCTTGGCCCGAATAAAGGCGACATTGCGGGTGATGTGATAACACTCGGCATGGGCGGTGATTGTCTGTCCGGGGGTGGCCGCACGCATATAGTCAATGCGCAGATTGATTGTCGCCGTGCCCCCGGGGCTATTGGGATGGCTCATTACGGCCGCGCCGGAACAAGTGTCCATCAATGTCGATACAGCACCGCCGTGAATCACCCCGGTTTCGGGGTCACCGATCAGGGCTTCATCATAGGGCATAGCGATTTCCGCCAACCCATCTTCCAGTCGCGTGATCTTCATCCCGAGCGCCCTGGCATGCGGGATAACTTCGATGAACTGCTTGGTTATCGTGGCCTTATCAACGGTCATGGCGCACTCCTTTGCAGTATTTATGGGCACCAACCGCGCCAGCCGCAAGCGAATAGGCTGACGCAATGGAGCGTTGCGTCACCAAAGGTTGTCAGAGCGATTTTAGAGCCTTAGGTTGCGGGCAAGGGAGTTTGCTATGGAAGATGCCCGTCTTAGCTTCAAAGACATGTGTGAGCGGTTCGACGTAACGCCGCGCACCTTGCGATACTACGAATACATCGAGCTTTTATCGCCCGAGCGGCAAGGCAGATCGCGTTTCTATGGGGCCAAGGAAGTCGCGCGGATGACGCTGATTCTGCGGGGCCGAAAATTCGGGTTCCAGCTCGAAGACATCCGCCAGTGGCTTCTTATCTATGAAAAAGAAGGCAACGAAGCGCAGATGCGGGCTTGGATTGACATGGCCGATGGGCAAATGCGTGAGCTGGATGAGCAGCGCAAACAGCTGGATGAAGCCATGAATGAGCTAAAATCGCTGCGGGATGATGTGGCCTCCGATCTGGGAATTTGATTCTCAGCTTTCCTTCAAGCACCTCTTTAGGACAGGGCGCACTACACGTTAGGATAGTGCGTTAACCCTTTGTTGAGATTTGCAATTCATACGTTAACCACAACTGATTAGAAGATTGTTACAATTTATAGGCCTTGACGTTGCCTGATCTTACGTCAACTTCAAAGTGACGCGGCGTATGAGTTACGTCAACGGTTTTTCCCATTGTATGAAAGGGACAGATTTAGCACCTCATGGCAATCGTTAGCCACCGAGGATGATCTGATGAGCGAAGACAGAGTAATGACGATTAGGGAGATGTGCGACGCGTTTGAGGTAACCCCACGCACTTTGCGCTTTTACGAACAGAAAGAATTGCTGTTCCCAATTCGCGAAGGCCAAAAGCGCCTCTTTACCAAACGTGACCGTGCACGACTGAAACTGATTTTGAGAGGCAAGCGCTTTGGCTTCAGTCTCGAAGAAATCCGCCAGTTGCTTGATCTGTACGATGTTGGAGACCAGCAGCAGTCGCAGCTGGCGCAGACTTATGAGATCGCCCGGCAACGTTTGGCGGATATGGTTCATCAACGTGATGAGCTGAACGTCGCCATCGAGGAGCTGAAAGAACAAATGGTTTGGGGCGAAAAGATGCTCGCCACAGTCCAACACAAGAAAAGCGCGGCTGGGTAAGACCGGCCGGTCACTCTAGGGAGAGAGAGATGCCTTCATATACGGCCCCGACCAAGGACCAGCAATTTGTTCTGCACGAAGTGTTGAACGTTTCAAACGCCGGAATTCCCGGCTATGAAGATCTGGACCGCGACACCACTGGCGCAATTTTGGAAGAATCCGCAAAAATTGCAGAACAGGTGATGGCCCCCCTTAACGTAGTGGGTGACCAACAGGGTTGTAAGCTTGAGAATGGCATCGTTCGGACCCCCGACGGGTTTAAGGCCGCGTTTGACGAAGTGCGCGCTGGCGGTTGGACCGCGCTTGATTGTGATCCAGAATATGGTGGCCAAGGTCTGCCATACCTCATTGCGACCGCTGTCGGAGAGCAGTTTTCAGCCGCAAATATCGCGTTCAATATGTATGCTGGTCTCACGCACGGCGCATATTCAGCCATACACGCCCACGGTACAGATGCGCAGAAAGCCACCTACCTGCCGAAAATGGTCAATTGCGACTGGACCGGCACCATGAACCTGACCGAGCCACATTGTGGCACTGATCTGGGACTGATGCGCACCAAAGCCGTGCCACAGGACGATGGCACGTACAAAATCAGCGGTCAGAAAATCTTTATTTCAGCGGGGGATCATGACCTTTCTGAGAACGTGATCCACCTTGTGCTGGCGAAAATTCCCGGCGGCCCTGAGGGCATCAAAGGCGTGTCACTGTTCATCGTGCCCAAATTCATCGTCAAAGACGATGGATCACTAGGCGATCGTAACAGCGTTTCTGTTGGCAAGATCGAAAAGAAAATGGGGATCAACGGCAATTCGACCTGCGTTCTCGATTATGATGACGCAACTGGCTTCTTGCTCGGAGATCTTCACAAGGGCATGCGCGCCATGTTCACAATGATGAACGAAGCCCGCTTGGGTGTTGGCCTGCAAGGCTTTGCCCAAGCCGAAGTTGCCTATCAGAACGCCGTTGCATACGCCAATGACCGCCTGCAAGGCCGTGATGTCACCGGCATCAAAAACCCAGATGGCCCAGCCGATCCGCTGATCGTACATCCTGATATTCGCCGCAACCTGATGGATCAAAAGTCCTTCATCGAAGGTGGTCGCGCGTTTATTTACTGGGGCGCACAGATGCTCGACCAGTCGCATCGCAACAATGACAAAGACATCAACGGTCTCGTATCGCTGCTCACACCTGTCATCAAAGGATACCTGTCGGACAAGGGCTTCGATTATGCGGTTGCCGCACAGCAAGTTTATGGCGGTCACGGCTTTATCGAAGAATGGGGAATGTCCCAATTCGCCCGCGACGCCCGGATCACGATGATCTACGAGGGTGCCAACGGAGTTCAAGCGCTTGATCTTGTCGGCCGTAAACTGGCCACAGATGGCGGCAAACATGTCATGGCCTTCTTTGATCTGGTCAAATCCTTTTGCAAAGAGAACGGCGAGGACGACACTCTGGCCGATATTGTTGGCCCGCTCAAAGACGCATCCAAAGATCTGCAGGCTGCGGGCATGTACTTCATGCAAAACGGTATGAAGAACCCCAATAACGCGCTCGCTGGATCCTATGACTTCATGCACATGTTCGGTCTGGTGTGCTTGGGGTTGATGTGGGGGCGCATGGCCAAAGCTGCGACGCAAAAACTTGCCGAAGGCACTGACGACGCAGCGTTCTATGAGACGAAACTGGCAACCGCACGCTATTATATGGCACGTCAATTGCCGATGACCGGAACGCATCTACGCCGCATCGAATCCGGTGGTGACACTGTGATGGCGCTGGCTGCTGATCAGTTCTGATATCTGTGATGGCGAGGCCTTTGCCTCGCCACGCATGTCACCGGGTTTGGGAGGAACCGGAATGCGAATAGTGCTCAAACAAAGCTCACCCGACGCGTTTCGGCCCTACGCGTTTCGGACGGTGCTGTTTTACATGTCGCACTTTATGCTCCCCTCCTTTTTAGTACCGGTATTGGATGACCACGCCCGCAGACCGCGGTTGAAAAGGATCTGACATGCCAAAACGGTTTCGCCTGACCCGCCGATTTCCTGTTGCCATGACAGAAGACGGATACCGTGGCCTCAAAAAGTTCGCTCAAGATGCGGGGTTGGACGAAGGCGAAGCCTTGTCGTTTTTGTTCGAGCATTTCGACAGCGTGACGGACTCTGAGGTTTTGATGATCAAACTGCGCCAATTCAATTCCGAGCTTGAAGCTCGTAAGAAGTAAGAAAGAGATCCATCTATGAGCTGGATGACAGACGAGCACAAAATGCTGGCAGAGATGACCCAAAGGTTCATCGAAACCGAATGGGCTCCGCTCTATGACAAGTGGCGCAAGCAAGGTGAGATGGACAAGGAAATCTGGCGGCAGGCCGGAGACCTGGGTCTTCTTGGCCCATCTATTCCCGAGGAATACGGCGGTGCTGGTGGTGATTTTGGCCATGAAGCCGTGATTCTGATGGAAAGCAACCGGGCCAATTTGGCCAGTTGGGGCGTCGGCATCCATTCAGGTATCGTTGCGCATTATGTCTTGGCATATGGCACAGAAGATCAAAAACAGCGCTGGCTGCCCAAACTGGTTTCCGGCGAAATGGTCGGCGCATTGGCCATGACAGAACCCTCGACGGGCTCGGATGTTCAAGCGATCAAGACCAAGGCGGTCAAGGATGGCAACGCATACAAGCTGTCCGGTCAAAAAACCTTTATTACCAATGGCCAACACGCAAATTTGATCATCGTAGCGGCAAAAACAGACCCGACAAAAGGGTCAAAAGGCGTGTCCTTGATGGTCGTTGAGACCGAGGGGGCAGAAGGTTTCCAACGGGGGCGCAATCTGGAAAAAATCGGGTGCCACGCCGCCGACACCTCCGAGCTCTTCTTCGATAACGTTGAAATCGCGCCCGAAAACCTGCTTGGTGGAGAAGAGAACCAAGGCTTTTACCAATTGATGCAACAACTGCCGCAGGAACGTATGGTGATTGCCTGCATGTCGATGGGGGCGATGGAGGGCGCGGTGGAAAGAACCATCGCCTACTGCAAAGAACGCGAGGCCTTTGGTGGCCCTCTGACCCAGTTTCAGAACACCCGGTTCAAACTTGCTGAATGTGTGACGAAGACCAAGGTGTGCCGAGCCTTCCTTGATGAATGCATGGGCGAGCTTATTGCCGGCGAACTCACAGTGGATAAGGCCGCCATGGCCAAGTACTGGCTCACGGATGCTCAAGGTGAGGTGTTGGATGAGTGCCTGCAATTGCACGGCGGATATGGTTACATGCAAGAATACGCAATTGGAGAAATGTGGGCCGATGCCCGTGTGCAACGCATCTATGGCGGCACAAACGAGATCATGAAGGAATTGATTGCGAGGGCACTTTGAGGTTTGAAGCAATAGACTTTGGGGCAAGGATTGGACTGGGGGTTTCTCACCCCCAGACCCCCGTTGAGTTTATCTGGCAAGATGAACCTAGACCGCATATCGAGCCCGGCAGCTGGGCAGCAATCGGTCCATTCATGCACCCGGCCCAATCGTCAAGCGAGGCCCAAGCGCGGCGACAGAGCTTCACCTCGCATGTTGCTCAGCTCTCCAGCCTGCAACACAGCTATGATTTAGCAACAACAAGCTTAAGAAACTCTCAATTTGGCCACGCTTTACCTTGCCAAATAAACTCAGAAAGGATGCGGGACTGCGCGCCCCCTGCACCGACCCGAGACACAAGCGCCATCGGAGGACACGCGCCATGACCATGAAACTTTATTGCTTTGGTGAAAGCGGAAACGCTTACAAAGCCGCGCTTGCGTTACAACTTTCGGGTTTGAACTGGGAAGCGGTGAAAGTCGACTTTTTCAACGGCGAAACCCGATCAGCAGACTACCGCAAAGACGTCAATGAGATGGGAGAGGCCCCGGTGCTTGTTGATGGGGACACCCGGTTGGCCCAATCCGGGGTGATCCAAATGTATATCACCGAGAAAAGCGGCAAGTTTGGGGGCCACACCCCCGAAGACGCACGTGAAGTGATGCGCTGGGTGTTTTGGGACAATCACAAATTGTCTTCTCAGGCCGGAATGACCCGTTTTTTGATGAATTTCCTTCCCGAGGATAAGCGCCCTGCCCCAGTCATCGACTTTATGCAGGGCCGGTTGAGTGCCGCTTACAAGGTGCTCAATGATCATTTGCGCGGGCGCGACTGGATCGTTGCCGATGCTGTCACAAACGCCGACCTGAGCTGTTGTGGCTACTTGTTTTACCCAGAACCCTTCGGTTTTGACCGCTCGGACTGGCCCGAAATTGACCGCTGGCTCTCAAATATCGAGGCGCTGGACGGTTGGAAACATCCCTATGATTTGATGCCCGGCTCCCCCGCGGACCGTGCTTGACCAAGGAAGACAAGAATGACCGAAGCATATATTTATGATGCCGCCCGCACGCCGCGTGGTAAAGGCCGCAAGGATGGCAGCCTTCATGAGGTGACCAGCCTGCGCTTGTCGGCGCAAATGCTCAACGCAATAAAAGAGCGCAATAATCTTGAAGGCCATGCCGTTGAAGATGTGATCTGGGGCAACGTTACGCAGGTTATGGAACAGGGGGGATGTCTGGCGCGGTCGGCGGTTTTGGCCTCTGATCTTGATCAATCTATTCCCGGTTTGGCGATCAACCGGTTTTGTGCCTCAGGCATGGAAGCTGTGAATTTGGCGGCCAACCAAGTCAAAGGGGGCGCAGGCGATGCCTATATCGCTGGTGGTGTCGAAATGATGGGCCGCGTTGCCATGGGCTCGGACGGGGCTGCCATTGCCGTTGACCCCAGCCTGGCCATGGACAGCTATTTTGTTCCTCAGGGGATTTCAGCAGATATTATCGCGACAGAATACGGGTTTAGCCGCGAAGACGCGGATGCACTGGCCGTTGAATCGCAAAAGCGGGCCGCGGCCGCTTGGGAAGACAATCGTTTCGCCAAGTCGGTCATCACTATCAAAGATCAAAACGGTCTGACCATTCTGGATCGCGACGAATACATGCGTCCGGGCACTGGTGTGGACGATCTGGCCAAGCTCAAAGCGTCGTTCAAAGATATGGGCGAAGTCATGCCTGGCTTCGACAAAATCGCCTTGATGAAATACCCGCATCTTGAGCGCATCAACCATATTCACCATGCGGGCAACAGCTCTGGTATCGTTGATGGGTCCGCTGCGGTTTTGATCGGGAACAAGGAATTTGGTGAAAAGCACGGCCTGAAACCGCGCGCCCGTATCCGTGCAACTGCCAAAATCGGCACCGACCCGACGATCATGCTGACCGGCCCGGTTCCCGTGACGGAAAAAATCTTGGCTGACCACGGGATGACGATCAACGATATCGACCTGTTTGAAGTCAACGAAGCCTTTGCGTCTGTGGTGCTGCGTTTCATGCAAGCCTTTGATGTCGATGACAGCAAGGTCAACGTCAACGGGGGATCTATTGCAATGGGTCACCCATTGGGGGCGACCGGAGCGATCATTATTGGGACTTTGCTCGATGAGTTGGAGCGCAGCGGTAAAGGCGTCGGTCTCGCCACGTTGTGTATCGCGTCAGGTATGGGCGCAGCCACCATTATCGAACGCGTCTGAGGCAGCACATGCAACACACCTCCGCCATAAAACTGTATCAAAACCACCTTGATCCGCTGTCACGCGCAATCATGGATGGTGATGTTACAAGATTTATGGCGGGGCTGCACTTGCCCCACATCCTCCGTACGGTGGACTCGCAGATTAGCTTTGAAACCGACGACGATCTGCGCCAAGGCGTGACCTATTATATGGAGTCGCTTCAGGCGGCTGGTGTCACGCGTTTGGAACGCCGGTGCAAAAGTGCTGTGTACAAAAGCGAGACCCAGATTGAGGGGTACAATTCCGTTCGGGCCTATTCCGGCGAAGCCCCTGCAATTCTGCCATTTCTGGCCCGCATGGTGTTGGAATTTCGCGATGGGGAATGGCGGATCAGCGAGACCGATATGGCGGTCTTACGAGATAAATGGGATGTTCTCCCACAGGTCGGGGGGAAGGTCGAACCTCTTCCAAACGCCCCTTCCAGTGAGAGTGAATTCAACCTGGCGTGCTTTCAAGTGCTTCTGAATTGGTTATCTCAGGCTGCACTGTGCAATGATTTTGATGCTTGGTCACGCGCCTGTGCGCTTCCTTTGACCGTGACAGGCAGGACAGGACAAACTGTCTTTGAGACCGAAGAGGCGCTGCGCAACGAATTTCAATACTACATGTCCGCATTCGACGTGCATAACGTGACCGATATCATTCGCAGGCCTTTGGATGTTCATATGGTCGGAGAAACCCGGATGACCGGAACTTGTCGAACCTATGTTCTGAGCCACGCCAATCTGGTGGTACAGCCTTACGACTCAGAGATCACGTTTGAACGGGTGAGCAACGGGTTTTGGCAAATGGTCAAGATGGACAACATCATTGGCCACCGTGACTGGACCACCGAGGGGGCAGAGTCATGACGCAGCTTTCGGCCAAGGCGATTTATCAAGCCAATCTTGATCACGTGAGCGAAGCAGTCTGGTCAAGAGATTGGGACGAGCTGGTAAATCAGTTTGTATTCCCCCTGGTGATTAGAACTTTGGACACAGGGTCACACATCACATTGCCGTCCCAACTGGTCCAAACAGCTCAGGCCTTTCGCGACAGCTTGGCGCTTGCCAGCGCGCAATCGTACCATAGGGTTTGCATAGAGGCTCAGTTTTCTAACCCTGAGACAACCATTATCATCGGGCAACACCGTACAATTGCCTTGCGCGGTGGGAGCTATGTTCTCCCCCCTTTTGAAAGCGACATGCGGTTAGAATTACGAACAGGTCAGTGGTTGACCGGCAGTTTGTTCGCCCGCGTCAACAATCACGATTTGACAGTAGTCAGCCCAGAACTGGCTCGTTTTTCTAAGCAAGATTTAGACAATGATAGGTTTTTAGATGCCCAAAATTGATATTTCGAACGTGCCATTCAAAACTGGGTCCTCTTATCCAGAAAAATATGCCGCGCAAATGGAAGGGCGCAGTCAGCAGTCCCTTGGCGATGCGGGCGGCATAAGCCAGTTTGGCGCAAACTTGGTGCGCCTAGCCCCCAACGCCTTGTCATCCTTGCGCCATTGGCATGAACAGCAAGACGAGTTTTTGATCGTCACCGAAGGCCATTTGGTCTTGGTCGATGACACCGGTGAAACGCCTCTGAGTGTTGGCGATTGCTGCGCCTTTCCAGCGGGCGATGGCAACGGTCACCATATTGTAAACAAGTCGGAGTCTGACGGCGCTTTTCTGGTGGTTGGAACACGAACGGCAACTGAAACCGGTTGGTATTCTGACATCGATATGAAGGTCGAAGCGGCAGACGGTAAAATGACGTTCACCCGCAAAGACGGAAGCCCGGTGGATGCGTCATGACGTTTGACGATGATCAATTCGATGCGTTTCTGGCCGATATTACGGACCCGTTCCTAACTGGGGATATCACCCGTTGGATCGCCCGTATTCGGCTCCCCTTCGCCTTGATCACTCAAACCGGGCCAGTCACGCTCACAACTCTGCAAGAGGTTACCGAGAACTTCAATCTGTATCTCGTCGCGATGAAAGCACTCAAGGCCGACTTGATCATACGCGAAAAAGTTGGCTCTGAACACTGCCATGACGGCACGGTCATCGCCACCTATCGCAGCCATTTCCTGAGGCAGGGCAACCGCTTACGCGCGCCCTATACCGCCTCAGCCCTACTCCACCCCGACGGCGGCCTATGGCGCATGTCGTCGATTTTGAACGCGCTGGGACACCATCACTGGACCGGCAAACACCCATATCCATCGGGAGAAGAAGAAACGTGACCGATTTCACTATGGAAACAGACGCCAACGGCGTTGCAGTCATCACTTGGGACGTCAAAGCCAAGTCGATGAACGTCCTAAGCCTTGAGGCACTCGAAGCTTTGAACAGCTTGGTCGACGAGGCTCTGGCTGATGATGCTGTCAAAGGCATTGTCATCACCTCAGGTAAAGACAGTTTTGCCGGCGGCATGGATTTGAACGTTATCGCAAAAATGAAGGACATGGCCGGGACAAGCCCCGAGCAAGGTCTTTTTGATGGCATCATGAACATGCACAGCGTCCTGCGTAAAATTGAACGCGCGGGTATGGATCCGAAAACCAACAAAGGCGGCAAACCGATTGCAAGCGCCCTGCCCGGCACTGCGCTTGGTATTGGTCTAGAAATCCCACTGTCAACGCACCGCATTTTTGCGGCAGATAATCCCAAAGCCAAAATCGGCCTACCCGAAGTTATGGTCGGCATTTTTCCCGGTGCAGGTGGCACGACCCGCTTGGCTCGCAAACTTGGGGCGATGGGCGCATCGCCTTTCTTGCTCGAAGGAAAGCTGTCTGATCCCAAGCGAGCCAAAGCCGCAGGTTTGATTGATGAGGTTGTTGAAGACCCGTTGGCCGCTGCCAAGGAATGGGTTCTCACTGCCAAAGACGCAGACATCCTGAAACCGTGGGATGCCAAGGGCTATAAAATGCCCGGCGGTGCCCCCTACCACCCAGCAGGTTTCATGACTTTTGTTGGTGCCTCAGCCATGGTCAATGGAAAAACCCAAGGCGTGTACCCGGCCGCCAAGGCCATGTTGTCGGCAGTCTACGAAGGGGCGATGGTGCCCTTTGATACGGCTCTCAAAATCGAAGCACGCTGGTTTGTGAACGTGTTGATGAACCCAAGTTCGGGCAACATGATCCGCTCGTTGTTCATCAACAAAGAAGCCTTGGACAAAGGCGCCGTGCGCCCTGCAGATGTTTCAGACCAGTCTGTTAAAAAGGTCGGCGTTCTAGGCGCAGGCATGATGGGTGCTGGCATTTCGCTCGTTTCGGCGCAGGCTGGCATCGAGGTTGTGCTGATCGACCAAACCCAAGAAGCAGCCGACCGCGGTAAAGCCTATACTGAAACCTATGCTGATAAAGGCATCAAGCGCGGAAAATCGACACCTGCAAAGAAAGACGCGCTGTTATCGCGCATTACTGCGACCACTGATCTCCAGGCGCTCAAAGGCTGCGATTTAATCATTGAGGCAGTTTTTGAAGACATGGCCGTCAAGGCGGAGATGACCAAAAAGGTGGAAGCAATCATCGACGAAGAGTGCATCTTTGCAACGAACACGTCGACGTTGCCAATCACCGATCTGGCCAAAGCCTCAAGCCGGTCCGATCAGTTCATCGGTATTCACTTCTTCTCGCCCGTCGAGAAAATGATGTTGGTCGAGATCATCAAAGGTGCAGAAACGGGTGATCGCGCGGTCGCCAAATCCCTTGATTTCGTGCGCCAAATTCGCAAAACACCAATCGTTGTGAACGATGCCCGGTTCTTCTACGCCAACCGCTGTATCATCCCTTACCTGAATGAGGGGATTCGCATGGTCACAGAAGGCGTAGCACCGGCGCTCATTGAAAACGCGGCCAAAATGGTCGGTATGCCCCTGGGACCGCTCCAATTGACCGATGAAACGTCGATTGATCTTGGTGTCAAAATCGCAAAAGCCACCAAGGCTGCGATGGGGGCAGATTATGATGATGCGTGTGACGACATCCTGTTTTGGATGGCGGATTCCGGTCGGTTGGGTCGCAAAGCCAAGGCTGGCTTCTATTCTTATGACGAAAAGGGCAAACGAACAGGGCTTTGGGCCGATATTGCCGACAAATATGCCCCCTCTGACGATCAGCCTGATCTGATTGAAGTACAACACCGTTTGCTATTCGCCCAAGTTCTGGAGGCAGTACGGGCGCTTGAAGAAGGCGTTTTGATGGACATCCGCGAAGGTGATGTTGGCGCAATTCTGGGCTGGGGTTTTGCGCCTTGGTCGGGTGGCCCCCTAAGCTGGCTGGACATGATTGGTGCCGAATACGCCGCCGAGCGCTGTGATCAACTGCAAAAAGCATTCGGTGACCGCTTCGCCTGCCCTGACCTTTTGCGTGACATGGCACAAAAAGGTGAAAGTTTTTATGGCCGATTTGGTGGTGACGCGAAGGCCGCCTAAATAAAAAATTGCCAACTTCGGCATAAGATTTGACGCCGGGCCGGTCTATTTTGACCGGCCCGGCCTTGTTTTATTTGATTTTTTTCACTTTCTTGGCGACATCGTTCCAATTGAACAGAACATCGCAAAGCGGAACCCTTTGTTAAGACAGGGTGCTTATTCCTTAGTGTCATCAGACGTGCCGTCCTATCGGCGCAATTGGTGCCGAAAGGGAAGCAGTATCACAATGTCAGATATCCATTTCCATGCCTTGGGAACCGCTCGTGCCCGATCGGGAGAAGACCCTCTTGTCCCGTTCCTCCTCAGTGCGCGGAGCAACCCGGTGACCGTCTCTGCACGCGATGTGCGGCGGCTCGATTCACACCGGCTGCAACTATTGTTGGTCGCAGAACAACAATGGCTCGTCGACGGAGCCGACTTCAAGGTTACAGATATGTCCCCGTCATTTCGAGAGGGGCTCGAACGACTGGGACTAGACTCCGCCTATTTCGACAAGGAGAATCCGCAATGACCACCAAAGTGTTGGCGATAGATGACTCGCGCACCATCCGTAACCTGCTGCGCGTATCGCTCGAAGGCGCTGGGTTTGAATTTCATTCGGCCTGCGATGGGCAGGAAGGTGTCGAAGTCTTCCCGGATGTTGATCCAGATGTCGTGATTACCGATATTAATATGCCCAAAATGGATGGGTTTGGCGTGATTGACAGTTTGCGTAGCGGGCCAAATCGCACAAATGTACCCATTTTGGTTCTGACGACTGAGAGTTCGGATGACTTGAAATCCCGGGCCCGTGGTGCTGGCGCTACCGGTTGGATTGTTAAGCCATTTGACGACACGTCACTGGTGTCTGTTTTGCGGCGGCTAACAGGACACACAAGCTAATGTCCATGAATTCCATTCGCGATACATTCTTTGAGGAATGCGAAGAGCTGCTAGAAGCTCTTGTCGAAGGTCTCTCCCAAATGGAAGAGGCTAGTGATGACATGGAAGTCATCAATGCGGTTTTCCGCTCTGTGCATTCGATCAAGGGCGGCGCAGGTGCCTTCGCCCTAGATCGCCTGGTCAATTTTGCTCATACTTTTGAAACCGTTATGGACAGGGTCCGTGACCGCGAAATTAGCGTCGATGAGAAACTAATGGCGTTGTTTCACCGCTCGGGTGATCAACTTTCCGACTTAGTTGCCTCAGCACGTGATGAATCTGATCTCGACCCGACAGCTGAAAGCGGAATCGTAAAGGAGCTTGAAGGCTACCTCGACCCGAAAGCTGCAGCGGAAGAGTTTGATTTTGCGGCAGTTACTCTAGACTTTGACGGTCCAGCCGCAATCGAATTGCCCGACATCCCGATGGATATAGAACCCTCTGAGGAAGAGCAAGCTCCCTCAGAAAGTGTTTTTGATATCCATTTCAAACCTGAGCGTTCTCTTTACGAAAACGGGCATGAACCGCTTCTCTTGTTCGATGCGCTGGCAGAACTGGGCACTTTGTCAGTGGAAGCCGACCTTTCAAAACTGCCAAACTTCGACTCCTTCGATCCAAACGACGCCGTCATCGCGTGGAACATGACGTTGGTGACAAGTGAAAGTGAAACGACACTGCACGACGTATTCGAGTTTGTGGAAGGTTTATGCGAGCTTCAAATTTCAATGAATAGCGAAGCCCAATCAGCCCCAAAGCCTAAGGCGCTGCCCGTGGAGACTGTTACTGAGCCCGATCCGGTTCAATTAGCTGAACCTGTAGCTACAGTACAAGAAGACTCGCAACCAAATGCGACGACTTCAGTCGACACGCCCGCTGCGAAACCGGAAATACCCGTTCCCGGTAAAAACGTTCCTACACCTGCTCCTGCAGTATCGAACGCGGCAGCGCCTAAAGAATCCCGCGGACCAAAACCGACCTTGCGCGTAGACTTGGATCGAGTCGATCGTCTCATCAATACAGTCGGTGAATTAATCATCAATCAAGCCATGATTTCGCAACGCATAGAGGAACTAGACCTTCCGACAGTTGCACACTTAACAAACGAACTTGAGGCCTACAAACTGTTGGCCCGTGACATTCAAGAGGGTGTAATGGCGATCCGTGCTCAGCCGGTGAAGCCACTGTTCCAACGGATGTCGCGTATTGTGCGAGAAGCATCCGATGCCACTCATAAAAAGGCCAAACTTGTAACTGTTGGTGATTCCACTGAAGTGGATAAAACAGTGATTGAAAGGTTGGCAGATCCGCTGACACACATGATCCGAAATGCCGTCGATCATGGGTTGGAAACTGCCGAAACTAGAGAAGCCGCTGGAAAAGACCCAGTGGGAACAATTCGCTTATCAGCAGCCCATAGATCTGGAAGTGTGTTTATTGAGATTTCCGACGATGGGGCAGGCTTGAACAGAGAACGCATTCTCGCCAAGGCCATCGAAAAGAATCTCGTTGCACCGGAAGTTGAGCTGTCAGAACCGGAGATTGACAATTTATTGTTTCTACCCGGATTTTCGACTGCAGGCCAAGTTTCAAATTTGTCCGGTCGCGGTGTTGGAATGGATGTTGTCAAAAATGCTGTACAGGCATTGGGCGGCCGAGTGTCGATCTCATCAGCTCCAGGAAAAGGTACAACCTTTACAATTGTGCTACCGTTAACACTTGCAGTAATGGATGGTTTTGTAATTTCGGTGGGCAACCAAACTATGGTTATACCGATTTCCTCTATATTAGAAACAATACGGCCTAACTCAAAAGATATTCACATTGTTGGAACCGACAGCCAAGTAGTAAGCGTACGAGGATCGTATGTTCCTATCGTCGATGTCGCTCATAGCCTTGGGCTACAGGAAGAAAAATCTTTAGAAACAAACGGAATACTTCTTTTGGTTGCAACGGAGTCTCAAGACTTAACAGCAATGAGAGTAGCCGCAATACATGATCAACGACAAGTTGTAATTAAGAGCCTTGAAAGTAACTACACCGCAATTCCTGGGGTTTCGGCTGCCACAATTCTAGGTGACGGGAAAATAGCACTCATCTTGGACCCCGAGGAACTAATAAAACTCGCCCACTCCAACCCACTAGACCCGTTTGCTCAAAACACCAGAATGGAGCTCCGTCATGCCTGAGACTGCTGAAATACTTGCAGATACACAATTTGAATTCATCACATTTTCAGCCGGTGGACAAAACTACTGTCTGGAGATCACTCAGATTCGAGAAATCCGCAGATGGACTCCAGTAACTGCACTGCCGCATACTCCGGACGATGTACTAGGAGTAATGAATCTGCGAGGCGCTGTTATTCCCATATTCGACTTGTCAGCAAGGTTTGGTCTAGGGTCAACTCCAGGAAACGAACGAAATGTTGTAATTGTCGCGGCCGTAAACGGCACAACGATTGGTCTACTTGTTGAGTCTGTTTCCGAGATTTTATCTGTTGAGAAAAGCGCGATACAAGAGACACCAGATATAAAGTCTGAGGCGACTAAGCACAGTATTCGCGGAATGATTTCAGTTAATGATACGATGGTTCGTGTCGTAAATTTGGACGCCGTCCTAGAAACAGACACCGGTGCAAGTCAATGAATTTTTCGCCGCCAGAAATAAAACAAGGTGAAATTCCATTTAGCGACGATGATTTTAGATCTCTTGCTAACTTGGCGAAATTACAGTTTGGTCTTAACTTAGCAGAGAGCAAAAAACCACTGGTATACTCTCGGCTCTCAAAGCGTCTTAAGGCCCGAGGAGTTTTCAGCTTTCCAGAATACATTTCACTGCTAGTGAAGCCGGGAGAAGAAAATGAAAAATTTGAACTGATCTCAGCATTGACAACAAACGTCACGAGCTTTTTTCGTGAAATACATCATTTCAAAACACTGGAAGAAGAAATAATTCCAGACATTATAGAAAATGCGAAAAATGGAAGGCGAGTTCGACTTTGGTCTGCCGGTTGCTCAGCTGGCCCCGAACCATATTCACTTGCAATGACATTACTCAAAGCATTCCCAGAGGCAAAAGAATATGACGTTCGTATTTTGGCAACAGACATCGACCCGAAGATTATAGAGAGGGCACGGATCGGCAGATACACAGCAGAAGAAATTGATGGTATCTCTCCAGATTTCCGCTCAAAATGGATCAACAAAATCGCCGAAAAAAACTCCTTTGAGGTTTCTTCAAACTTGAAAAAACTGATAACATTTAACGAATTAAATCTTGTATCCGAATGGCCATTCAGTGGATCGTTTGATGCAATTTTTTGCAGAAATGTGGCGATATATTTTGATCAGGAAACACAGCAAAAACTTTGGCAAAAATTTTGCAACCACTTAACCTCGAACGGTGTACTTTTTATTGGGCACTCGGAGCGCGTAACTGGATCAGCAACCCGCCAGCTAGAGGGTATTGGAATTACTAGTTATCGCAAGGTCAGCAATTCTGCAGAAGACTGCAAGAATAGGAGAGAATAATGGGTTTAAAGGAATCTCTTAGGGTTATGGTTGTAGATGACATGGCCACAAGCCGTGGTCTCATCACCCAGGCGCTAGATGACATTGGCGTAAAGAACTACGTCACTGAAAACGATGGACGTCAAGCCTTGGATAGGCTAACTACTAGCCCGGTTCATTTAGTGTTATCCGATTATAATATGCCGGGGCTTGATGGTCTTGGTTTACTAAAGGCAGTTCGAACGCACCCGCCAACGCAAAAAATTGGATTTATACTTGTAACCGGCAGGCCGACTCCGGAAATTGTAAATGAAGCCAAGCGCCTTGGCCTAAACAACATGATTAAAAAACCATTTACGGCGGCATCCATGAAGCAGTGCATCGAAAGTGTTGTGGGCCGTCTATGAAAGTGGTCTCGGAATACCGGCTGCCGATACAAATAGCTACAAGTAGAGTGGCAAATGAGCTGAACGCGCTTCGCGAAAGGTTAGAACGTGTTGAGCACGGATTAGAAGCAGTTTTTTTGGAATCAGAAAGTGTGCCAAGCGGGCAAACAATAGGAATGTTGCAGGAGTTGGATGTTTTACAACAATCCGTAGGCGCATTGGCCGACTACTTGGACAAACTATCCAACCTAGTCAACTTGGAAGGTGAAGTTCTTGTCGATGATGCAGTTAAAGTCGTTCCGCTTAGGGAAATGGCCGCACGCCTAAAGGGAAAGGTTGCTCAGTCTGGCCTTCCCGGTCAACCTGAATTGTTCTAGATTCAAAAATCGTCCACAACAGGCGATTATCCGAGTTTACAGTCTAACCAGGTATTTTTATCAACGCGAGTCCGGGAGTCCTTTTGTGGCAGGAAAATCAATCATAGTTGCAACTGCAAACACTACGCAACGCAATAATATATCAGCGCTGGTTGACGCGATTCCTGACTTCGTTGTCATTGCGCGAACAGGTGATTTAATGAACACCTATAATCAGGTGGAAGCTCGCTTGCCCACAGCTGTTTTGATTTCAGATTCTTTGGCGCAATTGCCTGAGTTCGAAGTGATGCGCGCCTTGTTCTCAGCTCTGGACGTACGTTGGCTTGTTCTTACTGCACCTAATAAATCCCACCGTTCACCTGTAAACACTGATCCTGGATCTGACCTTTTTTCCGTGCCGGGTAATGCTAGTGCGAAAGTCATTGAGGGCCAGCTACGTAGTCTGACACGCTCGGGCCCTCAAAGACTGAATTCTGCGCAAAAAAGTCGCCTGACTTCCAAAAACGTTTCTCCTACAATTTCAAAAAAAATATTCTCAAATTCAGTTTCCAATCTCGATGCCGGACGAAAATTTTCTTCCATATCCACCCCGAAAGAAGATACAAAATTTGACTCCCTGATCTTAATTGGTGCAAGTACAGGAGGTGTTGATGCACTTTTGAAAGTACTGTCCACGTTTCCTGCCGATTGTCCACCGACTCTCATAGTTCAACACACCGGGGCCGGCTTTGGCGTTAGCTTAGCAGGACTACTCAATAGGCAATGCGCCCCTGAAATTTCATTAGTAGAGGGCGAAAGTCTCCTAAAACGCGGTAACATTTTAATTGGAGCCGGAAACAAATCGCACCTTGTTCTAAAGGACGCAACCTGCTTGACGGCAACCCTCAAGAAAGGAAGTCAAGTCTCGGGACATCTTCCTTCGGTTGACATGTTATTTCAGTCGGCGATTGGCCAAGCACATAAGGTGACTGCAGCCATTCTAACGGGGATGGGCAAAGATGGAGCTGAAGGGCTTTTGGCTTTAAGATCAGCTGGTGCAACGACATTCGCTCAAGACGAAGCAAGCAGCGTAGTTTATGGTATGCCGCGAGCAGCCGTAGAAAACGGAGCAGCGCAACAAGTCCTTTCTCTAGAGGAAATTGGTCCTGCGCTTCTCAAGGGGCCAAACAGGCACGGGAACCAGCTGAGAAAGGTGCATTCATGAGCTTTCATCGCGAAAAGCTAGTCAATGTAATCCAAGGCGATTATATCATTTCGGACGATGCCGAAGCTGTTTTGACAACTGTTCTTGGCTCTTGTATCGCCGTTTGCCTGTCTGACACGGTTCGAGGAATCGGCGGAATGAATCACTTTCTGCTTCCCAACCGAGAAGGCGTCGGCGGAGAGAACGTTCGATACGGTGCGTATGCAATGGAACTTTTGATCAACGGTCTTTTGAAACAAGGTGCCGAGCGAGGTCAGTTGCAAGCAAAGGTGTTTGGGGGCGGCAATATGATAGGCACATTGCGGGACATTGGAGGCTCAAACGCCGAGTTTGCGCGTCAATTTTTATCGGATGAGGGCATACCTTGTCTGGCAGAGAGCACCGGAGGCACTCAGGCTAGGCGTATTCGTTTTTGGCCGACAAGCGGAAAAGTAAAACAGCTCTTGGTGAGCAGTGATGCGGCCCCAGTTGAAGCACCAAAACCTGCCGCCCTGCCGAAGACGCCAACAGACGACATCACTCTTTTCTAGAAACTGCGAGCATTGCGTTTGGCAACTCTTCCGCAACTCCTCAATAGTTTTTGACAGGAAGACGTGCTACTCGGTTTCTGTAGGGAGACCGAGATGAATTCTAAGCCATTGTCGCTCTCGCGGGATCTGGTGCTGGTCGGTGGTGGGCACACGCACGCTCTGGTTCTGCGAGAATGGGGAATGAAGCGGTTGCCAGGAGCGAGGGTGACACTCATTAATTCGTGTCCTACGGCACCATATAGCGGGATGTTGCCCGGCTTTCTTGCCGGTCACTATGAACGTCGCGATCTGGACATCGACCTTGTCAAACTGGCGCGTTTTGCCGGAGCTCGCATTGTCATTGGATCAGTCCAAAACATTGACTTAGACAATCGCACCGTATCAATACAGGGCCGCCCGGACATCTCGTTTGATATAGCTTCGATCAACGTCGGCATAACAACCAAAATGCCGAATCTGAAAGGTTTTTCGGAGTTTGGAGTGCCGGCAAAACCTCTAGATGTGTTTTCTCGTAAGTGGGAAAGGTTTCTGAAACAAAAAGGACCTGCCCGAGTTGCAATAATAGGCGGAGGGGTCGCGGGATCGGAAATCGCGCTCGCCTTTGCCCATGCACTGAGGTCACGAAGCCGCGACTACTGCATTTCAATTCTGGACAGTGGGACCGCCTTAAGTGCCATTCGGGCCGGTACGCGCAAACGCATTTTGTCAGCACTGCAGGGCAATAAAATTGACCTTCTTGAAAAGGTGGAAATTTCTGAAGTCACAGCAGACGGTTTGCGGATGGTTAGTGGTGATTTTCTGTCAGCCGACTTTGTTTGTGGTGCAGCAGGCGCGAACCCGCAAAACTGGCTCACCCAAACCGGGCTGGAGCTCCACGATGGATTCATTAAAGTTTCTGAACACTTACAAAGCTCAGACCCTTCGGTTTTTGCTGCCGGAGATTGTGCGCATATGACGAACTCTCCGAGACCGAAAGCAGGTGTATTTGCGGTTCGCCAGGCGAATGTCCTATTTCCAAACCTACGGGCGCGCTTAACTGAAACAAGCCCAATGCGGTCTTATTCTCCCCAAAAGGATTATCTAAAACTTGTGTCCTTAGGTGGGAAAACCGCGATCGGAGATAGATTTGGTTTTTCGTTTCAAGGCACATACGTGTGGCGACTGAAGAACCGAATTGATCGGTCATTTATGGCTAAGTTCAAGTCCGCCCACCCTGCCCTTCCGAAACATGTGCCAAAGGCAATCGCCTCAGGGTCCACGCAAAATGGCGATGATAAACCACTATGTGGCGGCTGCGGATCCAAGGTAAGCCAGTCGGCATTGCAAACCACTCTATCCAGGCTTCCGCTGTCAAACAGACAGGACATCATCCCATTACCTGGTGATGATGCGGCACTGCTCCTTACAGGCGGTGTGAAACAAGTCATCAGCACGGATCATTTGCGGGCCTTTGTCGAAGATCCCGTCACCATGACCAAAGTTGCGGCAAACCACGCCTTGGGCGACATTTGGTCAATGGGAGCAACTCCACAAGCTGCTACGGCCAACATTATCCTGCCCCAAATGACAACGGATTTGGCCCAACGTAGCCTTCGCGAAATTATGGTTTCGGCAAACCAGTGCTTCACAAAGGCAGGAGCCGCGATCGTTGGTGGCCACACATCGTTCGGTTGCGAACTAACGATTGGGTTCACCGTGACAGGAATCTGTGAAACCCCTCCAATCACTCTGTCAGGTGCAGGCCCTAATCAGTTCATAATATTAACCAAACCGATTGGAACCGGCGTCATCATGGCGGCCGAAATGATCGGCGCGGCAAAGGGGGAATGGGTTGCAGCGGCGATTGAGGCGATGTGCCAGTCTCAAGCAAGTGCCGCCAGAATCCTCAAGGGGGCTTCTGCAATGACCGATGTCACTGGCTTCGGTCTAGCCGGTCACATGATGAATATATGCCAAGCTTCAAACGTCGGGGCCGTTTTGCAAGTAAACGAGATTCGCACATTGCCGGGTTCTCTCGAATTAGCCCAAACCGAAATTCACTCTACTCTTTTTGAGGAAAATCGAAAGATCTTACCAGAGTTGTCACAGAGCCCGCTGCATGACCTTTTGTTCGATCCTCAAACCGCCGGCGGGTTACTGGCGGTTGTGAAATCTGCGCCTGAACAGACTTTAAATGACCTGCGCGACGCGGGCTATGACGCGTCGCTAATTGGAACAACAACAGATCGCGTTGGTCATATTTCGATCACGTGAATAGCCCGAACGGAGTTCACGACCCGTTCAAATCTCAGACCATTGGTTTCATGCCTCAGGCACATGTAGGGGGTCTTGGAGGCACACCGCATACCGAAAAGAGGGCGGTTGGCCCCAATAGGATTAAGTCCCGCTTCGGCTACTCGTTTATGCCAACTTCGGTTCGAATGCGATGGGGCTTATCCAGCTGAACCTCCCCGGTTTTGCAGGAGAATGTTGAGTTCGCATTTCAAGCTGCGGTTTTGTCTGATTTCAAGGCCTGTTCGTTTTTCCCCTCAGATTCGGTTGGCGTGATGTATGCCAGAGGCGCAAGCAGGCGTTCTTTGTTGAACCAATCGACCCACTGCAGGGTGTCCCGCTCAACTTGATCCTTTGGCTTTCAAGGACCGAGGCAGGTGATAATTTCCGTTTTGAACAAGCCGATTATCGTCTCGGCCATCGAGTTTGCGCGCGTAGATGGTTTGTTCCAAAGCATCCAAAACAAACTGCGTGTCCTTTTTCATCGATGCCTTCCAGCCGACGATGCGATTCGCAAAGGTGTCGATGACAAAGGCCACGTAGACAAATCCGCGCCAGGTGGACACGAATGTAAAATAGGACACCCACAACTCGTTTAGCATTGAGGCCCGGAACTGCTTATTCACCGTGTCCAATCGCCTGTAGGTTAATATCGTCCTCTTCACCCCATTTGGACAAGATCAACTCGTTGGTTTGATCAATAACACCGTCACCTGTATCCAACACATCTCGGGTGCTTCCATCAATTTCGGAGACAGCAGAAGGATCAAACCCAGCCGCCAAATCGATGACCAAGAAACCATCGGCATCAGCGGCCTAAGACGTTTCCTTACGGAAACCGTCGTTGTCCATGTCAAAGTAAACAGACGTGCCGAAGGCGATTTCCACACCGTCACCACCGAGATCGAGAATGACGAGGCAAGGATTACAAGACATATCAAGAACGTCACCAGGCAGTTCCGTGGAAGGCGAACTTCCAACAACGTGCGTATTGGTCTCCAAGACTTAATTTGGGTCGCTAGTCCTTCCTGTGCTGGAAGGGCCATTAGTTTCGGAGACATTGTTAGGGTCAGATCCAGCGTTAGCTCGTTCATCTTAATCCAATTCATCCCGCACATTGCTAGGCACATTTGGTTCGGAGGATTATTATGGATGAGTTGGTCCAGCAGGCGTCCCCGACGATGTTCGGTCTAGAGATGTTCCAGACTCTAGCGCCTGTTAATGTGGGGAACACTCCAGACTGCGGATCGATTGGATGGCCTGCCCAACTTTCGTACACCGGCACGATCTGCTGTGCAGTTAACCCTGGATACAACTCCTTCAAAGCTTGAACGCCGAGGGTGTTGCGCTTCATTTCAGGTACAAGGACTTCCTGCACATATGCATCTCCGACAAGTTGAGGTATTCCTTCCCCTTTCCCCAACGATAAAACCGCTTGAGATACATTGCTTAAGTTTCCGCCCCCCCTGTAACACCAGCTACAAATCCACCCGTGACCAATATGCCTCCTGCTTCCACCATCACGGTTTTTGCCAGACCCAGTCGAACCGCCCCAGCTATCCCCCCACCTCCGGGAATCGTCAGACCAGATCCCAGCCTGACCAGCGCTTCGAAAAGCACTTCAGTTTCTGCGATGGCCTCAAGACTTGCCAAATCTTTTTCTGGAACATTCTCCAACAGTTCCGCTGCATTCAAAATTTGCCCAGTATTTGTATCAATAATAGCGTCTGGGTAAACATCACTTCCCATTACTAATCTTTCCCACTAATTTAAGAATTAAAAAGGCGCTCACAACAAGAATTACAATTGATAGCAAGGGCATGTGATATCCAAGCACGTGCATCACAAATAGGTTTGAAATGGACAAGAAAATTATGGCTATTTGAGGCCCATTCTTTGACAGCTTTTTCATAACACCAACTGTTAGTTGCGACGTCAAAAGACTAAGTCGATTCTAGAAAAAACCCAATATGCAGAGTTTGTTTCCCTGGATTTTTTATCTAGTATCAAACGGCCATCTCGACCCAGTCATTTACGCCAGTAAAAATCCGATTTTATCGGCAGATCTAAAACGGTCGATACTGGAGAAAAATCTATTACTAATTAAAAATCAAACCACTGTTTCAATCTCTCCAAATATTAGAAGAACTCAGAGATGATGGGACAGCCAGAAACGCAAAAAATCAGTTTTAACGGTTCAGGCTTGAGAATCATGTCCCTAAAAAACCACTTACTTCGCAAAATCGATTGGCTTCTAGGTTTCGACGCGGTTCGCAATGAGTTGGCGTCCCTGTACACTCATACGGGCCGCCCGCCTGTCTACCCTGACTTCATGTTGCGCATGACGTTGGTGGCCTATCTGTATGGCTTCCGCTCAGAGCGGCGCTTGGTCGACGATGCCCATCTAAATCTGGCGTATCGGTGATTTTGCAAGTTGAGCCTGGACGGCCGCGAACCTGACCCTCAAAGTTTTCGAAAAACCGGCATGCATTTGCCCGGCAGGCGTATCAAAGGGATGCTGCCGAGGGGACCGTTTTGCCGATGGCGATATTATGTGTCGCCTGTTTGAGAACGTTGTTGAAAAATGCGTGGGCTACGGCTTTGTCGGCGGCACAGACCCAGCTGTTGATGGCAGCACCATTGAGGCTGACGCCACTCAGATCGCAAGGTCTCCCCCCAAGAGATCGAGAAACTGTGGTCGCGAAGAGAACAAGTACAGCACCCGATGGCAGAATGCCTCACCAAGCTCGTAGACGCGGAGCAAAAACGGTAAACATGGCATCAGCCATTTCCAATATGGTGCAAAAAACGCCACAAGCTCCACTTACTTCGAAGGCCACAAACTGACGCTTCGCACCACAAACAAAACCAAACGAATAAAGTGTAGTGGATGAGATTTGATCTGACAGTTTTCCGTTTTATGGGCGGTGCCAGTCAAGCGAAGTTCATGAACTTTTCCCGCCAGATTTTTTCCCCTAGATCATAGTTTCAATGGGTGTTCTGCAGTAACACATTTTCACTGATACGTGCGCTCGTGGTTTTATAGGCGCAGCCAGTCATCCAGATCGGCCCGCACCGCGTAGAGACAAAGACGCCAAACTGCACAACTCATTGGTCGTGCGGACCTGGCCATACTCAGCGAAGTAGATAGCGGATTTCATCACGGCCGATTTTGTAGCCTCATCGACGCGATTAGCAAAATTAGGTGTGCTTGTGAGACTGCAGATCAGAACGTTTCACGTCGAATCCACTCGAAACTCTTCCGTTCGCACTGCGTACAAAACTCGTCTCCCTCGCCCCGAAATCATCAAAAGATCGGCATCAAATCATGACGCGTCCACCGCCCCACAGGCGGTGACAAACCAAATACAAGGTAAGTGCGGGCCATCACAGATCGCGTGAACCTTGGTATTTATGCGGCCTTTTGTTTCATCCATTCAGGCCGCCTCGCTCATTCTTGTAAATGTTTGGTCGACGATACTATCTTTCGGCCATGATACGTTCCTGACGAACCTAACATCAGCCAACACTTGTCCTGGAAAAGGGCCATTTGTATTGCGTAGGCGAAGAAGAAACAGGTGCGGCGAGAACCCTAGAAGCGCACAAGAAAACACTCCTTAATGAAACCGAAAATCACGTTAACCTCATGAGAAAAATAATTTTTTACCCCATCTCCATGATGACAAACATCCAATCAACGCGGATTGCAAGGAGAACAAATTTGGGGATAGTAGGAAAAATCTGCAATGCTGGAGATTGATCAGAAAGCGAAAAACACCTCCGTCTGCGCACCGATGCATTTTTCTTCAAAAAGGCACTGGACACTCTTTGCTACCTCGTTTAGACCGCCCCTCACCCGAAGGACAGACCTTCACCCATGCCCGGGTAGCTCAGGGGTAGAGCAGTGGATTGAAAATCCTCGTGTCGGTGGTTCGATTCCGCCCCCGGGCACCATTAAATCAATTTAAGTAATTGATTTTTATGCCGAAAATGGGTTAACGATAAGTTTGGTCCCCACTATAGCCCCCAACTCCGGTGGAGAGCTAGACTTCCCTAGGTCGTTGTTTTTGGATAGCTTATAGGGCGATTATAGTAGGCTTTATTCATTGGATCGGACTTTAGATTCTAGGCTTCCACCATGCAACTAAGTCGATTGGCCCTGCGGGGTCACGAACAATGGATGTATCGGAATAGTCGGTCCTCGTTTGGTACCAGGGGCAACCGTTCCACGAACAAGACAAGCGCCACAGGAACCGTACTCTCTCTAAACGTATCCGCCGGTGATCGAGCCGCCAGTAGAATGTGGCAGGCATGCCCTGCGTCATCGATTTTGGCCCTTTCTATCGGCCACAATGAGGTCAGCGACCTGCTCGCGCTGATCGCTGTCTCACCCAATAGCTTTGGGGTAATGGCATAGGTTTTCGTTTAGCGGCCTCTTAGGCAACCTAGTCGTCCGTCTCTCTTTGCCCTTGCTTACCTTCCCAACGCTTCATAGAGGCCTCTGACAGCGTTTCAAACTCTTTGTAGATGTCAGGGTGACGCCGCATGTCCTGCTCCAGTTCAGCCATGACATTCACATGGCGACGCACTTCGGACAGGATTGCCTCTTTCTCGGCGCAGGCTTTGCGTTCAAATGCACCTGCTTTGATGCTGCTGTAGTAAGCCTGTGCGGCATGATCGAGCGTGTCCACTCCATCGGTTGCGGTGCGGATCAGCGCCCCTGTGGCAGAAACTACGTTACTTGTTGTGTCGATGGTGGTCGTGATCAGGTTGCGTGCGGACAAGAATATTCCGGCCATTCAAGGTACTCCTTCATTCTGATTGGCTTGGGTCATTGGCCTGTGCCAAATCCAATGGGGGCGTCAGCCCCTTGTGTTGGGTGTTGAAGGCCGGGGGGGGGATACCTTGGAAATTCTGGTCCGCCCGTTAGTGCATAAGAAGAGGAAAGAGCCAATCCGAGGAATGACATGCAAAAATATTCCGGCAGAAAACATGGCTGAAAGACGGCAATACGTCAAAGAAACCAAGCTGCTGTTGTCACCACCAGAGCGTCTCAAATGGTTAAATCAAGGCAAATCTGGAACCAACCGACGCAAGGGTATCTTTCATCATCAGCACCAGGCTCTCACCAAAACCTCCAAAAAAACCGGTTTTCACATAAACATCGATAGAAAATACTCTGTTTCAAAATTGACCTAGTACCGGAAGAAACGGAATTTCTGGATTTTTGGTACGTTACCGATGACCTGAACTGACCCGATTAGGAGCCACAGCCAGGAGGGCACTCCCAGCTGTGGCAAGTCAATTTAGGGCAACAAACTACGAAGACGAAGGCCGTTGATCACGCGACAATTTCCAGGCTTCGTTTCCCTGAAGCCAAGCATGATCAGATCATTCTTGAATGCCTTCTTGATCTGCGGCTGGATACCTTGGTTCTTGCACCATTCTTGATATCGCGAGAAGAGGCCCTGGGTGGGAACGTTCGACGCGGCGTCGACCTCCGTTTCGTCGTCTAGGAAGTTCTGAATGATGTTCTCTTCTTCCAGGTAAACATCGGATGCCACCCTAATCACCTCGGGCACCGCCAAGCTATGTGCTTGCCATTGCAGGGCACCTTGTATCATCCAGCTCAGAATCTTCGGTGCCTCAGCCCTCAGCTTTGCGCCAAGGTGAGGATCGCGTTCTTCTTCTGGAATTTGAACATTGAATGGGACCAAAACAAACCTCGCCCTCATTGCTGGATCAACGCTTTCCAAACTTGGCTTTTCGTTACCAGCAATCATCAAAGTTAGCTCAGGCACAAAGGTCAGATTGTTCTGGTACAAGAAGCGCGCTGTGACAGCCTCACCGCCGGTCAATTGTTTCAATAGTGACTCGTCCCATGTTGCCCGTTTCGGAATCTCGGATGCGGAAACAAAACGTGCGCCTCGTAGTGCTGCAATTCCTTCTGTGGACTTTTGATACTTCGACGCAAGCAAAAGGTTAGAGCTAGCAGTTGTGGCGTAGTCCCCCATCACAAACCTCAGGGTTTCGAGAAAAACGCTTTTTCCGTTTCGCCCGCTGCCATGAAGGAACAAGAATTTGTGCTCTTCGTTCATTCCCGTCAGAGCATAGCCTGCGGCTCGCTGCATAAAGTCAATAATCTCCTGGTCGCCATTGAAGATTCGTTCAAGGAACGAAAGCCAGAGGGTTGGTACAGAGGAAAGGTCAGCAGGCCCACAATTGGTCTGCCTTGAGATCATGTCCTGACGTCGTGCAGGCCTCATTTTACCGGTGCGGAGATCAACCGTGACGGACGGCGTTCCAAGGAGCAATGGGTCGGGGTCAAAATCCTCTGGCAGTGCTGGGACACCTTGATTCGTTTGCGCGATTACCTCTACCGCTTTGATGTTGGCCATGCTCTTCAACTGGCGAGTCTTGGTACGAGCCCAGTTCAGAAGCTCGTTGCCCGCGTAACCCATTGACTGGGCCTCCGCAGTCGCCAGTTTTAGAAGTAGTTCTGCCTCTGCCCTTGCAAAAGCACGTATCCTGGCTCTGCAATTTTGAGTTTTGTCTTTTTTCCAAACCACACCGTCCCAGAATTTCCATTCGGATAATAGAGAGGTGTATTTTGCTCCCTGATTGAACCCTTGTTTTCCAAAACGGCTTGCTTGGCCATCATGGCTTAGGTCCAGGTCACGAACTGTTTTGACTTGATTGTATTCATTTTGAAGCTCCAAGGCTTGGGTCGCGGAGTTTCCTTGGTTTACGAGTATTGCATTAGCGTTCATATTCGAGGTTCCTCGATTGAACGACAAAGGCCGACTTGGTAAGTTTCTACCACTATGCTTGGCTCTGCAGCTTTATTCTGCAGAAAAAAGATCAGAAATCTCCCATCGGCTCTTGCCGGTAAGATTTATTTATGTGGGCTTTCTTTGAGCCAAGTTGATGCATTGGCGACAGGACGGCTTTCGATCCACGACAATACATCATGCATGTCCCAAGCTACGTGCCGATGGGAAATCTTGAGCGGACGGGGAAATTCCCCAGCTTGCACCTTGTTGTAGATAGTGGAACGGCCCAAACCCGTCATCGACATGACTTCAGGCATTCGGATGAGCTTTTTCAGCTTCGATGATCTTTGCATAGGTATCCCCTAGCTGCATATTTCAGACAGCCCAGGCCACGCGTTCGAAGCATGCTAATGAAGCTAGATAAGGTTTAAAGCCACGCTTAGCTTTTCCCGATCTGTTGACAACTTCCGGAGCAAACACCTGTGCCGACCAGATCAAGGTCGGACGTGAACAAGTCCTGGGCGATTTACCGCAGCGAGAAGGACTCCGCAGGTATCAGTAGACACCATTTGGTTGGTCTTCGCTCCTAACAGAGTTCATTCGAATCTCTGTTGATGCGAAGATGTCCACTGACATCCTGATAGTCAAGAAAAAATCTTTCTGATAAAGTTCATCCCATATTTTAAAACACAATCATATGGTTATGGCGCAGTGAAGACTCGAAGAGGTGATCAAATGGCTTTGAGGTCGTGTGGATCAACTGCGTTGGCCGACGCTCCTCGGCCCCATCACCGGCTCCGCTGCGCTTCGCCGGTGCGCGGCCTCGGAGCTGGAAAGGTGGGTGGTTGGGCTTGCTGCAACACTTGGGAGAAGTGCGCATTCACGTCGCGGAAACGGCCTATGAGTAGCCCTGAGGCAAGTGGGTTGACGGGCCAGTCCCGCGCAAGACGCTCGACGCCGCCCAGCCCCCGGGCACCGGGGGCGGGCATGGCGTCGTGAGACGCCGGGCGGGGATGGGCCGTCAAGGAGGCTGACAGGCTCCCAATCGCTTGGCCGGGCGCGGCCCGAAGGGCGCGCGCGAGATCCGTGGCTCGCGTGCGAGCGCCCGGACAAGGAACAGATTTTGCGCAGCAAAAATCTGCGATTGGGACAGCCTCCGACCCCTTGCCGATGGGCGGGAAAACGTCTCGCTAATGTACGTGCGAACGGCCCCAACCGGACTTCGGAAGCCTGCAATTTATGCTGCGGCTGCAGTCCGGATTGCGGACATTTGCGGAGACATAGAAAGCAGCAATTTTAAAATGCTCTAGACTTGTGCAGCGAGCTGAAAAAGGAAAAGCTTGACCGTAAGCCGCTGAATAATACAAGCTGAGATTGTATTGGAGAAGATTCTTAGTTGATGCATTTTGGGCGGCTCTCATGTCAGAAGACGATCTTAAATCCCCTATCGTGAATTGCCACATACACACCTTCACTCTAGACCATGTGCCCAATAAATTCCTGCCCCTGGGTCTAACAAAAGCCTTGCAAACCAAGCGTAGAGGATTGGCGAAATGGTTGGGAAAAGGGTTAACCTGGGTGAACCCTTTCTCAGATCGAGACAGATTCAGTCGCTTTGCAGATTTCCTGAGAACCTCCGCTGGGCGCTCGCAAAAGGAAATTTTCCAAGAAGTTCAAAGCTTTTATCCACCTAAAAGTCAATTTATCGTGTTGCCCATGGATATGGCATTCATGCACGCTGGGAAACCTAAGGCTGAAATCAAAGACCAGCATGAAGAGCTCGCAAGGTTGGCGCTGGAAAGTAGAGGTACGCTGTTGCCATTTGTAGCAGTAGACCCTCGACGCTTTGCTAATGGGCAGGAAATGCTTGAAAACGCGAGGTCATGGTTCGAACGGAAGCAAGACAACGGAGATCGTATCTTTCGAGGGGTGAAGTTATATCCTCCGCAAGGCTACAGCTGCGCTGACCCGATATTCCACCCTCTCTTCGACTTCTGCCAGAGCCACAGACTTCCAATAATGACACACTGCTCACGGGGAGGCGTTCATACCCGTGAATTCCCGATGAGAACTAGGCGAGCACAGGTTGAAGCCCTGACTGATCCTGACGTTTATCGTGAGGTTTGCCGAAAGTTTCCAGACCTCAAAATCTGTCTTGCGCATTTTGGCGGGGATGATGATTGGGAAAAGTACTTCAAAGAACCAAGCAGTCGCGAAAAAGTAGACGTTGACGCTTCAACTTCTGAGCGGTCAAAGATGAACTGGTTGAGCAAGATTGTTCAGATGATCGAACACGACGAATTTGATAACCTGTACACCGATATCTCCTACACAATTTTCAATGTCGAAGACCACCTTTCCACGCTTTCAGTTTTTCTTCGCGGTAGTCCTAAGCTTCGCAACCGCGTGCTGTTTGGCTCAGACTACTACATGACTCACAAGGAAAAATTCGATGAGCGCTACCTCTCAATGAAGCTCTGCCACGAGCTTGGCGAACAAATATTCGACGAAATTGCCCGCAAAAACCCGACTGATTTCCTCCACTGACTAAATCAGCCGTCGAACTGCGCTTGGCTTCTTCACTTAGGATTTGCGTGATGAGAAAGTTTGCACCAGAGCAAGTTAGCCAGTTTAACGCCGACTTCGTTAAGATATTCACGAGCGGTTTGGGCTTAGGGCTTGTCATCCTGGGATACTCGTACACTCATACTTTTTTTCGGAGCTTCGGCCTGTCGTTGTTCCAGCTAGATATGGCTTGGATTGACATCCTTTTTCGCGGAGTGGCCCTGTTCCAAGACTGGCGGGTTGCCGCAACTTTCTCCGCCACTATTCTCGCTGGTTCAATTCTTTTTTCCGCGAGAAATCTTGTTGGAGCGACGGCCAAAGTGGCGATTGTCTCGTTTACGGTTTTTGGCTTTGTGATAGCGGCAACCTGGGGTGGGCAAGTCCTCGGATACCAGCATGCGCGCTCAATCTGGAAGGATGGTGCTGGAAAAGTTGCTTTTTGCCAACTCACTTCAGACCGCGCGCAATTGACAGAATTGGCTAGCGGCATCAACGAACTTTCGTTGCAGCAAAGAATTCGTCTTGTTTACCAATCTAAAGATCACACTTTCCTAGCACCGGTTTATCAAACGGTGCGAGAGGGTCAAAAAACAGGAGAGGCTTATGTCATTCCAACAAGTGCTATTTCTTTCTGCCGCGTTATCGGCTCTTAGCGTAGGAGCCGCTGAACCACAGGAGTTCACAAAGGGCGCATTGCGAACGGCAATCGAAGAAGCCGCTCGTTCCGAGGGCGTAGTTACCTGTAATCCTTTCGTTGAAGTAGGTTGCCATTTTCCCGTTCCACAAACCCCTAAGGGATGCACGGATTGTGCTCCAGGAGACCAATTGTCTGATTTCTTAGCTCAAGACGGTACGATCTTACTCCCTAACGATCTGACAATAGATGGCACTCAAATCGAAGTACTCCCTTCAATTGGTGAAGATGCAGGTGCCATCCTTAGTCTACCCGCTCAAATTGGTTATTGAAGCGATGCGGTGTTCCCTGGACATTTTTGCGCGAGTTACACTGTAACTTTCCGGGTGCAGTAAGAAATTGGGCGCTTTGTGAACAACTGGCAGCTAGAAGAAGTTGAACGGGATGTCGTCCCAAGCGAACTTCCCGCAGGTGATGCGGGAGCCTTCGAAGATCTTTCCGCCGGACGCACATACTATGAACTAGATGAGCCCTCCGATAAGCCTTTGCTTGTTTGCATTCATGGTTGGTCTACTGCCAGCTACGCATGGAGAGAATTGAGGCCAAAGTTTCAGGAAAAGGGCTACCGGGTCCTGACCTATGACCTGTACGGGCGAGGCTATTCGGAGCGGCCTCCAGGAAAGCAGTCGGTTGAGTTCTTTACTCAGCACTTGTCGGAACTGTTGGAGCGATTACAGCTCGATCAGGTCCAGTTAAATGTCGTAGGATATTCAATGGGCGGAGCTATCGCTGCACGGTTTGTAAGCGAACGTTTGGAGCAAGTTGACCGTTTGTTACTGATAGCGCCTGCTGGAACTTATGTGAAATTACCAGTCATTCGATTTGTTACTCGAAACCTGCCGAGAATCTTCGATCCAGTCTTTTATGCACTTGCACCGGCTAGGCTCAGCAAAGAGTTTAGCGAGCAAGCCAAAAACCACTTGCATAACGATGCGGTCAAATGCGCCTTGGCAAGGCAATTGGGAGAACTCAATTATCGAGGTTACCTACCTGCGCTGCTATCGTCCTTGAAAGGAGCCTTGGCCAACAGCATGGCTATAGAACACCGTAATATTGCAGCCTCCAACGTGGCCGTCAGGGCTATTTTCGCAGGAAATGACGCGACTATCACACACCCCCGTGCAAAGAAGCGGTTTGACATGTGGAACCGCAACTCGGTCTGTCGCACGTTCGAAGATGCCGGTCACGGCGTGGCGTATACTTATGTCGATCAGCTCATCGTTGCAGTCGAGGACTTTCTTTAGTTGCTTGGACGACGCCCGATAAGTAGACGGCCCTTAGGAGACCTTTAGCGTGCTAGCCGATTGCTGCGATCGTAATCCGCATTGCTGCCGTTAGCTGCGGATGCTCGATATCGTAGTACGGCGTGTCTCGCCTTCGGCAACTTTCTGACATTCGCTGCGGCTATGGTGTAAGCTGAAAATTAGCCCATTGAGAGGTTGCAAATGTGCCGCCGCATCATCATTTTAAGTTGAACGACTTTAGATTAAGGGTTTTTGATGAATAGGCATTCGGACATTGGATACGGGTACAACATAGCGATTGAGAAATTGGCCGAGGAGCTAGCAGTACCACAAGATCGCTTTGATCGGGCTGAAAGTCGCTACAAAGACCTTGGTGAATTCCTACACCGCGCCGAGTCCAAGGTGCGTGAGTTCGATCCAGACGTTTATGTTCAAGGTTCCTTTGCCTTGGGGACCCCAATTAAACCCGCCTCTTCAGACGAGGACTATGATCTGGACATCGTCGTTGCATTCCGGTCCTTGAGCAAAATGTCGATCACGCAAGCTGATCTGCGTAGGCTTTTGAAGGATGAGCTCAAAGCGTATCGAAAAGCGCGCGGTATCAGTAACGAGGTGGGAGAATCCCGCAGATGCTGCACATTGGTTTATGCCGACGGAGCGCAGTTTCACATGGATGTGCTGCCCGCTGTACCGAACGAATCGAACATGCGTTTGCTTTTGTCTTCATACATGGCAGACGAAGCCTTGGCTGAAGGGGCAATTGCCATCACCGATAGCGACGAGACAGCCACATACAATGTCATCACAGACGACTGGCCTCGAAGTAACCCACGTGGCTTTGCTTCCTGGTTCAAATCGAGACAGATCGAACAACTGAATGAAAGGCGGCGTGCGTTCCTGGATGCGCAAGGTAAAGTGACCGCCAGTGTGGAGGACGTGCCAGTTTTCCGGGTCCGGACGCCTTTGCAGTCTTCGATTATGATCCTCAAGCGGCATAGAGACGAATGGTTCGCTGAGAGGAATCCGGATTTGAAGGTAATAAGCATCATCTTAACGACGCTGTCCGGCCACGCGTACTCCGGTGAAAACAGAGTATCAGATGCAATAGCGAAGATTCTTCGCGACATGCATCTCGCTATAGAGCAGCGAGGTAGCATATCTTGGATACCGAACCCGACCGACCCTTCTGAAAACTTCGCTGATCGCTGGGAAACGTATCCAGAGCGGCGAACGGCTTTCTTCAAGTGGTTAGAAGCAGCTCGGCAAGATTTCGGTGCGGTGCAAAAGTTCTCTGATGCAGGCATCGTCTTGAATGAGCTTGCACGTAGCCTCGGGAACCCATTGACGGAAGCAACCCGATCAAGATTCGCGTCGTCAGCTGGATCTCGCGCGGCGACAGCCGCACCAGCTCTCGCAGGCGGTGCCTCCGCTCCTGGCCTTGTGTTTGGTGAAGAAGAACGCAGACCAACGGAGCCTAAGGGCTTTGGTTGATGAGCCTCACCCAGAATGAAGAGCGGCTAATTCGAGAGTGTGAAGAGCTTTCAACACTAGAAGGGCTTTCAGATTGGCTCCAGGATGGTAATTTTGGCCAAGACAGCAACGGCCTAGTCTGTTGGTCATTCACTCTGCTGACCAAGGACAGGCGCGTTCCTTTGCGCATGGTCTTCCCAGTACTTTTTCCAGATTTGCCACCTTTTGTGGTTCCGGCAGATGACACCATTAGGCTTTCCCAGCACCAATATGGAGCGGGTGGCGAGCTTTGCCTCCAATACAGGTCCGACAATTGGCATCCGGATTGTAAGAGTACAGATGTGGTTCGAAGTGCCAAAGCGCTCATCGAGGCCACCCCGGCCAACGACGCCATATCTGATGTTGAGAGTGCTCATCCCACCGATCTGCCGACGGTGCTTGCAGCATATCCATTGCGGTTCATGCTCCCACCAAAGACTGCAGACCTACTAAGGACTCGGTTGGCTGGGCGCGCAACCGAACTTCGCCTGACCGTAGAGCACAGGTGGGGAACAATGGAAACGCAGGTAGCGCGCATCGCCTCCATTGGTCATGATCAGGGATTGCGAGTTCCAGCCGATGGCCCAGGGACTGGAGGCAAGTGGGTTCGAGGTGTCCTTTACCGCTTGCCTGGCATCCAGAATATTCCCCATCTCTATGCGCATGACGTCGAGGAGCAACTCTTTTTTCTTTTGCCTCATTGGTTGCGAGCATGGGTCAACAAACATGAGAGTATGCTGGTCGTTCTTTCGAACGGCAGACAAGAGGTTCTGTTCCGTGTTTGGCATGCGGATAACGAGAGAAAGATTGACCTTTTTCTCACATTCGCTCCGCCCCAAGCAAAAGAACGGAGGGTTCATGGACAGACATTCAGAAAATCCAGCGTTTGTATAATTGGAGCAGGGTCTCTCGGTTCCAAGGTTGCCGCAAGCCTAGCTCGCGAAGGAGTTGGGCAATTCATGTTGCTCGATAACGATGTCCTTTGGACAGACAACTTGGTTCGAAATGAATTAGACGAGCTGGATGTTGGGCATCACAAGGCAATGTCGCTCCAGCACAGGCTGGTTCGCATAAACCCAAGTGTCCTAGTCTCCGCGCTCGGAATGAGCCTGACATCACAATCGACTGTTCAGAACATTGCGAAGCTTGGCGAGATCGTCAGTTCTTGTGATCTTGTTGTCGATACAACGGCTGATAGCGGCGTGTTTCGTATGGCTGCAGCAATCTGTACGCAGAAGAGAAAGCCACTGGTCTGGGCGCGCGTCTACGCCGGTGGAATTGGTGGGCTGGTTGCACGCAGCGTTCCGGCCGAAGACCCGGCTCCTATGATTGCCGCTTCCCAACTACAGGCTTGGTGTGATGCCAAAGGCGAAACGCCGCCGGAAGGAGAACAGCGCAATTATGGCCTTCAAGAGGAGGGCCAAGAACAGCCGCTATTCGCCTCCGATGGCGACGTGGGAGCGATCGGAAGTAGATTGGTTCGCCATGCGCTGGATGTGCTCTCGCCGCCAGAAATGAGGATCCATCCCGAACCTGCTTATTTCGTTGGCCTGCGGAAAGGATGGATTTTTGAGCATCCGTTCGATACGTATCCCGTTGTCTACAGCTCAAATGCTGGTTGGGGCGACGGGGAGGCTGGCGACAATGGTCTCTCTTCAGAAAAGGTCTTGGACCAGCTGGGGGTCATTTATGCCCCTTAGTCTCACAATTCCCCCTGCACAATGGAATGCGATGCGAGGGTGCCTGGAAAAAGGTGGTCTCCGAGAGATCGGCGGTTGGTTGGCTGCAGAACAGCTTGCGCCTGGGACGTTTGAACTGGTCGGTTTCACAGTTGACTTGGATGTTGGAACGCACAATCGCTTTGCCAGTCTTCCAACCACACATGGCGCTCAACTTGATGGCATTTTAGCTGCGAATGCGGACAGAAGTGGACGAGTGGATTATTTGGGTGAATGGCATTCGCATCCGACTTTCCCGCCAGTACCCAGTGACATCGACGTAGCTGCAATGACGAAGATGGTTGAGGAAAGTGGGCCATCGTTCGCCACGTTACTCATTGTTCGCCTGTTGGGCATGGCGGTGCTCCAGGCCACAATCACAACTTTCCAACGTGGTCTACCACCTGAACAAGGACAGTTGATCATCGATCACGATCGCCTGACACCGTTGCTTCCTGGGATGGATGCGACCGACAAAAATGGGGGGCACAGCTAATGTCGAACAGAGGGAAACAACTGAGCGAAGTCACAAAGCTGCTGGTTTGGGGGCGTGCTGCTGGTCGATGCCAATTCAAAAACTGCCAAAAAACCCTCGACCATGATCTGATTGCTGGAAAAGCGGAAATCAATGCTGCTTATCTGGCCCATGTCGTCGCTTCTTCGCCGAAAGGCCCGAGAGGGCACCCCACGCGGTCGCACCAGTTATCGGATGATGCATCAAACATAATGCTCATGTGCGATGTCCATCATCGCATAATCGACGGCAAAAGGACCTGGCAGGACTACCCAGAAGAGCTGTTGCTGCAGTGGAAAAGGGAGCATGAGGAGTGGGTCGATCTGGCTTTGTCTTCGGGTCCAGACAGCCGTTCCCATATTTTGCAGTTCTCCGCTCCGATTGGCCCCAACGAAACGGCTGTACCATTTGATGACTGTGTTTCGGCGATCATGCCGGATCGAACACCTGCGGAAAGGAGATCAATTGAGATTAAGGTGCGCGGCATGCACTTCCAAGACAGCGAAGAGTCTTACTGGAACGTGCAACCTGAAACACTACGGCACGGCGTCTCACAGAATGTGAAGGGCAGGTTTGAGAGCGGTGATATCCGCCACCTTTCGATCTTTGGCTTAGCCCCGATACCGCTCTTGATGGAACTTGGTCGTCTTGTCTCCGATATTTCGGATGTTGATGTATACGAACGTCATCGTGAACCTGCACAATGGAAATGGCCTGAAGACGGGCCCGAGGTGAGTTTCTCGCGCACCAAAGGTCGGGAGGGGACGAAGAAGGTGGCGCTTAAGCTCTCGGTGACATCGCACATAGCAGATGATCGCGTTACAGATGTGATTGGTGACGATGTATCGATCTGGGACATTTCCAGTGATCCACAAGCTCATGGCGTGATCCGTCACAAAAGCGATCTAAGCCGATACAGATCCATCGTCCGAGCGACACTTGATGAGATCAAGAACGCTCACGGGATGGGGGTCACACTATCTGTATTTCCCGCTGTCCCTGTTTCGTGCGCAGTCGAATTTGGCAGGGTTTGGCAGCCCAAGGTACACCCTGTAATTGAAATTTTTGATCAAGTTCGAGGGAAAGGCTTCGCACGCAGATTGTCATTTGACTCATCCTCTTAGTCGCTCAAATGACATAGAACGCCAAGGTCATTGCTGAACATCCTACGCACTACTTTCCGCGATCAACGGGTTGCAACATTTACCGCTCGCGTTGACGTATTGAAAGTCCGCTTGTTCGGAAACTAGTGCGATGTTCGCGGTTGCAGCGAACAACCGGTTTACGCCCATCTTCTCGACGGGTCTTGTTGCCAGGACCTGATACTCATCATCCCGGTTGGCATTCTTTGGCTCCCAACTTCAAGCTTTTGTGCCAACGAATCCACCCCAATGCTCCATCATCTCACGGCGCTCCTCAAGATAGTCCGTCCTCAGGTATGCCCTTGCAACCTCGCTGCCGATGCTGTGTGCGAGAGCTGTCTCAGCGACTTCTGGACGGTAGCCGTGATGATCTGCCCATTCGCGAAAGCTGGATCGAAAGCCATGGGGCCTAGCCTCCAAGCCTTTGTCTTTCATGTATTTGTTCATGGTCATGTCGGAAATCGGCTGGCCTGGCTTGGAACCAGGGAAGAGCAAATCCCCATGAGAGATGGTTTTGGCGGTCTCGATGACTGACAACGCTTCGGGCGAGAGCGGAATGCGAAAGTCTTGTGCCTTACCCTTCCGCCCCTTCATCATCTCCGCCGGGACAACCCAAACATCATCTTCGATCTGATCCAAGGTGAGCAACCGAACGGGCTTGGACCGCGCGCCAATGGTCAGGATCAAGAAGCGCAAAGCCAAGTGACAAGATGTTAGATCAGTCAGAGATTGGTAGAAGGGAGGCACGTCCTGCCATGGCATCGACGGTATCCGCTTGGTTTCGTGGCGCGTCTGACCTAGCAGGGCTTTGGCTTTTTCAACGGCCTGCATGTCCACGTCCAGCCCCAGAGCTGCCGCATGCTTGATGACGATGTTCATTCGGTTCAGAGCTTTCCGAGCCGTGTCAGCCTTGCTGTGCCAGATGGGCGAAAGCACGTCTCGAAGCATTGGAGCGTCAATATCTCTGACTAGCACCTTCCCGATCTTTGGCAACACATGGATTTTGAGAGGTGACAGCCAGCGACCTGCCGCTCCATCGCCTTTTAGCTCGGCCTTCCTGGCTTCGAAGCAATCGTTGGTCACCTCGTTCAGGCTTTGGCCAACCTTGCCTTCCTGACGCCGTAGCCGGTCTCTCTCAGCGATTGGGTCTCGGTTTCCTGCGAGGGTGCTTCTGGCTCTATCGGCGGCCTTCCTGGCTTCCGAAAGGGAAACGGCGGGCCATGGCCCAAGTCCCATCTCACGGCTGCGTCCCTGCCGCTTGAAGCGGAACACCCACTTTCCTTTTTCCTTATAGGCTTTCACCAGACGGAGGCCTTCACCGTCTTCATACTTGCCTTTGTCCAAGTTCTTGACTTGAACGGCTGATAGTTTGTGGCGCGCCATCTCAGTCCCCACTCTGGTCCCCACCTGTGTACTGGATCAGGCTGGACTCATCAAGATTAGGGTGGACTTTAAGGCGCTGAAATATTGTATATATTCAGACTGTTCTGGACAAATCTGGACGCATAAAGACTTAAGTTATGTGCCGCCCCCGGGCACCATAAAAATCAACAACTTAGGCTCCACCCAGCGCAGTGCACTCAAGTGCACGTGTAATTCGTGTGTAATCAAGCCGTACTTTTAGGCTTCAGCCTGCGGATGTTGCCTTCGTGGTTGCCGCTCACGCGCCCTTCCAGCCGATCCATTGCCGCTTCGATATGCGACCCGCTTTGATGCGCGTAGCGCGCAACCATGGACAACGTCTTGTGGCCGGAAATTCGCTGGACTGTGGGCAAATCGACGCCCGCCTGCACCAGATGCGTCACTGCCGTATGGCGAAGCGTGTGAGGCGTGATCTGATCTGGATCAAGCCCAGCGCGTTCAGCGGAGCGACGAAAGGCCTTGCGGATAGTATGGACGTGGCCGGTGGCGCTTCCTGGTGAGGGAAACAACCACTCACAACCCGGCGGCAACATATCCATGCGCCCTTCGAGATATTCGGCCAATTCGCGCGTGATCGGCTGCTCACGAGATTCAGCCTTCGCCTGCGGCACCCAGATCACTCGCTTTCCGACATCGACGTCTTCGCGACGTATCGCGAGAATTTCCGCATGACGCATCCCCGTGTGCAGTCCGACCATAACGAAGGCGTGAACGTTTTCGTTGTGGTCCGATGCTGCCGCTTCCAACAACGCGACGCACTGATCATCCGTCAGGTACACGATCCGCTGGTTATCTTCTTTGAAGCGTTTGATCTTGAACAACTTATTCTTGATCCACTTCCACTCGACTGCTTGGTTCAGCAGATGGGAAAGCGTGGCCAATTCCCGATTGACGGTCGCCTTTGCTGCGCCCGCAGAGCGGCGGGCTTTCTTGTAGCGTTCAACGTCAAAAGTCTCGATTGCACTTAATGGCTTTGCTGCTAGAAATGGGACCAAGTGCTGCCTAAGCAGTCGGTCCTAGATGCCGATGTTTTTTCCGTCGCTGTCCCGAAGTCGCTAAACGCTTCTTCAAACCCCAATGGCGTCTTTCGTCCTTCGGGCATGTCCGAACGGTTGCGCCTTGCACCTGTTCGGGTTTGGGTTTGGGTTTGGGAGGTGAATACGCCTACGGTCGACCATGGTATTAATGGAAAACACGCCATCTCCAATGGCGTCACGACGGAACGTGATGCCATGTTCAGTAAGACTTTTGCCAGCTTTCAAGGCCCGGATGGCAGGCCGCGTCAGTTCAGAAAAAGGAATTGCCATGTAGACCTGCTCTCAAAACGGAATTTGTTCGTCTCTCTCTCGCTTCGGTTCAGGCCTTCCCGATTTTTCCGTCACCTTCGGAAGTACGTCTGCGCTCTTCTCACCCAAAGCCACGGCCAGGAGATCATCCCAATATTCATCAACACGATCCCTGATTAGGCTCTCAAGATTGGTTGTGTACTTCCAGCGCTCTTTTTCCCAGCGCCCCAGCCAGAAATGCCCGTTTTTAAGGGGAGCGGCATTCGCCTCTTGTATGGTGCCTCACATGATCAAGACGAAGATAGACAAATTCAACGCGGAAAATGAACGGATCAAGCGAGACTACGCCGAGTTCCGGCGCAAAGCGGATCAAAGGTCAGAAGCCACGGTGCGCGGGGTTTAAAAAGCAATCCTGCACTTGGAGGAATACACTGATTACTGCGACTTTAGACGATTCAATAGAAATCAAGTAGTGAGCTTCAGGACGGCGCTGTCCGGACCTAGGGACGGAACAAACACCTGGGAAGCTCGACCGTTCTTTCGACCTTGAAAGCGGGGCAGCTGTTCTTCCGGTGGCTGTCAGTGCCGCCGGGGGGCAAGTCCAAGATCGACACGAACGCAATTGCCTACTTCAACCTCTCTGAAAAGGACATTCGCGCGGCAATGTCTTCGCCTTCGAAGTCCTCAACGACCATGGATCAATTGAAGCGGGCATTGGGATGGATGCCTTCGGAGACCATTCTAGAGAAACGTGATCGCGCCGTGTTTTCCCTTCTCATGTTGACCGGCATCCGCGACTATGCAGCCACCTTTTTGCTGCTAGGCCATGTCGATATCGACCGGCAGATGATCGTGCAGGAGCCGAAAACCGTCCGCACCAAAAACAGCAAGCTCATCGAGCCGTTTTTTTGCCGCTTGGGCCTGAGATTCAAAGCATTCAGCCAGAACCTCGGTCATGAAAGCGTTGTCACGACCCTATCAAACTATGGGCAGATACCCTTGGCCAGACAAAGGGAACTTGTTCGCAATGCCGGCAGAGGCAAGGACTTGGACGCAAAACTGGAACTTCTGCTAGAAAAACTTAACAGGACGGACTTGTAGATCGACCTGATCGATTTGGAAGCCCGAAGCAGGCACGGCGACTCTGCATAATCGGCTGCAAATCGGGCGTTCGCTGCAGCCGCGCGAGAAAGAATGCTTTGAAATGGAAGTGGACTTTCACCCGAAAATTTAGCCGAGCAATTAACCAGTCCTTATGCAGGTCGAAACGCAAACACTCCCCAAACGTTGAATTGACATCGGAACTAGTCGATCTTCAATAGTAATCCCTTTTGTCAGGAAAGCCGTGGATCGCATTGAATAATCACTGAGCGCTATCTTTTGATCGGCGCAAGTTCTCACCGATCTTTCGAAAAACATCCGACTGCGCGCTGCTGTCGCGCCAGGCCAGAACGATACGGCGCGGGTTTGCGCCCTCTAGATGCGACAAATGCAGGTCATGTCCTGCAGTGAGTCCGGCATTAATCGCGAGGTTCGGCAGAAGGGTCACTCCGATGCCTTCCTCGACCATTGAGACCAGTGTCGGTAAACTGGTGGCCGAAAAGGATGTATCCTCTTCGAGGGCGATACCAGGAACGCTCGACAGGGCGTGTTTTTGCAAGCAATGACCGCGTTCCAATAGCAAGAGACGGCGACCGGCCAAATCGGTGCCTTCAACCCGCGAAAGATTGGCCAGCGGGTGTGCGCGAGGGGTCGCCAAGCTGTAGTTGTCTTCGAACAGCAGCATGGTTTCCACCTGTGTCGGCAGATCGTGCGGCAGAGCGATGAGGATGAGATCCAATCGCCCCTCTGTCAGACCAGATAACAACGATTCCGTAAGTTCTTCGCGCAGGTAAATTTGCATCGTGGGCCAAGTCTCCCTCAGTCCCGGTAGCGCGCGGGGAAGCAGGAATGGACCGACCGTCGGGATCACTCCTAACCTGAGTTGCGTCATCCCAGCAGATGTCTCGGCCTGCGCGGTGGCTTCAAAGTCAGTCACCTTAGCTAGAATCTCTCGGGCGCGTTCTGCGAGGGTCGTACCGATTGATGTCATCATCACGGAATGGGTGCTGCGTTCGGCAACTTTCACGCCCAGGCGAACCTCCATCTCTTTGAGGCCGGTAGACAGGGTCGATTGCGAGACGTTGCAGAGCTCGGCAGCACGCGAGAAGTTTTCCGTATCTGACAAGGCAACAAGAAACCGCATTTGGCGAAGGGTTGTCATATTGCTCCTTGGTTATTGAAAATCCAGATTACCATGTCCGTTTAATTCAATTTCCAGAATACATCCAGAGTGTCTATCTCGGTCTCAGAACACTCAAAGGAGAGACCACGATGAACGCTGTCGCCGAAATCACATCCCAAGCCCAGGTTGCGCTACCCCGCCTCAACGAACCCGCTCCTTCATTCGATGCGCTAACCACCCAAGGGCGGATATCGCTGGCCGATTTTCGCGGCAAATGGCTGGTCCTGTTCTCGCACCCGGCTGATTTCACCCCGGTTTGTACCACGGAATTCACCGCCTTTGCCCGCCGCACCGATGATTTTGCCGCGCTGAATACCGAACTGATCGGCCTGTCGATCGACAGTCACTATGCCCACATCGCATGGGTTCGATCGATCAAGGAAAGCTTCGGCGTCGACATCCGCTTCCCGATCATCGCCGATCTCGACATGAAAGTGGCGCAAGCCTATGGCATGATCCAACCGGGGGCATCGGATACACAAGCCGTGCGCGCCACCTTTATCATTGACGCCGAAGGCATCCTGCGTGCGATGGTTTATTACCCGATGACCAACGGCCGCTCGATCGACGAATTTTACCGCCTGATCCAAGCGCTTCAAACCGCAGACACCCATAAGGTGGCAACGCCTGAAAACTGGACGCCCGGTCAGGACGTGATCGTGCCGACGCCGCAAACAACAGATGCCGCCGAGGCGCGTCTGTCCGAAGGTTACAAGACCAAAGATTGGTATTTCTCGACAAAGGCGGTCTGAGCATTGGTGCCTTGGGTTCTTCCCGATGCATGGCGATCGGGAGGAGCGCATCCCTTAAGATGATGTGATGGGGCCAGAACATGACCTAGAAATATCGGGGCGCATCGCGAGCAAATCCATTAACCCGCAATTGCCTCGCACTAGGTCTTCCAACGTAACCATGTCCAGCTCGTGGTAGAATGCCTCAAGCGCTCGCACGACATAACTGCGCAGACGGCAGGTTGAAGAAAGCGGACAGGTATTGCGGGTTTCGTCAAAGCATTCCGCAAACGGGATGTCGGTCTCGAAAATGCGAAACACGGTGCCAATTGAGATTCGGTCGGCGGGTTTGGCCAGCCGGATGCCCCCGGTGCGACCGCGTAGGGTTTCAATATAGCCCTCGGCCTGGAGGAGCTGCACGACCCGCGCCACATGGTTGATGGAGGCATTGCAGCGTTCGGCAATATCCGAGGTGCGCACCAGCTCCGCGTCATTGACCGCGCAGAACATCAGAGTGCGCGCGGCAAGATTGGTTCTGATCGTCAGACGCATAGCACTTCCTTCAAGTTTCGACCAATATTTCACATCAGAGATACCAGTTTCCTTGATCCAGATCACGTCAAATCCCAGGATCATCCCGTAAGAGGCCAGAAGCCCAAAAAAGAAAACCGACCATGAGCCATCTCGCCAAGCCAAAGAATAATTCATCGCCCGCGGCCGGGTTTGGTGCCGCGTTGTCCGTTCTGGCGAGCCTGATCTGGCTTGCCCAAGCCGCAGTGATCGCAAAGGTTTTGGCCGCGCTTTTGTCTGGCGCTGCTGTGGATGTTTGGACTGTCTCGCTCGCGTTCTTGGGTCTTGGCGCGCTACGGGCGATTGCGAACCAGCAGGCACAGGCGACACTGAGCCGGGCGGCAGAACACCATATACAAGACTTGCGGCAAGAGATCGTGGCCACGGAATCCTCCACAGCTGAAGTTTCCCCCTTTGGCGGGGCCGGGTCAATGGCAGCGCTGGCAACGGAAAAGCTCGAGGCACTCCGCCCATTTCTCTTGCGCTATGCACCGGCGCGCCTGCGGGTCATGGTCGTGCCGCTGTTCATTCTTGCGATCAGCGCATGGCACAGTTGGGCAGCGGCGATCGTGCTGGTGGCGGCAGGGCCGCTGATCCCGGTGTTCATGGCGTTGGTGGGCTGGGCCGCAAAAGAGGCCAGCGCGCGCCAGATGGTCGAAATCGGGTCATTGAATGATTTGCTCGCGGATCGGTTGTCAGCGCTTGCAGACCTGACGCTGATCGGGGCTGGCCCCCAGGTCATTGATAGGTTCGCCGCGGCGACAGACACGCTTCGGCACAAGACAATGGCCGTGCTGAGGATCGCATTCCTCTCCTCCACGGTGCTCGAGCTTTTCTCGGCGCTTGGCGTGGCGATGATTGCAGTTTGGGTAGGATTCGCCCTCTTGGGTGAAATCAGCTGGGGCACTTGGGGCGCGCCGCTGACACCGTTCGGCGGGATTTACCTTCTTTTGCTGGCTCCTGATTTCTTTCAGCCTTTGCGCGATCTGGCCGCCGCATGGCATGATAAATCCGCAGCGGATGCGGTGACGGAGGATCTTGCGGCGTGGCGCGGCGACGCGCGCCGGGCATTGCTGGGCAAAGGGGCGCTGGCCCCGGCGGTTGCTTTTCAAACCCTCGCTTTGCGGGATGTGGCAGTTGACCACCCAGATCGAACGCTGCGCTTGCCAAATATGGAAATCCGGCCCGGTGACAGCCTTGCCATCAGCGGACCCAGCGGTGTCGGCAAGACAACCCTGTTGCGGGTGCTTGCTGGATTAGAACCGCCCACACGCGGGGCGGTTTTGCTGAATGACGCCCCGATCACGGACATACAGGCCGACGCATGGCGCGCCACGCTGGGGTGGATGCCGCAAACGCCACACTTTCTGGGCCGCAGCCTGCGCCACAATATCGGCTTTGGCGCCAATTTGGACGAAAACGTCCTTGCGCGCGCGCGGGTGGCTCCGGTTCTGGCGGCTTTGCCCTCACAGGATCTGACACAACTGGGGGAAACCGGCGCAGGACTGTCCGGTGGCGAAGCGCGCCGCGTGATGCTGGCCCGCGCAATGCATCGCGCGCCGGCGGTGCTTTTGGCCGATGAGCCGACAGCCGATTTGGATGCCGAGACCGCAAAGGACATCATCGATGCGCTCATGGCCTATGTAGCGAGCGGTGGCACGCTGATCACCACCACACACGATCAGCGCCTTATCGATCGAATACCAAAAGGTATTCGGCTGGAGGCTGAAGCATGAGAGCGCTGTTCCAGATCATCCGCGTGTTGTTGGCAGGAGAACGCCGCGCCTTTGCCATAGGGATGGCATTGTCCGCGACGGTCTTGATTATGGGGGTCGCCCTCCTGGCATTGTCGGGCTGGTTTATCACCGCAGCCGCCGCTGCCGGGATGATCGGACTGGGCACAGTCTTTAACGTGTTCGCCCCCTCGGCAATGGTACGGTTCCTGGCCTTGGGCCGCACCGCCGCGCGCTATGGTGAGCGGCTGACCACCCATGACGCGACCCTGCGCGCGCTGTCGAACCTGAGGGTGCGATTGCTGCGCGGCGTTCTGATGTCGCCCTACCGTCAGATCGAACACCTTCGGGCAAGCATCTTTCTGAACCGCGTGACATCCGATGTCGATGCATTGGACAGTCTGGCCTTGCGGCTCGTTCTGCCGGGCGCGGCGGGGTTGCTGGTCATCGGATTGACAGCTATGGCGGTTTCCTCTCTGGTTCATTCCACAATTGCTGGGGTCATTCTGCTGGGCTACGGGCTCGGTCCGACGATGGTTTTCATTTGGGGGCAACGCAAAGCGGACGCACCATCGCGCAAGGCTCAGGCGGGCATGCAGGCGCTGCGCAGCCGCATGATCGACCTGATCGCCGCGCGAGAAGAACTGATTGCCTTCGGGCAGGTGCCAGCGGCAAAAAAGGGCGTCACAAGAGCGGCCAATTTCCAGTCAAAGAGCCAATCCGAGGTCGAACGGATCGAGCGATCAACTGGGCTTTGGCTTGACCTTATGGGAGGGGCCGTTGTTGCCGCGGCGCTCGGTATCGGGGGGTCATTGGCGCAAGCGGGTGAAATCACGGCGGCGCAGGCGGCGATTGGCATCTTCGCCACGCTGGCCTTGTCGGAAACGGTTGCGCCGGTGCGCCGTGCGCTGTCAGAGATCGGCCGGATGCGTGCGGCGGCGAAACGGATCGTACCGATGATCAGCGTTTCCCGAGCAAAACCCGGGGTCGTCGTTCCCCCCGACGCACCATCGCTTGTTGCAAAGACGTTTGCGGCGGTGAACAGCGCTTCCGACACCCCGCTTTTTGAACCGGTTTCCTTTGCCGTAGCAGCAGGTGAAACCGTCGCCCTGACCGGGCGCAGCGGATGTGGGAAATCGACTGCGCTGTTGCTGGCAGCAGGGCAGGATGTGCCCCACTGTGGCGCGCTGGAATTCGGAGGTATCGATATTGCCGCGATCGATGCGGATCTCCGGGTCAAGCTGATCGCGATGGTTCCACAGCGGCATGCCTTGGTCGCGGGAACGATTGCGGCGAACCTTAGGCTCGCTGCACCAGACGCAACGGATGCTGACTTGTGGGCAGCGCTTAAGGCCGTTCAACTGGCCGACACCATCAGGCGAAAAGGCGGATTGGACGCCCAGCTTGGGTTCCGGGGTGCGGGTTTGTCTGGCGGGGAAGGACGGCGGTTGGTTCTGGCACGGGCGTTGCTGCGCAAACCGACATTATTGCTGCTCGATGAGCCGACAGAAGGTCTTGACGCGCCATTGGCGAACAAGGTGCTCTCGGGCATACGGACGACACTGCCCGATGCGGCGATCCTGATTGCAGCCCACCGTCATGAAGAGGTCGGGTTTGCAGATCGTGTGGTCTCCCTGCCCCCGCCGATACTGATTGGCTGAATTAATTCGTATCTTTGATACCGATTTTGACTCAGATCAAATAACACATATCAGAATCAGAATACGAAACATTAATCCGCATCACCAATGCGAATTAATGTTCAATCAAGGAGTTCACCATGGAGATCGGACTGGTCGAGCTGTCGCGTATGCAGTTTGCGCTGACAGCCATGTATCACTTTCTCTTTGTGCCGCTGACGTTGGGTCTGTCGATCCTCGTAGCGATCATGGAGACCGTTTATGTCATGACCAACCGCCCCATCTGGCGGCAGATGACAAAATTCTGGGGCACGCTTTTCGGCATCAATTTCGTGCTGGGCGTCGCCACCGGCATCACGATGGAATTCCAGTTCGGCATGAACTGGAGCTATTACAGCCATTATGTCGGTGACATCTTCGGCGCGCCTTTGGCCATCGAAGGTCTGATGGCGTTCTTCCTCGAAGCCACGTTCGTCGGCCTGTTCTTCTTTGGCTGGGACAAGCTGAGCAAAGTGCAGCACATGGTCGTGGCCTGGCTGGTTGCAATTGGGTCGAACTTCTCCGCTCTGTGGATTCTGATCGCCAATGGCTGGATGCAAAATCCAGTCGGGGCAGAGTTCAACCCCGACACAATGCGCATGGAAATGACGTCGTTCTTTGAGGTCCTTTTCAATGAAGTTGCGCAGGCCAAATTCGTGCACACAGTGTCTGCAGGCTATGTCACTGCATCGGTCTTTGTGCTGGGCGTGTCAGCACTTTATCTCATTCAGAACAAGCATAAGGATCTGGCCCGTCGGTCGATTGCGGTGTCTTCAGCGTTCGGTCTGGCAGCCGCACTGTCTGTTGTCGTTCTGGGGGACGAGTCCGGGTATTCTGCGAGCCATACCCAAAAGATGAAGCTCGCCGCGATCGAAGCAATGTGGGAGACACATGACGCGCCCGCGCCGTTCACGGCGATCGGTTTTCCCGATCAGGAAGCCCGCGAAACTCACTACGCCGTTGAAATTCCATGGGCCATGGGTCTGATCGGAACGCGTTCGCTGACACAGGAAATCCCCGGCATCAACGAACTCGTCGCGGAATCCGAGGACCGCATCCGTGATGGCCTCATCGCTTATGGCGCGTTGATGACCATTCGCGAACAGCGCGAAGCAACACCGCCAGAGGTTCGTGGCACCTTCGAGGCGCATTCCGAAAACCTTGGCTATGCGATGCTGCTCAAGAAATATGTTGATGATCCCCGCGATGCGACAGAACAGCAGATCAAGATGGCAGCCGATGATACCGTTCCCGGCGTTGCCCCCTTGTTCTGGGCGTTCCGGCTCATGGTGGCGCTTGGCTTTAGCTTCATCGCAGTGATGGCGTATTTCTTCTACCGCGCGTCATTCCGGAACATGCAGTTCCCGCGCTGGTCGCTCTATGCGGCGGTCGCGATTATCCCGACACCGTGGATTGCCGCGGAACTGGGATGGTTCGTGGCCGAATTTGGTCGCCAGCCCTGGACGGTAGACGGCGTGCTTCCAACCGCGCTGAGTGCCTCACACCTTAGCATTGCGGATCTGCTGATTACCTTAGCCGGGTTCCTAATTTTCTATTCCGTCCTCTTTGTGATCGAAGTGAGCCTGATGGTGAAATACATCCGCAAAGGCCCATTCCAGGACGTCGAAGAAACCAATGCCTGGCAACAACGGCACGAGGCACGGCTGCGCTCGGCCCCTGCCGCGCCCCTCCTGTCAGCCACACCTGTGGAGTAAGAGAAATGATCCTTTACGAACTAATAGACTATGATGTTCTTCGCGTGATCTGGTGGGCGCTCTTGGGTGTGCTGCTGATCGGGTTTGCTCTGACGGACGGGTTTGACATGGGGGTCGGTGCCTTGCTGCCCTTTGTGGCCAAGACCGACGTTGAACGCCGGGTTGCGATCAATACGGTCGGGCCCGTCTGGGAAGGCAACCAAGTGTGGTTCATACTTGGTGGTGGCGCGATCTTTGCCGCCTGGCCCCCGTTGTATGCGGTCAGCTTCTCGGGCTTCTATCTTGCGATGTTCGTGGTGCTTGCCGCCTTTATCGTGCGCCCGGTGGCCTTCAAGTACCGCTCCAAGCGAGAAGGCATCAAATGGCGGGCCCGGTGGGACTGGGCGTTGTTTGCAGGCGGTGCCGTACCTGCACTGTTGTTCGGCGTGGCGGTGGGCAACGTCCTTTTGGGGGTGCCATTCTATCTGACCGAAGACCTGATGCCGATGTATCCCGGTAACTCTGCGATCAAGTTCATCGGTCTGCTGCGTCCCTTTGCCTTGTTAGCCGGTGTTGTGTCGCTGTCCATGCTGCTGATGCATGGTGCTGCGTGGCTGTCGCTCAAGGCCGAAGGCGTGGTCGCCGAGCGCGCGCGCGCTATCGGAATCAAGGCGGGCATCCTCGCCGCCGCAGGGTATGCGCTGGCCGGCCTTTGGCTCTCGGTGGGAGTAGATGGTTTTACACTGGGCGAGGTGGCTGTGAACGGGCCGTCCAACCCGCTCTATTCCGAGGTCACCCGCGGTGGATCCTGGCTGTCGGCCTATGCGGAGCGTCCGTGGATCGCGATTGCGCCGATCATTGGCTTCGCCGGGATCGCGTTGGCGGTGCTGGGCCTGAAGGCCGGACGCGAGGTGTCGACCCTGCTGTGGTCAAAGATGGGCATCCTCGGGATCATCTCGTCGGTGGGTCTGACGATGTTCCCCTTTATTCTGCCGTCAACCCTTGATCCCAATAGTTCGCTGACCGTGTGGGATGCATCGTCGTCGCACCAAACCCTGTTCATCATGTTGGTGGTGACGGCGATCTTTATGCCGCTGATCCTGATGTACACGGCATGGGTCTACAAGGTGCTCTGGGGCAAGGTCACCGAAGCACAAGTTACTGAAAACGCTGACACTGTATACTGAAGGAGAAAAATCCCATGTGGTATTTTGCTTGGCTTCTCGGACTTCCACTCGCCGCGTTGTTCGCCGTCTTAAATGCGATCTGGCTAGAGATGCGGACCGACGCCTGTTTCTCGGACGAAGGCGACTGTCCGATGGGTGAACACACCCACTGAATGACCGGGGGCTTGTTCCCTTCTCCCCCTGTCTTGCGCGGGTCTCTCCATGGCGAGGGGCCCGCGCGCCAAGACGTCGTTTCACTCCATATTCCTCAAAGGACTCCCGACATGAAAAAACTCATCCTAGCAGTCAGTACCGCGCTGGCCTTGACCGGCCCCGCTCTTGCGCAAGACAGCCCCGAGACGCTGGTCACGATACTGACCGCGCCCGAACCGCAGACCCAGTTGATGGCGATGGTTCTGGCCATTCAAGCAGCGCAACAGGGTGCAGCGCCTCATATCCTGCTTTGTGGCCCAGCCGGTAATATCGCACTGAAGGACGCTCCGGAGTCGGCCACAGCACCGCAACCGCCGCGCAGCATGAGTCCGAAGGGGCTGCTTGGCAAGATTGCTGAGATGCCCAACGCCAAGGTCGAAGTCTGCGCGATCTACCTGCCCGGCAAAGGCCTGCAAGCAGATGCGCTAATGGATGGTGTAACGATCGCCCAGCCGCCAGCCATGGCTACCGCCATGATTGCGCCGAATGCCAGGATTTCCAGCTACTGATCCGCTTCGGCATAAAACGCGGTGCGCACTCATCTCGCATTTGGGCGCACCGTTTTGATGAGATTGACGTAAATCAAATCCATCTCCGCCAGAAAATATATGCAAGATTCAGAATATTTAAACTTGAGGAGGACTTCATGACCAAATTGACCACAACCCGGCGTCAATTCTTTGCCTTGGCTGCGGGTGGTGCTGCTGCGGCAGCGGTGTCCGCGCCTGAGCCGCTCCGGGCGCAAGTGGCCACATCTGCAAAGATCGTGATCATCGGAGCAGGCGCTGGAGGCACCGCACTTGCAAACCGTTTGGTCAATCGACTGGACGGGGCCGAAATCACGCTTATCGACCCGCGGGTCGATCACCTTTATCAACCTGGGCTATCGTTGGTCGCTGCTGGTTTGAAGCCTGCGGATTATGTTGTTTCCAAGACCACCGACTGGCTACCCGATAGCGTTACCTTGATCGCTGAGGCTGCCGCCGCCATTGATCCCGAGGCCAAGGTCGTCGACACGTCGAGTGGCCAGAAGGTGCCTTATGATTTTCTTGTCGTCGCACCCGGACTTGTTCTGGATCACGATGCGATAGAGGGGTTCTCACTCGAAATGGTCGGGCAAAACGGCATTGGGGCGCTTTATGCCGGGCCGCAATATGCCGCTGCCACATGGAAAGCCGCTCAAGCTTACACGGAAACCGGTGGTGTGGGGCTCTTCACCCGACCTGCGACAGAGATGAAATGCGCCGGCGCGCCCCTCAAGCACACGTTTCTGATCGAAGACATCGCCCGAACGGCTGGCACGCGCGGCAAACTCGACGTGCATTACATGGCCAACAATGACAGCCTGTTCGGTGTGCCCATCGTGTCGGAAAAGGTCCGGATGCTGTTCGGCGACCGGGGCATCACGCCCGATTACTCGCATGTGCTGCGCGGCCTGGACGCCGGAGCGAAGACCGCGACATTTGACACGCCGGAAGGCCGTGTGACCCTGGACTATGATTACATCCACGTTATCCCGCCTCAACGTGCACCCGAGGTGATCCGTCAATCCGGCCTCAGCTGGGTCGACAAGTGGACAGATCAGGGTTGGGTCGAGTGCGACAAGGCCACCTTGCGCCATCTGCGCTACGACACGATCTGGACGCTTGGCGATGTGGCCGGGGTGCCCAAGGGCAAGACGGCAGCGTCTGTCAAATGGCAGGTGCCGGTGGTCGAAGACGGGCTGATCGCAGCCATCGAGGGCCGCGAAGCGACCGAAACCTACAACGGCTACACATCCTGCCCGATGATCACCCGCGTTGGCCGGGCGATGTTGGTCGAATTTGATTACAACAACAACCTCGTCCCGTCCTTCCCCGGCATCATCGCACCGCTTGAAGAGCTTTGGATCAGTTGGCTGATGAAGGAAGTGGCCCTGAAGGCGACCTATAACGCAATGCTGCGCGGACGCGCATAAGGAGAGCTGTCATGAAAGATTTGACCTTTGGAACAATCCTTGCCGTGTTCGAAGAAATCTTCGGTATCGGCCTGTTCTGGACAATGGTGGCTGTCGCCGGGCTTGTCACAATTGGATACATATATGTGCTGATCCGGGATCACAGTATTTCGTGGCGCAAGTTCATGCTTGCACAGCTATCCATGCCCGTTGGAGCAGTCTTGGCGGTTTGGTTCGTGCTCTTGATGACCAGTTCGAAGCTGAGCGACCTAGGGGGCCCGGTCGACATCATCGTGTTCCTTGGAATTGCCGCCGCCGGAGCCATAGGCACCGCGATATTGGTTTACACAATCCAGTCCTTGATTCGGCCAAGACAATAAGATTCCAGCCGCTCATGTGGTACCTGGCAGGATACTTGTCTGCGGAGCTGATGGTGGAAAGGACCACCTTGAACCCGCCGTCCGAGCCCTGGCTGCAATGAATATTCAGACATCAGTAAGCAATTCCATTGAGGAGTCCCCACTGCTGAATATCGCGGTCATTCTAGGCTCTCAAGCCAACGGTAGGTAAATGTGCTATGCAGTCCCCGGGCACCGCATCGATCTCGCAGGAGACGAGAATGTCCGGTTTCGTGATGCTGCTCAGCTTAGGCAAACGAATTGAAGGTTCGCTTTGGGCCGTCCCTGTCAGTCACCTAGGAATATTGCAAAGCACGTTTCCTGAAATTCACGGGCCCACGCACGATACAGGTTCTCCCAGGGTCGTTCACTTCGGCCCGAGATGACAGCAGTCAGCCTAACGTGACCAATTTCGGGCGACTGCGACCTGCATTACCGCAATTACAAACAGCTTGCCTCGGATTCCCGATAGCTGACTTTCAAACGGAAAGTTACCGGATCCATAGGTCAAAGTCAGGTCTGAGCCGATTCTGTTGAAAAACTCTTTGCTGCGCCTGAAAATTTCACAGAAGTAGAATTTTGTTCTTCGACTGATCGGACTTGACCGGTATGCCCGGAAAAATTAGAAGTTTGGGGAACTTTGTTCCACCAAATTTGACGTTATTGTCTCTTATCGGAGTTTTTCAACACAATCAGCCCCAAGCTGGCAAATCGATTGGCGTTCTGTCATCCCGTCCAGTGTCGTGCGAGTTGACAACGTGACGAGTGCCCAAATGAACGTAGATGAAGAGTTATTATTTTTCTTTGCTTTGCCATTGATCGCGATAGCATCCAGTTTTTACGCGAAATCAAAAATCGCCCGCCGATTGTTGAAAGTTGGGGGTGGTTACTTTCTCGTCACTTTTTCATTAGCTTGGGCTCTGAACCAAGATTGCGGCTACTCGGATTTTCACTTTGGGACCTGTGCGAGCCTACCTCAGAGTATCGCTGATTTCTATGACACACCGCACCTTATCAACATCGCAGCTTTTGTGTTTCTCGCGCCAGTATTGTTGGTGCTCGCCGCGTTTTTTGAATTTCTGGCACGCAGAACAGAAGCGTAATTTCACGACAGGTTCGTCCCGCACGACGGACTTATGGCAGCTCAAGATGCTGTGGTAAGTATGAATGGCCCCGTCGGAGAAATTACGACGAGGCACGGGCGACGGCAATGGATACCGCGACGCTTTAGAGGTCGGCAAGGCGCCCGAAGTGCATTATGCGGCTCAACGATCGAACCGCTGCTTGAGGGGTTGCCAGTTTCTTCGACAACCTCTTAATAAGAGAGATTGACCAAAGGCTGTACTTTAAAAGGTTCAATAATGTTATTTCCAACAGCAAAAAGCATGTCGCTCGTTCTTTTTACATTGTTTGCTTTGGTTGGCTGTTCGAGCCGATTTGATTTCGCGGCTGAGCTCATAGCACCCAAATCGAGCGTTGATACCGTAGTGCTCAACAACGAGGCTTTTTCATTTGTGTCTTATCGCACAAGCGATGCGACAAACCCTTTGCCGGTCTTTTTCATCGGTGGTTCTGGTTGCACCTCATTGCGGGCCTATCTGGGAACTTATTTTTCTGCGGCACCAGAAGGGCTTGAGATCATTGGTCTGGAAAAAACCGGAGTTTCAGATCGGGCAACAGGTTCAACCTGTTCGGATAGCTTTTGGCAGAACTACACTTACGATGATCTGTTGCGCCGAAACATCGCTGCGCTTGATCACATCGCCCAGCGGTTTGATGTCGATAAAATACCGGTGATTGGAACCTCAGAGGGGGGGGCGCTCGCGCTTAAGATCGCAGCCTCTACTGGCCGGGTGGATCGCCTGGCACTGCTTGGGGCTGGCGCACTGTCACAACGCCAAGAGCTGCGCCTGTTGTTTGATGAACGCGGTCAAGGACAAGCGATTGAATCTGTCTTTGCGCGGATCGACGCGTCGCCTCAAAGTGTCGAGCAAACAGAGTTGGGGCTGCCTCACCGATATTGGGCTTCCGTTCTTGACCAGGACCCTGCAAAGTTTGCGCCTCATGTATCAGCACCGACCTTGATCATCATCGGCCAGAACGATCAAAGCGTACCTGTGGCATCGGCCCAACTGGCCGACGCCTTGATAAAGACCTCGGAACTGACCGTCTGGCCGGACGCCAACCATACGTTTGATACCCCTTCAGGCACTCAACGTGACGCGGTTGTCAGCATGGCCGTTCGGTTTGTGATTGGAGCCCCTTAGGTCTCGGTTTAACCTGTTGCGAAAAATGCGCCCGCGGGCGCGGCCAGCGCGACCGGCGGAAATGGCAAATCAAGTGATTTTCAGCTGCAGCGCAGATAAACCCGTGGGACAAAGAAAGTAGCGAGGCACTGCTAGAATGAAGAGACTTATTAAAATTGCCGCGATTGCGCTAATGGTCATTGCCCTGCTTGGCTTCGGTTACGGTGCCATCGGATACCGGGACGCTGTGCATCACGCCAACGCATACGCCAAACAGGCCGATCGTATCATCGCTGACGGGCGCGGTCCCGATGCGCTAGGTGCCGAGCGCCTGAGCCAACTTATCAAGGTGCAGGACCCCGGCTTCTGGGAGCATAGAGGGATTGATCTTGCCACACGGGGTGCCGGTCTCACGACAATTTCCCAATCGCTTTCCAAGCGACTTGGCTTTGAGGCATTTCGTCCCGGTATCGGGAAAATACGTCAGACCGGGTTTGCATTAGGCTTGGAAAACAATCTCGACAAGGATCAGATCCTTGCTCTCTGGCTTGATACCGTTGAAATGGGGCCTGGCCCCGATGGGTGGATGATCGGCTTCTATCAGGCAAGTGACAAGGTATTCGGCAGGCCGCCAATCGAACTCGCAGACCGCGAATTTCATCGTCTTTTAGCTGTTCTGATTGCACCGGGACAATTGCGATTGCTTGAAGAAGACAAGGCGCTTGGCGAACGCATTTCTAGGATCGGTAAGCTCTTAGCCGGCGAGTGCGCCCCGACCGGTCTGCGAGACGTTTGGCTAGACAGTTGCGCTTAGTCATAAGACGCATTGCTGAGAGCTATTGAAAATTCCCTCAATCCGCAAAAAGCGGCCATCCATTGCTCCCATTTAAAAGGTCGCTTCGTCCCGCCTTGCCGCCATCCGGCACGTGAAATCATGGACTTGCCCGACGAAACTTGTCGGATGTCGCCTCTGATCCCATTTTATCCAATGCTGCGGTCCGGATGAATGTCTGGTTCACGAACTCCGGTAACGACCGGCATAAGCTTGTCTAACTCTCAATCCAGTGCACCCTAAATTGACCCTACATTTGGCGTTTCTAACTGGTTGTGAAGTCATATTTGATGTTTTTCCGTTCGCTCATGACTTGCGACTTGTATTTCTTCATTGAGCCAAATGCACGAATTGTCAGCGGGATCGGTGTGTCCCGGCCGCCCTAAAACTGTGCCACCTTTTGTTGACAACGGGAGTTTAGAGACATGGCACGCAGACGTTATTCCGATGAAGACGCACTTAGGTTGTTGCGCGCGATTGATGTCCATTTGCACGATGGAATGGATGTTGCTGAAGCTGTCTGAGATTAAAGCGCTCAATAAGGAAAATGAACGATTGAAGAAGATCGTAGCTGACTTGCAGATCGACACAATGATTTTAAAAGAAAGTCTTGATGATCTAAAGCCCAAGGCCTGACGGTTGATGGGTTGCGTCAAGCAGTAAGCCATACCCGCCGAAAGCTAAACGCAGCTGACCGGCGCAACTGCGCGGTTCCTGGCCTGTCGAGGTCTCGTCTGCGTTATCAAGCTAAGTGCCAAGATGATGATGCTTTGCGTTTGGATTTGATCCGCTTAGCTAAGCAATATTGATGGTACGGGTACCGTAAGATTACGCAGCTGTTACAGGTTGAGGGCTAGAAGGTTAATCACAAGAAGATAGAACGCCTGCGACGTGAAACAGCTCGATAAGCACAAAAAGCGGCAATGACTTTGTCACAAGGATATATCTACTACCCGTTTACATCCAACGCCCCCAAATCACATTTGGACGATTGATTTTGTGCACAACAAGTTCAGCAATGGTCGCAACTACAAAATGCTTACTGTTTTGGTTGAATATACACGTGAAGCGCTCTGCGTTGAGGTACACAAGAAGATGAACACCAACGATGTCCTCTCAGTCATGCATCCCCTTCTAATGAAATACGGAAAACCAGAAAATGTACGCTCAGGTAACTGCCCTGAATTTATTGCTAATGCACCAAGGACTGCCTGCAACGAATTAGTGTGAAACCCATTCAAATCTATCCAGGTTCACCTTGGGAGACTGGGTAGAATGAATGGTTTAATGGCATTTTGAGTCGAGAGGTTCTGAACAGTGAGTGGTTCCACAGCGTCAAGCAAGCCCAAATTGCGATCAATTCTTGGCTGAGAGAATACAATCGCATCAGACCCCATCATGCCCTAGCGATGCCCCCCAGTGCCAGAAACATCAATAGAGATATACAAAATTAGTCGTACTGAAATTGAAGGCTAGACATGCATGCCCCACCGAAGAAAGCTAATGCCTTGTCATGCACGTCGTCATGCTCATCGAACACAATACCATCTCCTGCATCTCGCGCGGATAGGCTCGCACGAACAGCATCCGGCGGTGGCGGACAAGGGCGATCTTCACGTTGCTGGTCACGCCATCGATCGCAACGATCTCGTGGCTCCAGTCAAACTGGTAGGCTTCCCCCGGATCGAAGGTTAGCGGCACATAGCCGGCGGTAGATTCTTCCCGCTCCTTCCTGTTCCACGACGCTGCATATCGCCGAACCGCATCATAATAGCCGTCGTATCCGCGTATCCGTATAAAGGTGATCCTCTCACGCTTCGTTTTCCGGGCATTTGTCGCCAGCATGTCATCGAGTTCACCCGTCCAGGGGCCGATCTTCGGCAGCGGCTGGATCATGCGAGTTCGGACGCCCCGGACCGGATCGCCTTGCGCACAGTGTTCTGCGGTACCCGCAGCTCCTGGCAGATCTGCTTGATCGACTTCTTGTCCTGAAAACACGCTCACCGGATCTTCTCTGTCGAATCCACGACCACATCCCACACCAAGCTCCCCGATAACCTCGGGGGCATTATCCAAATCAGTGTAAGGGGGGCATTTTGGGACGCCAATCACCCCACTACGGGGTCATAATTATATGCTTGTTCACAAGCTGGGTCTGGAAGAAGGTCGTGAGCTCAGATACCGCCTGATCGACGTAGGCCGGAACATGATACATCTCGTAGTGACCGGCCCCCTCGACCGAGACAATGCGCTTGTCTTCAGATGGAGCGAGATCGAAAAGTGCTTGGCTGTCTCCCTTCGCTCCGGTCGAGCCGTCGCGACCATTTGCAATCACCAGCAGAGGCTGAGTAAGGAGCTCAGGAACCACCTGCAGGGCGTCGAACCCAAGCAATTGCCCAAAACTGCAGAAATCGAGCCGGTTGGTAGCGTTCTCGTGACGCCAGGCTGAATGCCGATAAAAGGCCACAGCTTCAAGGATATCGGGATCGGCGATGCCGGACGCATCAGCGTCTTCGAGGCTGTCTGGGATCCAGGGAACCGTCTTCTGGTCAGCTCCTGCTGCCTGAGCACTGCGTTGCGCCGCCACCTCTGAAAGAAGCTGCTCGCGTTTCTCGGGCGGCAACATCCGTCGGAAGGCGGCTCCGATATTGGTCGCTACAACTGTACCAAGCGCCCTGAAACGCGGATCGGTCAGCGCGGCTTGCACAGCGTAGCCACCACCCGCACAGATGCCAAGAAGACCGATGCGGGACGCATCCACGCCAGGTAATGAGGTCAGGGCGTCCGCCGCGCATTTCAGGTCCTCGATCCTGCGACCAGGATCTTCCAATCCGCGGGGGACCCCTTCGCTGGCACCCTGACAAGAGGGATCGAACGTCAGAACGACAAACCCCTGTGACGCGAGTTTCTCTGCGTAGATTGCACTGATTTGTTCTTTTACGCTGCTTCCCGGTGCTGAAATAACAAGTGCGGGACTGCTTGCATTTTCATCGAAAGCCTCAGGCAGGTGCAGATGGCTCGAGATGGTCAGCTTCCCGTTCGGGAAGGCAAAGGTTTTCAGATAGGATGGCATGCAATATACCTAAAACAAGCTATTATTGTTCCCTTCTGACGGTAGTTCCAAAAATGAACAAAATCAAGACATGATTGATAGACACACAGAGGCCGTACGAATCTGGCGTCTGAACTTCCTGCTGTCCACCACAACGCTCAGCGCCGCAGGTGCGGAACTCAAGGCGCTTGGCCTTGTCGGAAAGGAGTTCTTCGTGCTCGACGGCATTGAGGACCATCCGTCTCCCGCAGGGCTGGCGGGGTCGCTTTCGATGTCAAAGCCAAATCTGACGATGCACCTAAAGGCCTTACAGGCACGTGGTCTGATAGATCGGTCCGTGGACCAGGCCGATCTGCGCCGCCATCGGCTGGTCCTTTCGGACTTGGGCCGTGAGTTGCGCGATAAGGCCAGAGGCATTGTGACAGCGAAGTACGAGGATACGCTGCAAAAACTTAGTGCGCCGGAAAGAGAAAACTTCATGCGCCTTTTGGAGAAGCTGGTCTTGGATTGATGCCAAAGCCTCCAAGCTGCAGGTCTGCGTCGATACAATCCCATCTTTCTGAGCGTGATATTGGGAAGGCCACGTACTGAACCGCGTCGGGTTTGCTGAAGGCTAGTTTTAGTTGATTACACTGCTATTTCCCCACTTCCCAGACCTGCTTAGAAGTTAGGCTGGCGGCCATTTCTTCGGATCGTAATGTTGGATGACCGACTAACCTGCGAAAATGTCGGCAGATTACGACCTTGAAGACGCGCTTAGGCCGGATCAGAAGACGCTCTTGGAGAGGGGCAGACCACATCATGGTGGTGTCTGTCATCATTCACGTCAGGTAGAAACTCGCGCGACGGACAGTGTAACGGATAGAGAGCACTGCGGCCGAGCGGGCACTTCCCGCTCAGTCGCCATTCGCCTGTCAAAAACGCTGCAAAATGCATGAACGGCAACAATGCGAAAGCTGCAATGCTGCGTTCAAACAGTCAGCGGACGGCACCTTCGGGCCGTCTGTGAAGACGTCCCAGTTTGTTAGCTTTCAATCTCCTCTGCGATCGCAAGAGCATCCGCAAGTTCAACGCCGAGATACCTAACAGCGCTATCAATTTTGGTTTGTCCCATCGGGTGAGCCTTGCGTGTGCAATTCGTGTGTAAACACACTCGGTTTATTCGGGCATTGTTCAGCCTCAGTTGGGCGTGTAAATACCGCCGCGGCTCATAGGAAAGACTTAAATTCAAAGACTTATGCCAATTCGGCATGTTCACAAGAACTTGGACCCTAAACTGAAAATCCTCGTGTCGGTGGTTCGATTCCGCCCTGCTCACTATTTTAGATCAACTAAATAAAGTGCTTAAATTGATTTTATTCTCCAAGAATCATGGCGCATTGTTTCGGGTATCACTGGGGGAGCGTCTTGATCAACTGCAGTACCCTTCTTGGCGGTTTGCCCAGTCCTTAAGAGTCAATTGACCATCAAGGTCTTTCCCAATTCCTGCAACCATCGCATCCATAAGAGGTCTGTAGTCCGCAAAATATTGTGCGGGAGCATGCAAACAAGAATAGCCAAATTTCAGTTAGCCAGGGCGATTTCGTTTTCTGAGGGGAAGTCTTGGAACGGTTATGTGGCAAAAAACCCCTTGGACAACGACTGTGAAAGCGAAGTGGTCCGATTGATTATTCCGTCTCCACCGAAGGCGATCTGGCCCTGCCGCACCTTGGTGCCGTTCCAAGTGCTCGTTTAGGCTACCTTTCGTTCGAAAACGACGGGGCTTTTTCAGCCGCCCGATGAGCCGTCGGTAGCGCGATGATATGGGCGCAAATCCGCGAAAAGCCACGTCTAAGTCTACAAGCCGTGGTCCGGTTTTTAGGACCGAAGAACTTTAGGATCTGGGAACGAAGGTCGGGCACGGGTGGATCGGTCCCGTGTCTCGGAAGAATGACCTCCCTGATCATTTTAGGATTTCTCGTCACAACGTGAGAATGGCATCAAGGTCGCCAGAACGCAGAATTACAAGGTGACGACCATTGCCCGATAGGTGATTGCGACGCAATTTGCTGAAAGGGGAACATCACCCATGGGGTCAACATGGCCCCCAACTTGCTGGATCAGGATTTCTTTGCTGATGGTCAAAGTCAGAAATGGGCGGGTGATATATCTTAAATCTGGACAAGTGAGGGGCGGCAGTATTTGGCCGTCGTCCTTGACCTGTCATCCCGCCGTGTCATCGGCTGGGCCGTCAGTGACCGCATGATGTGGCGCCTTGCGATCCGCGTGTTGGGAATGGTCGAACCGCCGGAGGGCTGCATTCATCAGACGGATCGTGGATCGCAATTTTGGTCAAAGGAATATCAACGACCACTGACCAAGCATGGCTTCAAGATCTCGATGAGCAACAAGGGCATTAGTTCTGACAATTCTATGGTTGAGGCGTTTTCAAATCCCTTAGCGCGGTGCTGATTTGGTGGAACCGCTGAGGAACCAAACGCCAAGCCTAAGGGGAGAAATTTTGCTGTGCTTCAATGGGTTCTATAATCCACGGCGGCGTCCTACATCGCTGGGTGGAAAAAGCCTTTTAGCCTTCGAACGAATGCCTGAATGAGCTGGCAAACCGGAACCGAACACCGACAAGACCAATGCGGAGTGATCGCGGATACGCGACCGATTGGAGGCGTGAAATCGCGAGATCTAACGGTTCAACACAGCGCGTTAAGCCATTCGCTAGAAAAGACCCATGCGCCCAGTTCATGCAGACAAAACCCCAAGCGTGAGTTGGGGTCTTGGGGATCAGTCGTCGGGATAGTTCAGTGTCGACCAGGTATCATCGCGTGGCGGTGCGGGTGGTTTGTCACAGGCCTGACGATGGATATTCACCTTCGCAATAAAGTTCGCAGAGATCGGCGCGGTCACGAACAGAAAGCCCATGATCAGCAGTTCGTGCATTGAAACGTCACCCAAGACCGCTGAATGAATGATCGACGCCAACAAAAGCATACCGATGCCAATGGTCCCTACTTTTGTGGGTGCGTGCAGACGCGTCATGCTGTCGTTAAATTTGAGCAGTCCGATAACCCCAACTGCCACGAAAAACGAACCGATCAGAAGGCAGATCGCGGTTGCATATGTCCCAATGATTTCAGCACTCATTCGATGATGTCTCCCCGAAGTACGAAGCGGGCCAGGGCAACCGTGGAAACAAAGCCTAGCATTGCGATAAGAAGCGACACTTCAAAGTAGATTTGTACGCCCTGATGGATTCCCAGAAGAACCACCAGACCAAGGGCGTTGATGACCATCGTATCAAGCGCCAGAATTCTGTCGCCAATGGAGGGGCCAATAATCAGCCGGACCATCGACAGGATTTGGCCAAGCGCCAGTGTCACAAAGGCTATGATCAGGGCGATGTCAAAGAGGCTTGATGCTGCTGTCACTGGAAAATCTCCACCAGGCGGTTCTCATAGCGGGTTTTGATGTCGTCACGCACGGCGTCAGGATCATCCGTATGCAGCACATGCACCAACAGGCTGTGCCCCTCATCGGAGAGGTCGGCTGAGACGGTACCGGGCGTGAGCGTGATTGTCCCGGCAAGGACCGTTATGGCCTCAGGCTGGCGCAATTCGAGCGGAACCGCGATCCAGGCTGGTTTCAGCTTTGAATTTGGGACGGTCAAGACGATCCATGCCACTTGCACATTCGCAACGACAATGTCCCAGATCACAAGGAAACTATAGGTGACCATCTTGCCGAGCCTAAAGGATTTGGGCGTGTCCGGCCACCAGATCGACGTGCCCCAGGTGATGATGACCCCTAGGATGAAACCAAAGACGACCATCCCGGCAGTGACTTCATTTTGCAGCATGGTCCAGACCACTGTCAGAAGCAGGGTCAAATACGGGTGGGGCAGCAACCAGCGGAATGCGCGAGCCATGCTAGTGGTCCTCCTTCTTCGGCGTGCTCAGCTTACCGGGCGTGTCAAGCACAGCGGCTATGTATGGCTCGGGCGCGAACAATTGTGCGGCAATCGTTTTCGTATAGCCATGGACTTGGCCTCCAAACACTGTCAGCGCCACAATCAACGCAATCAGCCCACCAACCGCACAATAGGACAAGGCCACGGGGCGCTGGGTGTCCTCGACGTCATCGGGCGCTTCGATGCTGCGTGCTTTCCAGAACAGCACACTGCCTGCGCGTACAAAGCCAACGATGCTGATCAAGCTCGAGCCCAGCACTATGGCCCAGATCCAGACCATGAGATCAGTGTTATACGCCGCATCCAGCAACAGAAGTTTGCCAAGAAACCCTGACAATGGCGGCATGCCCGTCATGGCGATTGCACCGACAAAAAACAGCCCAGCTGTCAACGAAGCTCCCGCCATGACCGGTTGCGACGACAGATCAAGGTTTGCGCGACCTGTGCGGACCAGATCAACAATCAGGAACAAAGCAGCCCCTGATAAGGTCGAATGCAACGTGTAATACAACGCCGTTGCGATGCCTTCGGGCGTGAAAAACGAAATCGCCACCATCACCATGCCCATCGAGCCGATGATAGAAAACGCGACAAGCCGATCCAGCCGTTTGGCAGCCAAAACGCCGATCATCCCTATGGCGAGCGACACCAGTGCGGCAGGCAAAAGCCAAACATCATGCATGCCCGCAGTAACCGCCAGATCAGGCGGAAAGATCATCGTGTAGACCCGAATGATCGCGTAGACTCCAACCTTGGTCATGATCGAGAACAAGGCCGCCACCGGCGCAGGTGCTTCGGCATAGCTTGAGGGTAGCCAAAAATGCAGAGGCACAAGCGCCGCCTTGATCGCAAACACCAGCAATAGCAGCACGGCCGCAACCCGAATGCCCACGGTTTCTTCGGCACCGATCTGAGAGACCCGCTGCGCCAGATCGGCCATGTTCAACGTGCCGGTCTCGGCATAGATTGATCCCAATGCGAACAAAAACAGGGTCGATCCGATGAGGTTGAACAGTACATATTGCACCCCTGCCCTAAGCCGAGCATTACCCCCTGCGTGGATCATCAGACCATAAGAGGCAATCAGCAGAACCTCGAAAAAGACGAACAAGTTAAACAGGTCGCCAGTCAGAAACGCGCCCACAATCCCCATCAGTTGGAACTGAAAGAGCGCATGGAAATGCCTGCCACGGTCATCCCAGCCCGAGCCAATTGCATAAAGGAGCACGAATAGCGCAAGGACGGCCGTCAACAAGACCATCAGCGTAGACAATCGGTCGCCAACCAGAACGATACCAAAAGGTGCCGCCCAATCGCCCAATTGGTACAAAAGTATGGTCCCGTCCGAGGTCTGCCAGACAAGCCCCGCTGCAATGGTCATCAGCGACAGCGCACCGGCAACCGAAATCACCCGCTGAATATTGATGTGATACCGGGCGGCCAACACGATAAATGGTGCCAACAATGCAGGCAGGACAATTGGGGCGATGATCCAATGGGTCATGACTGGCCCTCCGCACGCTCTTGCTGGTCGTCTGGTTGATCGCCCGGTTGGTCATCCACATGGTCATCATCCGAACCAAGATAAGCTCCGAGCGAGATCATCACGACAACGGCGGTCATCCCAAATGAGATCACAATGGCGGTCAGCACCAAGGCTTGGGGCAGCGGATCGGTATATTCCGTCACACCGTCAACCAGGATAGGCGACGCGCCAATTGTCAGTCGCCCGGATGCAAACAGAAAAAGGTTAACGGCATAGGTCAGCAAAGAAATGCCCATAATGACAGGATAAGTCCGTTGCCGCAAAACAAGGTATATGCCGACAGCTGTCAAAACACCGATGGCAGAGGCGATGAGAAACTCCATCACACGACCTCCTTTTGAGATCCAGACGCATCGTCTGGTGATGTCTCATCCCGAGATGGGTTGATATCCATCGGGTGCTCATTGTCGGGAACATGCGCGCGCCGCGCAAGCCGCGAGAAGCTCTCAAGCGACAACATCACAGCCCCCACAACAGCCAAGAAAACACCAACGTCAAACAGCGCCGCCGTGGCGAGTTCAAACTTCTCGAAGGGCGGGATACGAACATAGGTGAAATCCGACGTCAAAAAGGGTTTACCCACGAACCAAGATCCAATCCCTGTCAGCCCCGCGACCAAAACACCGGCCCCGATGACACCGTGATACGGGTATCGCAACCGCGCCGATGTCCAGGAAAAACCACTGGCCATGTATTGCATCACGACAGCAATCGAAACGACGAGGCCGGCAATGAAACCGCCGCCTGGCTCGTTGTGGCCGCGCAGGAAAATGTAGAACCCAACCATCAATACCACTGGCATTATGACTCGGGTCAGGACGACCATCATCATCGGATGCATATCACCGGCCCGCACCAGATCGGGTTTGCGGTTCAGAAGCCGTGCGCGCACCGGCCCGCTGAGCAATGTTTCTGTCAGCGCGTAGATCAGCAAAGCCGCAATGCCCAGCACGATGATTTCGCCATAAGTGTCAAAACCCCGGAAATCGACAAGGATCACGTTGACCACATTCGTGCCGCCGCCCCCCTTGTATGAGTTCGCCAAATGAAACGCGGAAATCGGTTGATCGACGGCCTCGCGCAGCAGGTAGTGGTACGCCAGCCCGAACGTCGCCAGCCCGCCGACAACCGCAACCAACGCATCGCGCACGCGCCGCAGCACCGAGCTTTCGATCGGTGTTTGTTTGGGAAGGAAGTTGAGGGCCAGCAGAAGCAAAATGATCGTCACCACTTCAACTGTGAACTGGGTCATCGCCAGATCAGGCGCGCTGAAGAAAATGAACCCGATCGACACGATCAAACCGACAATACCAATCAGGATCAGCGACAAGAGCCGGTTGCGGTGCAACGTTGCAAGCCCGCAGGTTGCCGCCACAAGCATCAACCAACCTGCAATAGGCACAGGGCCCGCAGGAAGCATTGACCGCGTCGGCGCGCCGACGGTCCCCGTGGACCACGCGTGAAAGCCCGCTGCAATCATTGCGACAATGCCGATGGTGGCATAGCGGGAAAAGGCACCATTGTGGAGCGGTAGGATCAGAGCTTGGGCCAGACGAACAACCGCCGCGACCATCGCCTCAAAAATGACCTTAGCCTCGGGGCGCGGTGCTGCGTCCCACAACCGGAGCAAGGGTTTAAACAGAGCCAGCACCAGCAATCCGCCCACCACCGCAACGATGGACATAACAAGAGCCGGCACAAGACCGTGCCAAATTTTGAAATGAGCGTCCGGCACCTCGACCACCCCTCCTAGCACGGAAGCGGTCACAAGCTTTACAAACGGCTCGGCAAGAAACGGAGCAACACCGATGACAACCACAAGCACGACAAGAATTGCAGGCGGCACCCAAAGGCCCGCAGACGGATCATGTGGCTTGGCCGGGTAATCTTCGCGCACCGGACCAAAGAACGTGTGCCCGATCAGACGGAAGCAGTACGCCGCCGAAAACAGAGAGCCGAACGTGGCCAACGCAGGCACCAGCCAGGGCACCCCAAACAGCACAGTATGCGTTGCTTCTTCCAGCATCATTTCTTTGGACAAGAAGCCATTCAGAAGCGGAATTCCTGCCATCGACAACGCCGCAAGCGACGCGATGGTAAAGGTGACCGGCATCAAACTTCGCAATCCCCCCAATCGGCGGATGTCGCGGGTGTGCGCCTCGTGATCAATGATCCCTGCGGACATGAACAGCGCCGCTTTGAAAGTGGCATGATTCAGGATGTGAAACATCGCAGCCATTGCACCAAAGGCTGTGCCAGTGCCCAAAAGCATCGTGATCAGCCCAAGATGGCTAACCGTAGAGAATGCCAACAACGCTTTCAAATCGTGCTTGAATAGCGCAATTACAGCGCCCAGCACCATGGTAACCAAGCCAGCCCCGGTCACGATGACGAACCATTCTGTCGTCCCCGACAGCACAGGCCACATGCGCGCCATCAGGAAAATCCCGGCTTTCACCATTGTGGCCGAGTGCAGGTAGGCCGAAACCGGCGTGGGCGCGGCCATCGCGTGTGGCAACCAAAAATGGAACGGGAATTGCGCGGATTTGGTGAAACAGCCCAATAGAATCAGGATCAGCGCCGGAAGATAAAGTGGATCCGCCTGAATGGCGTCGCGATTTTCCAAAATCACGCTGAGGTCATAGCTGCCCACGATCTGGCCAAGCATCAGCATGCCACCAATCATCGCAAGACCGCCCATTCCGGTGACCGTCAAAGCCATGCGCGCGCCCTGCCGCCCCTCAGGCAAGTGCTTCCAATAGCCGATCAGCAGGAAGGACGATAGCGACGTGAGCTCCCAGAAAATCAAGAGCAGAAGGATGTTGCCGCTTAGAACGATGCCCACCATCGCCCCCTGAAACAGCAACAGGTAGGTGAAGAACTCACCCATATTATCGTTACGGCTTAGGTAGTTCCGCGCATAGGCGATGATCAAAAGCCCGATACCAAGGATCAAAAGGGCAAAGAAAAAGCCCAGCCCATCAAGCATCAGTGTAAAGTTCAGCCCCAGAGCGGGCATCCAGTCAACGCTCGCCGTTACAACCTCCCCTGCCAGAACCGAGGGGAGATTGGTCAGCAAGCCGACAAAGGCGGCCAATGTGACAGTGAAGGTGACGCCAGCACAAGAAGACCGACCTGCGGAATTCATCAGGCCGGGCAGCAGCGATCCAAGAAACGGAAGGGCTACGATTATGAAAAGTGACACGCGTGTTCCAAAGCTGATCGGTGAAAGGCCCGTATTGAAAAGCATTGGTTTCACATCAGCGCAATAGGAAACGACACAATTCCGCAGTAAACTGCATGCCTCAGAGCAAAAATGTCCCTTGCAAGTCCGCTGCGCCAAAAGGCAACACGCGTGTTCTTGACTCGTCACTGTGTGACCTTTAGATGACTCTGCTGGGCACCTTTAATGCGAAGTACCAAACTGTCCAATCGCCCCCGAGAAGAGGGCGACAGCCCAAAGATCCGCCCTCAATAACAGGGACAAGTTTCCAGCCTCCCAGTATCCACCGACTTCATAGGGGAGCCTGCAATCGGTCTGCCTTGAGCATTATCGAACCAAAGACTCTTTAGGCCATATCGCCCCGATCACTGCCACCCTCCGGGCCATAGTCTGCGGGCGGCCTTTACAAATCCAACGTTATTTTGCCGCCAGCCTGTGCGGCCCGCGACTGACAGGTGACAATTTCGGTTTCTTGCTGAGCTTTGGACAAAACAAAATCGCGATGTTCGACGTCCCCGTCAATCAGCCCACATTTGCACACACCGCAAATACCATCAGAGCATTTGACATCCACATGCCGCCCAGCCGCCAAAAGCGCGTCAGACAGCGTTTGATCCGCTGAGACAGAGACCTCCTGACCTGATTTAGCTAAGACGGCTGTAAAGGCATGGTTCACATAATCTGGCTGCTCAGGGACTGAGAAATACTCCAAATGGCGCGCGTCTTCGGGAAAGCCTTGTCGCTCTGCCGCCTGTAAAACCGCGTCCATATAGCGATCAGGACCACAGGTATACACATGTGCCCCCTCTTGGTATTTCCTCAAAACCGCATCCAGATCGGCACGGCTGCCCTGATCCGAAAAGTGGAAATAAACGTTTTGTGACCAGGGCATTGTTTTGAGATCATCAACATAACCGGCGTTCGCCATCTGGCTGCCCGAGTAATGTAGCTCAAATGGTTTGCCCAATTCATGAAGCCGATGAGCAAATGCAATCATTGGTGTCACGCCGATGCCACCACCCATCAGGAAAGTCAGAGTCGCGGATTCATCAAGCTCAAAATGGTTGATCGGCTTGGAAATATAGACCCGACGCCCTTCGGAAAAAATCCGATGAAGCATCTTGGAACCGCCCCGCCCTTCATCTTCGCGCAAAACCCCGATCTGATAGGAACCGGTGTTTTTTGGATCCCCTGACATAGAATATTGCCTCAGGAACTCCGGGGTTACCACCACGTCCAAATGCGCACCTGCGGTCCATTCGGGAAGTTCGCCTCCGTCCCAGGCTTGGAACTCGTATTTCGTGACATCCGGTGTCATCTGTTCGACCCTCGACAGTTTCGCTGTAATGACAGGGGCATCGTCAAAACGCGGCCTTTCATGGGCCAATCCATCGGTCTCACCAGCAGCAAGCCGAGCCTTGTATTCATCGGCGGAAATCATGTCTTGGTATGCTTTGATGCCAGCCTCGCGATCCATTGGGAACGGATAAGGATACGGCCAAGGCGCAAGATTGGCAGGATAAACCGCCAGCGTTTGATCCTCGTATTTCACGTCCAAATCCGGTTGCAGATCGCGGCGGTTGATGGGCTGAGACGGTTGTTTGTATCCGCCATCTGCCTTCAATTCTAAATCCCACCACCATTTTTTGGTATCATTCACTGCACCATGGCCCAATGTGTCATCAAGCTTGGCCAAAATCGGTGCCGCTGATGGGACGTTCGAAGCCAACCAGCGAAACGGCTTTTCGGCAAACAACCCTTCGAGGTTCCACGGACAGGTTTTCATACAGCGACCACACATGGCACCGCCCTCGGTGGTGATCCTATAGGTCGTGCATTTTTGGCTATCGGACTTCCAGATTTCATAGCCGTTGAACATACGCTTGGGCCCGGCCGTGATTGCGCCGGACGGACATTCCCGAGCACATTTATTGCAGTTTTCACAAAAGTTCTGCAGGCCAAAATCAATGGGCTTATCATGCGCCAGAGGCATATCAGTGGTCACAACACCAGACTTGAGCCGCGGCCCCAAGAGCGGATTCAAGATGACTTCGCCAATCCGGCTAACCTCGCCCAGTCCGGCCAGAAGCAACAAGGGCGGCTGCAACACCTCGCCATCCATGACCGAATGCGCCTTGGCTTTGTAACCGAGGTTTCGAATTTGCTTGGCAATGACACCACCTAACAAAGAAAACCGAAGGTAGGCTCGCATGGATTGCGCCACGGCGATCCAGTCATCGCCACTGGCCCCTTCCATCGTTTCAAAGCCCTGATCAATGATCATTGAAATCGCCTGATCATGAGGCGGGATCAACTCGGCACCGGTTGCGTCATGGCTATACCATGTCCAATCTGGGCAACGGGAAATCCCGACCGCATCGACACCCAAGAAATAGCTTGCCGCTTTGACATTTTGCGCATTGCGCTCCGCATCCGTCGGCTTGCGATCAACCTGAACGCTTTCGCCATCCTGCAACAAAACAAAAGCCCCGAGCGCGCGTCGTTGCGAAAACGAATGCGCGCTTTTCCGGGCATACCAACCGCCCGACGCCGCCTGTTGTTGTTTCTTGCCCAAATCACCAAACTGGGCCCGCGCAAACATATCGGTTCGCTTGGGAACCCGCGCGACACGGGCTTCGTCGATAAATGTCGTTGGTTCATCCACGCGTTTGAGGGTTTCAAACGGATGGGCCCCATCGACATAGCGGCGCTTTGCATAGGGATCTCGATTCAACGCACTTTTCGCGCTGCCTTTGCCGATCTGCCAAGCCAGCCCAAAGCTTTGTTCCGCCAATGGGGCCAAGGGGCGATCCACAGCCATGTCCATGTCAGTTGTCACCACCGCAAGACCAAAGGCCCGACCGACAAAAGGAGCCACAGCATCCCCATTTTCGATTGTGGCAACCCCGGCAGCAATCGCAAGCTTATTCAGATCAACATCTGACGCACTGGGCGTATGTGCCCGTGCCGAGAACCCAATCAACTGTAGGTAATTCGAGAGGATCACCGCGGTTTCCGTTGCCCGCAACGCCGCGCGATGATCTTGCGCATCGTCGAGCCATTCAGTGCCCGCTTCATCCGAGGCCGGATCCCGATGATGTTCAACAAGAAGTACAATCGCATGCGTGTGATGCTCAATGCTGCCAAGCGGCGTATCGGCGGTGTCTTTCAACCCGGCCATGATAACGTCGATGCCCGAGGCCAGTGTCTTGGTCTGCTTGGTGCGCAGATCATGCGCCAATGCATCAATACCCGGATTGCGTATTGGCTCAGGCAGAAACGAGCCTTTGGGGATTTGGCAAATCCCGATCATTGACGCATCCTGGAAATAACCGAATGATTTCATGTGGTTTGATCGTTCTTGCGCGTCGTCTGGGGCGGTGCTCGGCTCTGGATTGACAACGCCATCCCGGATCAGATCCATCATGGCTTGATATTCACCCATTGCATTGACCAAGGAATGGGGCGTTGCAAGGCGGGAAAAATCCAACCCTTGAAAGGGAGACAGACCCGACAAATCGGGCTGACGATCGAGCCGTTTTAATCGCTCCAATGGATAGGGCCCGAGATAGGGCTCACGGTTCTTGGTCGAGAAAAAGCGCAGCCCCATGATGTGATCCCTTTCGAGGTTTACCAAGCTTTCGTATCCGTTTTTCAGTCTGACGAATAGACGAATCTCTGCATTACGGATACTTTTACTCCAAAATGCCACCAATAACTGGAATAACGTATCCTTTTGGGTGAATGCATCCGACTTGACGCACCATCACGGGCATAATTTGACGCGCGCGGTGTAGTAACGTATCCAATGTTAATCCCCATGGGACGGAGAACCCGAATATGTCAGCCGTTGATTTTGCCGTTGCCGAACTTCGAAAACGGATCTTGCGCGGGAAAATTCAAGCTGACGAACGTTTGACCGAGAGCAGTGGCGCGGCCATTCTGGGCCTGTCGCGAACCCCATTACGCGAAGCCCTAACCCGCCTAGAGCGCGAAGGTCTTATCGAAAAATTGGATGGTCGTGGCTATCGGCTGCGCTCTATCGGCCTGCAGGAAATGAAAGATGCCGCCGATTTACGCGGCATGATCGAAGGCTACGCTGCAGGGAAAATGGCGGCCAGGGGTCCAAGCGACGATGCGGCAAAAGCCATTGAAACCTCAATAGAAATGACCGAAGCTATTTTCGACGGCGATGAGCTGAGCGAAACCCAAATTGGCATATACCACCAAGCCAACGCCATGTTTCACAACGCCATCGTTTCAGATTGCAAAAACAGTTTTGTTGTCGGAGCCTTGGAAAAGGTTCAGCAAATCCCGCTAATGACACCCGGTGCATTTACAAAACTGGGGGCCAAAGCCAATCGCGAGCGGTTGCGTCTGACGGTCGGACATTCCCAACATGTCATCATCTGGGACGCCATTTGCAATCAAGATGCAATCCGGGCTGAAAACATCATGCGTGAACATGCGCAAGCCCCTTTGCGCTATGCTGAATTGTTTTTAGGCGAAGACGTGCAAAAGTTTCTGCCAGACGCATTCTCCACCTCCGCAGGCGGCACATAGAGTGATCTTCCATGGGCTTGGAAAGAACGGACAGTACACATGATCACACGCCCTTGGCCCGCATTTCGTAACATACCCCATAGGGGCGCAGGTCATCCAACCTCAGAGTTCGCATCGCAGCCAAGTGTAAGCTTGCTCCGGCTTTGTTCGGCCCCAAAGCGGCCTCTTTCCAATACAATGTGTGGGTGAATATGGCGGGTTTTGATGATCCATTCGCCATTGCGGCCATCGTGCTGGCCTTGTCCGTCGGGGGATTGCTCAAAGGGGTGATTGGTTTGGGGGCACCGGTGATTGCTGTTCCGATCATGTCCATTTTTGTCGATGTGCCAATCGCGGTCGCCGTCATGGTCGTGCCAAACCTTCTGACCAACCTGCGCCAAGGCTGGCAATATCGCCAAGCGCGGATCACCGGGCCTTTTATCCCCATCCTTGCAGTAAGTTGCGGTGTCGGGGCCATCCTTGGGACAGTCTTTCTCGTTGCTCTGCCCGCCAGCATTCTCAAGCTTGTTGTTGCGCTTTTGGTCTTTGCTTTTGTGGCGCTACGACTGGTCATTCCAGACTTTCGCCTGAGCATGGCACTTGCTCAAAAACTTGGCCCAGTGGCAGGCATCATATCCGGTGTTGCCCAAGGGGCTGCCGGTGTTTCCGCTCCGGTTTCTGTGAGCTTTCTAAATGCAATGGGCCTCCCCCGAGAGCGATTTATCAGCACGATCTCAGCCATGTTTGTCGGCATGTCTTTGGTTCAAATTCCAATGTTGATCTTAAACGGAGTGCTAACACCCAGCCTTATGGCGATAAGCATCGCTTGCCTCGCCCCGTTGTTGATCTTCATCCAAATCGGCGGGCATCTGGCGCGACATGTATCCGCAAAGCTGTTTGATCGGTTAATATTGGTCGTTTTGGTTGGTCTGGCGTTGATTTTGGTTCAGTCCGTGGTGACCTGACCGCGCTGACAGACCGAGCAAGTAACGGGGCAAGAAACGGGGCAAGCCCCTAGGCATCCGGCATTGTTGACGGGATCGTCCAATCCCGACCCCGCGCGGTGGTGACATATTCCGGCCAACGGAAATGGACGGGCGGGTCATAATCACAAAGCGGTGCAATCCATTTATCCCCGCCTACCCCGCCACCCGTGCGCAGGTTGAATTCATCCATCGCGGATTGTCTTGCGGTCTGGTCTTCCAACATTCGCAGCGCCGACACAGCCAGTGTTTTGGCCGCCACTTTGATCATCGGATCAATCGTTGCCGGGATGCCCCCCATCGCATTCATAACCCAAGCTGGATAGGCTTGACCTGTCGGAGCCTTGAGAGCAGGCCGCGCGATATAGAACCGTGCGGTCGGTGTGTGCCACGTCATATCCGTGTAGTCGTCGGAGGTTGAATTGAGCTGACTTGGTGGCAAATCTTCGCGCAAGATCGCCTCCGCCTCTTGCGGGGGGATCAAGCCGCTCAACGCGTCAAGAAACGGCTCTTGCATAGGTGACAGACCCAAATTCGCCTGAATCTCTTGGGCAACAGAAACGGCCGCCTTATCCCAAACCGGTGCCCCCACCTCTTGCATGGATTGCCAAACCACGTCGGCCATCGCGTGGTTGGCCAAACCCGGACGCGATTTGCAGACCCAGTGGCGCTCAATCCGGCATCCGGTAAGCAGCGCGGCCGCTTGTGCATTTCGATCCAGAACCGCGGTTATTTGCTCGGCCATCTCGATGGTTGGCACCCGCATCATGTATTGAATCTCGGCCAGTCCAGCCGGCAGGTTATCCGCCGTCGCCTGACCAGCTGTCAAAATCGCCTCAGAAATCGACCAACCGCCTTGATGAGGCAGCATCGCTTCACGAAACACCTTTGACGATTGAAACATCGTCATCAAAGCCTCGCTGGCCCCCGGAGCACGAACAGAGGAGTGGGATTGCGGGATCGGAGGGCCATTTTTCACCCCGTCTCCCCCTGACATTCCCCAGGTTTCAGGCGCATCACAAATGAAGCGATAGACCATCGAATAGGCGGCCCCGCAATGTGTGTCCCATCGCACGGTGTTGCACATGGGCAGCATGTAAAACGGATGAAAGGACAGCATCGCCGCCAACCCATCATAATAGCCCTTGGCCGCATGAATAGGTTTGGATCCACGGACTTTTTCGGCGGGTTCACCAGTATATCGTAATCCCCCCTTGATGCCGTGCTGCTCCATCGCGGCCTTGGTTGCCAGCAATCCGCCAAGCGTGCTGATCCCCAATCCTGAATGCGGATCGGTGTGGCCCCCGGCCTGAAACCCCAATCCATCGCGCGGACGACGCGTGGTATCTGCGGCCTGACAATTGCCGGGAACGGCATCATATTCTGCATACATGCCGATAATCGGCCCGTCCCCATTGGACCATTCTGCGCAAAAGGCCGTCGGCATGCCCCCCGAGCCTTCTTCGACACGAAACCCTTCTTGGCGCAGCCGATCCACATACCACTGCGCGGATTGGTATTCACGCCAGGCCGTTTCACCAAAATCAAAGATCGTTTCGCACCAAGCGGACAACTCCGCCATGCGTGCATCGACAACGGCCAAGGCGGTCGATTGGGCTTGCGAGAGTTGGTTCATAGGTCACCTGGCCTTTTGTTTTTCGTGGTCTTGCGATGGGTCGGTGCAACAAAGTTTGAGCGCGTCTGGCCCGATGTGTGACGTTAACGCCAACCCGTCAGCAAGGTCAAAGATCAACTATTCCCAATGCAACAAAGCGTTTGTGCCATATGGTCATCCCTTGGCCAAAGGGATTAGGCTCCCTACATTCACATGAGCATTTTTGGCAGGAGAATTGAAATGCGATGTCATGAAGTTGACTATGAGATTTTTGGGGACGACATGCAGATCGTCGAAGTCGAGCTTGATCCCGCAGAGGTTGTTATCGCCGAAGCCGGGGCGATGAATTACATGGAAGACGGCATCGCATTTGAAACCCGAATGGGTGACGGAGGTCGTCCCTCCAGCGGCATCATGGACTCGCTCCTGAGCGTTGGGAAACGCGTTCTGACGGGTGAATCCATTTTCATGACCCATTTCACCAACAATGGCCAAGGTAAAAAGCGCGTCGCTTTTGCCGCCCCCTACCCCGGTAAAATCGTACCGATTGATATGGCAGCCATGGGCGGAGAACTGATCTGCCAAAAGGACGCGTTTTTATGTGCAGCCTTTGGTACGACCACCGACATCGCGTTTCAGCGCAAACTCGGTGCAGGTTTCTTTGGCGGCGAAGGGTTTATCCTTCAGCGCTTGAATGGTGACGGCATGGCCTTCATCCATATCGGCGGGACTGTTATCAAACGCGAGTTAAAACCCGGTGAGGTTTTGCGTGTTGATACGGGGTGTCTTGCCGCGATGACCGCCGGTGTTGACTACGACATTGAACGCTCTGGGAACCTAAAATCCATGGTCTTTGGGGGCGAAGGGATGTTTCTTGCAACCCTGCGTGGACCGGGCACAGTCTTCTTGCAAAGCCTGCCATTCTCACGGCTGGCGGATCGGGTACTGCGCGCTGCTGGTCCCGGTGGAAGCAAAGGCGAAGGATCGGTTCTGGGGGGGCTGGGCGATATGTTCGGCGACCGATAAAGCCGCTCTCCTTCAGACTCCAACTTTGGGGGCGTTGCCGTTTTTCAATGGCAATGCCACTTCATCCAACCGGGGCACTATGCCGATAGTTTACAGTCAAAAAGGGCTTTGTGACATGCCTTGGAAACATCCGATAGGTGAAGATCACCCTTTTCCCGAGGTCTACAGACTGGCCCAGAAAAACGGCTTTGAGCAGCTGGAAATCGTAAATCTATACGAGGGAGGTTTGATCAGACTCTATACGCGCACGCCTCATGTGGTCTTCAAACTCAAAGGCGATCCCGGCAGCGCTCTTGACCGTCAGCGATTTGATTACGCAACCAAAATCACGCTGACGCCAAGCACGGCGGACCAAATGTTGCGCGATATCATCGCTCACTTGACCGAGCTGGACGTCGGGTCTTAGCGCGTGGCCCTCACGGACAATCGTCTCTCCGGACCTCTTCGTAAATGTTCGCATTTTCAACCGCAGCATCGACCTCCAATCTCAGCCACGCGGGGTCTGACGTTCGCAGGTCGTCTTTGGCGATTTGGGAATCCTCTCAAGGCTAGGATCGCGTGAAATTTACGCATCAAAATGCAATAACTCGCGATCACCTCGCATTATTCCCCAATTCACTTAACGAATTGCGCATTTCACGCATCTAATATCCGCTATGACTTGGGAAACAAAGCCAGGAGCGCGCTTCGATGAGTAAAAAAATGTCGGTCTATCAATCCATTGCCCGTTCCGTGTCTGACCACGGTGTCGAGACAATGTTCGGGCTGATGGGGGATGCCAATCTCTTTTTGGTCGATAGTTTCGTGCGCGATTGTGCCGGGCGTTTTGTCCCCGCCGCCCATGAAGGTAGTTCGGTTTTGATGGCGCTGGCATATGCTCATGTTGCTGGCAAAGTCGGCGTCGCCTCAGTCACGCATGGCCCTGCGCTCACCAATTGCGTCACGGCATTGACCGAAGGCGTGCGCGGCCACATTCCTATGGTTTTGCTGGCCGGTGACACCCCCGTCGCAAACCCGCGCCATCTCCAAAGCATTGATCAACGCGAGCTGGTCAAAACCACAGGGGCGGGGTTTGAGCAGGTGCGCGCTCCTGAAACTGCCGGAATGGATATTGAGCGTGCATTCTACCGCGCCCAGGTTGAGCGCCGCCCCATCGTGGTCAACATGCCAGCCGATTTTATGTGGCAAGAGACCGAGCATGAAACCCGCGTTCTCGATGTTTTCACCGCGCCCGGCGGGGTCGCTCAGGGCGATATTCTCGACGAAGCCATTGGCATGATTGCCTCGGCGCGTCGCCCGTTGATCTTGGCCGGTGCCGGGGCTGTTGGGGCCCGTGATCAGTTGATCAAGCTGGCAGATCGGCTCGAAGCGCCGCTGGCCACAACCCTCAAAGCCAAGGCGCTTTTTAACAACCACCCTTACAACATCGACATCTTCGGCACCCTGTCGACACCGGCGGCCTATGATTTGATCGCGCAATCCGATTGCATCATTTGCTTTGGAACCGGCTTGCACGACTTCACCACAGACCGTGGTAAATTGATGAAAGGCAAGCGTATCATTCAGGTCGATATTGAACCAACGGCCATCGGCGGCGGGCTGCACCCTGATGCTGCGCTCGTTGCGGATTCCGGCCTGACCGCCGACACGATTTTGTACTGGCTAAACGAAGCCGAAATCCCCGCCAGCGGTTTCACCCGCGAGCTGGACACCAAGACGCTCACCACGCATCCAACCGGGAACGATAAATCGGTCGAGGGTGTGGTGAATTACGTCAAAACGATTGAACGCCTCAACGTTGCCCTGCCCCAAGATCGTGTGCTGATCACCGATGGCGGTCGTTTCATGACCGAAGTCTGGTGCCGTATCTCGGTTCCTGATCCTCAAAGCTTTGTTGTTACGGCTAATTTCGGCTCAATCGGCCTTGGACTGCAAGAAGCCATTGGCGCAGGTCTGGCCGCCCCTGACCGTCCTGTCGTGATCTTTACCGGCGATGGCGGGTTCATGATGGGCGGGATCAACGAATTCAACACCGCTGTGCGCCTTGGCCTTGATCTTATTGTGATTGTCGCAAATGACTCAGCCTACGGGGCCGAGCATATTCAATTTCTTGACCGGAAAATGGACCCAAGTTTAACGCAGTTTGATTGGCCATCTTTTGCGGCCATCGCAAACTCTTTGGGGGGGCACGGAATTGAAGTCAGGTCCGATGAGGAATTGGAACATGCGCTGGAAGCTGTGGAGAACCGGACAGGTCCAATGTTGATTGAGCTACATCTCGATCCGAATGACGTGCCCAGAATGCGGATTTAAGCGGACCCACCGGCTCTGCACGGGCCAAATGGCTTCATCATCGAACTTGTCGCTGATGAATGTGATCGCGGTGCGGCTACCAGTTTTGCGCTGGCGAGGTTGTGCATCGCGATCTGTCATTTGTAACGCAAACCGACGGCCACCGCGCCGGCACACAAAACCCGCAGATTTTCATCCCATCTGGCAGACTATCTGGCAGAGACAAACCGATCATACAAAGATGTTGGCTTCCTGCGATCTATCTTGCAGATCAAACTGCTACCACTTTTTGGCGCAACCCCCGCGCTTAGCAGACTTTGTAGAAGGCAACTTCCACGGCCGAGGCGCGGCGCAACCCGGCACAGACAAAGATGGTATGATTTACCCAGCTATAGCGAGGATCACCGGTTTCCAACCGTGCGGCGGTACGCATGTAATAGTCGGCCGGGTCAACATCTTGGCCGGCTGCAAGTCGTTCCATAACCTCCTTCGGCCCGTGCCGCGTACCAATATTGATCACCTCGATCACCGCGCCGTCGTCGGTCTTGAGGGCATAGCGCGTGTCCAGATGCGCTGAGCTATCGGCAAAAACAGTTTGCCAGTCTGCTCCCACGCCCAACACCTGGCCGGTGAGATCTGGTCCGGTGGCCTGCCCACCAGCGATCGGTATTATGCGCCGATGGCCAGCTCGCCCCGGACCCAATTCAATTGGGGGATCCAAAGTCACTGTTAACGTGAATGAATGGGCCAGCGAAGGGACCGGAACTTGCATAATTATCACCCCTAAGGAATTGCGATTAATTGTATCTGACCGAGGTCTGGGACATGACCGTGGTCGCCCAAATCTGTGCCCCGACAACGCACAACATGCTACACGGTGACAACCGCAGGATCAGCATCGACATAAAGACGATCCAGCAAGCTTTTGCGTCGGGTCAGCACCTTGCGAAAATTCAGGTTTCCCTTGGCCGTCATTTCCCCATCGGTCAGCGATGCCGGTTCAGACATAACTATCGCGCGTGAAATTCTGGTAGAACTGCCCGAAATTTCACGTGCTCTGGCCGCCAAACGGCGTTGGATTTCGCCCTGAAGCAACTTGCAGCGAATGGCTCCATTGTCGTCCGTCAGATCAAACCCTTCTCGTTCAAGCTCAGCCCGATCCGGGAAGATCATCACACCAATCTGATCCCGGTCGGCGCCTGTGATGACCAAATCCGCCGCCAAAGGGGCCAAACAAGCCAGAATATCGAGACGCAACTGACCCGCGCGCACCCAAGTGCCCGTGAGCAATTTGAAGTCTTCGGAAATGCGCCCGTCGAACCGCATGCCTTTGTTTACATCGTTCGGATCGTTGAAAACCATAGCGTCTCCGGTGATGAAAAATCCTTCTTCATCAAACGCATCCGCGGTTTTTTCGGGGTCTTCAAAATACCCTTGCATGACGTTCGGACCTTTGACGCGCATCTCACACCGCATGTCCTCATCCGGGATCAATTTAAGCGTCACGCCAGTCAATGGCACGCCGACAACGCCAGAACGGTCAATGGGCTCTTGTTGCATCATGGTCGCGGGTGCAGTTTCGGTCAGCCCCCAAGATGAGGTCATCAACGGGATCTCTCCTTTGACCTCCATCGCCATTTGCTCAAACCCCTGCCAAACATCCTGCGGCAGTGACGCCCCGGCGTAAAACACCAAATCCAGATCGGCAAAAAAGCGTTGTTTCAGCGTGTTATCCTGTCGAAGCGCCCCCAACAGCATGGAAAATCCGACCGGCACATTAAAGGCCAGCGTGCCAGTCACCATCGACTGGTTTTCAAGGGTGCGTTCAAACAACCCTTTGACCGGTTTGCCATCATCAATGTAAAAGCTGCCGCCATTTGCCAACATCATGTTGAAATTATGAGACCCACCAAACACGTGATTCCAAGGTAGCCAATCCACAACTCGCGGGGGCTGCGCACGTAAGAACGGCAAGGCATCCGCGAGCTGGGTCTGGTTGACGCACATCATCCGATGCGTGGTCATAACACCTTTGGGGGCCGAGGTGGAGCCGCTTGTCATCAGGATTTTGGCAACGCTATCGGGTGTGACAGCCGCATGTGCCGCCTGTAGATCAACGCCAGTGTCGCCCATAAGCAGGGTGTCAAACGCCGTGACATTGGCACTATCGCCCGAACGGCTGGCAACAATCTCGACACCTTTCAAAACATCTAACTTAAGAGCTTCGCCATATTGAACCGCATCCACGACATAAGCCATTTTCGGTCGCACCAACTCAACAGCATGCTGCAAGCGCCCATGCGCTCCGTGGATCAGCGAATATTGCTCGGCAACCGGGGCGGTGGGCACGCCCACATATTGCGCTGCCAGAGACAGCAAACCATGATCGACACCATTGCCCGACATTATCAGGATTGGCGTGTCCGGCCCCATGCCGCGCGCCAACAACGCGCTGGCAATGGCTTGCACCTTTTGCAGCGTCGCTCGGTAGCTTTCTTCGCGCCAGCCTGCTCCGCTACGCTCGGCCAGAAACACCCGGTCGGGGGCCTCAGCTTCCCAATGATGCAACCAATCTCCGGTTGTGTCGGCAACTGGACCCAGCTCATATTGTGACCGAAGCAAAACAGTCCCGTCAGCGCGATCTTCACGCGCGACTGAATGTGCAAGGAAATTTGAAGTCCGTTTCATGGTCTAGCCTTTTTTCCCGTTCTTTTCGACAAGATGCATCCCCGCAATCATGACCGCGCGGGTCTCTTCGTCCAAGTTTTCCAGAAGTCGATTTTCGTGCAAAAGCACCGCTGTCTCGGCTTGTTCGCAAAGCTGGCGACCTGCCATTGTCACCTGCAAAGCATAAGCCCGCCGATCCGTTGAAACCCGTTCCCGCACAATCAGTTCGCGTCGTTCCAGCTCATCAATGATGACAACCAGATTGGGCCGTTCAATGTCCATTGCATCGGCCAATTGTGACTGTCGCAACCCCGGATTGTCCTTGATCAGGACAAGTGCCGTATAGGTCAGCATCCTAAGATCAAACGGTTTGAGCGTCGCCGCGAGATCGGCCTGAATAACGTTAAACGCCCGCTTCATGTGATAGCCCATGAGTTGCCGCAGAGTTGCGTCATCAACCCATGAGGTTTCCGGATTGGCCTGGCGAGGTTTTGAGACTGGCTTCATAGGATCACCGGAGTTGCAGCCAAGAATATGCACATGTTTTTCGTGGCCAAGGCTTTGCCACCCGCCACCAAACAAAACGCGCGCCCAAGAGCTATGCTCCCTAAACCCACTCTGGCGTCGCTGCTGTGTTTTCGCCTGCTCAACATCATTTTCTAAATCACCTGATCTGGGCTTGTCGGCCCGCTCGCCTGACGGTGCCCCCCGCACCGCTATTCTGATCGTTGAAGACAAGGACTGCCTTCAACGCTCCGCAAATAGCATCTCCACGTGTTTACGCCTTGCGATGTCAGAGACACTTTGGGGCCACCGGACAGAGCTACGAGAACCAAGGGGCACAAAGCGCACTCCTTATCGGGGTGGCAGTCGAACAGCACCGTCAAGGCGGATTGTCGTCCCGTTCAAGTAGGGGTTTGATACGATCTGTTCGGCCAACAAAGCGTATTCTTCGGGAGCCCCAAGGCGATCTGGGAACGGAATATTCGCGGTGATCTGGGCCGCAACTTCTTCGGGCAGGCCTTCCATCATCGGCGTATGAAACAATCCCGGAGCAATCGCCATAACCCGAACGCCAGAGCGCGCAAATTCGCGTGCAGCAGGCAAACACATGGATGCGATTGCCCCTTTGGACGCAGCATAAGCTGCCTGTCCCAATTGGCCATCTTCCCAAGCAACAGAGGCCGTATTGATAACAACACCCCGTTCACCGGTTTCTGTGGGTTCCAGTTCCATCATACGTTGCGCTGCATGGCTCATCACATTGTAGGTGCCAAATAGATTAACCTTGAGCGTACGTTCAAACACATCAAACGACATTTTTCCTTCACGCCCAACGATACGCGCCGCCATGCCGATACCCGCACAGCTGATCGCGATCCGAGGCGCACCACCCAAGTCGGCAATCGCTTGATCAAAGGCCCCACCAACAGCCTCTTGGTCTGCCACATCTGCTTGAAGGGCAACGCCGCCAAGTTCGGCCGCGACCTCGTTTGCCGCATCGATATTGAAATCCAAAATGGCAACCTTGGCCCCTTTGGCAGCCAGCCGCCGGGCTGTTGCGGCACCAAGACCACTGCCACCACCTGTGACCAGCGCAACCTGTTCATTGATCTTCATTGCGAAAACTCCATTTCATATAGACCGACGTGCCCCCAATCAAGGAATAAGGAACAGTG